>JANLZB010000002.1:0-2210 GCA_031366005.1 Bacteroidota bacterium | reverse complement strand
GTGTAAGTTTGTACAATAATTACAGACCTCATCTGGCGCTAAAAATGAAAACACCCTCACAAGTTTACAAAACAAAAAATCCCGATCACCAGAGGCAATCGGGATAATTTAAATCCGTCAACTTATTTCAGGACGTTACATTTATTAAAAGTGCAACCCTTTTATGTTAAGCGAAATTGCAATTCCACAATCATATCCTGAGTTGTTATCAAATTCATAATGAATTCCACCGTATAATCTTGACAGCGCAGCTTCCTGTGAGGCAGCAGTAAAATTGCTGCATGGTTTTGCAGGAAATCCGTAAGCCATTTTTGTGCTGTCAGTAAATGCTATTGGTCCAAACCGTTTGGTTAACACAGCACATGTTACTGCGGAAAAAGTAGAGTGACCGGATGTAAAGGAAGGGAAGGGTGGTGTACCGATGAAAGAATTCCAGTTAGCATCTATATTTTGTCTTATATAGGTAATAGGTCGCATTAAGTACTGATCATACTTGGCTCTCCAGCAAACTATACCTGCATCATTTAATCCTATTCCCACTTTTGTAAGTAAGATGACAGCATCTCTTAAGTTTAAGTTTTTATTACGCACTATTTGAGCTGTTATTGCTATCAAATGTCCGGGAGGTGTAAAGCTTCCTCCGCCATCAGCCCAATATGCAGCGATATCTTTTTGAGCCTGGGTTAAACCATTAACTGTGGTGTAAACATTATTGGCTGCATTGTAAAAATCAGATCCCACCACTGTTGAATAAGCAACATGTGGAGGAGGATTAATCAATGATGAGTTATCTGCAGGAATAAATGCACGGTTGCTTCCCCAATAAGGTAACATTGCAGGAGAATATGCAGGTGGTGTTGGCACCCAGTAACCCGCTCCTGTGGGAGGAACATACGAAGAAGGGAAATTAGAAAGATATGCCTGGTGACCACCATCTGATGATGACCATGCAAAGATGGCATCAGCTACATCACGACCGTAATTACGCGATAAGGTAACATCATTGGAAGGATAAGAAGCAGAATAAGCACCGTCCAATGCAAGTTCAAGCGAATCAATGCGGGCAATGTTGGCAGCAGTTGCATTTCCAAAAAGGCTTTTCATAATTCTTGCCAATGCAGCATTCGCACTAACGGTTGGAACCAAATGATTACCCGGACGTGACGGCAATGAAGCAAGACCACTGAGCTGACCAGCTAATGAAGCATGGCCACCACCACGTGACACTGTTGCTTCATATAATGCAATACCTGTGTAACCAATTTCACGGGCTGCTATAGGAGGTGTATGGCCTGGTGATTCAATAATAAGCTTGCTCATTAAGGAGTACCAGGGTTGAACAACCCCTGCATCATAACTGGCAGGTGCATACCTTTCAGATTCATCATTAAGAGTAGTGCTTGTGTCGGGTGAAGTCATTTCCTCTTCCTTTCGGCAAGAGCTTAAAAAAAGTATAGCGCATAAAGCCGACATAAGGGCAATATTACGCAGCGTGCATAGTTTTGTCATGGATTTTCTGTTTTTTTAGTTTATCAAATATATATAGTGGATAACGGTAAAAGTACAGGTTCTATGGTGAATACACAATAAAAAGCGGTGAGATAACAGAAAAAAGTAATGAAAATATTTTATTGCAGGAGATACATCATATTGATGAGTATAGAATAAATGTTGATTGGAGGATAGTTGCAATTCCTTTATTGCAATAGCTTTGATTTATTAATCGTTGTCTAATATACTTTCACTAAATAAAACTTTCAGGGTATCTAAGTATTTGCTTTCATGCTTACCCAAACCTGTGAAATACTTTTAAGAAGAGGAATATTTGCTATCCAACCAAAAAGCACAACCGCTCCAATAACGGTTACTGAAATGCTAAGGATAAAAGATAGCTTTTTCATCGAGGAATATTTTTATCCTGTCACTGAAAATTGAATAGATTTTTTTTCACATTAGCATTACTATCATTTACTTGTCATAATTCCTGCTTATTATTCCACGCCTCCAGATCAAGACCTACTAACATTTTTTCTGTATTGGAAAGATTGCCCATAATCTTTTGCAATGGCTGCGGCAGGGTTTTAATCATTGTGTGAGCAACAAGTAGCTGATCCCCTTTTACTTGATTGGATTTGTGATAGAGATTAATTACATCCATTTTATAAGAACCTCTTAAATACATTTCGCAGATTTTTTTAATATTAATAATG
>JANLZB010000049.1:0-16782 GCA_031366005.1 Bacteroidota bacterium | reverse complement strand
GGGGATGCGTACACAGGTTGCCGTAACTTTTATGGAATCATCACCGATGATCTTCTTCGTTTCGTTCACCATCTTCAACTCTTCTTTAGTATAGCCGCTTTCTGTGAATACATCTACCTGTGGGATAGCATTCATATCGATCGGGTGCTTATATGCCATCTCGCCGCTGATTCCTTTGCGTTCATTCATCAATTGATCAACCGCTTTTTTTCCTGTGCCTGAAACAGATTGATAAGTGGAAACCACGATCCGTTTGATTTTATATTTTTTATGTAAAGGATTTAATGCAACCACCATCTGTATAGTGGAGCAATTTGGGTTCGCAATTATTTTATCTTTTGATGTCAACACATTTGCATTGATTTCAGGAACCACTAATTTTTTGGATGCATCCATTCTCCATGCTGATGAATTATCAATCACAATAGTTCCCACTTCTGCAAATTGTGGCGCGAACTCGAGTGAAGTATTTCCTCCAGCTGAAAACAATGCGATCTGCGGTTTCATTGCGATGGCATCCTTCATACTAACCACTTTATAATCGTTTCCGCGAAAGCGAACCAGCTTACCTACAGATTTTTCAGTAGCAACAGTAATGAGTTCCGTTACCGGAAAATTTCGTTCTTCCAGTATCTCTAACATTTTACCGCCTACCAATCCGGTGGCTCCTACAACTGCTACTTTCATTTGGTGATGCTTATTTTTATACTTTCAACGCTGCCAAAATTAGATTTAATTTTATGATAAAGACTTATACGTTCGGTTTGCTGTTTTTGTTTTTTACCATTGCTGCACAAGCGCAGTTTACTGATAATTTCAGTGATGGAAATTTTACTTCAAACCCCACCTGGAGTGGTGATGATTCCGTTTTTATTGTGAATACTTCAAACCAGTTGCAATCGAATGGAACTATTGCCAACAGCGCTTTCTTATCCACAGTCAATGCACTTGCAACATTAAATAATGTTGAGTGGCGATTTTTTATACGAGAAAATTTTTCACCTTCTGCCTCGAATTTCGGACGGGTGTATCTGGTTTCAGACCAAAGTAATTTAGAAAATCCTTTAAATGGTTATTACCTGCAATTTGGTGAAGCACTTTCAAATGACGCAGTAGAATTATTCAGGCAAGATGGAACTACACCAGTTACTGTTTGCAGGGGAACTAATGCACAGATTGCATCAGCATTTTCACTTGGTGTTAAAGTAACGCGTGATAACAATGGCTTGTGGACATTAGCAGTGGATGTTGCAGGTGGAAATAATTATGTGATTGAAGCAACAGGAACAGATGCTACTTATAACACATCTTCTTATCTCGGTGTTTTGTGCGCTTACACTTCCAGTAATGCAGCTAATTTTTTCTTTGATGATTTCTATGTAGGTGGTATCGTGGTAGATACTACACCACCTCAAATCAGCAGCGTTAGTGTTATCAATAATAACTCATTGGATATTTTTTTTAACGAACCAGTTGATCAAACTTCTGCCGAAACAATTTCAAATTATTCAATAAATAATATTGGTTCACCACAAACTGCTCAACGTGATGCATCTAATCTTTCTCTTGTCCATTTAAGTTTTGCAGGAAGTTTTCCATCAGGGGTTATTGATACCCTTATTGTAAACAACGTGAAAGACATTGCGCTTAATATTATCGCTCCAAACAGTATTGCAACATTCACTTATACAGTTCCTGTAACACCTTCAGCTTTTGATTTAGTGATTAATGAAATAATGGCTGATCCTGATCCTGCAGTTGGCTTACCTGCCGGAGGAGAGTATGTTGAATTATTTAACAGGAGCAATAAAACATTTAATTTAAGCGGATGGACTTTTTCTGATGCAAGCTCTTCAATTACGTTTGGCAGTCAAACTATTTTACCCGCAGGTTTTATTATCATCTGCGGCAGCTCCAGCCAGGTTGCATTTTCAACTTACGGCACAGCAATAGGTTTCTCTTCATTTCCGTCCTTGAATAATACAGGTGGAGAGACACTCACACTTAGGGATAATACTTCTAAAATTATAGATCAGGTTTTTTATGATGAAACATTTTATCTGGATGCAACAAAAAGTGGAGGAGGCTGGAGTATTGAACGCATTGATCCTGATTTTACGTGTATCAATAAATCAAACTGGAAAGCAAGTGCCGATGTTAAAGGAGGAACACCCGGAAGTATAAACAGCGTTGATGGAACATTGATTGATAATGTTGCACCCACAGTTTTACATGCCTGTCCTTCTGACTCAAATCACGTACAGTTGTTTTTTAGTGAACCGCTTGCTGATACTGCATTGAGTAATATTAACAATTATACTTTGAAAACAAGTTCAGGAATTAACACACCGGTCAATGCTGTTCCTGCTGCAGATTTTCTTTCCGTTACACTCACTACTTCTTTTAATATAATAACTCAAAGTAATGCCATCGAAATAAAAATAAATCCTTCAGTTGCTGATTGTCCGGGAAATATGATCGGAGCCAATTCAACTTTTTTTCAATGGGGACAAAATCCTGATTCAGGCGATGTTGTTATTAACGAAGTGTTGTTCAGTGCAAAAACAGGAGGTGCTGAATTTGTAGAATTGTATAATAGAAGTACTAAAGCAATAGATGTAAAAGATTTGCGAATAACAAAAATAGATTTGACAACAGGAATTCCCGATCCTCAAAGTATAATTACTACTGATTGTTATGTTTTACTTCCTTCTCATTATCTTGTTTTAACTGACAAACCTGATGCAGTAAAAAGCCAATACATCACTGACCCGACTGCATTTCTTCAGATGAATCTTCCTGATCTTTTAACTGATGAAGACATTATCGTTTTGCAGGATGCAACCTCACACACCATTGATCAGTTGCATTATTATTCATCATGGCAATTTCCTTTGTTGAACGATTTGCACGGAGTATCGCTTGAACGCATCAATCCAAACCGTACAACACAAGATCAGAACAACTGGCATTCAGCTTCCGAAACTTCGGGTTTTGCAACCCCCGGCTTACGGAATTCTCAATACAGTGAAGTAACAGGTGATGGAAGTTCAATTACTGTTGATCCTGAAATTTTTTCTCCTGACAATGACGGAACAAAGGACGTAACCAATATCACTTATCATTTTGATGAACCGGGTTTCACAGGAAATGTGGATGTGTTTGATGACCGTGGAAGATTGATGACACATCTTGTAAAAAATCAATTATTAGGAACTGATGGTTCGTGGAGCTGGAATGGCATCACCGACAAAAATGAAAAAGCTCGAATCGGTATTTATATTATTTATATGGAAGCTTTCGATTTGAAAGGAGATGTAAAAAAATATAAAAAGACTTGTGTGCTTGCAGGTAAAATATGAATAGTATAAAGGGGTTTACAATCCTTTTATTTTTCGTTCAGACAACGCTCTGAGCACAAAAGGAATCTAGATGGAAGGAGGGGTTTATTATTACTTCAAGGAACGATACATTAAAAGGCCTCGTCTTTAAAAGAAAGTTTTTGTTTTATGAAAAGGTGGATTATAAACATGATGAGGAGGCTAAAGAGATAACTTATTCATTTTTAGAAGCTAAGTATTATCGATGGGGAGATGAAGAATTCAGACTTGTATTCATTCCTTCCGGGAAACTTTTAAAAAATTTCGGTGAGTATATATTCGCCAAAATAATTGAAGAAGGTCCTATAAGTATTTATGAAGTTAATTATCCAAGTGGAGGTGGTATGACTATGGGCCTTCCGGGAGGTCCAATGATTGCAATGGGTAATACTCATCAAAAATGTCTCGGAATAGTTGTAAAAGATGAAGGATATATAAGACAAATTGGGAAAAACTATTTTTCTGAAAAACTCCCACAAAAGAAAATGCTATGTAAATTGTTAGCAGCAGATAGTGTATTGGTTAAAAAAATCAAAGGTGATATTTATATATACGAAGATATTCCATTGATTATTCGGGAGTACAATGCATGGAAGGTGCAACCAAAATAATTGTCCAAAATAATTAAATGAAAAACATTTCCATTCGTTTTGCCATAATTGCTTCCATTGCATTTATTGTATGGGTAAGTATTGAGCATTTGTTAGGATACAACACCACAAAGATGGAAGCGGGTGAATACACACGACTTGCTTCCGCCTATATGTTTTGGCTGCTTATTGTTATTGCACTTATTGTAAAAAAGAAACAACAAAGGGGAGTGATCACTTTTGCAGAGGGCTTTAAAACAGGAATAAAGATGGTTGTAATTTACAGTTTCATCACTGCATTTTGGCTTGCTTTTTATCAGCATGTTATCAACCCTGAGTTTTATCCTCTTATAAAACAATTCAGTATTAATCAAATGCAAACTCAGGGGAAAACTGAATTGCAAATTGCAGATGCTGTTAAGGAAATTGATATGATGTACAACGGAAAAACTTTTTCCTATTTAATGTATTTCGTTTTTTCTACTGTTATGGGAGGTGTTGTTGCTTTGATTACTTCAATTATTTTAAGAAGAAACAAGTCACTGACAAATTAAATACGTTTCCTTATGATGATATCAGCTTAATTTTAAAATTATTTTTTTAGTTTTATCACGCCTGACAAAAAAAATATATTCAATGAAAAAATTATCCCACCTGACAACAATATTCATTCTGTTGCCTCTAATTCTTTTATCTCAAAACACTAAATACCGTAACAGCAAATATGATTGGGAACCGGTGCCTCCACACGTTCAGATTGAAGAACGATATAAAAATGAAGATGCAGTAATTATAGACGAGGATACCAAAATTGAAATGGTGGATGATAATATGTCAATGTATAATTATTACCTGACTAAAATGATGCGTATCCGATACCAGACAGCAAACGCATTAAAAAAATATAGCACAATCACATTACCCGAATCGTCTCGAATTCACAGGGATTTACCCTATATGATTTTCTATTTTCATGAGAGAGATTTTGGCAAAGTAAATATGTATACTGGTGAAGTGATACAACCCTGGCCTTATACATGGGAAGCATATTTTACTTCTGAGGTTGGAGTTGAAAAAAAGAATTCGGATCATGTATTTGAAAATAATATTCTTAAAGATCATGATAATCTGGTGTTGATGCATTACATTGATAATTTAAAAAAACAAGTGACTGATACCAACGATTATTTTCTGTTTCATGAAATGCATAAGGATATGATTGAGAATTTTAATTATCAAACAGATTCAGATTATGTTGCAGGCACTGATCAGCGAAAGGAACGATTGGGTGATTTCTTTGAAGGTAAAACGATAAGAGAAATCAGCCGTTATCACATTTATAATAAATTACTTTACCTGATCAGAGCAAACTATTTTAAAGTACGTCTATACGATAAACGGGTTCAGGATTTAAATTTTGAAAGATACACCCCTTCACTATCGTTCGAGCCATACTATTGTTTTTTACAAAATAAGAGCGCTAACTATTTTATTCCTAAAAAAGGCAAATTCGGATGGTATGAAAACGAATTACCCTTTTATTATGAGGATGTAAATACAGAGTTGGTTACACAGAATCTTGACGTTGAGGAAACGTATAAAAAACTTCCTACTATTAATTTCGAAAGAATTAAAACACCATACAGCACACTCAATGATAATTACAGAAATCACAATGTGATGGTAACGATTTCAACTGAGCTGATGCGAACTATGTTTGATGCAAGAGTTGAATTATCAGGACAATTTTCAACAATGACACGTGGCTATTACCTGGATGATTACAAAGATCTTTCAGTGAATGAACTTTACAATAGAAAAATTTCGGATTTAGGCCCAACTGTTAAAACTATTTCACAGGAGAAAACTAATGTGAAAACAGATTTTCCTTTTACAGCTACTTTCAGATTAAAATATGAGAAAAATGATATATTAACTAAAGCAACTGATGGCACAATGCACTTGAATCTGAGTAATTGGTTTAGTCATATTATTTATAAAAATTTTTCAGCTGAAAACAGAAAGACAGATTTTTATTTTGATTTTCAATGCCAGGACTCTTATAAATATTTTATCAAAACAGATTTACCGGTAACGGTTGTAAATGAAGCTGACTTTGCCACTGAAATTAAAACAGTTTTTGGAAGCTACTCTATTGTTTTAAGTTATCCGCAACCCGGAATTATACAATTAGAATCCAATATGATTGTAAAAGATGAACACGTTGCAGCCAAAGATGTAGCGAGTGTTGCAACTGTTTTTAATGCGATTGAACAACTTAATAAAAAAGAACTGGTGTTAAAGCTTCAATAATTTTTAATACGCTCTTTCATTCACTCCTTCAATATAATTCACAAAAGCACGGTTCACTACTTTGTTTCCACCCGGAGTGGGATAGTCACCTGAAAAATACCAGTCACCTAAATGGTTAGGGCAGGCCGCATGAAGGTCTTCAATCTTTTGAAAAATCAAATGTACTTCAGCTTTGCAATCAGCAGGAGTAACAAGCTTGGCAATGCGTGCTGCAATTTGTTCAGCTGAAAATGGTTTATAAATAAGCTTAACATAATTCCGCATTTCATTTACACCTAATTCTAACTGTGCTTTGCATTGTGAATACACTTCATCAATCACATGTTCCATATTGTTTTCTTCAAGCAATTCAATAGCAGCTTTGAAAGCAACAAGGTCACCTATTCTTGCCATATCAATTCCATAACAATCAGGATAACGGATTTGCGGTGCCGAAGAAACAATCACAATTTTTTTAGGATTCAGGCGGTCTAACATTTTGATGATACTGTTCTTCAATGTTGTTCCGCGAACAATGCTGTCATCAATAACCACCAGGTTGTCAACACCGGCACGGATAGTTCCATAAGTGATATCATAAACATGCGTAACCATATCACTTCTGTCCTGATCATTAGTGATAAACGTGCGAAGCTTTGCATCCTTAATTGCAATTTTTTCTGCACGCGGACGAATACTCAGTATCTCATTCAGTTGTTCTTCTGTTGCTTTTTCAGCTAACCTTAAAATTTTTCTTTTCTTAACCTCTTTTAAATATTCTTCCATTCCCTGTATCATTCCGTAGAATGCAACTTCAGCAGTGTTGGGTATGAATGAAAAAACTGTATTACGTAGATCACTGTCAACAGCTTCGAGTATTGAAGGGCATAATTTGCGGCCTAACATTTTTCGTTCTGAATAAATATCAGCATCGCTTCCGCGTGAAAAATAAATCCGTTCAAATGAACAGGAAAGTTTTTCTAATGGTTCTTTCACCATCTCTTCGCTCACTCTTCCATCCTTTTTAATCACAAGTGCGTGTCCGGGTTTTATTTCACGAACAAACTCCATCGGTACATTAAATGCAGTTTGTATCTGCGGGCGTTCGGATGTTACCACCACCACTTCATCATCCATATAATAATGTGCAGGACGAATGCCGGAAGGATCGCGCAGCACAAATGCATCACCATGACCAAGCAAACCCGCCATTACATAACCACCATCCCAGTTGCGTGATGAACGCCTTAAAATTTTTGTAACATCCAGCTCCTCTGCAATCAATGGAGAAATCTGTTGTTTGGAAAAACCTTTTGCTTTATAACGATAATACAACTCATCATTTTCCTCATCTAAAAAATGCCCTATGTTTTCCATCACTGTAACAGTATCGGCTTTTTCTTTTGGATGCTGTCCTATCTCTACTAATTGTTGGAATAATTCATCCACGTTAGTCATATTGAAATTTCCGGCAATGGCAAGGTTACGGGTCATCCAGTTATTTTGACGCAAAAACGGATGACAGGTTTCAAGACTGTAACCACCAAAAGTTCCGTAACGAAGATGACCTAATAATAATTCACCGGAAAAAGCAATATTGTTTTTTAACCATGCAGCATCATTCAACAAATCAGGATTTGTTTTTTTTACTGCTTCAAACTTTGCGTTGATCTTTGCAAAAACTTCAGGAATCGCATCTTTACCTATCACACGATAACGACTGATGTAACGGTTGCCCGGTTCAACATCAAATTTAATATTCACAACACCTGCGCCATCCTGTCCCCGGTTGTGTTGTTTCTCCATCAACAAATACAATTTATTGATGCCATACATGGGAGTACCATATTTCTCAATATAGTATTGCATCGGCTTACGCAAACGGATGAGTGCAATGCCACATTCATGGTGGAGGAAATCGCTCATTTAAAGTAAATAAATCAGGATACAAAAGTACGGATTTTGGGAGCGTAGATATTCCAAATCTTAAAGATTTGGAATATCTAAAATCAATCATCTTCAAGAATCATTCTTTCAACTAAAGAATAATCATTCACTGATTTATGAACTTGAATAAAATTATCCCTCCCATTAAACCAATCAAGTACAATGTCACGTTTAATTTTTGTTACTCCTGAAGATAAAAAACTATGGAAAGATGTCCATAAGTATTCTGAACAATAGTTAACGAATCCATGATGAACAGGATTATTATGAATATAGCAAACAAGTTGTTTAGCATACTCATCATTGTCCACAAATTTTCGCTTAAAATTTTTCTGAAATAAACTACCTGTACTCTGTTGCTGTTTATTGATTGCTTTGGAGTAACCAAGAAAAAATCTTCTGAAACGTTCGCTTACCGGATGCTCAACAATACTTTCAATTATATTTTGATTTTGAAAATCTTGCTTTGCAGCAATTCTAATTTCTTCAACACTTTTTAATTTTACTAAGAAATGAAAGTGATTAGGCATTAAACACCAGGCATAAGTATCGAGATAAGATTCCATATATTGAGTGTACTTATCTAAAAAGTATCGCTGGTTTTTCTCAGAATAAAAAACAGGTTGCTTATTATTTCCGCGATTATATATATGATAAAATTTATCGGCTTCGAGTGGTATAAATGGATTCATTTCAAGATATTTGATGATTTAAGATATTCCAAATCTTAAAGATTTGGAATATCTATTTATTTACCCCCGCACAACCTTTTTCACAACCGTTCCAATTCTCACAAAATAAATCCCTGAACTCCAGTCGGCAGTTTTCAGTCGGCAGCCGGCAGATTTTATTTGCTGCGAAAACATTTCTCTACCAAAAATATCATAGACTTTTATTTCACGATTTTCCTTAACTGTCAACTGTAATCCCTCAACTGTCAACTCGTCAAAGAACGGATTTGGATAAACAGAAAAACCATTTTTATCTTTAGCTTCAGGTACAGATGCCGAATTGCAAAAAACATGATTCAACACGTCCCACATCTCATTATCTAAACTTACAGGTACCAATGAAATTGTATCGGCAGCATCACCCATTCTTATCACAACCAGATTTTGTGAAGGAACCACATGTATTTTCTGATCATTTTTTGCAAGTGCACAATACATATCTGCCGGAGCATTTGGAATGATGGAACCATTGAAAACAAATTGAGAACCGGGTAACATGAAAGAAGATTTTCCATTGAGCCACCACAAGTAACCATAAGATAAATTGATGTTTTGTGATGTATTAATCATATCATCAAAATAAGTGGTGTCATGCATTAGCGTATCATTATTCCATATTCCATGATTGAGCATCAGCAAACCAAAACGTGCCATGCTTCGGGGTGTGCTGTAATAAATATGATTGTAAACGTTCGCTGTAAACCATATTCCATTCATACCAATCCTGTTTCGTAATTGCGAATTGAAAAAGCTGGTGAAGTTGCCGGTTGCACTATCCATTACAGCTTGCAATAAAGTATAAGGTGCGTTATGATAGGCCCATCGTGTTCCTGCATCAGCAAGATATTGCAGACACGCAGGTAATGTACAATATTCGTTTGATACACCATCATCCAAACCACTCGTCATAGTAAGTTGATTGCGGATAGTAATTAAAGCTTCTTTATTTAATGGAGCAGATGTCCAGCCGGCACCTAAATACTGTGATGAACTATCATTAATAGAAAGATAATTTTGCTCCTGTGCCTGCCCGATATTAAAAGCGGTTAGCGTTTTTCCTGCGGAAGCCCAATACCAGTTGCTGTCAACTGTAAATGTGCCGAAATAAGTTTCGTGTGCAATTTTTCCATCTTTTAAAATGATGATTGCTTTAGTGTTTTTCTGTTGAAGTAAATTATCAAGTGTATCAAGATAATTAATGCACCATCCTAATGAAGCAGGCGAAACAGTATCCCATGCGTTTCCAACAAGCGGTGGAAAATAAAGTGATTGTGACTGTGAGAAACTATTGAACAGAATAAATAAAAGAAATAACAAATATTTTTTCATAGGATTACTGTAAGAGATAACAATGCAAAAATGGTTGTTCAACAAACGTACTAATTAAATGTTTTTTATTTCAACATACTATTTTATCAACGCACTATTAGCTTTTGGGTGTAGACACTTTTTTCAGTTTTAATCTTAATATTATAAACACCTGACGAAAGATTATAAGTGTCAATAAAAAGTTTGCGTTCACCGATTTGCAATGTTCCATCAAAAATGTTTTTCACTTTTCGTCCGGTAGCATCATATAACTCTGCATTTAGATTTACAATTGAATAATTATTAATTGGGATACAAGTTATACCCTTTGATGGATTTGGAAATGCGGGCAGGAGTTCAAATGGATGCTCATTAGTTTCTTTAACAGCTACAGTTGTCAACACTTTAAATTTCCAATAACCTGTGGGTGCCGACAGTGGTCGTACTTGTTGTTTACCCGAAACTGATTGTGCTTCCACATAATAATAAATGGTGGTTCCTGCAACTTGTGCAGGAATCTGTACACTCCAGTGATTGATCTGCGAGCTTAATGAAATCATTGGAATAGCGATGAAAGGTTGTGTTGTATCGGTTCGATAATATAAAGTCGCTGATGCAATTCCTGAACGATGTTGCACAAGTGCATTTACAGTATATGCATTGGCTGTATCATAGGTATCATGCAATGGCTGATGTGAGATGAGCAAAGGATCAGCAGTTCCTATTTCTTTTGTGATGCAGTGCAAAGCACCAAGCGCACCGATACTCGCGTTAGAATTAATTCCGACAATCTTATATCCGGGTAAAGCATCACGATAAATTCTTAATGCAGTTGTATCAGATGGTATATTATAAACAGGAACAATTAAAGTTTTATTGATGAATGATGCATTGGCATAAGTAAAATAATTTCCTCCGTTATTCGGATACTGACCATTATCATCCGGCATAGGAACACGAATAACTTTATAAGGAGTGCCATACACTGAATTATAATTAGCAAGAATATATTGCAGATTTGCTTCTATCTGTGGACCATCAGCAATCCCTGTCGGGTATTGTCCCACAACTAAAGTTTCTTCATCAATTAATTTGATATGCATATCAATATGATGAATCTGATCATAAGGCAATGTATTCATTTTAATATACCGGTTAATACCCATAAAATGTTTCATGATGGTATCTATTTCAGCAGCAGTATGCTGAACACCAAAACCTGCTGCAGTGGTATTATCTGTTAAAACAAGATTAGATGCAAACGCAGTTCCGAAACCATCGGTCATGAAATTTCCTCCTGTATTAACTAAATCCCATGGTGCTGTTGTAGTTTGATACAATGGTGTTCCTAACAGGTTTGCAATTGCTAAATGACAAACATCATCCAGTGGCCGCGGACGATTATAAATCCAGTCGATGCTGATTAGTGTGTCTACATCATTTGTGTATGCACTCCACATTCCGTAATCGCGGCTCCAGATAGAATTGTATGGTTGAATAACAAAGGACACATTAACGGTGTCAACATTACCTGAAGCCAGAAAATTAATTGCCTGGGTTTGCTGATTGGCGCTGTTTACAATGATATAAACTCTGCACTCTTGTTTTGCTGTGCGAACAATTTCACGAAGCATGGTTGTATAAGTTGTCCACGTGATAGTTAATCCCTGCAACTCCTCCCATTCAGCAATAGTTCTCACAGAAGAAGAAGGTGGCGTGATGGATGCTGTGCCAACTGGTGTGCTTTCACGTAAAGCCAAATAAGCTGGTAGTTGAGCTTGTTCTTCAGGTAACATTCGATGATCAAACTGACCAAAAGCAATAGAATAGAAGAAAACAGGTAACAGGAATAAATATAATTTCATGAGAGGGTTTTTATGTAATCAAAGGAACAAAAAATTAACAAACATTTTCCAATTATTTCACCAGCAGTAATTTATTTGAAATTATAATAATCGGAAAACTCAGCTGAATAACGAAAGAAAATATCCAAGAAACAAAAAATGTATATTTGAGTATTCAACTTTATTTAATTTTGAAATAATCCAACATTATAAAACATGAAACACTTATCTATCTTATTGGCATTAATTATCAATTCATCAATCGCATTTTCACAATGGACTACCTTAACAAGTGGCAGTTCTGCTGAACTTCGTGGAGTTTATTTTACTAATCCGCAAACCGGATATGTGGTGGGAAGTGATGGAACAGTTTTAAAAACTATTGATGGCGGAACAAACTGGTTTGCACTCGCACCGGGAATAACCGATACTTTGCGTAGTGTTTTTTTTACTGATGATTCTACAGGTTATGCCTGTGGTGCCAACGGTAAAATAATTAAAACTACTGATGCCGGTAATTCCTGGGATTCTCTTTCATCTAATGTTCCTAATTTATTACGCAGTGTTTTTTTTCCTTCTCATGATATAGGTTATATAGCAGGAGGAAATGGAGTGATCCTGAAAACTATTGATGGTGGAACAAGCTGGACACAACAAATAAGTACCATCACGCAGGATTTAATTTCCATTCGTTTTATCAATAACGATACAGGTTGGGCTGCGTCAAGCCTTGGAACGTTTATGAGTGGAATTATTTTAAAGACAATGGATGGAGGCACCACATGGGATACTGTTTACACTAACACCAATGGTTTTCTTTCTGTATTCTGCGCAACCGCTGATACTATATATTCTGCCGGAGGTTTTGGTGTCATTGTTCAATCAACAGATGGAGGAAACACATGGAATACATTGGTTAGTGGTTCAGCAAATAATTTACGCGGTGCTTTTTATTTGTCAGGATCAAAAGGATATGTTGCAGGTGATTTAGGAGACATTTTATACACGAATAATGGAGGTGTTTCTTATAACAATCAAACCATTCAATCAAATGGAATTCTTGGTGTTTATTTTTCAAATCCGGATACGGGATATGCTTGCGGCACATTAGGCACAATACTTAAATATACCACTCCATGCATTCCTGACATTCCGGTTTCTGTTACAGGCGCACAATCTGTTTGTGAAAACGACACTGTAACTTTTTATACATCACCGGTTGCAACAACTACTTCATATACATGGACAGTACCATCAGGAGCAACAATAAATTCAGGACAAGGTGATACTTTAATCACTGTGATATTTGGCAATACCGGTGGATCAGTTGGTGTAAGTGCTGTGAATGGTTGTGGTTCGAGCTTACCTTTTTTATTACCTGTAACAATTAGTCCGGCACCATTGCCAGGTGTAATTTTAATAGGAAACACATTGTTTTCAAATGCTGCTACCACTTATCAATGGTATTTAAATGGCAATAGTATTCCAGGTGCAACAAATAGTACTTACGTAGCAGTACAAAATGGAATCTATCAGGTATTGATAACAAACAATAATGGTTGCCGTGCAATGTCTAATCCGGTCACTGTTTCAAATGTTGGGATAGAAGAATACCAAAACCAAAATGTTATTTCAATCATTCAAACACAAAATGAGATAACGTTTTTGTCTGATAAGATTTTAACAGATCCTCATGTACAATTATTTGATCTTATAGGAAAGGAGATAATGTCATTACAAGCTTTATCATCACAGGAAATAAAAATTGCTAAAAACAAAATGGTTGCCGGAATTTATTTTTATCGTATAAAATCGAAAAATGAAACTATTAAATCGGGAAAAATTGTGTTAAATTAGTTTTCACTGTTTGGATAGCGCATAAAAACATGCATCCATAAAACATTTACAATCTACAATTGAAGAGATTTTATTAATTATAGAATAAAGGCATTCAGTCCTAAGTTCTATAGCAAAAAAACTGTTCAGAATCATTATTTAAAAGCGAAAGTTGACAGAACTATTCGCTAATTTTATTTCAGCTCGTATTACGCTTTTTTTTAATAAAATACAAGGGCTTCAAATACCTAAAAAAATCATCTGCCACCCATATTTTTTATATGTTCATCAATAATAAAACACGATTCGTCAAAATAATATTTTTGGGTTACGACAGGGTACTAATATGCTACCTCATATTTAAAACCATATTATGAAAAAGAAAAAATTTATACTCTTTGTACTTGCATTGTTCTGTTGTTGGACACTAAAAAATCCTGTACATGCATCAGGATGTTCCAATGTTACTTCTTCTGGTCAAATAGGTTATTCACAATCAGGATGTTCGCCTTTTGATCCTGCCTTAATTCAAAATCTGCAATTACCTGCTGGTGGTAGCGGAGCATTACAATATGTCTGGCTTTATAGAAATGCCAGTACAGGAAATGCTTTTCAACAAATAAGCGGTGCGACCGGAAGTACGTATGATCCGGGTGCAATCACACAAACTACTGATTACAGACGATGTGCACGCAGAGATCATTGTACTGATTATATTGGTGAATCCAACATAATTACTATGACCGTAACCAACTGTTGCAATGCAACAATAAGCAGCCTTAATATTTTTAATCTTGTTAATTCAACCACTTTTACATCAATAACTAATCTAGGTACCTATGATATTGCTTCCTTGCCTGCAAGCTGGAATTTAGAAGCTATTGTAACGGGAACAACAATTGGTAGTGTTTCGTTTGACATTACCGGACCTGTTTCTTCGAGTCATCTTGAAAACGTAATCCCTTACCGAACACCTGGTGATGCAACACCATTAAATCTTACTGCAGGATTTTATACGGTAGTTGTAAAATCTTTTAATCAAGCTAATGGTGGAGGTCAAAAATGTGATGAAAAAACTATTTGTTTTACCCTTACCCAATGTAATGCAGCCATTAATAATTTAATAATTTACAATTTAGATAACTCTACGAACTTACTTACTTTAACCAATGGCGGTTCTTACAATCTCAGTACTTTCCCTACTAATTGGAATATTGAAGCCTTGGTTTCCAGTGGAACAGAAAGTGTACAATTTACTTTATCAGGCAACTCTTCTTCTACTAACATAGAAAACACATTTCCATTTCGTACACCTACTGATTTAGTCCCATTAAACTTGCTTCCGGGAACTTATACAATTAATGCCAAAGCATATACTGCTGACAATGCCGGGGGATTAAAATGTGATGAAAAAACAATAACATTTACACTTACTCAAGTGTGTGATTCAAGCAATTGTTTAATCGATGGATGGGAGTATCCCGGGGGGAGAATTTTTTATATTCCAAATTATGGAATAGATTTTAAAGCATCAATAGCCAATGGTGGTTTGCATTTGGATCAATTTTCAAATGGAACCGCGCATATGTATGGTGCGATAGAAAGAATTTCAGATGCAAACAAGCGTTTTAATGTAAGCCTTTGGTTTTATCATTGTTCAAATATTTATCAGTGGAATGCTCAGGGAAATATGGCACATACTCCTAATCTTGGAGACACAACTCATTGGAAATTCTATGATTTTGACCCGAGTAAATCAAGCACATTGATTGGGCAAGGAAGCTTAAGCGGGATTACGCTCAATCTTGCAAATCAAATGGCGCAATATGGATTGCAATTAGGAAATGGTGCAAATGCGCTCAATACAAATAATAACGGTATCAGTACATGGTTCTCTTATACTGGTTCAAACACAGGTTCAGGAGACATCAACGGTAGCTATGATTGTCATACCTGTTCGCTTATTGCAAATGCAGGATCAGACAAAAACATTTGTACCGGAGGTTCCACAACATTAACCGCAAGTTATACGGGCGCTGCTACTTGCACAACCCAAAGTATTTCTGATTGCAATCATGTAATGGCAAATTCCGGTGGATATTTAGTAGATCCCACATTTGCAACAGTATGTGGTGATAATGCCGGAACAAAACTTTGGACACAAGGTGGTAGTGGTACTGCCTATATTACCCTTGATTTTGGAAGCGTAGTCCCTGCAGGTACTCAGATTTGCGTTAGTATGAAGCTGGAGCATTGTGTTAACTCATCAACTGGATACAGCAATGCAATGATTCAAGCTTCAACAAGCGCAAGTTCAGGTTTTACCAATTTGATATCCTCAATAACTTTCACCAATAGCGCTTTTCAGGAGTATTGCTATACTTTGTCATCCTCGGCACGTTATATAAGAGTTACGGATAATGGCAATTGTGCTTTCAGAGTGGATTATGTAAAATATGTGATTGCGGGTACCAGCAATTCGGGAGTTTCTTATTTGTGGTCAACAGGTGCAACAACATCAAGCATTACTGTTAATCCTGCTAACACTACCAATTATAATGTAAAAATTACAGATTGCGGAGGATGTACTGCAACAGATACAGTTACGGTCACCGTTAATAATCCTAATGATAATAATATTTGTACTACGGATGCTTGTGATCCTTCAACAGGAATTGTAACTCACACCCCAGTAAATACAAATGATAACAACGCATGTACTACCGATGGTTGTGATCCTGTTACGGGCATATTCCATACACCTGTAAATATTGATGATTACAATGTTTGTACAACCGATGCCTGCGATCCTTCAACAGGAAACATTACGCACACACCGGTGAACACCAATGAT
>JANLZB010000025.1:0-45763 GCA_031366005.1 Bacteroidota bacterium | reverse complement strand
TCCACCATTTTCTGCAATGCCTTCAAAAATATATTCACAGCTTTTCCATTGTGATGCTATGTCACCCATTTGAAAAGTACGTGGAGGAATAATTAATTTATTTTGCTTCGCTGCTTCGCGCGGATCAACAATTACAGGAAGCTTTTCTATCTCCACTTTTATTTTCTTTATAGCTATTCTTGCTATCTCTTCTGTTTCTGCAACAACCAATGCAATGGGCATCCCGCAGAAATCAACAATGTTTTCAGCGAATAATGGCTCATCAGGAATAATTCCGCCTATCTGATTTTCTCCTGTGATATCCCTATAAGTGAAAATCTTTTTTACGCCTGTGATTGCAGAAGCTTCGGTAATATCCAACGAAATAATTTTTCCATGTGCGACATGTGAATCAAACGGAACAGCGTACAATGTTCCTTTCAGTTCGATAATATCATCCACATAAATTGATTCTCCGCGGGTGTGATTGAAAGAGTCAATGTTTTTCATAGGAAAAAATTATTTTGAAAAAGATCTTCAGTATTAATTTTATCAGCAAACAACTCCACAAAAAGCGCATAAAACAATTGTCTTGCTAAAAGTCTTTTGTAATCCGCTGTCCCTCTCGCATCACTGATAGGAGCAATTTCTGATTGAAGAATTTCATTTGCTTTTGAAATTGTTGATGCAGAAATCTCGTTTCCTTTTAAATATTCCACTGTTTTATTGAGGTACAATGGAAATGCAAACACGCCTCCGGTTGCAATATTTACGTTTTTAATTTTATTATTTTCTATTTCAATACTCATCGCTGAGTTTACGCTTGCGATATCAAGATGTGTTCGTTTGCTAACTTTTTCAAAATTGAAAAGAGAATTCAGTTTAGGAACTTCAATATAAATCCTTTCAATTATTTCATGTTCTGATTTATCGAGTTTTTTGTAGTCCTTATAAAAATCTTTCAGCAAAACATTTCTTTTAACTCCATTGCTGTCAAGTATTAATCCTGCATTTAATGCAAGAAAAAAAATGGTCATGTCTCCAATTGGAGATGCGTTTATGAAATTGCCGGCAAGGGTTGCCATGTTTCTTATGGGAGTTGATGAAATAAGTTTCAGATGTTTTTGCAGATGCGGAAAATGTTTGTTCATCAATTCACTGCTTCTTAAATCTTCTACTGTGCAGGAAGCTCCGATGTAAATCAGATTGTCTTTCTGATTTATTCCTTTTAGAGCATCATTATCAAAGACAAAATCAATATCAGCATGAACCATGCTATCGTGTTTCTGAACATACAAGTCGGTTCCTCCACCAACTTTTATTTTTTTGTTTTCACCACTTTTATTTTTTTCAATAGTCAATAAGCGTTTGGGAATTTCAGAAAAATAAGAGGGAATAAATTGTTGCTGTATCAACCATTTAATCACATCATTTTCGTTTCTGGTTTTTAATTGATCTACAATTAATCCTGCTGCACGCTCTAAAGATTTATATCCTGTGCATCTACAAATGTTTCCATCTATCGCAGCAATTGCATTTACATAATTGATTTCTTTTTCTGTTAAACAAAACCCTACTAATGACATTACAAAACCAACTGTGCAAAAACCGCATTGTGTTCCGCCTTCGTCTACTATTGCCTTTTGAACAGGATTTAATTCTTTAAGGTTTATTCCTTCAACAGAAACAACGTGTTTTCCTTGTGCATTACCCAACGGCATCAGGCATGAAGTCATGGAACGATATTGCAATTGCAATATCCCCACTCTCTTTGGAGAGGGGCTGGGGGTGAGGTCTCCTACTAAAACTGTGCAGGCTCCGCAATCTCCTTCACGACAACCAATTTTAGTTCCTTTCAGATTTTGTTCGTAACGGATAAAATCCAATAGCGTCATGCCTGGAGGCAAAGTGGTTTGAATGTTTTTATTGTTGAGAATGAATTCAATCATAAATTATAATGATGATGGGTAAAAGTAAAAATTAAAGGCTTGATGTATAGATACAAAAAATCCCGCCATGGAAGCGGGATTTTAGTTTGTTGTCCTACTAGGGCTCGAACCTAGACTTTCTTGAATCAAAATCAAGCGTGTTGCCAGTTACACCATAGGACAATTCCTGATTAAGTGGGGGCAAAAATAGAATTTTTTCCTACACTAAATAAATTGTAATCACTCTTTGTAAACGCGGGCATAAATGTCCCATGTCTCATCCAGATTTTGCGTTTGAAGTTGAAAATCACGGGTTGAAATATCAGTTGTTTGTTTCACTTCGCTTTTCAAACGGCTACGCATAAGGTTGGTTATGAAATTATAAGGAGCAGCTAAAACTTTTGAAGGAAGACGTTTATGTAATCCCAGGAAATCCCATTTTAATATGGCACGTACAAATTTTCCGTTTGCCTCGTAATAATCATTTACTTTTTTATTGCCATTTAACCCGGCCAATTCAAAACGGCTTCCTATATTTTTTAATTCATTCTGCATTTCATCAAATGTGTATTCATGCACATGAAAAGGATTTCGAGCCAATGATTTTTTATTATTTGGTGTGGTGATTAATAAAACACCGCCCGGTTTTAGCACTCTTAAACATTCATTGATAAACTCTTTACGAGGATGAATGTGTTCAATAAATTGAAAAGCGGTAATCACATCATAACTTTTATCTGCAAGCGGAAGCGGAGGCACTGTACCGTGAATAAAATTTAGATTTTTAATTTCTTTATAACGGATTTTGTTTTGGTTGATAGTTGACTCATCATAATCAAAACCTGTAATCTTCGAAGCATGTTCTGCCATCAATGATGTTCCATATGCCAAACCACAACCTATATCCAAAACTTTTTTTCCTTTTATATAAGGAACCGCATATTCATACGCGAACTGACAACGTTGATAGGTTACGTTGTTTGCTTCATCGTGATGTGCTCTTTCGTGGCTGCTCATTTTAAAAATTTATGGAATCGCAAAATAAAATAAAAAACCCTTCGGCAATTCACCAAAGGGTTTCTCTTAATTCTTCAATAATTCTGTTCGATCATTTATATTTTGAAATATCAATGATGATCAGATTTAAAATATGTTAAGCAAGTGTTCGCTTAACAGCAATTTGTTCGTAACCTTCAATGATATCTCCTAAACGGATGTCATCAAATTTATTAATGCTCAATCCACATTCGAAGCCTGAAGAAACTTCTTTCACATCATCTTTAAAACGTTTTAATGAAGCAAGTTCTCCTGAATAAGCAACGATACCATCACGTACCACACGTATTTTGGTATTACGTGTAACCTTTCCATCAAGCACCATGCATCCGGCAACGGTTCCCACTTTTGGAATCTTAAATACTTCGCGTACTTCTATATTACCTACAATCTTTTCTTCGTAATCAGGAGCAAGCATCCCTTCCATAGCTGCTTTCACTTCGTTGATTGCATCATAAATGATAGAATATAATCTGATATCAATCTGTTCCTGTTCTGCAAGTCTGCGAGCACTAACAGAAGGACGAACCTGAAAACCAATGATGATTGCATTGGATGCAGAAGCAAGCATAACATCGCTTTCGCTGATGGCACCAACTGATTTATGTATAACATTAACCTGTATTTCACCGGTAGAAAGTTTTAACAAGCTGTCAGATAATGCTTCTATAGAACCATCCACGTCACCTTTTACAATAACATTTAATTCTTTAAAATTACCTATTGCCAACCTTCTTCCAATTTCATCAAGAGTGATGTGCTTATGCGTACGTATTCCCTGCTCGCGTTGTAACTGCAAACGCTTGTTCGCAATTTCACGTGCTTCGCGTTCGTCATCCATTACGTTGAACTGATCACCAGCTTGCGGTGCACCGGTCATACCAAGTATCATCGCGGGTGTTGCTGGTCCTGCCTGCGTTTCTTTATTACCACGCTCATTAAACATTGCCTTAACACGCCCACTGAAGCATCCGGCCAACACAACATCTCCAACTTTTAAGGTACCGTTTTGTACAAGGACAGTTGTAACATAACCACGCCCTTTATCAAGGGATGATTCTATCACTGTACCTTTTGCATTCCGTACAGGATTAGCTTTGAGGTCAAGCAACTCCGCTTCAAGCAAAACTTTTTCAAGCAATTTGTCAATATTCAAACCTTGTTTTGCAGAAATTTCCTGGCTTTGATATTTTCCTCCCCAGTCTTCAACAAGGAAGTTCATTGCTGCAAGTTGTTGCTTTATTCTCTCAGGATCAGCACCTGGCTTATCCACTTTATTAATTGCAAAAACAATAGGAACATTGGCAGCTTGTGCGTGATTGATTGCTTCTACAGTTTGAGGCATTACGCTATCATCAGCAGCTACAACAATAATTGCAATGTCTGTGACTTTTGCTCCTCTTGCACGCATTGCAGTAAATGCTTCGTGACCGGGAGTATCGAGAAAAGCTATTTTGCGGCCATCTTCCAATGATACTTCATAAGCACCAATGTGCTGTGTGATACCACCTGCTTCACCTGCAATTACATTTGCTTTACGGATATAATCCAGTAAAGATGTTTTACCATGATCAACGTGACCCATTACAGTAACTATGGGAGCACGAGGCACTAATTCTTCCTCGGTATCTTCTTTTTCTGCAATAGCTTCCTGTACATCTGCAGAAACAAATTCTACTTTATAACCAAATTCTTCTGCCACTACAGTTAATGTCTCAGCATCTAACCGCTGATTGATAGAAACAAACATTCCTAAACTCATGCAAGTGGAAATAATCTGGTTGACACTAACGTTCATCAGTTTTGCCAGTTCGTTTGCAGAAACAAATTCTGTTACTTTAATAACCTTCTCAGTTTCCTGCTCTGAAATAGCTTCCTGGCGTTGCGCATGAGCAACACGTTTTTCCTTACGAAGTTTGGATGACTTTGATTTGCCACCACCACTTAACCTGGCAAGAGTTGCTTTAATCTGATCTTGTATTTCCTTCTCAGTCGGCTCTGCTTTAGGAACAAACGGAGTAGATGGTCTTCCGGATCCTCCTCGTTGAGGTCCGCGATTTGGTCCACCACCTCTTTGTGGCCCACCACGATAATTATTACCTTGTTGACTTTGCTGTCCTTGTTGCTGTGGCCTTCCGGTGATTCCTCCTGTTGGCGGGGTTCCACCTTTTTTGTCTTTGCGTTTGCGTTTGCTTTTTCTTCCGTCCTTTTCAAAATCAGAACTGGAGGCAACCGGTTTACGTTTTGGTGGATCAACAGGTAAATCAATTTTACCAATAATGTTTGGCCCGGAAAGTTTATCTATACGAACACTGATATGTTCTGGTGTTGCAGGAGTTTCTTTTACTGGAGGTTCTGGTAGAGGCTGTTCCGCAACTGTAGTTTTCGCAACCGGAGTTTCAACTGAGGGTGCTACTTCTTGTTCAGGAGTTGTTGTAATTTCTTCCTCAGATTTTTTCTTTCCTTTTGGAGTTATTTTTTTAGCTTTTTCGCTTGGTAAAGCAGGTTCAGGTGCAGATTTTTCTGCCTTTGGTTCTTCCTTCTTAGCCTTACCTTTTACAGTAGTTTTTTTCTTTCCTGCCTCCAGATCAATCTTACCAAGAACTTTTGGTCCTTCTGATTTTTCAATCTTGGCTTTGATTATTTCTGGCTCAGAAGGCTTTACTTCAGGCTCCTTTTCTTTTTTACGTGCTGATTTTTTCTCACCTGAGGCTGCAAGTTTTAATTCATCAAGACTACGCTTTAATGAATCATCAGTATCATTATCAAATTCGGTTTTTTGGGCATCACCCTTAGCAACTTTAGCTTCTATAACTAAGTTGTCGCGTTTTTGTTTTTCACGGGTTAAATCCAAAGCATCCTGCTTGGCTAATTTATCAGGCTGGTATTTCTCCTGTAATAAAATATAAAGATCAGGATTAATTTTTGCATTAGGACTGGATTCGACAGTAATTCCCCTTGTGGCAAGATATTCCACCACGTGCGACAAACCCACGTTAAATTCCTTAGCTACTTTTCCTAACCGTACTGCTTTTTCTTCTGCCATCAGGTAATATTAATTTTGGTTTTTATTCTGCGGCAAGTGCTGAGCCGCAACTTGCCAAAATTATTTTATATTTATTTGTACAGCGTATTTTCCGCTACACGCTAAGCGTTTCATTCGAATTCTGTTTTGAGAATGCGCACTACTTCGCGTATTGTTTCTTCTTCCAGATCAGTACGCTTTACCATGTCTTCCACGCTTAATGCAAGAACACTTTTTGCTGTATCGCAACCGATTGCCTTCAACTCATTAATGATCCACTCATCAATCTCATCACTGAATTCTTCCAGATCCACATCTTCATCCTCATCTTCTGAATCGCGATATACATCAATCTCATAACCGGTTAATCGTCCGGCTAATTTTATATTGTGACCTCCTTTACCAATTGCTAATGATACCTGATCAGGTTTCATAAACACAGAAGCACGATGATTGGTATCATCTAATTTAATGGAAGTGATTTTTGCAGGACTCATTGCGCGGGTAACATAAAGCTGAAGATTATTGGTGAAATTAATCACATCAATATTTTCATTTCTCAGCTCGCGTACTATACCGTGTATGCGCGATCCTTTCATACCCACACATGCTCCAACAGGATCAATGCGATCATCATAGGATTCAACTGCAACTTTTGCGCGTTCACCGGGCTCACGTACAATATTTTTTATTGTGATTAAACCGTCAAAAACTTCAGGTACTTCCTGTTCGAAGAGTCGCTCTAAAAATACAGGGCTTGTGCGGCTCAAAATAATCCGTGGAGTAGCATTCTGCATTTCCACCCGTAAAACCACTGCCCGCATGGTATCACCCTTCTTATAAAAATCAGCGGGAATCATTTCACTTTTTGGAAGAATGAGTTCATTGCCCTCATCATCAAGAATCAAAAGTTCTTTTTTCCAAACCTGGTAAACCTCGCCTGATACGATCTCACCAGCACGATCTTTATATTTCCTGTAAATGCCATCTTTTTCTAACTCAGTGATACGCGAAACAAGATTTTGGCGTAAAGCCAAAACCGCTCTTCTCCCAAAATCATTCAGCTTAACTTCTTCGGTTACGTCTTCACCTACTTCAAAATCGGGTTCAATAAGCACTGCTTCTGAATAGGCAATTTGAGTAGCAGGATCTTCTACAGTACCATCTTCTACAATAGTACGGTTTCGCCATATTTCAAGGTCGCCTTTGTCAGGATTAAAAATTACGTCAAAATTATCTGACGTTCCATAACGCTTGCGCAGCATCCCTTTGATGATATCTTCAATAATACTCATCATCGTGGCGCGATCAATATTTTTTACTTCTTTGAATTCCGAGAAGGACTCAATTAGTACCTGATGATCCATTTGCATTTTTTATTTTGTTTTGAAATTTACTATCAATTTGGTTTCACGAACGTCATCATAGGCAAATTTATGAACATACGTTGATTCAATTTTCGTTTTATTTTCTTTTTTTATCTGTTTCTCAAGCAGTTCAAATCCCTTTTCATCGGCAGCCTGCAAAACTCCTTTTATTTCTTTGTTCTGTTTATCAAAAACCCGCAACTCTCTTCCAATTCTCCGCAAATACTGTTGCGGAACAAGGAATGGTGTATCCATACCAGGAGAAGAAACTTCTATTTCGTGAGAGTCCATAAATCCATCGGGCTCCAGCTTATCGGTCAAATACCTACTCAGTGAAGAGCATTCTTCAAGGGTAATTCCAGAGGGTTTATCAATAAATACAGCTAACCTTCCGGGAGATAATTTAATATCAACCAGGAACTGATCGCTGTTGCTTATGTGCTGATCCACAAGGTTTTTAATTTGCTCTTTCCCAATCATAGTTTAAAGAAAGAGGGGACTATTGTCCCCTCTAACTGTTCATAGTGCAAATATAAGAAAAAATTGGAAAAGCAAAATGGAAAACCTGATGGCCTGTTCTCCTCAACTTCTAATCCCTCTCCAAAGGAGAGGGAAGCCATCATTGGAATAATATCACTTTAAAAATTTCTGTTTCGTATTTTTGCTTCATGTTTCTTTACAATTGGCGGGAACAACTGATTTATAGTGCTTCTGCCATCATTACACAACTCGTTAACAGCGGTCGCAATCCAAAAAAACTTTTATTTGAAAATATACTTTTCATAAAAGATGATGAGATTGGAGACTTATGCTATTCCATACCTGTTTTTGCTATGATAAAGAAACAGTTTCCAAATGCTAAAACAACTTTACTCTGTAAACTTTTTGCCAAAGGTTTGGTGATGGCTGATCCTAATCTCGATCAAATATTTACGGACTGGGCTGAAATCACTGACAAATACGATTTGATAATCGAATTACGTGGCACCTGGAAAAGTAACTGGTATGCATTGAAAGCGCTACCAAAATACCGGCTGGATAGAGGAAGTGTAAAGTTGAAAAACAAATTTTCAGGAAAACGATTGCATGAAACCGACATCAATTATAAGATTGTAGAATCTTTAATTGATGATGAAAACAAAATACTTACGCCAGTTTTATTTCACTTAAAAGAGAATGAACTTGAAGCAGATGGATTTCTCTTATCAGATAATTTATCACGATTTGCAGTGATACATGCAAGTACAAGAAGAGAATTAAAAAAATGGCCCATTGAGCAATTTCAAAAGGTTGCAATTTATCTTAATGAAAAATACCAACTTGACATTATTTTTATTGGTGATAAAAATGACATAGCTGATATAGAAAAGTTGCAGACCACAATTCCATTTAAAACCTATTCAACCGCAGGTGTTCTTTCATTGGGAGCATTTAGCGCATTGATTAAGAAAGCTACAATTTATATTGGTAACGATAGCGGTCCACTTCATATTTCAGCGTTAAACGGAATTCCAAGTATTGGATTATACGGACCTGTAGCGCCACATATTTTCTATCCTCCGGTAGAAAATGCTGTTGTACTGCATAAAGTATTACCATGTAATCCATGCGATCAAATACATTGTGTGCATCCGGAAAATCCATGCATACAAAGAATAGGTGTGGAGGAAGTGATAGAGAAAATAGATGTTTTAATTAATAACAGCGTAGTTGCCTGAATCGTTCTGTACTATTAAAAGGTTCTTTATTTACATCTAAGCCTTCGCAGGAAGAGGTGGCTCCATCACTGTACCACATTTCTTGCAGGTGCGTAATTCAAGATTGCTGTAAAAATTATTCATCACCAAAGGAAGCTGTGTAACAATATCTGTCATAGCAAATGATTCTTCATACAACTTATTGCCACAGTTTTCACAAAACCACATGCAGGAATCCATTTCACTTTCATTACGGTAAAGCTCCATTACCAATCCAACTGTATTGGCCGGACGTTGGGGTGAGTGCGGAGTGCGTGGTGGAAGCAGAAAAATATCTCCTTCTTTAATTGGAATGTCAACCGGCTTTCCATCTTCAATTATTTTTAAAGTGATGTCGCCTTCAACCTGGTAATAAAATTCTTCTCCTTCATTAAAATGATAATCCTTGCGTGAATTAGGTCCGCCCACCACCATCACAATAAAGTCATTATTACCTTTATAAACCTGTTGGTTGCCCACAGGAGGTTTAAGCAGGTGACGGTTTTCATCAATCCATTTCTTAAAATTAAATGCGCGTTGTATAGCCATAATATCTGTTTTTTATTTGTTTAATAATGAGAGAAGACTTTAGCTTTGTGGCTTACCACTTTTCAAAAGTAATTAAATTTAGATTTTATAATGGACTTGGATTTAAGAGGAAAATTTGCATGGGTATGCGGTAGCACCCAGGGAATCGGAAGAGCCTGTGCACAAGAGCTTGCTACTATGGGTGCAACCATCACTTTGATTGCACGTAATGAACAGGGGCTGATAAAGACTCGTGATGGCCTGAACCAATCCTTTAAACAACTACATGATTTTATCATAGCTGATTTCAGCAAACCTGATGAATTAAGATTGAAAATTGAGTTGCACTTGCGTGATTTTCGTACACCGCATATATTGGTAAACAACACAGGTGGTCCACCATCAGGTGCAATCACAGAAGCGAAAACGGAAGAGTTTGTCAGCGCATTTAACAATCACCTAATCTGCAATCATATATTGGCACAAGCAACCTTGCCGGGAATGAAGAAAGAGAAATATGGACGCATTGTTAATATTATTTCCACCTCGGTGAAACAACCTTTAAAAAATTTAGGTGTGTCAAATACTATAAGAGCTGCTGTGGCTAACTGGAGTAAAACCTTGGCAACAGAAGTTGCACCCTTTGGTATCACAGTAAATAATGTGTTGCCTGGTGCTACTGATACATCGCGCATCCAAAACATACTGGAAGCACGAATGCAGAAAACAGGAAAGAGCATGGATGAGTTAAGAAAGGAAATGATGCTGGAGGTGCCGATGCAACGTTTGGCAGAAGCGAATGAGATTGCCTATGCCGTTGCATTTCTCTGCTCACCCGCAGCAGCATATATTACAGGAATTAATCTACCGGTAGATGGCGGGCGTACAGGATGCCTTTGATATGAAACCAACAAGCTTTATACAACTGATTATAATAATTACGCTGTTAAGCGTCTTTTTTTATTTAGCCTGTCAGAATAATAAAGAGTATTCTGTTAAAAACGATAAAGAGACATTCAGAGATAAACCCGTTTTGTACACTAATCATGCAAAGTGCCTGATGAAATGCAAACAAATTTCCGAAGATGAGATACAGAAACTTATCAGCAAAGGCAAATTAAATATCAAAGAAAGTTTTCCAAAAGACAAACCGTGCCCGACTTTTGCTTTGGAGGGATTAACTAATGACAGCCAGCGTGTGCGGGTTATTGTTGGGGAATGCGGAGGAGCTTCAAGGGTAATCACGGTGATTGATCTTGGGAAAGAGCGTATTTGTAATTGCCGTTAAAAAGGATATTTAAGTTTTTTTAATTAAACGTTTGTTTAAATTAAACAAACGTTTAATTTTGCACCATGGTTAACAAAATGGTGTTGGATAAAAGAGAGCAAATACTGGAGGTGGCTGAAGAACTCTTTGCTGAATATGGATTTGAAGGTACTTCGGTGAGAGAACTCGCAAAAAAAGCAAATGTGAATGTTGCGATGGTATCTTATTATTTCGGGTCGAAAGAACAATTAATAAAAGCATTGATTCAACTCCGTGCCGGCACTTTTAAGCAAACACTTGAAGCACTCAATAATGACGGTCATTCACCAGTAGAAAAATTAAATTTATTGGTTGACTTTTATGTTGAGAGGGTTTTTACTCACCATCGTTTTCATCGTGTTATCAATCGTGAAATTTCGCTTCATCAGCGTTCGTCATTTAATAAAACAATCAGCGACATTCTTTTAAAAAATTTTGAAGAAATAAAGAAGCTGATTCTTGATGGTCAAAAGAAAAAAGTATTCAGAAATGTTGATGTTGAATTAACCATAGCCAGTCTTATAGGTACTATTTCAAAAGTTGTTCAGTCATCCTATTTCTCCTGTAGAATCATCAATATTGATCCAGATAAAAATTCAATCTTTGAAGAGGAGCATAAGAAAAGAGTGAAAAAACATTTAAAGGATATGATGCAGGCACATTTATTAAGAAAATAAATTTTCATAAAAACAGCATTCGTTATGAGTAAAACAATTTTTTTATCATTATTGGGAATAATAATGTGTGTTTTTTCATTGCACGCACAAACAACACAAACACTAAGTCTGCAGCAAGCTATTATAACAGGATTGGAGAACAGCAGGAATCTCAAGCTTAGCGCAGCAAAAGTTTCACTGGCCAATGCAAAATACAATGAAGCAATGGATGCAACCATTCCATCATTAAAACTATATGCAGGTTATACCCGTTTGAGTGAAATTGATGAACTAAAAGCTCGCTTACCAGGCTTTAGCGAACCCATTGCTTTCTTTCCGAACATCCCGAATAATTATACAACGCGTGCTTCATTAAGTGAAACGATTTTCAGTGGTTTCAGATTGAAATATGCACAGGCTTCTCAAAAATATTTGCAACAGGCTGCTTCATCAGATGCACAAAAAGATTCAGATGAAATAGTTTTTGCAATCGTAAATGCATATTATAATCTCTTTAAAATAAAACAGACACAGCAATTACTTGCAGATAACCTGCAACAAACACGTGGACATTTAAAGGATGTAAATAACTGGGAGAAAAACGGAATTGCAACGCATAATGAAGTGCTGAAGTGGGAACTGCAGGAATCAAATGTCGAACTTACACAGCTCGACCTCGAGAACAATTTAAATGTTGCGAATTATAATATGAACCTTATGCTCGGCTTTAATGGTGAAGTGGTGATAGATATTGATTCTGTTTCGTTGTTCACTAAAAAGGAATTGAAATCAATGGAGGATTACATGCAACAGGCAAGCAATAATCGCGGAGATTATATGGCAATGGATTTAAGAAACAAGTCTTTATTAAATTCTTTAAAAGTTTCAAAAAACAGTTATTACCCGACTGTTGCTGTTGGTGCTAATTATTATTACAGCAGACCCAACACAAGAATTTTTCCTGTGACTGATGAATTTAAAAACACCTGGGATGCCGGTATTACTTTGGCGTTTGATATAACAAACCTCTATTCCAATAAGCACAATATTGCTGAAGCGAAGGCAAATGCTGATCAGGCGGAACAACAGAAAAATATTATGTGGGATGCTATTAAAATGGAGGTAAATCAAAACTATCTCACGTATATGCAATCACAGAAAAAAATTGAAGTGCTTGAAAAATCTGTAATTCAGGCTGAAGAAAACAACCGAATTACAGGCAATAAATATAAAAACCAATTAGTGCTTCAAAGCGAACTGGCAGATGCGGACAATGCATTGTTGCAGGCAAAAATTAATCTGATGCTTGCAAAAGCGGATGCAGAAATTGCTTATTATAAATTATTAAAATCTATTGGAACAATAAAATAAGTCTTCAGTCCACAGTCTCCAGTCAATACTTAAGTTCGACTGAAGACTGTGGACTGAAGACTGGAGACTAAAAAATATGGAACCTGAAAAAAATAAATCAAAGAAGAAAAAAATTCTTCCCATCATTCTTGCACTCATCATCATTGCTTCTGCAACGTTTGGTATCAGCAAATACATTTATTCACAACATCACGAGGACACTGATGATGCCCAGATTGATAGTGACATAAGTCCCGTGCTTGCCCGGGTATCAGGTTATGTAAATGAAATCCGTTTTGAAGATAATCAACATGTGAACAAAGGTGATACGTTGATTAAATTAGATGATCGTGATTTACAAATCAAAGTTCAACAGGCAGAAGCTGCACTTGCAAATGCTGCTGCAAATGTTCCCTTTATTAAATCAAATGTTACTACCGCTCAGGCAAATCAGGCAACTTCAAAATCTGCTATAGATGCAGCTAAAGTTCGAGTATGGAAAGCAACACAGGATTTTAGTCGTTACCAGAATTTGATTGCGGATAAATCAGTAACCCAACAACAGTTTGATGCGGTTAAAGCAGAGAAGGATGCCGCAGAAGCCGCATTGGAAACCACCATAAAACAACAGCAGGTATCGGGAGCGCAAATTCAATCAGCGCAACAAATGATATCAGTTGCAAATTCAACACTTCAGCAACGACAGGCAGATGTTGATTATGCAAAACTTCAACTTTCTTATGCCACTATCATTGCTCCTGCAACTGGCCTGGCCTCCAAAAAAAATGTACAGCAAGGGCAACTTGTTAACGCAGGATCTCCTCTTCTTTCTATTGTTTCAGACAGCAACATTTATGTGATTGCAAATTTTAAGGAAACGCAATTAACAAGAATGAAAGAAGGTTTATCAGTGGAAATAAAAACAGACGCATTTCCCGGAGAAAAAATTGAAGGAACGGTTTACCGTTTCTCTGCAGCAACGGGTGCTAAGTTTAGTTTGCTTCCTCCTGATAATGCAACCGGAAATTTTGTGAAAGTTATTCAACGTGTTCCGGTCAAGATAAAATTAAATGCGAACAAAGAAATCGTTTCACGTTTAAGACCGGGAATGAGCGTTCGGGTTTCAGTTAAACTGGATTAAAATTAGTTAGCAAGAAAAGGCAATAGGCAGTTGGCAATATAAAAAAGAAAATCAATTGTAACTAAAAATGGGAACATTCAGAGATCTTACAGTTTATAAAAAAGCGTTTAATATGTCAATGAAAATTTTTCATCTGAGTAAAGCTTTTCCAAATGAAGAAAAATTTGGACTTACTTCGCAGATGAGAAGATCATCGCGTTCTGTTTGTTCAAATGTTGGTGAAAGTTATAGAAAAAGAATTTATGAAAATCATTTTGTTAGCAAATCAAGTGATGCTGATATGGAAAACACCGAAACACAAGTATGGCTTGATTTTGCATTAGCTTGCGAATATATTAAACAAGAAATGTATAATGAACTTTTAAAAGACTCTGAAGAAGTTGGAAGATTAATCAACCACATGATAGAAAATCCAAAAAAATATGCTTCAAAAAAAAATTAAAATTTATTCTTTGTTTTATTTTACCCACGTTAATTTGTTTTCGTTGCCTAATTTATTTATTGCCAACTGCGAACTGCTAATTGTAAACTGAAGACATGCCCGAAGTAGGTTTTAATAAGTGGATAATCACGCTCACAGTAATTCTTGCAGCGCTGCTTGAATTGATTGACACCACTGTGGTGAATGTTTCTCTTCCACAGATTATGGGAAATCTTGGAGCTACATTAGAAGATGTGGGTTGGGTGGTAACTGCATATTCAATCGCAAATGTTGTGATACTTCCGATGTCGGGTTGGCTTTCAACAAGATTCGGAAGAAGAAATTATTTTACTTTTTCAATTATACTTTTCACCGTTGCATCTTTCTTTTGTGGCAATGCACATAACATCTGGGAACTTGTAATCTTTCGTTTCATACAGGGAATTGGTGGAGGAGCGTTGCTGGGAACTGCGCAGTCCATCTTAATGGAGACCTGGCCCAAAGAACAATTAGGAATGGCTACTGCATTATTCGGGTTGGGAGTTGTAGTGGGACCTACACTCGGACCAACGCTGGGCGGTTACATCACTGATCATTGGTCGTGGCCATGGGTTTTCTTTATCAATATGCCGTTGGGAATTATTGCAGTTATTCTCACTCTGCAATATGTCAAAGAATCATTGCATAATTCCAAAATTGGTGATGTGGACTGGATTGGAATTATTTTATTGACGATTGGCGTAAGCTCTTTACAAATTGTTTTAGAACGCGGTGAAGGCGATGATTGGTTTGATTCAACATATATCGTTGTTCTTTCTATCACTTCACTGATTGCTTTGGTGTCTTTTATCTGGCAGGAATTAACCACCGAACATCCGGTAGTTAACTTACGCATTCTTAAAAATCGTTCATTATCCATTGGTATGATCACCACTTTTATTTTAGGGTTTGGTTTGTTTGGATCAATATTTATTTTTCCGGTGTTCTGCCAGAATCTTTTAGGTTTTTCAGCGCAACAAACGGGAATGTTATTAATTCCGGGCGGACTTTCTACCATTTTTATGATGCCATTTGTAGGGAAATTATTGCAAAATAAATTTCCTCCGCAGATTATGGCAACGTTTGGTTTTCTTTTGTTTTTTCTTTTTACTTATACCTTATCTCATGCATCATTAGCATCAGGAGAAAGTGATTTTTATATACCGTTAATATTACGTGGTGTCGGGCTGGCATTATTATTTGTTCCTCTTACTACACTTGCATTGGGAAGCCTTCAGCCAAAAGATATTGCACAGGGAACAGGATTAAATAATATGATGCGCCAGTTGGGCGGATCTTTTGGAATTGCAATCATCACCACTTTGCTGCATGTGAGGCAAGGGTATCATCGCAATCAGCTTGTAGAACATATTAATGCTTACAATCCTGTTTTCACAGAACGTTTATCAGCATTCACAAATAATTTTATTGGAAAAGGATATTCAGCTGCTGATGCACAAACACTCGCTTATAAAGCAATGGAAGGTACAGTTATCAAACAAACTTATTTGCTAACTTACATAGATGGGTTTTGGTTTGTCGGCATATTTTTTCTATTCTGTATTCCGCTTTTATACCTGCAGAAATTTAATCGCACAGCAAAGGTTGCAGTGGATGCACATTGATGGTTACACACAATTATTCAATATAAATTTATGTTTTTGAAAAAATAATTTATTTTTCGCATGCCAGTTCTCCGGATTTTCGCAACTTTACGTTCCTCTGACAGGGTTTAATAAACAATCCTGTATTTATAGTTCCCAAAACAGTTAGAAATTTAAAAACTTATTCTCATGAAAAATCTGTTACTGAAAAATGTTATTGTCTGTATTGTGCTGTTCTCCTTTTCTCTACTCAAAGTGGATGCTCAGCAAAATGGTGGTCTTATTAATTCAAAGCTGGAAACCGAAAAGAAAAAAAACGACTGGTTACAAAGTGATATCAATGATTACCTGATCACAGATCAATACACTGAAAATGAAACAGGACTTACGCATGCTTATATTCAACAACGGTATCATAATATCGGAGTTTTTAATGCTATAAGCATTTTCCTTATCAAGGATAACAAGGTAGTTTATTTTAAATCCGGCTTAATTGATCATCTTGAAAAACAAATTAAAACAGACAAGCCTTCTATAACTGCTGAAGCTGCAATTGGCTATGCGCTTTCTCATATTGGTAAAACAGAAATTGCTCCTGTAAAATTTATCAGTGAGGACAGAACAATTAACACATATACTTTCGAGTCTCCATCCATTTCTTCAAGACCTATTACTGTTCAGCTTGTTTATAGAGCAATGGATAAAGCTGTGGTGCTTGCATGGAACGTAAGTATTGAATTGAAAAACGAACCCCATTGGTGGAATATTAGAGTGGATGCTTTAACAGGAGATTATATTGATAAAAACGATTTCACTGTAGAAGATAATTTTGGAGTAACCCTAAATGCAAATTCTCCCGCAGAAAATTATTTATCCCCCCAACCTTCTCCTCCATCTCCATTGGCTCCTTCGGCACATTACAATGTATTTGCATTCCCTGTTGAAGCTCCTTCATTCGGAAGCCGCACTTTATTAAATGATCCTTCTGATCCCGCAGCATCACCTTTTGGCTGGCATGATGTGAACGGGATTGATGGCGCGGAATACACCATTACACGCGGTAATAATGTGTATGCTTATGAAGATGCAAATAATGATAACCTCCCAGGCTATTCCCCGGACGGTACATCATCACTAACTTTTAATTTTCCCTTTAACGCGGCATTAGCGCCTACCGGTAATCAGGATGCATCCCTCACCAATCTGTTTTATGTAAATAACCGTGTCCATGATGTGCTTTATCATTCAGGCTTTACAGAAGCTGCAGGAAACTTTCAGAAAAATAATTATGGAAACGGAGGAACTGCCAATGATCCGGTTTTAGCGGAAGGCTTTGATGGAAGCGGAACCAACAATGCAAATTTTTCCACTCCTGCTGATGGCAGCTCGGGAAGAATGCAGATGTACCTTTTCAATTATACTTCACCGGGCAGAGACGGGTCATTTGATAATGGCATTATTACTCATGAGTTTGGGCATGGTGTTTCTAACCGACTTACAGGAGGGCCGTCAAATTCAAATTGCCTTAGCAACGCTGAAGAAGGTGGCGAAGGATGGAGTGATTGGTTAGGTTTGATGATGACCATTAAACCCAGTGATGTTGGTACTACTCCGCGTGGAATGGGAACCTATGTTTTAGGTCAGGCAACAACTGGCGCAGGAATAAGAAGATTTCCATATTCAACAGACATGAGCATTAACCCGCAAACGTATGCCGATATGGCTGCCAGTACTGAGGTTCATAACATCGGAGAAATATGGTGTGATGTGATCTGGGATATGTCATGGTTTCTGATGGAAGATTTAGGTTATAACAGCGATCCTACAGTGACAACAGCAGGAAACAACATTGCAATACGTTTAGTGCTGGAAGGAATGAAGCTTCAGCCATGCAGTCCCGGTTATATTGACGCACGCAATGCAATATTAACCGCAGATACTGTTTTATACAATCATGCTCATACCTGCAGAATTTGGGAAGCATTTGCAAGAAGAGGAATGGGATACAGCGCCTTGCAGGGAAGTTCAAACAGTGCAACTGATCAAACAGCAGCATTTGATTTGCCTCCGGGATTGCCAAATCCAACTATCAGTGGAAACTCTTTGATTTGTCCAAACGAACAAGTCACTTTAGATGCAGGTTCATTCTTAACTTATTTGTGGTCAACCGGTGCAACAACGCAAACAATTACAGTTAACGCAGCAGGCACTTACACAGTGACAGTGACGAATGCAACAGGATGTCCAAAATCAGCATCAAAAACAATTACACCTAACGCTGTTCCTGTTGCACCAACTACTGGTAATTATATCATTTGTCAATATGCATCCATTGCTGCAGGACAAGGATTAACGTCATCATCAACTGCGGGTGGTTCTACTACTACCCAAAATAAATTTAGCGGAAGCCCTTACTCATCCCCTGGACCTGCAACTTCTCTAAGCACAATTAATATTCCTGCTGTTCCTGCTGGTGCTGTAATTACAAGTGCTCAATTAAAACTATTTAAAATAAATTCATTGGGTAATTCATGGAGAAGTGAATTCAGGGTTGCCTTAACGGGAGCTTATTCACTGGCTGCTACATCCGTTTCTTCTTTAAATTCAGGAGGGATAGTTTCACCTGATCCTGTAATCAATTTGTCTAACTTCCCATCAGCAGGCGGAACTGTAAGTCTCGTTTTATCCGAGTCGTATGATGACGCAGGTACAGATGCAACTGTGGATTCCGTAAGAATTGATATTACCTATAATATATTAGCAACTACTGTTACCTGGTGGAGCGCTTCAACAGGAGGAAGCCAGGTAGGAAGTAATTCACCCTTTAATCCGATTGGAACTACTTCTTTGCCAAATTCAAATACTCCCGGTGATTTTATTTTTTATGCTCAAAATAATTCCAGCGCTTGCAATAGTACGCGCACACCTGCAACACTTCATATTAATCCTGCTCCGTCTCCTTCAATCAGTGGTGTTCTCACCTTCTGCTCAGGAAATTCAACAACGCTGGATGCCGGTGCGGGATATTCAGGTTACAACTGGTCCACAGGCGCTACAACACAAACCATTTCTGTTAATACTGCAGCAACATTTACTGTTACTGTTACAAACGCCAATAGCTGTTCCGCAAGCACCTCTGCAACTACCAGTGAGGTTTCAAATTTAAATCCAACAATCAGCGGCAGTACGGACATCTGCCAGGGGAGTTCAACACAATTAAGCGCTAATGCAGGTTTTAGCAGTTATAACTGGAGTACAGGTGCGACCACACAAAGTATTTCAGTAAACACAGCAGGCACATTTACAGTTACTGTTTCCAATGCAAGTGGATGTACAGGTTCCCAATCCGCAACAACTACGATTAATCCATTGCCCAATGTTTCATTCAGCGGTTTAGCATCATCGTATAATGTAAATGATCCGGCAGCTGCTTTAACGGGTTCGCCTGTTGGAGGAAACTTCAGTGGCCCTGGAATTTCAGGAAACACTTTTACTCCTTCTTCTGCAGGTGCTGGCGGACCTTATACTATAACTTATTCTTATACGGATGCAAAGGGCTGCAGCAATTCTTCTTCGCAGCAAACAACAGTAACTAATTGTACGCAGCCAGGAACTCCCGGAACTATTACTACAACAGGAGGGAACAAGAAAGTTTGTCCGGGAGATACAAGAACTTATTCTGTACCTGTGTTTGCAGGAGCAACTTCTTATAACTGGATTCCACCTGCGGGTGGTAATGTAATTTCAGGACAGGGAACAAGAACAGCAACCATTAATTATACTTCCGGATTTACAGCCAATAGTAATTTGCAGGTTGCTGTTGCTAATGCATGCGGAACAGGCCCTTCTCGGACATTGCTGATTTCAAGAAACCTTCCTTCAACTCCCTCTGCAATTTCCGGAAGTGCTTTCGGTACTTGTAATTTGAATGGAGTTCCTTATTCTGTTACTAATGTTGCAGGTATCACTTATAACTGGTCATTCGGAACTACAACAGCTGATATTGCAAGCGGTCAAGGAACAAATTCGATTACAGCAAACTTTGGAGCAGGTTATGCATCAGGTCAGTTATCCGTAACTGCTACTAATGGATGTGCAACAAGCGGAATGCGTACTCTTACTGTTAAAGCAACTCCCGCAACTCCGGCAACTATTTCAGGATCATCTTCAGTTTGCGCAAATCAATCCGGAGTGCCTTATTCAACATCGCCAGTTACATCAGCAGTTAATTATACCTGGAGTGGCCCCACTGGCTCGCATATTAATGATGGATCAACAACATCTGCTGGCGCTACGTTGGTTACTGCTTCTACTTCTGTAACAGTAAACTTTGCATCAACTGGTGGAAATGTAAAAGTACTGGCAACCAATGCATGTGGTTCCGGCACTAACAGGTCAAAAGCGGTGACTGTTGGTTGCAGAGAGAGCAATGAATTAACCATGGATAATTTCCATGTTAACGTTTATCCAATTCCAACAAAAACAGAATTGAATGTAATGTTTATCGCTGATAAAGAACAGCCAGGATCAATCCAGATATTAGATTTACTTGGAAAAACTTTGTTGAACCATAATAACACTTCCACTATTGGTGAAAATAAATTCATACTTGATTTATCAACTATTGCAAGCGGAATTTACATGATAAAAGTGGTAAGTGGTGATAATGTCAGCATTCAGAAATTTACAAAAGAATAAATTATCAATAGTCATTCTTCAGAGGCGTTCAATTTTTGAACGCCTCTTTATTTTCAACGAAAAATTATTTTATGTTACCAGCAAATCAGTCAATAATTGGATTACCTCATCAGAATTTTTTAAGTTATACTTTGCGTATGATGGAGCGTAACCAACTTTTATGGAATGAGCTTCTTTAGGTAACACTCTGAATAAATCCTCATCCGTTGTATCATCACCTGCGGCAAGAATAAAAGTGTTTTCGTTTTTTATTTTTGAAATCCAGTGAAGGGCCGCCACACCTTTATCAATGCCTGCATTGCGTATTTCTAACACTTTATTTCCTCGTAGCAACTGCACATCCATACTTAATGTAAAACTCTGGAGATAATCAGTGAGTTCTCTCATTCGTAATGCTGCAAAGGAAGGATCTGACCTGCGGTAATGAAACACCACAGAATATTCTTTTTCCTCAACAAATGATCCCGGTAATTTATCAATGTAATGATGGAGCACAGGAATAATTTTTTTCTTCCAACTCTTCCTGATGGGCTTTATCAATTCCCATTTTTTATTTTTTTCTTTGATATATAAACCATGTTCTGCAATGAGGTTAATTGGAAGATGTCCCAGCCATTTATCAATTGTAAGGCGATCTCTTCCTGTTACAATTATCAATTGTGTGTTTGGCAGTTCACTTAAATTATGAATGGTATTTAAAAGAATACTGTCAGGCACTGCATAGTCAGGATGATTTTTATAGGGTGTGAGTGTTCCGTCATAATCAAGAAAAATTAATCGTGATGATGCATGCTTAAATTGTTGCATGATTTTTTTTCGCGTGGATTCATTCAGAAATTTTGCACTCAGTCTTTTTTGTTTTTGCTTGATTGAATTAAGCGAAGTCAAAAAATCATCAGCCCATTTAAATACAGTATAGGATGCTAATCGCTGTTGCATCATCACCACACGTTCCGTTTGTTCAAATGATTTCATCTCCAATCCACGAAGTAACGAATCGCTTATCTCTTCTGTGTTATTAGGATTAACAATCAGCGCTTCGGCAAGCTCATCCACGGCACCAGCCATTTCACTTAATATTAAAACGCCATCCTGTTTAGTCCGCGAGGCGAGATATTCTTTTGCAATAAGATTCATCCCGTCACGCAAGGGAGTAACCAAAGCTACATCGCTGCTGTTATATAATGCAATAAGCTCATCAAAAGAAAGTGACCGGTATTGATATACAATCGGCATCCAGTCAAGCGTTCCGTATTTTCCATTGATGCTTCCCACTAATTCATCAATGCTGCTTTTTATAGATTGATAACTTTCAACACCAATACGACTTGGCACCACCACCATTATCATGATGACTTTCTGTTTCCATTCAGGATTATTTTGCAGAAAATGTTCATAGCCTCTCAAACGGTTTAATATTCCTTTTGAATAATCCTGCCGGTCAATGGATAAAATTATTTTTGAGGAAGCATATGTTTTTTCGAGCTTCACTTTTTCTTCTTTAACAGATTTTGTTGAAACAGCTGATGCATATTTTTCATAATCAATTCCCATGGGGAACGTATCTGTTTTGGTAATACGATCATTATATAAAACTTCACCGGTATGATTTTGCAGGCCAAGAATGCGCAACACACTTCTCAAAAAATAAGTTCTGTAATCATGCGTATGAAAGCCAATCAAATCAGATCCATATAATCCCTGCAATATTTTTTTTCTCCATTCACTGGGCAACAACCGGAAAATTTCATAGGACGGAAATGGAATATGCAGAAAAAATCCAATAGTTGCATTCGGTATTTTTTCCCTCACCATTGCAGGAGCAAGCATCAGGTGATAATCATGAATCCAGATAACATCATCGGGCTTAGCCGTGTTTATAATTGCATCAGCAAAAATTTTATTTACAGTAATATAATCTTCCCAATATTGTTTTTCATACACAGCAAGCGAAGGAAAATAATGAAAAAGCGGCCAGATGGTTTTATTGCAGAAGCCCTCATAAAAATTTTCCATCAATTCATTGGAAAGAAAAACACATTGCGTTCCAAACCTTTCTAAAATTTCTGCACCCACTTTTTCCTCATTATTAACTGCTGCACCGGGCCACCCGATCCAGATAATTTCTGTAGTGTTTCCTTGTTGCTTTAATCGTTCAACATATGCACGCAAACCCGATGCAAGTCCACCGGAACTTGGTTCGTAACGATAAGTTCCTTCTTCTTCAATAATATTAACAGGAGCACGGTTTGAAACAATAATCAGACGCATGAGAGCAGTTTGAAGTTTAAAGTTTGAAGTTTAAAGTTGTCGCACACATTTGTTTCGCATTCGTTAATGAGTATCCAGATTATATTCCGAACTTATCAATGAGTCTAACAAAAACTGCATTGGTCCATCCAAAACCTGATTGGGTTATATATCTTTCGGATGATGCAATATCTGTTTTCACAACATCAAATTTCTCCCAGAATTTTCCTGATTTAATAAAAAGTTTTTTGTTGAGATCAAGAAATTTTTTTGCAATGCGCAATGCATCGTTTCTAAAACCATAATTCATTAATCCTTTAATCACAATCCATTGCTGATGCGGCCAGCCATTGGGATAATCATGTTGCTTGTATTCATGAGATAATCCTTTTGATTGCGAGTTAGCCAATCCACCATCATATTCAAACTGCTTGAGATGATCTACCATTCTTTTTGCCTGCGTATGCGTTGCGAGCTTACACCACAAAGGATAAAATCCGGCAAGTGAATAAAATGCACTTTGCTTTTCATGTTTGTAATCATAATCGAAATAAAAACCTCTTTTCATATTCCACATCAGCTTATTGATGGTCTTTCTTCGTTTTTCTGATTGCGCTAAATACTGATGATAAAACTTTTTGCTTTTTACTTTTTTATAATACTCAGCCAGATCTATTTCATATTTATACAAAGCACAGTTAAGGTCAATCGGCAGATAATTTAAACAGTGATCATGAAAACGGGAAGTCATATCCCAGCCTGATTCATGTTCGGCTGCAAGATGTGTGATGTAATGATCGCAATAACGTGAAAGCCCTTTGTGAACAATGTGCAATTCAGTCAATGACTTATTCATCCAGTAATTATTCAATTCATATTCGGCAGCTTTCATTGCTGTTTTCAGCCATCGTTTTTCCGGTAACAGTTTAGATACTTCTTGTATCATAGAAGTAAGAAAAGGAATTTGTGAACCTCCCAGATTATAATATCGGTTACGCATCGGTATGATATTAAAACGCTTTTGCATCGAAATAAAATTATCAATCATGCCCTTTGCAAGTTTTTCTCTTCCGCATTTTACCAGTCCAAGTATGATGAAATAACTATCCCAGTAAAACTGATCGTTTTTATAAATTCCACCATTGGGCGAAACAAATTCATTGGGTAAACCAAAGTGTTTATTCTCATCTTTAGGATGATAAAATGTTATTTCCTTCCATGTTTTTTCAATGTATCGAAGGCAATCTTTATAGTCTTTGGTTTTGATTTCTAAAATGTCAGTTTGCATAAGCAAAACTTTTCTGGTTATAGAATAAAAAATATGCCATTCTTAAATTGAAATAATCCAATGGCTTATACAATTGTGTCCGTGCTTCTTTCCATTAATTTTGGACTGTTATGCAAAAAATTAAAAATTATATTAATGGGGAATTAATTGAACCAGTTGGAAAGGAATATTTTGATAATATCAATCCTGCCAAGGGAGAAACTTATTCTTTAATACCTGACAGTGATGAACGTGATGTTGAAATTGCGACTGCTGCTGCCACTGCTGCTTTTCAATCATGGAGCAACATGCCCGTTGCAAAACGATCAGACATACTTTTAAAAATTTCTTCACTGATTGAAAAAAACCTTAATCGTTTAGCATTGGCAGAAAGTATTGATCAGGGTAAACCGCTATGGCTTGCAAAATCGGTTGATATACCGAGAGCTGCTGCCAATTTTCATTTTTATGCAACAGGTGCAATTCACTTAGCAACCGAAGCGCATGCAACAGAAAACACCGCCATCAATTATACATTACGTCAGCCAATAGGAACAGCGGGTTGCATTTCACCATGGAATCTTCCATTATATTTATTCACCTGGAAAATTGCACCAGCCCTTGCATCGGGTAATTGCGTGATTGCAAAACCAAGTGAGATCACACCGATGACTGCGTATTTGTTAAGTGAGTTTTGTATAGAAGCTGGTTTGCCCAAAGGTGTTTTAAATATTATTCATGGATATGGCCCTAAGGTGGGTGCAGCCATTGTGTCGCATCCAAAAATTCCTGTTATCAGTTTTACAGGAGGAACAAAAACAGGTGAGTGGATTGCGAAAACCGCTGCACCGATGTTTAAAAAACTTTCTTTGGAACTCGGAGGAAAAAATCCCAATATCATTTTTGCTGATTGCAATTTTGATGATGCTGTTAAAACTTCTGTGACTGCTGCATTTAGTAACCAGGGAGAAATATGTTTATGTGGCTCACGTGTTTTTGTTGAGAAAAGTATTTATGAAAAATTTAAAGAAGCATTTTTAAAACGCGTTTCAACATTAAAAGTTGGCAATCCTTTGAATGATGATAGCAGGATGGGAGCATTAGCATCTAAACCTCACATGGAAAAAGTTTTATCCTACATTGAACTCGCACAGCAGGAAGGAGGAAAAATTTTAATCGGTGGAAAGCAATTAAAATTATCTGGTGAAAATGCAAACGGATATTTTGTAGAGCCAACAGTTGTTGAAGGATTAAGTTATGATTGCAGAACCAACCAGGAAGAAATATTCGGGCCGGTGGTAACACTTACACCATTTGAAACAGAAGAGGAAGTTTTAAAAATGGCCAACTCCACGCAGTATGGTTTAGCAGCAACTGTGTGGACTGAAAATTTATCCCGCGCTCATCGCGTTGCCGCAAATCTTCACAGTGGAATAATCTGGATTAATTGCTGGCTCTTACGTGATCTGCGAACACCATTTGGTGGAATGAAAAATTCTGGTGTGGGCAGAGAAGGCGGATTTGAAGCATTAAAGTTTTTTACTGAAGAAAAAAATGTTTGTATAAAATTGTAAATTCTCATTAACACAAGAAGGGCTGTCAATTGACAGCCCTTCTTGTTTAAATGAAAAAGAAATTTTCACTAAGGAGTTACATCAGTAAGATTTCTAATCTCTAATTCAGGTGAAGAATTATAAAGTGATAAGTAACCTATTATGCTTGTAGCGAAAGTCGGGAACGAATCAGTGGCAAATGTTGCGGGAAAACTTCCAGTGCCTATTGTGTACATTGTCATGGTTCCTGTTCCATCATTCAAGGTAACATTTCCTGAGTAAATTCCCGGAGTTCCACTATTCAATGTCACGTTTGAAATTTTTACCAATGTAGATTCCCATTGTCCAATGTTTGCATTAATGTCAGCAATAGTTGTAATCCGGGGGGTTACTGATTGTCCTGATGCAATTCTTGTTGTTTTACTTGGATCAACATAGGTAATTTGCATAGCTCCATTATACTTACTTATGGTATCACCAGAAATGTTTATCTCCAATTCGTCACCTAAAGCAAAGGTTGTATTAGTAGCAGTAAACCGAACAATAATTCCATGTGGTACAGGAGTTGAATTATCCTGTAACATAATATTTTTTCCGGTTATGTTATTATTGTTTTTATCAGAAATTACAACACCTTTTATCGCGGTGCAGTTACCTGCAAGAGCATAAGTGCCTGTCAGCATTTTGCGCACACTGTCAATTGATAGGATAGTAGGATTTACACAACATTTATTACTGGTAATATGAACATCGTTTAAATCACGAATCACTAATTGATAAGTACTGTTGTATTGCTGAAACACACCAGTAATAGTGCCGGTATCACTTGGTGTGAGGCTTGCGGCAAAAGTTGCAAAATTGCTTGTACGCACAGTTATTGAGGCACTCGGATTAATAGTGTCTTGCATAACCCGATTGCCGGAAGTTTGTCCTGCAATATCAGCCCATGGCAGACAAGAAGAAGAAGAAACAAAATAAACTCCATGAATGGTCACTAATTTATTCTGATCAGCAGTTAAATTAAGCTGAGAAATTGAATTTACTTCTAATGGTGTAACGGGCAAATCCCAAACACCTCCATATAAATAATGAGGGATTAATGCTAATGGAATACGACCTACAGAAGGAGTTCCGGTACTGTTATCAATATATCCTCCTAATTGAACTTGCTTGCCATAATCACCAAGAACCAATCCTTTGCATTTTACAAAAACTCTGCGCCCCACTTTATAGTTGCGCCAGTATCCGCTTGCATCCAATTGAATATTTATTCCTGCCGTGGAATCTTGAATCACAATGCTCTTATAAAAATTTCCTGATTCATCATCGCCCACTACAATACCCGCTATAATAATATCATCAGTTATTGTTACAATTCCGCTTCCGGGCCACAGTGCTTTTAACTGTTTAATTGTTCTGTTTACTGTAAGCGCTGGATCTGTTCCATTTACCGGTGGCTCATCAAATTCTTTTTTAACGCAGGATGAATAAGTAAATGCTAAGATGACCAGCATTAAGTAAGGAGCAATTGTTTTGATTATATTTTTCATTGAATTCATTTTTCTAAATTACTAATTATTTATTTAACAGTTAATTTAACCTGAGTGAAAGACTCACGAAATAGCTTGTGCCAAAACCATAAGCATATCTGGGAGCAAATTTATCGACACGTTTATCAAGGAAATCAAAGCGCAATTGCTCGTATCCACCCACAATAACATTTTTGTTATTGGTAATATTATCAACACCAACATTCAATACAATAAAAGTATTTCGCTTAAACAAACGGTAACGGCTATTTAAACGCCATGATTTGTTAAAACTAACATCAACTGTGAATTCTGTCTTAAAAGGTTTTTGCTCAAGAATCTGTTGACGCAATGGATCATTCTCACTAATCTGGTCAACTGCTGCAGCTGTTCTTCTAACCGGATTAAATTCAAGATAATTTTTATCGAAACAATTAAGATTTATAAAAAATCCCCAGAAACGTTTTGCCCGGTAATCTAATCCTACTGTATATGCGGCTTCTGGTCCTCCACCTACGTGATAATTTTTAGCATAAATGGTTTCATTGGAAGTAAAAACTGTGTCCGTATTATCTTCTGTACCATAAGCCAAAGGACGGGAAGTGTAAAGAAATCTGCTTATAGAAGCAGCAGCATTTGCGCTGAACCCATGACCGAGACTTGTTTCAAATGACAATTCGGTTCCCATGTGTTGTTTATCGATATTAGTCAATGTAAAATTTTCGAAAGTATGCAGGTCGTCATTATAGAAACGAATGGTACGTGTATCATTGTTAAACTGTGTTTCATAAAAAGCTATTCGTGCTTTTGTTCGTGGCGCACGAAACAGATAACCACCTTCGAATGAAGATACAGTTTGATTAACTAAATCATTTGAAAGGGCATTTCTTGTACGTGGTGAAACAAAAACATCTTCAAACCAGGGAGCACGGCTGAGGTATTCTGCATTTGCAAAAACATAATTACGTCCGTTTATTTTATAAGTAACTCCTCCTTTCACCGCATAGTTACTAAAGGTTTTTTCCTGTGATTTGCCATAAGAATCATCAGGAAAAACACCATTACGCGTATGTCCTGTTCTTTGAAAAGAAGTGTGTGTTAGCTGTGCTGCAAGAAAAAAATCAATGCTGTTAAATTTAAAATTTCCCTGTGCCCATCCCCCATATTGTTTGATGTCTGCTGTGTAATCATAACCATAACGATCTCCCACTTGTAAAATGCGGTTTGGCTGATTAAGATCATTTTGCAGATGGGTTGAATCATGACTCGTACTCAAATCTGAAAAGTTATTATAATCGATAAAAAAATCTGCGCCAAGCAAATCATTTAATTTTTTGTAGATATTACTTTGCTGTTTTTGATAGTTAATACCTGCATCTAAACTAACGTGATCACTTATGCTTGAGTTAAGTGTTGAATTAAAATTAAAGCGTTGGTTTTCTGTAATACTTTCCGACACCACATAAGCTGCAAGTTTTCCCATCACGGTGTTACCGGTAATTCCATCAGCATTATAAATAGTATCTGTTGAATGGCGATTAATGTCGTATAACAAGTCCCATTGAATCTGTCTTTGCTTATCCGTTTCCGATAAAAGTTGAGTCACCATTGCTGCACCTTCAGGATCATCCAGATCATTATAAACATAGCTTGGCAAATTGCGGTAATAAATAGGTCGTGGATCAGGAGCGTTATACCAATCTAATCCTGTAACACTGCTTTTTCCGTATTGATAACTAATTGAACTCTGCAATGAGCATTTTTTACCAATACTCCAATCGTGTGATAAGATTGTTAATGGCTGGCTGTTTCTTCCTACAACGGCATTGCGTTTTTTTCCATTTTGATAACCCCAATTCGGATTGTAATAATGTGTTCCGGCAAGATCATAAAGTTCCTGCACTGCGGGAGCTGATCTGCCGTTGATGTTCTCACTTGCCAAACGTGTTAAACTGATGCTGTGTTTACCAATTATTTTTTCTGCAGAAACAAAATAAGAGAAGTCATCAGTAAATGTTCCTGCTACATATCCTTCCTGTGCCCATCTGCGCGAAGCAGAAAGTGAAAAAGCCCAGCCTCCGGGTAAAATACCTGTTCCATAAGTTGCGGTTAAACGATTATCATAAGTACGATTTGATAATGCATAACCTACTTGTAATTGCTGACGCTGAGTGCTAGCTTTGGTATCAATGCTGTAATTGGCACCAATGCCTCCGAAAGTATAATCAGTTGCTCCTAAACCGATATTGCTTTCACGGCTTCTCAATACATCATTTAATCCGCTCCATCCCTGATACATTGTGCGCCCGTTGATTAAATCGGTTGTGGGAGTTCCATTGATTAAAGTGGTAAAATTTTCATCTTCATAACCACGTATGCGGAAACGAGCTGCACTGAATTTATACATTGCTGCCTGCTGAAATGCATCTCGCGAAGCATTTAAAACACTGCTTGCTCCATTTCCACTGCTTGCATCCACTTCATCGTCTGATAAAGAAACGGTGGGTATGTTTTCAATATTTGCTTTGGGCTGATCGTTGTGATGTACAGTAACTGATATAAGATCAACGACAGGTTTGTTTACTTCCACCTGGTCGGTATAGTCAGTGTAACCATCTAATTTTATAACTAAAGAATAATTTCCAAAGGGCACATTTTGAATTTCAAACGCACCATTTTCCTGTGAGGTTGCTGTGAGTTCATTGATGATAACCGTAGCATTTGCAACAGGATTATTAAACTCATCTTTTATTAATCCTTTAACAATTGCGTTTTGTCCAAAGATTATTTTGGTGAGAAACAGAAAACAGAAAACAGTGAGTAGTATCTTTTTATTCATTCTTTTTAAAGCTTTAGTGAAACAGCGAAAAGGGCTGCCAAAACTAAGAATTTAAATGAACGGGCAGTAAAAAGTTGATTTTAATATTCATTTATTTCTATTCGTGTTACGCTTCATGAATTAATAGTAATCGAATTGATTCTTTCACTCATGCATTATTGCAAATCTTCTAATTAATAAAGAAAAACGAAATAGAATAAAGAAAAGATTAAGTTATGAGTTGTGCCAAAACCCTCCTATCAAATAATTTATACCTTCGCCCACCTTTCACTACTTACGAATGAAAAACTATAGATTGGTTAACAACCTGTGTGGCTGGATCACCTTTGCCATCGCAGCTTTTGTGTATTGCAGTACGATAGAACCCACAGGCAGTTTTTGGGACTGCGGTGAATTCATTGCTGCCTCTTATAAACTTCAGGTAGGTCATCCTCCCGGAGCGCCTTTGTTTTTGATGATGGGCCGTGCTATGAGCTTGCTGGCAGGTGATAACGTTAAGATGGTATCAGTGATGGTTAACATTATGTCAGCTTTAATGAGCGCTTTCTGTATCCTCTTTCTTTTCTGGACCATTACCGCTATCGCAAAAAAGATTGTAGCTAATAAAAATGAGATTACGCAGGATGGAATAATTGCTGTGATGGGAGCTGGTTTTATTGGAGCACTGGCTTACACTTTCAGCGATTCATTCTGGTTTTCGGCTGTGGAAGGTGAAGTATATGCAAGTTCCAGTTTTTTTACAGCCATTGTGTTTTGGGCAATTTTTAAATGGGAAAATGTAGCAGACGAAAAACATTCAATACGCTGGATAATTCTTATCGCTTATTTAATGGGTTTGTCAATTGGTGTTCACTTGTTGAACTTACTTACCATACCGGCTCTTGCATTTGTATATTATTTCCGCAGGTATCCAGTTGTAACTACATGGGGTATAATAAAAACCGGGGTTATTGGTGTTGTCATTCTTGCTGCTGTTCAATACGGTATTATTTCAGGACTAGTATCTATTGCGTCAAAATTTGAATTGATGTTTGTAAATGGATTTGGATTGCCGTTCTGGAGCGGATTTATTTTCTTCTTATTATTAATTGGTGCAGGCATCTGGTATGGATTAATTTACTCTGCAAAAAACAATAAGGTATTGTTGAATACAGCCATTCTCAGTGCCTTGTTTATTATCATCGGCTACAGCAGCTACACACAAATTGTTGTTCGTTCTGCAGCTAATCCGCCAATGGATGAAAATGATCCTGAAAACGCATTTAGCTTGTTGGGTTATATTAATCGCGAGCAGTATGGTGATCGCCCGTTGATGTATGGTCAGTATTATAATGCAAAACAGGTTGATCTGGAAAATGGCAGCATGCAATATGCAAAAGGTAAGGATAAATATATTGAAACAGGTGCGCGACTTATTCCAAAATATGAACCTGATAAATGCACCATTCTTCCCCGTATGTATAGTGCACAGGAAAGCCATATATCAGCTTACAAAGAATGGGCGGGTATTAAAGGAGATGAAACACCCACGTTTGCAGAAAATCTGAAATTCCTTTTTCGTTACCAGTTAGGTCACATGTACTTTAGATATTTCATGTGGAATTTTGTGGGAAGGCAGAATGATATACAAGGACATGGGGGAATTACAAAAGGAAACTGGATAAGTGGAATTAAATTTATTGACCAGGCACGGCTTGGTCCACAAGATCATCTTCCCAAAAGCATGTTGAATAATAAAGGGCATAACTGCTTTTATTTTCTTCCTCTCATCTTAGGCATTATTGGTTTGATTTATCATTATAAAAAAGACCGGAAAGATTTTTTTGTAGTCCTTCTTTTATTCTTTTTCACAGGTATTGCTATTGTTCTTTATCTGAACGGCCCGCCATACCAGCCGCGTGAGCGTGATTATGCTTATGCAGGATCATTTTATGCGTTTGCAATCTGGATTGGATTGGGAGTGCTGGCAATTGCAGATTGGATGAAGAAAAAGATGGATGGCAGAACAGCAGGCATTGTTGCAGCGATTGTTTGCCTCATTGTTCCGGGAGTTATGGCAAAGGATGGTTGGGATGATCATAATCGTTCTCATCGTTATACCTCGCGTGATTTTGCATGGAACTATTTACAATCATGTGCGCCCAATGCAATCATATTTACCAATGGTGATAACGATACTTTCCCCTTATGGTATATACAAGAGGTGGAAGGGGTGCGGCCAGATATTCGTATTATTAATTTATCCCTTCTTAATACTGACTGGTATATTGATCAGGCAAAACGAAGAGCTTATCAAAGCGAACCCGTTCCTTTTAGTTTAACTAATGATAAATATATTCAGGGAACGCGTGATTATGTTCCGTTTTATGATCGCCAAATTCCAGGTTATACCGATCTGAAAGATGTGATTGATTTTATCGCGAATGACGGACCAGAATTTAAAGTGCAGACACAGGGTGGTAATTCACTCAATTATTTCCCGACCAAAAAGTTCTATATTAAAATTGATAAAGAAACGGTTTTAAAAACAGGAACTGTACGACCCGAAGATGCAGGATTGGTTGTAGATACGATGAGATGGGAAATAGATAAAAGTTATATCATGAAGGCTGATCTGATGATTCTGGATTTGCTTGCACATAATAACTGGAAACGTCCTGTTTATTTTGCAGTGACAGTAGGTAATGAAAGTTATATGAACCTGGAGCTCTACTTCCAACTGGAAGGATTAGCTTACCGGATTGTTCCTATCAGGTCAGAAGGAAATGATGCACAGGGACAAACCGGACGTGTGGATGCAAAAGACATGTACAATAACATGATGAACAAATTCCAATGGGGAAATTTAAACCGTGAAGATGTTTATCTTGATCAGAACAACCTGAACATGTGCATGAATTTCAGAAATAATTTTTCACGGCTTTCAGAAACATTACTGCAAAGAGGACAGCGTGATTCTAGCATTAAAGTACTGGACAAAATGAATTATGAGATGCCTGATAAAACGGTTCCTTATAATGTAATGATGTTGCGCCCGATAGAATTGTATTATCGCGCAGCAAAGAGCTTTAATGAAAACCCGATGGACAGCGTGTTAAACAGCAGCACTGTGGAGTTGCCTGAGCAAAAACGCAAGCATGCTATTGAAACTGCAAATGCAATTGTAAAACGCATGGCGGATATTTATGAAGATGATCTTAATTATTATTTTTCCTTAAAAGGAACCGAGTACGTCAAGTTTATTGATCGTGATATGAACCAGGCAATGGCAGTATTCCAGGAATTAATCCGACTGGCAAAAGCTGCCGATCAAAAGGATATTGTAAAGAGTCTGGAACCGCGCTTTAAAAGTTTAGAGAGTCGGTTTACAGCAGCCAAATAACAAAAACCCTCCACTCACGGAGGGTTTTTAGTTTAGTATTTCTTCCGTTTTTTTAATCATCCTGTTTAATTGTCTTTTTATCTTTAGAGCTTTGTATTTATCATCACCTATTGCACTATTAATTCAATTTTAAAAACAAGAACTTTAAACTCCAATGAAAATGACAACAGCAGAAAAAACATTTATCACAGTTGATGCTCTCATCAACGCTCCTGTAGAAAAAGTATGGAAACTCTGGTCTTCACCTGAACACATCACTAAATGGAATAATGCATCAGATGACTGGCATACACCGCGTGCTGAAAATGATTTACGCACAGGAGGAAAATTTCTTTCACGTTTGGAAGCAAAGGATGGAAGTTTTGGTTTCGATTTCAGCGGAGTTTATGATGATGTGAAAACAAATGAGCGAATTGCTTACACATTAGATGACAAAAGAAAAGTGAATATTACTTTTATAAATGAAGGAAACACAACTAAAGTAGTGGAAACCTTTGAAGCAGAAAGTGAGAATCCTCTCGAGTTGCAACGTGGAGGATGGCAGTCAATCTTAAACAACTTTAAGAAATACGCAGAATCAAATTAAAAACCATTAAATAAAAACAAAAATGACAAATCAAATTTATCCTTGCTTATGGTTTGATGGACAAGCAAAAGCCGCAGCAGATTTTTACTGCTCCATTTTTAAAAACTCAAAGATTACTACGGATACACCAATGGTTGTAAACTTTGAGCTGAACGGAAAAAAATTTATGGGTTTGAATGGCGGGCCAATGTTTAAGATCAATCCGTCCATTTCAATTTTTGTAACCTTTGAAACAATTGAGGAAACCAACGAGAAGTGGAATAAGTTAATTGATGGTGGAAAAGCTTTGATAGCAATTGATAAGCAACCCTGGAGTGAAAGATATGGCTGGTTGCAGGATAAATTCGGAGTGACGTGGCAGTTATCAATTATTAATAATGCTGATGATAAACCTCAAACAAGACCTTCGATGTTATTTACAGGCAATAATTTTGGCAGAGCAGAAGAAGCAGAAAAATTATACACTTCTGTTTTTGGTAATTCTTCCATTGATTTGATGATGCATTACCCGCAAGAAGACAATGAGAATGCAGGAAAAGTTATGTATTCGGAATTTAAATTGGACCAATATAATATGATTGCAATGGATGGACCGGGAACACATGATTACACTTTCAATGAAGGTGTATCTATAGTGGTGAGTTGCGAGACACAAAAGGAAATAGATTATTACTGGAATAAGTTGACTGAAGGCGGCAAAGAAAGTATGTGCGGCTGGCTCGTAGATAAGTTTGGCGTTTCGTGGCAAATTATTCCGAGCATTATTGGCAAATTAATGACTGACCCGAAAAAATCTCAAAGAGTAATGCCCGAGCTTATGAAAATGAAAAAGCTGGATATTGAAAAATTAGTGAACGCATAAAAAAATTAACTAAGAATTCAATATTATGAAAGCTGTTAAGGCTAACTCTGTTGAAGAGTATATCAACGCCTTTCCAAAAGACACGCAACTGCTTTTAAAACAGATGCGTGTCACTGTTAAAAAAGCAGCCCCAGAAGCTGAGGAAGTGATCAGCTATGGAATGCCAGGGTATAAGCTTGATGGAATGCTGGTGTATTTTGCAGGATATAAAAATCATATCGGTTTTTATGCATTGCCTTCAGGTCATAAAAAATTTAATAGAGAACTATCGGATTATAAAATGGGTAAGGGTTCTGTTCAGTTTCCCTTAAATAAACCATTACCGCTGAAACTCATTTCCGAAATTGTAAAATATCGGGTGAAAGAAAACCTGATCAAAGCACTGGTAAAGAAAAAATGATCCACTGTTTCAGATAAGTGTCTTACAGAAAACAAGTTAACCTCTTCTTATAATGTAACCTTCCTTAGCCCGTGTCGTAAATACAACCTTAACTTAAATCATTAACAAATGAAATCATTTAAAAATTTATTTCTTATTGCATTGTTAACTCTTTGCACTCACTCAGTGTTTGCACAGCTTGACAATTTAAGTAATCTGAGCGCTGAATGGATGAGAATTTCTGCACGCAATGCCGCTACTGATGCAACTGATATTGTAGTATATAATCCGGCAGGATTAACTTCAATGGACAATGGTTTGCATATTAATATGGGTAACCAGTCATTGTTTCGTAACCCAAGTCATCGTTATGATTTTGGAATGGGAGAAGGAGAAAAAGAATTTCAACAGGATGGTGCAGATGCATTTCTTCCGAACATTTATGCAGCTTACAAAACCAATCAATGGGCCATGTTTGGCGGCATGTTTGTATCAGGTGGTGGTGCTACAATGAATTATCCTGAAGGCTCTATCACAACTGATATGATTGCAATGCAGAGTTTAATGGCAGCACAAGGCGCTTATGGTGAAGCAAAGAATCAGCATTTAAAAGCAAGCTCTTACTACATGACTTCTACAATAGGAATTGCTTATCAACCTACTAAATATTTCTCATTTGCAATTTCAGGTCGTTACCTGAATGCAAAAAATAAAACAGAAGCAGGTATGGTACTCACTTCTTCTCCTTTTGGTTTAGAAGATATGCCTTTGAATTTACAAACAACAGATAACGCAACAGGCTGGGGTGCTGTAATGAGCATGAATGTAAAGGCAAATGAAATGATGAATTTTTCTGTTCGTTATGAAACAAATGTCAAACTGGATTTTAAAACCAAACAAACGAAAGATGATTATGGTGTTACCACAGATGGTGCATTGAGCCGCAGAGATTTGCCTGCAGTGTTAGCGTTTGGAGCAGGTATTAAATTGACTCCAAAGTTTACAGCATTGGTTGATTATAATTATTATTTCCAAAAGCAGGCTGACTGGGGTAAATCAACAATGGTAACTGAAGAAAAATCATGGTCGTCAATGGCTGGTGATGCCTCTACTTATGCTCTGGGTTTACAATATCAATGCACTAAAAAATGGATGATAAGCGGTGGCGGAGCATATTCTGATTTCGCTTACGCTGATAAAGCAGGTTATTACACACACATGGGAACATTTGAAGTGGTGCAGGATGATAATTTTAATATGAACTGCGGTTTTGCATTTAAACAAAACAAACACATTACTGTGAACGCAGGTTATATGCACACTTTCTGGCAAAAAGATCAAACAATAAAAGCATTGAATGTTCAGCCGCTTGATGTTGATGTAACAGTAAACAATTCCTTAAATGCATTTGCAGTAGGAGTTGATTTAAATTTTTAAAAGATTTTTTTTCGTCATTGCGATGAACAATGCAATCTGTAGCTATAAAACAGATTTCTTTGTTCCTTACAGTGACGCTTTAAATCACCCTTCCGTTTTTTTATTTTTTCATTTGTATAATTTCCCCGAATGGCTATTCATCTGATTAATACTACGACTACATTTTGTTCTGTATTAATGTGCCCATCATTTCTAAAATTCACAGAGATAAAAACAATGAGATTTGGAAATAGCGGATATCAACTAAGATTTAAATCAACTAACTTGATGCTTCCAAATAATTGTTATATCGAATTTATCGTTTTATTGTAACCGTCAAAGCCGTCTTTCTTTTTTTATTTTTACAGCGTTATGAAAATGTTTTTCATAATGTAATCAATTTTTTATCTCATTAACTTATGCAGGACAAACTCCAACAATTAGAAAATAAAATCATAGAAGCAATGAAAGGTGGCGGTGAAGACCGTATTGCCGCTCAACATAAAAAGGGGAAATTAACGGCACGTGAAAGATTACAGCTGTTACTGGATGAAGGTAGCTTTGAAGAGATTGGAATGTTTGTAACACATCGAGCTACAGATTTCGGAATGGATAAGGAAAAATATCTGGGAGATGGAGTAGTGACAGGATATGGTCGCATAAATGGTCGCTCTGTTTATGTTTTTTCTCAGGACTTCACGGTCTTTGGTGGTTCACTTTCTGAAACACATGCAGAAAAAATTTGCCGCATCATGGATCTTGCTTTACAAAATGGCGTTCCTGTAATTGGTTTAAATGATTCGGGCGGAGCACGCATACAGGAAGGTGTGGTATCGCTGGGTGGATACGCTGATATTTTTTATCGCAATGTGCAATCATCAGGAGTTATTCCTCAGTTGAGTGCAATCATGGGACCATGTGCAGGTGGTGCTGTTTATTCTCCTGCTATGACTGATTTTATTTTGATGGTTGAAAATACCAGCTATATGTTTGTTACAGGACCTAACGTTTTAAAAACTGTTACGCACGAGGAAGTAACGAGCGAAGAATTAGGTGGTGCTTCTACACACAGCACTAAATCAGGTGTTACACATTTTGCGTGTGCAAATGAAATGGAATGTATTATGTATCTTAAAAAATTACATAGTTATATTCCGGATAACTGTGAAGATGATGCTCCGAAAAAACTATATGAAGCAGGCAACGAATTGCGATCAAAACTTAATCCAATAATTCCGGAAAATCCAAATCAGCCATATGACATACGTGAAGTGATCAACGAAGTGATTGATGATGATGGTGATGGTTTTTTTGAAGTGCATAAAAATTTTGCTGAAAATATTGTAGTAGGTTTTGCACGCTTAGCCGGCAGAAGCATTGGCATAGTTGCTAATCAACCTGCCTTTCTTGCAGGCGTTTTAGATATTAATTCTTCTACTAAAGCAGCGCGCTTTGTTCGCTTTTGCGATTGTTTTAATATTCCATTATTAGTATTTGAAGATGTACCAGGTTTTCTTCCGGGCACTGATCAGGAATGGAATGGTATTATTACCAACGGAGCAAAGCTGTTATATGCATTCAGCGAAGCAACTGTTCCGCGCATCACAGTGATAACACGCAAAGCTTATGGTGGTGCTTATGATGTGATGAACAGTAAACATATAGGTGCAGATATGAATTACGCATGGCCTTCAGCGGAGATTGCAGTGATAGGCGCAAAAGGTGCAGCAGAAATTATTTTTAAGAATGAAATAAAAAAATCAAAAGATCCTGTTGCAAAAATGAAAGAGAAAGAACAGGAATACACTGAGCATTTTGCAAATCCTTATCGTGCAGCAGAACGTGGATATATTGATGAGGTTATTTTACCTGATCAAACACGCATCAAATTAATTAAAGCATTTGATATCCTTAAAAATAAGGTGGCTAAAATGCCAAAAAGAAAACATGGTAACATACCGCTTTAGTAGTAACATGTAATTTCCTCCTTTCTTTTTTACCCTGTTTTTATTTTTATTGACCAAATTACTTTTTGATTTCCGTTATTCTGTTTTTACATTTGAATAACAACACATTTTTGCTATGACAAAAGATATCCCCTCTGTAAATAAATTCAATACACTTGACTTTGATGAGAAAGCATGGCATGTGTGGCATCATGCAACTTTTTTAATTGTGAGACAAAATAAAAATCACCGTGTTAATTTATACCATCTCAATAATTATTACATCCAGCTTTGGTATGATGTTAAGCAAAACCGTATTGAAAGGATAGCTGCTACGTATTCAAAAAGAGTAGTTGAACCTTATCTGAAATTGATTGAAGTAAAAAAATTTTTAAACTAGAATTTACTTTTAAAAAACAGAAAGAAAAAAAAGTATAAAGCTCCTGATAAATTTTAATGAGCAAATTTTTAATTAAACACCTTTACAATAAAAACGTAATTCTTCAATCGTTTAATTTGAGAAGGACGATCAAGGCCTTTCAGATTTTTACCTGATGCAACTGAAATATTTTCGTTTTCAATAGTTTTTATATAACGGGCAATCTGTTTACTCTGAACAGCAAACGATGCTCCTTCAGCACTGGTGTTTTTACCACTTACCATACCAATCAGGTTGCCATAATTATCAAACAAAGGACCACCACTGTTTCCGGGATTAACAGGAATAGAAACCTGGTAAGCACTTGTGTCACCTTCAAAACCTGTCATGGAACTAACAGAACCTTCACCATAAACCATCTCTTCACGGGGATAGCCAAGTGTAAATACTTTCTCTCCGGGATCAGCTGCTGAATTTTTAAAACCATAAGGTAATTCGCTGAATGATTTAAATTGCTCATCACTTATTTTAAGCAAAGCAAGATCAAGCGCTTTATCTACAGCAACTTTTGTGGCTTCCAGTTGTTCAAATTTTTCATTGCTGAGAAAAACACTTTTCGCATCTTTCACTACGTGATAACTCGTTAGCACATAACCATCTTTACTTAACGCAAATCCTGTACCTGTGAATCCTGAAACAACATTATCTGTTTCAGTTTCTTTATTTTCATTGATGCCATTTATAATGGCACGCTGCGATCGTTTGAGTCGTTCCACTTCCCGACTCAAAGCCTGGTAGTTACCTTGTTGCTTATTGCTGAACACTCCCATGAAAACGGATGTAATCAATGTTCCGCTAACGGCAACTATCGTTACCATTGCGGCAATAGAAATAATGCGATACTGGCGGTAGAACTGACGGATGCGTGAAGGTTGCTTTTCTTCCGTTACTTTTTTGAGTGGTGCTTTAAAAGCAAACTGCTCAGTCTCCATCTCATCATGAATAATATTTAATTTATTACGAAGCTGTTCACGCTTTTCACTTATGCTGAACGCTGACAAAATAGTCTGGTGTTCTTCCACAGCTTTGGTGAGTGCAAGGTCGCTCTCTAACCATTGCTCAAAAATTTTTATTTCGTCAGGCAAGAGCTGTCCTTTGCAATAGCGCTCAATTAACTCTTCGGTTTCTCTTTTATCAATCATTCTGTTGTTTCGTTATTATATAGAGAGAAAAAAATTTTCTTTAATCTTTTAAGGCATTTGTATTTCTGTGTCTTTGCATTATCGCTATTGGTGTAACCAAACTTTTCTGTTATTTCATCCATTGATGCTGAGTGCATGTAGAAGTCTTTAAGAATGGTTCTGCAGGGTTCTCCCATGCTTTCCAACGCTTGATGCATTGCCGTGTACTGATCCTCATTGCTTCCTATCTCTGTCCAGTCTAAGATTATTGCTTCACCCGCTTCGTGAAATTCATCAGTGAAACGGTTTTTAAGCTGAAGCTGTTTCAACCATAATCTTTTGCCAACAGAATAAAGAAAGGTGCTGATACGACAAGTTAACTCGAATGCTTCGTCCTGCAGTTTCTCATAAAAGATAATTACAGTGTCCTGGTAAATATCTTTTGCTTCCTGTATGCTTCCACCGTTATTGATAACCATATTCGCTATCTGTGGATAATGTTGGCGATACACCGTTTTAAGAACTCTTTCATCACATCTTCGCAATGCAAGGATTATTTCTTCTTCACTACTTACAGGTATAACCTGTTTCATATCACTGCTCATTAATACACTGTTTGTTTAAAAGGTAACCCAAAGAACAGGATTATTTTAGTGAGGTGGATATGAAGGGAAAAAGAAAGATTATTAAGTTTTTAATAATCTAAATTTTATTTATTGATTCTGAATGATTTATGAGAAATAATATTTTTTTTCAAAGAAGTTGGGTTACCTATTTAACGGTTCGGTATTAAATGTAAATCATCAAAATAAAACAAAAACAAAATGAAAAAAATCGTATCAATCCTTGCAATGTCTGCATTTGTTGTAGCATTAGCATCTTGCGGAAGCAAAACTGAAACTACAGGTACTGAGTCTACAACAGAAACTACTGTTACTGAAGAAGTTCCAAATAGTGACGCTACTGTTACTACTGAAACTACTGTTACTGCTGACAGCACAATGGAAGTGAAGTCTGACACTTCAGCTCATAAATAAGAAAGTAATTACCAGTTTAAGTTAAATCCCACAATTTTTTGCGGGATTTTTTATTTTAAGTCGTTTAAATATTCAAATCCATACATCTACTTCCCTTCTGCAATTTTCATCTTGTCAAAAGTATTATCCTCTATACACTGAATTGCTTTTGTATAAGTGTTAAGTATATCATTTACTACATACCAATATGCATTGGTGTTCCATAGGTCACGTGCGATAAGAGCTTTTATCTGCGTCTTAATCAATTTTTCTGAAGTTAAATATTGCTGCTCATCTTTCTTCACATCTTTTTTACCAGCATAAGCAAATAACCTGTTCATCAGTTCAGGTGTCATCACAAAATTCTTTTTGAATGTTTTTACATCAGGATAATTCTTTAACAATGTACTACGATTATCATCTGTATAGTTAAAAGAAAAATCGGCAAGAATTCCTTTTCTTCTCAGCTCATCATAATATTTACTGTTGAGTGTTGTATCCAATGGAACAAACACATCAGGCATAATTCCACCCCCACCATAAATAGTACGGTGAGCATCAGTATAAACTTTTAATGAATCAATAAACTTAATACTGTCGGCTGAATATAATTCACCACGTAAAATCCGATTGCTTAAATCTGCATCATAATCCTCATCACCTTTCTCTCCTTTGCCATAAGCTTTCTGAATACATCTGCCGGAAGGTGTATAATAACGCGCAATGGTTAATCGCACTGCTGAACCATCAGGCAATGAAAATGGTTTTTGAACCAATCCTTTTGCATACGTTCTGCGTCCTACCACCAATGCACGATCGTGATCCTGAACAGCACCGGTAACAATCTCACTTGCAGATGCAGATGATTCATCTACCAGCATCACCAACTTTCCTTTTTCCCATCCGCCATAAGCAGTTGAATAATTTTCCTGGCGTGCCTGTATTCTTCCCTGAGTATAAACAATCAATTTATCAGCGCTCAGAAATTCATCAGCCATTTCAATTGCACGATTAAGATAACCACCACCATTGCCTTGCAAATCCACTATCAGGCTTTTCATTCCCTGATCTTTTAATTGTTGCAATGCGGCTTTAAATTCATAGACAGTGCTGTCAGCAAAACGGCTCACTTTTATATATCCTATTTCAGGTGTAGCCATGTAAGTTGCATCAACGCTATACAGCGGAATTTTATCTCTTGTAATGGTAAAGTCTGTAAGTCCTTTTACATCTCTGCGAAAAATTCCTACAGTAACCTTAGTTCCTTTATCTCCACGCAAACGTTTTAAAACATCACGATTGGTGAGTTTAATATTGGTTACGTTTTCTCCATCAATCTTTACAATTCTGTCACCTGCACGAATACCTAATTTCTCGCTCGGACCTCCGGCAATAACCTGGCTCACCATAATGGTATCCTCCACCAATTGAAACTGCACTCCGATACCTTCAAATTTTCCAACTAAAGGTTCATTCACCTGTTTCAATTCATCTGCATCAAGATAAACAGAGTGTGGATCAAGATCTTTCAGCATGGCACGTATGGCATCTTCGGTCATCTCCTTTTGATTGGTAGTATCCACATAAGCTTGTGCAATAATGTTGAGCAATGCATCAAACTTGCGTCCGGCATCCGTACTTTGTGCATGAATGTGGGGAGCAAATAACACGCACATCAATAAAGCAATTAATTTATATTTCAATTTTCTCATAATTTTATTTATGTTGTTGTTTAACGCAGGAACTTCTGTAAAGTTTTGTGTGAGTGCAAACTTCGCAATTATTATTCCATCCAATGTAAGGAAAGTTTAAACATGGGCGCTTTAACTAAATTGTAACTATGCGTTACCCCTGACAGGGTTTTAAACCCTGTCAGGGGTATTTTACAAGCCAATGTGTCAGAAAACGGTTGGATGGCATTTTATTTGAAATTTGCGCCAGCTTAAAATCAAACATAAATGCAAACAGGTAAAATAAACGTACAAACGGAAAACATATTTCCTATCATTAAAAAGTTTTTATACTCTGACCACGAAATCTTTTTACGCGAACTGGTAAGCAATGCAACCGATGCAACGCAAAAATTAAAAACCCTTGCTTCCCTCGGGGAATATAAAGGTGAGATGGGCGATGTGACAATTAATGTAAGTATTGATAAGGATAAAAAGACATTAACCATTTCTGATAATGGTATTGGAATGACTGCTGAAGAGGTGGAGAAATACATTAACCAGATTGCGTTTTCAGGAGCAGAGGAATTTGTAAATAAATACAAGGACGAAGCCGGATTAAACATTATCGGAAAATTCGGACTTGGTTTTTATTCTGCTTTTATGGTGGCTGATAAAGTAGAAGTGCTGACACGATCTTATAAATCAACAGACAAAAAAGATGCAGTGCTATGGAGCTGTGACGGAAGTCCTGATTATACTTTGGAGCCTGCGAAAAAAACTGAAAGGGGAACAGATGTTATTCTCTATATCAATGAAGATAACCTTGAGTTTTTAGAGAATGCACGTGTTGATGCATTATTAAAAAAGTATTGTAAATTTTTACCTGTTGAAATAAAATTCGATAGCAATATCATTAACAATACACAACCTGCATGGACACGTAAACCAGCTGACTTAACGGATGAAGATTATAAAAAGTTTTACAAAGAATTATATCCGTTTGCCGAAGATCCTTTGTTTTATATTCATCTCAATGTTGATTATCCATTTAACCTTACGGGAATACTTTACTTCCCTAAGCTGAAGAAAAATTTAGAGGTTCAGAAAAATAAAATTCAGTTATACAGCCGCCAGGTTTTTGTTACTGATTCTGTTGAAGGAATTGTTCCTGATTTTCTCACGCTGTTGCATGGCGTGCTCGATTCACCTGATATTCCTTTAAATGTTTCCAGAAGTTATCTGCAGAGTGACAGCAATGTGAAAAAGATCAGCAGTCACATCATGAAAAAAGTAGCTGATAAACTGGAGGAACTCTTTAAAGAAAACCGAAGTGACTTTGAGGCAAAGTGGGATGATATCGGTGTGTTTATCAAATATGGAATGTTGAGTGAAGAGAAATTTTATGATAAAGCAAAACAGTTTTTCCTTTTCAAAAATACTGAACAAAAATATTTTACTGTTGACGAATACGGTCAACTGATTAAACTCAACCAGGAAAATAAAGACAAGAAGATTATTTATCTCTACACGAACAATCCGGTTGAACAACATAGCTTTATTGAAGCAGCAAAAAACAGAAGTTACGATGTGTTGCTGTTGGATGGAGTGATTGACGCACATTTTGTAAATTTCCTGGAACAGAAAATTGAAAATGCGCAATTCGCAAGAGTGGATGCTGATACCATTGATAAACTGATTGAAAAAGGGGAAGAGAAAAAATCAAATCTCAACGATGATCAAAAGAAAGAATTGCAACCACTGATTGAAAATGCAGTTCCTAAAGAACAGTTTACAGTTGTATTTGAAAATTTAACTGAGAAAGATGCTCCTATGATGATAACACGTCCTGAATTTATGCGCAGGATGAAAGACATGGCAGCAATGGGTGGTGGTTATGATTTTATGGGAAGCATGCCTGAGCATTACAATCTTGTGGTGAATACAAATCATCCGTTGATGGCACGCATTCTTGTAGAACCGGACGCAGGAAAACAAGCACAGTTAGTGAAGCAGGCTACTGACCTTGCATTACTTTCACAGCAATTGTTGAAAGGTGAAGAATTAACAAAGTTCATTCAGCGCAGTTTGGAATTGATTTAATAAAAAATATTTTTTCACAAATTTAAAATAGGAGAAAACCGAAAGGCTTTTTCCTATTTTTGTATAATTAAATCTTAAAAATCATGAGCTTAGAACTTACAGGAAAAATTATTCAGATTATGCCCGAAACAAGTGGTGTAAGCAAGGCAGGCAAAGAGTGGAAAAAACAAGAGTTTGTTGTTGAAACTTTTGAAACTTATCCCAAAAAAGTATGCCTTAGCACGATGGGTGATAAAACCAATGACTTGAAAAAATTTTCAGTTGGCAGCGTTATTACAGCATCTTTAAATATTGAATCCCGCGAATACCAGGGCCGGTGGTACACAGATGTTCGTGCCTGGAGAATTATGGAAGGAGCAGGAAACACATCATCAGGCAATGATCAATCTATGCCACAGATGCAGTCAGCAAGAAGACCGGAACCAGTTGGTGATCCAATGTCAGCTGAACAGGAAGCCACAGACGATCTTCCTTTCTGATTTATTCAAAAAAATTATGAAGAGCGCAAAGCAAATAATTGTTTTGCGCTTTTTTTGTGGGATTTCGTCATGCTGAACTTGTTTCAGCATCT
>JANLZB010000076.1:0-163757 GCA_031366005.1 Bacteroidota bacterium | reverse complement strand
ACCAAAAGGGAAAATATCTTTTATAGAAAATGAATATTGCCGCTTAACAATTTTTATTTTTTCATTGATTGGTTTTTCAATCTCAGTAAGTGGAAGTGAAGTATGATTTGTCAACGCATAGTTCAACAATTCACTTACCTGCTGTTGTGTCAAAAAATTTGCAATCGCAAGTTTTGTTTCAATACTTTGATCACTCAGCGATTTTCCTAAACGGTAATAACCATAAATCCAATCACTGAACAATCTCCTGTCACGTGAACCCATTTGTTTGTGATCACGAAAATATTGTTGCTGGAAACGATGGAGAGGCTGCTGATTGTTGTAACTTTTTATTAATTCAACAATGGTAATAAACTGACGGGATTCTCTCATTTGTGATTCGTCATTGTGAGGAACGAAGCAATCTCTCCATAGCAACAGATTGCTTCGTTCCTCGCAATGACGATAAAGATTTAATTCAACACCAATTTCATTTGTGACTTCTCATCATTACCGGAAAAAGATTTTGAAGCAGCACCTGATGATGAAGTGTTACCAGAAGATCCGGGTTTAAATGGAGTTGTTATTACTTTCAAAATCGGAAACTTAGTGACCACATTTCCGATTGATGAGCGCCCTTTAATCAACATCTCATTAAAGTTAATTACTGATTCAAGATTGCGCAGCTTTGGTTTTGGTTTCAATTTTACTGTCACTGTCGGTGCGTCATTTGCTCCGCTTACACTTAAATGTAAAACCGTAGAACCTTCAGTTCCTTTTGTAAGATCATAAGGTTTATCACGAGTCACACCCCCAACGGTAAAACGTTTCATCATGATTGCACCACGAGGACCGTCACGATAAATCATGTTGTAAACGATGTGATCATTCTGTTTATCAAAAATTGCTACATGCATAATATCTTTTCCAACATAAGTTTTATCAGCAATTCTTGTAACAGTTAATTTTCCATCTGCAGTTATTGCAATCACGTCATCAATATCACTGCAATCTGTTACAAACTCATCCTTCTTCAATCCATGACCGACAAAACCTTCTGAACGGTTCACATAAAGTTTTGCATTGTCAATTACTACTTTGGATGCAACAATATTTTCAAACTCACTGATCTGCGTTTTACGCTCACGTCCCTTTCCGTATTTCTTTAAAAGGTTTTTAAAATAATTAATGCTGTACTGCTTTAATCCCTGAAGATTAGAAGTCACTTCTTTTATCTCAGCCTCCAGTGCTTTTATTTTTTCATTGGCTTTGAAAGCATCAAACTTGGAAATACGTTTGATTCTTATTTCTGTCAGTGCTGCAACATCTTCATCAGTAATCGCACGATTTAATTTTTTCTTATAAGGTTTTAATCCTGCATGAATCGTTTCAATAACTGATTCCCATGTTTCGCTATTTTCAATATCACGATAGATTCGTTTCTCAATAAATATTTTTTCAAGTGAAGAGAAATGCCAATCTTCCTGCAATTCCCCTAATCGGATTTCCAATTCGCGCTTTAATAATTCCTGTGTGTTAAGAGCGGATAGTCTTACAATTTCATTTACACCAAGAAACTGCGGCTTGCCATCAACAATCACACAACTGTTAGGCGATATGCTCATTTCACAATCTGTGAAAGCGTATAAAGCTTCAATCGTTTTGTCAATATCTTCAGACGATTCAGGATGCAGATAAATTACTATTTCAACCTGTGCAGCAGTATTGTCTTCTACTTTTTTAACTTTTATTTTTCCTTTTTCATTTGCAGCGAGAATTGAATCAATCAGTGAAGTGGTGGTTGTTCCGAAAGGAATTTGTTTAATCACCAAAGTTTTCTTCTCCCCTTTCTCAATCACAGCACGAACTCGAATACGTCCGCCACGTAATCCTTCATTGTACTTACTGAAATCTGCTACACCACCTGTTGCAAAATCAGGAAGAAGATTTGTTTTCTTTCCGCGCAAAGCATCAATAGATGCTTCAATCAGTTCAATAAAATTATGTGGTAAAATTTTACAAGCTAATCCTACAGCAATCCCTTCTACGCCAGAAGCAAGTAACAGAGGAAATTTAACGGGGAGTGTAACCGGCTCTTTATTTCTTCCATCATACGATGCCTGCCAGATAGTAGTCTTTGGATTGTAAACAACTTCTAAAGCAAACTTGCTCAAACGTGCTTCAATATAACGCGGAGCTGCAGAGCTGTCACCGGTAAAAATATTTCCCCAGTTACCTTGAGTGTCAATTAATAAATCACGTTGCCCTATCTGTACCATTGCATCACCAATGCTTACATCACCATGCGGATGATATTTCATGGTATGACCAATAACATTCGCTACTTTATTGTAACGTCCATCTTCCAACTCGTACATGGAATGTAATACTCTGCGCTGAACTGGTTTTAATCCGTCTTCAAGATAAGGTACTGCACGCTCAAGAATTACATACGAGGCATAATCCAAAAACCAGCGCTCATACATGTCACCAACAGGACCATGCGAGTGTTGATCATCTTTATTTTTAAAAATATTTTCTTCCATCTGGATAATTAAATTTTGAGTTATGAATTTTGAGTTATGAGTTCAATCCATTCATAACTCATAACTCAAAAATCATAACTACTTTTTAAACTTCAACTCCTTCTTCCACAGGTTCCAGCTCTTCTTCAATGCGTAAATTTTTTATTATGAACTCCTGGCGTTCAGGACTGTTTTTACCCATGTAATAGTCAAGCAATGAATGCAGAGAGCTTTCACCGGATAATGTTACAGGATCAATCCTCATTTTTTTACCAATGAAATTTTTAAATTCATCAGGTGATATTTCACCTAATCCTTTAAATCGGGTGATCTCAGGTTTTGTTCCTAATCTTTCCATCGCTCTCAATCTTTCCTGTTCACTGTAACAATAAATAGTTTCTTTTTTATTGCGGACACGGAACAGTGGTGTCTGTAAAATATATACATGATTATTTTTTACCAACTCGGGAAAGAATTGTAAAAAGAAAGTAAGCAGCAATAGACGGATATGCATTCCGTCAACATCAGCATCCGTTGCAATCACAATGCGATTGTAACGCAATGTTTCCATTCCATCTTCAATGTTGAGTGCATTTTGCAAAAGATTAAACTCTTCGTTTTCGTAAACAATCTTTTTTGTTAAGCCAAAACAATTAAGCGGTTTTCCTTTCAAGCTAAATACTGCCTGTGTATTTACATCGCGTGAAATAGTGATTGAACCGCTTGCACTATCTCCCTCTGTAATAAACAAAGTAGAATTTAAGCGATCCGGGTTACGCAGATTATCAAGATGCGTTCTGCAATCGCGCAGTTTCTTGTTGTGCAGATTTGCTTTCTTGGCGCGCTCGTTCGCTAATTTTTTTATTCCTGCTATTTCCTTTCGTTCACGTTCGCTCTGCTGAATTTTTTTCAGCCATGCATCTGCAGTTTCTGGATGCTTGTGTAAATAGTTATCAAGATTGGTAGAAACAAAATCATTGATCCAGTTACGTAAGGATGGTCCGTTGGGATATGTATTTTGCGAACCTAATTTTGTTTTTGTCTGTGACTCAAATACAGGTTCCTGGATTCTAATACTAACTGCAGCAACAATGGAAGTACGCACATCACTCGGATCAAAATCTTTTTTATAAAAATCTCTTGCTGTCTTCACCAGTGCTTCGCGAAACGCTGCCTGATGTGTTCCACCCTGAGTGGTATGCTGACCATTTACAAACGAATAATAATCCTCGCCATAGCCGGTAGTGTGTGTAAATGCTGCTTCAATGTCTTTGCCCTGAATATGAATAACAGGATAAATAGGTTCATCACTTAAATTAGTATTTAGCAGATCGAGCAATCCTTTTTCACTGTGAAAAGCTTTTCCATTAAGGTGTAATGTTAAACCGACATTAAGATAAGTGTAGAGTTTAACCATTGTCTCCACGTACTCCATTTTATACGCATAGTCAGTAAATATTTCACTGTCCGGCTCAAATAAAATAATGGTTCCGTTTTTTAGATCAGTTTTCTGTTCTTTCTTTTCAATGGTCAACACACCGCGCTTGAATTCAGCCCAGGTAGTTTTTCCATCACGCACACTTTGCACTTTGAAATAAGATGACAATGCATTCACCGCTTTAGTACCCACTCCATTCAAACCAACAGATTTTTGAAACGCCTGGCTGTCATATTTTCCACCGGTATTAATTTTACTTACACACTCCACCACTTTTCCTAAAGGAATGCCACGACCATAATCACGCACCATCACTTTTCCATCCTTCACTTCCACATCAATATTTTTTCCATAACCCATCACAAACTCATCAATGGAATTATCAATCACTTCCTTTATCAACACATAAATTCCATCATCCTTGCTGCTGCCATCTCCCAACTTACCGATGTACATTCCGGGACGCAAGCGGATATGCTCTTTCCAATCGAGGCTCTGAATACTGCTCTCGTCATAATTATGATTATCTGAAATCTTTTTTGCCATCTTTATTGATCACTTTTTTCTTTCGGGGGGGTGCAAAGAACGAAAGAATTATTCAATCAAAAGTACATGGGACGCAAGCGGGTAGCAGGAAGGATGGCTTTATTTATTAACAAATTAAAGTTAGTTTATGGAGATTAATAACATATTTCAACTCTTGACAATATAAAATATAATTTTGAGATGATTTATGTACAGGTTAGACAAAAAGTTTTCAAAGACTTCAACACTTAATGAAGCGTCTTCATCATACGGATATTGGAAAACAAAGACGATGGAGGAGCGGATAGAAGCTGCGGTTTATCTCATAAAGACTTCATACCGGATAATTGAATTCCCGAAAATGGAAAAAACTCTTTTTTCAATCAGAAAGCTAAGCGATTAATGAGCAACCTTTTTCACGATGATTTCAGGGATTTTTTCTTATTGCTTCATAAATACAATGTTGATTATTTGTTGATTGGAGGGTACACAGTTATTCTATATGGTTATCCACGAACTACAGGTGACCTTGATCTGTGGATAAAAAATACAGAAGATAACAGATTGAAATTGATAAAAGCCTGCCATGAATTTGGATTGCCCATTGCAGATCTTACGAGTGAAAAATTCAATGATCCTGAAGTGGAAGTTTTTACTTATGGAAGAAAACCGGTTTGTATTGAACTTTTAATTAGGATTAAAGGAATTGCATTTGAGGAAGCGGAAAATAATTTTGTAATAATGAAACCGGATGGTTATCCGGTAAGAGTTGTTAGTTTTCCTGATCTTGTAAAAATGAAAAAGAAAGCAAATCGTCCAAAAGACCTGGATGATCTTGATAACATCTCAAATACTGAACAATAATTTTGCGAATAATATTTTTTAATCCGGTATCTGCATTTCTTCAATTTCAGTTGAATCAACGGGAATGGCATCAGTCGGAATTATAAATTCCAGTGCCCTTCCTTTCAGAATTACATCAGACTTCAAACTATCTAAATCCTGTTGCGAAATTTTTTCACGGGTCAGCAGCCTGTTTCCAATCAAATCAAAATATCCTTTATGATAGGGTTTTAGATGCCCTGTTGAATCAAAAGAATATTTAAAATATTTCGGGTGGGGAATTAATTCTGCCAGGAAAATACTTTCAGCAAGAGTGAGATCATGCGGATGTTTTTTGAAATAAAATGCTGACGCTTCTCCAACTCCATATACATCAGGTCCCCATTCAATGATGTTGAGATATATTTCATACATACGTTCTTTACTCACCAAATGATTTTTTTCTATTAACCAAACTATCAATGCTTCTTCGAGCTTACGTGAAACAGTTTTGTTACGGCTCAGAAAAACATTTTTCACTAATTGCATGCTTATGGTGCTTCCACCTCTTGCAAACCTGCCTTGCTTAATATTCTCAGCAATGGATTCGCGAAAAGCATCTTCCACAAAACCACCATGCTGAAAAAAGCTCGGATCTTCAGAAGTGAGTACTGCGTTTTTCAGATAATCAGAAATATTCGGTAGTGAAGTAAACATCGGGTTGCCTTCGCCAATAAAAACAGAACGCACCATGCGGTCACGATCCATAGCAGTGTAAATGAATGGCTGATTAATACGTGGAAAATATTCTTCTCCGTATTTTATGATTTGAAAATTTTCCTTCTTTAGTTCAGAGTCAAAAACAAGATCATCAGGATGATTTTTATTGACATCGAAATGAAGATTATATTTTAAATTACCTGAAGCTTGCAATCCTTTTAGCGTGTTAAACATTCCATCAGGCAATGAGGTGAAAAAATTTTCTGCTGTCGTATTAAATTGAACATTTAATTTTATCACCGGGTCAGGCTTACGCTGATACAATGACTCTATGTTTATCAACAGCTTTGCAATCTGTATAACGGAACCTGAATTTACAGCTATAATATCATCACCAACTGTTACATTAATATCACAACCGAGATTTGGAAACAATACATCCTGATTGGAAATTCTCCAGTGATTAACCACCAGGTTATTTATATTAAAAGTCAAACCCAGAGGCAATTTATCTTTTTCATCATTTGCATCCATGCTAACATGTGCGGTGTCAAAAGTTACTTTGAGGCTGTCAGCCATATCAAAAAACGGAAGTGATGCATTCTCACTGTTAATTCTTTTTGCATTGAAATCATAACGCGACTCTTTTACATTTACTCTACCAGAAATATCATAGGTTGAAACACCTGTTAATGAAGTACAAATGATACCACATTTAAAATGGTCTCCATCAAATGCAAGTGCAGGCATCTCCACTATTTCTTCTTTATCATTTTGATGATTATGAAACTCCACATCGCGCAACAAAATATTGGAAGTGAATACACGATTTAATTTTCCTATTATCATGCTCATACGTTCATGATAACCCATCGTCTTGGAGAGAATTACTGTATCGTTGGCAGCCTTTTTTTTAAATAAAAAAGAATAGTTGCTTATTGAATCTTTCTTTACAGCATTAATAAAAATACTGTCAGCATAAATCTCTTTGAATCCAAGTTTTAAACGCAGCAATAATCCAAGACTGATTTTCAACTCCACGTTTTTAATGGTTGCAAGTGTATCACCACTTAAAGGAGCAACAATTATTTTTCTGAAATAGATATCACGTATCCCTTCAAATCCATAATCCTGAATGGTAAGACCCACTTGGTAATTGTTTAATAATTTCTCCTGCACTTTATGAATTTCATATTGCAGCAATGAATTGCGATATAGAAAAAGAGAGCCAACAGAAAGCAACAGAAAAAGGGAAATGACAAATAAAATTTTACTTCTGAGACTCATAAAATTTCCGTTGAATTATACACAGGCTAAAAATAAAAAAACAGGATCACGAATGACCCTGTTCTGATAATATTATAATTTATAAGTTCAATCAGTTCATGCTTACTTTCACAAGATCAACCATCCCATAACCCTGATCATTCAATACACCTGCGCCACAATCCCAGATGAAGCGCTGTACATCAGGATGCGCATGCAAGGTAAAAGGTAATAGGTATCCCATCATTGTAGAACCATCAGCACCTTTATAAAAACGTGCAAACTTTTTACCTGTCTCATTTAGTTTTTGAACATAATCACGGTCAGGTTGTGCATCAAACTCAGCAAAATTATTAAGCTGCGATTCTGTAAAACCTGCTTTCTCCATCCTGTCCAGCGTTTGTTCGTACAACACATCAGAAAATTCCTGTGAAGTAGGATCAATCGTATGCTGACTGCGATCAGGATCTTTACGCGGGTCAACAAGAATCATCGGGCTGATGCAGAGGTAACGCATCTTCTGAGCGAATTCAGGATCAGGAATAACCTCGTGACTACGGGGCATCAGGTTCATCTTGCCTACACTCAGGTAAGGCATCTCAAAAATTTTGGCAACCAGCTTTTCAACCAAATCCTCTTTACTGCTGGATACAACCAATGTAACTTTCGAGGATAAGAAACGCATGAAGCCATTCTGAATCTTACTCGTACCTTTCAATGACGAGAAATTGATTAAAGACCGGTCACTGGTAAAAGTGTCAATAATGTTGTAAAGACTCTCTGCCAGTAAAGCCTGGTGATGAAGAGGGATCGTGTTGGCCGACATCTGATCCCTGAGGAAAGAAATTTTAACTCTCATTGTTTTTTTTAAAGTTTTAAAGGTTTAAATAATTAATTAAAAATAGAAGTGAATATTATTTTTTTCAAGTAGTATGCCAATGAAGAAAACAGTTGACAGTTAACTGTTAACAGTTGAAAGTTTTTAATGTCTGTACAGCGTAAAACAACATCAATTGATGAAAATTTAATTGTGAACAAATTTTACTTTTATAACAGCGTTATACAAATAATCCCAAATAGAAACCTAAAAATCCCAAAACAGGAACACTATAAAATATTTAAAATTACAAGTGCAAATTTAAAACTGATTTCATTCCTCACGAATATTTTTACTCGCTTTAAACAAAATTTCTTTTTCTTCTTTACTCAAACTGCTATATCCACTCTGACTTATTTTATCGAGGATACGATCAATTACTTCCTGCCGTTTTTTCTTGTCAGCATGAAAATCTTCTTCAGTATTCTGTGCACGTTTTCTGGAAGCAACTTTCATGCGTGGTTTACTGCTCTTTGAAAAAAGTTTGACTAACCATGCGGTAATATCATTTCCTTTTTGCAACTGCTTCACCATAATAAAACCAAATAAAGCTCCGCCCAAATGCGCTATATTACCTCCTGCATTTCCATCTGGAATACTGATGGCATAAAGTAAAATTGAAAAAATAGCAACATACTTAAGTTTTACAGGTCCAAAAATCAAAAGGTAAACTGTGTAGTCAGGTAACAGTGTAGCCGCAGCTACCATCACTGCAATAACACCGGCAGAAGCTCCCATTAATCTTGCTTCACCTGATGCAGCCAAAGCAGGAAATAAATTAAAAGCAATTACATATAACAATGCACCACTTAAGCCACCTAAAATATAAGTAGCCCATAATTTATCGTTACCCAGATATTCAGTAAATAATTTTCCTAACCAATATAGCACAAGCATATTAAATAGTATGTGAAAAAATTCCTGGTGCAAAAACATGTAAGTAAAAAATGCCCATGGCTGAATGAGGATACTGGATATTTCTGACGGAAGACTTAACTTATACACAGCAATACTGATAATACCCGTTGGCAGTTGAAATAAAAAGAACAAGGTACGTGCAATCATTATCACCAGAAACACAGCAATGTTTATCACCATGAGGCGATACAATGCATGTGCATTTCCATAACTCAATTTTATATCACTTAATATTTTTTTCATGTGTTGAATATCGTTGGCAGTTTAATTCCGACAGCTATCGTGAAAACTTTAAACTTAATAAAAATGCGCCCTGTTTTTTTTATTCCACCACTTAATCATTATAAAGCCAAAGAGCATGCCACCAAGATGAGCGAAATGTGCAACATTGTCAGCAGGATTATTTTGAAATCCTGAATAAAGTTCAAACAAACCATACAACATCACAAAATATTTTGCCTTCATCGGTATTGCAAAATAAACATAGATGATTGTATTAGGAAATAACATTCCGAAAGCAAGTAATATTCCAAATACAGCACCACTTGCTCCTACTGTGGTAACATCAGTTTTATTTTTTAAAACCTCATAAGCGATGTTCACTGATTCTTTAATTAAAGCAGGATCCTTTGGTGATTGTTGCCATGATGCATACAAATTATTGATATGATCATATTGTTCAGAGCCGATTAAATTCTTGTATCGTGTAAGAAAAAGTTTGAAGTCAACGGGATTTGCTACGGCTGCATAATTTTCAATTGCATGACGAACCTGTTCGATCTCGTACCACGTGAAAAGAGTATGGATAGCTGCTGCACCTAATCCACATATGATGTAATAGATTAAAAATCGTTTTCCTCCCCAAAGATTTTCCAACATATTTCCAAACATCCACAAGCCAAGCATGTTTGAAAATATATGAAGGAAACTTCCATGCATAAATAAATGTGTGAGGAACTGATGCGGATAAAAGTATTGTGAGGTCGGAAAATGTAAACCTAAATATTGTGAAAGATCATAGCCGAATTTTTCCTGCAGCACAACTGTTGCCAGGTACATAATTCCATTTACAATCAAAAGATTTTTTACAACCGGTGGTAAAATCTGAAAGCGACTGGGGCGATATTCCTGGTACATTAACTAATTTGATGATTTGATGATGTGATGATTTATAGATTGCCCTTGGTCCGCCATGCGTAAATCCGTATTGATTTGTATTCGAAGATGAATTATTTTTTATTGAAACGCGAGAGTAATTCATCCACACCAATATGGATTAAAATATTTTTTCCGCTATAGCTTAACAATGGATTTTCACAAGTCATCAGCTCTGTAATCAGGTGTTTCATTTCACGCTGGCTTAAAGGTGTATCTTTTTTTATGGCAAGACTTTTTGCATAAGAAAGTGCAAGGTTACTCCGCGTTTCCAGATTCAGTTCATCACGATTATGCCTGTACTGATCAATCATCTGATGTAAAAGCTTTGTCTCACTTCCTGATTCAACTTCGGCAGGAGCGCCATGCAAAACAAAAGCATTCATACCAAATTCGTGTATATCAAAACCCATTAGCCTCAATTCAGGTTGCAGCTCTTTCAGCAACATTGCATCTTCGGTGGTGAATTCCAAATTAAGCGGAAAGAGTTGCTGTTGTGCTGCTGCAGGTTTATCAATGAGATTATTGAGATTACGTTCAAACAATATCCGTTCATGTGCTAACTGCTGATCAGTCACTAACAAACCTTTTTCATGCGTAACCACAATCAATTGTAATTGTATCTGAAAAAAACAACTTTCATCCAGCTCATTTATCTCAGGCAACTGCCTTACAATAGTTGAAGGTACATTTTCAGTAGAGGGAAAATCAACTTTATCTAACTCCTTATACAACTGATGCCAGGTTTCAGTGCGTTGTCTTTGCAGCTGAGGATTCCATGTTTTTGATCCCGTTGACTGCTCCACTGTTTCAGGTCTGAATGGATTATAATATGGATTAACTTTTATGGTAGGAGGTTTTGGCAATGTACCTAATTGCTCCAGTGGAATATCAAAACTGCGCTCTTGCTCAAAGTCGAGTGAAGGAGCAACACTGAATTTTCCCAAGGCACGTTTAACAGCAGCACGCATGATGGCATACACCGATTTTTCATCCTCAAATTTAATTTCTGTTTTGGTGGGATGAATATTTACATCAATATGTGCAGGATCAATTTCCATATTGATAAAGTAAGAAGGATAACTGTCTTTACTGATCATGTTTTCAAAAGCAGCACCCACAGCATGATGAAGGTAAGCATCTCTCACATATCGGTTATTCACAAAAAAATACTGCTCTCCCCTGCTCTTCTTTGCAAACTCAGGCTTGCAGACATAACCGGTAAGCTTTACAATAGATGTATCTTCTTCCACAGGTACCAATCGTTCGTTATAGGATGCTCCGAAAACGGCTGCAATTCGTTGTCTTAAATTTCCGGTGCGAAGATCAAAAACCTGCATGTCGTTATGATGAAATGAAAATGCAATAGCAGGATGAGACAACGCGACTCGTGTAAACTCTTCAACAATATGGCGTGTTTCAACAGGATTTGATTTTAAAAAATTTCTGCGTGCCGGCACATTGTAAAATAAATTGCGGATAGCGATAGATGTTCCTTTATTGCAAACACTATTTTCCTGGCTGATAAATTCAGCTCCTTCAATTATTACAGAAGTTCCTACTTCATCCTCTGTTCTTCTTGTTTTTAATTCAACCTGGGCAATGGCTGCTACCGAAGCAAGCGCTTCTCCACGAAAACCCATTGTGTGCAAACTCAGCAAATCATCAGCCGAACGAATCTTAGACGTAGCATGTCGCTCAAAACTTAATCTTGCATCTGTCACACTCATGCCGATTCCATTATCCATCACCTGTATCAGCGTTTTTCCGGCATCACGGATGATGAGTTGAATTTGATTACTTCCGGCATCCACGGCATTTTCCAGCAACTCTTTTACAGCAGAAGCAGGCCGTTGAATTACCTCACCGGCAGCAATCTGGTTTGCCACAGAATCGGGAAGAAGTTGAATGATATCAGACACGCGGCAAAAATAGTTTGTTTTCGCTTTATGGTTTGGTTTGATTTGATGGCAAGTTCCATCATCACACAAATCAAAAACTACCAAACATTTTTTGCTTTCGCAGAGATTTTTTTTCGATCACGTATTTAGCCCTTATTGTAGGAATCAAAATAAACAGTAAACTTGTCGCGGAAAAAATCAACAAACACAAAATTTCTTAACCCATTAAAATCAAATCAACATGAAACAATTTAAAAATGTACTCATCATTGCGATAATTGCAATTTCAAACAGTAGCTACGCACAAACAGCTGAGAGAAAAAATAATATTTCTATCGGTGGTGGCAGCGAAGGTTATAAAGGTGATTTAGGAAGTGTTTGGTTTAAGAGAGGCGAAGAATGGTACGGCTTCGCTGGAATTAATTACAGTCATTACTTAAATAAATCATTTGATTTCACTACTTCTTTAACATTTGGTGATTATGGACATTGCAGAGAAGCAGATGAAAATCAATATCGTGATGACGGCACAGAAGTATTGAATATGTTAGGCAGATTAACTTCTCTGGTTGTTTCAGTGAAATACAAATTTGCTAACGGATACCTATTAAAGGAAAACGCAAGAATTGCTCCTTACATTTATTTAGGTGCAGGTGCAAATAATATTTCAGAACATTGGTGGAAAAATAAGACACGCGCTAACACAGGTTATTTCGGTTCGTTTAATGGAGGACTTGGAGCCCAGTATAATTTTTATAAACGATTTAATTTTACCTATAACTTGGGCTTTGGATATTTCACTTCGGATAATGTGGATAAAAGAAAGGACGGAGGAAATGATATGCTTATGCAACAATCATTAATGTTAGGTTTTAACTTCTGATATTATTGATGAGGAAATGGTTAGCTTAAAAAAGTAGCATGAACCTAAGACAAACTTTCCAACAAATTATTTATCGCTTCAAAATCCGGAACAAGCGATGCATTATCCAACACTTCGGCATACTGAATAATTCCATTCTCATCCACCACAAAAGCTGAACGCTTGGCTACTCCTTTCATTCCGAAATTAAAAGTTTCATACTGCGATCCATAAGCCGCACAAATTTCTTTATTGAAATCAGAAGCTAAAGTAAAATTTAGTGATTGCTCTTCTTTATATTTATTAAGCGCATATACACTATCAGTGGATATGCCGATAACTTTTACTTTTAAATTATTATATCGAGCAATGTCATCGCGGATCGCGCAAAACTCTTTTGTACAGGTACTGGTAAATGCAGCAGGTATAAATAGCAGTAAAAATTTTTGTCCTTTCAATGATTCAAGACTTATGGGTTGCCGTTCAGAATCATAAGTGTTAAATGATGGGGCTTTATCGCCTGATTTTAATTGCATATTCTAATTGTTGAATTGTTAAATTGTTGAACTGTTATACTAAATAATTTTTTAACCGTAAACTGTCTTCCGGAAACCGTAAACTACAGTCCCTTGCTTTTCGCTTCATTCCAATACACATCCATTTCATCCAGACTCATTTCAGAAAGATTTTGTCCATTGGAATTAACCGAAGATTCTAAATATTGAAATCGTTTGATAAATTTTTTATTGGTTCGTTCCAACGCTTCTTCCGGATCAATGTTGAGGAAGCGAGCATAATTAACCAATGAAAATAATACATCACCAAATTCTGATTTGGCGCGCTCATGATTGGTTTCGTGCAATTCCTTTTTTAATTCATTCATTTCCTCAAGTACTTTTTCCCACACCTGTTCTTTGCGCTCCCAGTCAAAACCAGCTGCACGTGCCTTCTCTTGTATGCGCATGGACTTTACCAATGCAGGTAATGAAACAGGAACCCCTTCAAGTACTGATGTCTTTCCTTCTTTTAGCTTCAGCTTCTCCCAGTTACGGCTTACTTCTGCATCATCTTTAACCTTTACAACTTGTCCCGAATTATCGGGATCACCATAAATATGCGGGTGACGATGAATAATTTTTTCACAAACAGCATCAATCACATCTTTAATATCAAAATCATTTGTCTCGGAAGCAATGCGCGAATAAAAAACAATATGCAGTAAAATGTCACCCAGTTCTTTTTTTATTTCAGGAGTATCCTTTTCCAGAATTGCATCGGCTAACTCATATACTTCTTCAATCGTAAGATGGCGCAAACTCTCCATCGTTTGTTTTTTATCCCATGGACATTGAGTTCGCAATTCATCCATTATGTTCAATAACCGCTCAAAAGCTTTCAGTTTCTCCTGCATTCGGCAAAGGTATATCTTTCTATTTTTGCGCTCCCGAATGAAAATCCGTGTTAAATTTTATTTACAGAGCGGCTTTGTATTGCTGTTTTTGGTTGGACATAACGTGAATTTGATCGCACAGGATTCAACATTAGGAAAATGGATGGTGGATGCAAGAATGAATTATGGATTTGTTATGGCTCATCGTCCATCGGTTGTTCATTTGCAGCGAACACATGTTTATGGATTTGAGGCGGAGTTGTTTAAAACTACCAATGGTGAACTTGATTGGGAACAAGCTTATAATAAACCATTAATTGGAATCGGTTTTCAATATTGGAATCTTGGTGATAATGCAGAGTTGGGCAATGCCTATGGCGTTTTTCCACAGATATTATTTCCTATTAATCATTCACCGCATTTGTTATTGAGTGGCAGGTTGGCGTGCGGTGTAGGATATATTGAAAAACCATTTGACCGTTTAGAAAATCATAAGAATGTAGCTATTGGTACGCATATAAATTGTTTGATCAGCTTTGGACTTTATGCACACGCATTTGTAAACAAGCGGACACAAATAGTAACAGGTTTAGAATTCACACACATGAGTAACGGTGGATTTAAAGTACCGAATCTGGGTGTTAATATTCCAACACTTAATATCGGCATAAGTCAATTTCTTGGTGAGAAACAAGCTTTATATCCGAAGCGAACACTTGCAAAACCACGTTCAACAGTAATCAATATTTTAATTGCAGGTGGCATAAAAGAAATTGTTCCTCCTGGTGGAAAAAAACATGGTGCTTTAAGTCTCACTGCAACTTATAGCAAAAGCTTAAGTCTTAAAAGCAGCATTGGAGCTGGTGTTGATGTATTGTATGATCACAGCATTGGTACGCGTTTAAGAGGCGATTCGGTAAGCGTTCCCAATTTTACTTATTCAATGCGTTCGGGTATTCATGTGAGTTATGAATTTAAAGTGCAGAAATTATCTATGCTGTTTGAAAATGGTTTTTATCTATACAACAGATATGTTGGTGACGGTAGTATTTACACACGGCTCTGTCTTCGCTATCATTTCACTGATAGGTATTTTGCAGTGATAAATTTGAAATCACATTTTGCAAAAGCTGATTATTGGGAATATGGAATTGGAATGCGGTTAAAACAATCCCGATCAATCGTGACATCAAAATAATTATGAAACAATCTTTATATATTGTTTTTGTTTTGGCTATGCTTAACTACGGTTGCAAGAAAGATTCATTGCACAATTGCATAGAAAGTACTGGTAGTATTACTACTGAAACAAGAAACGTTGAACCATTTACACAAATTGAATTATACAATAACGTTGATCTCATATTACATATTGATTCTTCTTATCACATGACTGTTACTGCAGGATCGCACCTGATTGATGGTATAACTACAGAGGTAGAAGATGGAATTCTGAAATTAAAAAATAAAAACCGTTGCAACTGGCTGCGCAGTTTCAAAAATAATTTTGTTGTAGATCTATGGGTAAAATCATTGAATCACATCACAATATATGATGCTTCAGGCAACATTGATTTTGCTGATACTTTAAAACAGGATTTTCGGTTAGACAGCTGGAGCAGCACCGGTGATTATCATCTCAAACTAAATTGCAATACAGCTACCTTAGCATTACATACCGGTCCGGCAGATTTATATGCTGAAGGTCATGTGGGAGTAAATTATGTTTACAGTGTGGGTTATGGAAAAATGGATTTGCGTAATGTGGATGCTGATGATGTGTATGTAAAAAACGGTGGAACAAATGACTTATACATTAAAGCAAATAAAATAATCGGTGCTACACTTACCTATGTAGGCAATATTTATTACCGGGGAAATCCCTCACAGGTGAATGAAGTGTTTAGTAATAAAGGAAGACTTATAAAAATTAATTAAATAAAAATAAAAAATTGTTAGTACTTAATAATATCACTTTTGAATTTGGCTCACGTGCATTGTATCGTGATGCATTCTGGCATATTAAACCAAATGAAAAGATCGGTTTGATCGGTGCCAATGGAACAGGTAAATCAACATTACTTCGTGTCATTACAGGAGAATACAGCATCAACAGCGGAGAGATTACACGCAGGCGCGATATGTCGCTTGGTTTTTTAAACCAGGATTTGCTCAGCTATCAATCTGACTTTAGTATCCTTCATGTTGCAATGGAGGCCTTTGAACGGGAGAATGAATTGCACGACAAGATTGAAGATTTGCTGGAAAGAATGGAGCATGATCACAGCGAAGAAATTATGCATAAGCTGCATGATGCACAAACAGAATTTGATGCATTGGATGGTTACAACATTCAGCATAAAGCAGAAGCTATACTGGAAGGTTTAGGTTTTAGCACTGCAGATCTCAAACGTCCGTTAAAAGAATTTTCAGGAGGCTGGCGAATGCGTGTGATGCTTGCAAAAATTTTATTACGCAAACCTGATTTGTTATTACTGGATGAACCAACAAACCACCTTGATCTTCCTTCTATTTTATGGCTTGAAGAATATTTATCCAACTATGAAGGTACAGTAGTAATTGTTTCTCACGATCGTTATTTTCTTGAAAAGATTGTAAACCGTATTGTAGAAATAGAAAATGAAAAAATCACTGTGTACACAGGCAGCTATTCTTTTTATCTCGAAGAAAAAGAAATAAGAAGAGAACTTCAGCAAAGCCAGTTCCGTAACCAGCAGAAATATATTGATGAGCAGGAAAAATTAATTAATCGCTTTCGCGCAAAAGCTTCCAAAGCAAAAATGGCACAGTCAAGAATTAAGATGCTTGATAAGTTAGAACGCATTGCAGATGTGGAAGGACCCAAGAGCGGCATAAAAATAAATTTCAATGTGGGGATGCAACCTGGAAGAATCGTAGCGCATCTTGATATTAAAAGCAAGAAATATGGTGTCCAGGTAATTTTAGAAAACACAAAAGTAATTGTTGAACGTGGTGATAAAATAGCGCTCATCGGAGCAAACGGAAGAGGTAAATCAACTTTGCTGAGAATGATGGCAGGCACTGAACCATTTGAAGGTGTTGCTCACCCTGCATACAATGTTCAGGAATCATTTTATGCACAACATCAACTGGAAAGCTTAAACATCCATAATGAAATGATACAGGAGCTACAACAATTTGCGCCCGAAGAAAATGATCAATACCTGCGGAAATTATTAGGCGCATTTCTATTTAAAGGAGATGATGTTTTCAAAAAAATTAAAGTTTTATCAGGTGGTGAGAAAGCAAGAGTAGCGTTGGCAAAAACCATTTTAGCGAAAGCAAATTTCTTATTGCTTGATGAGCCAACCAATCACCTCGACATGCAAACAGTTAATATTCTGATTGATGTATTGCAGCGTTATGAAGGAACTTTTGTTGTGGTATCCCACGACCGGTTTTTCTTAGCAGAGATTGCAAATAAAATATGGTACATCGAAGATCATAAGCTGAAAGAATATCCGGGAGCTTATGATGAGTATGAAGAGTGGCAGGAGAGAAAACGAACCGAAAAAATAATTGTACCGGTAAAAGAAGTTAAGAAAGTGGATGTAGCTGCTCAAAAAAATAATGAGGAAACAAAAGAGCGGAAAAAGCAATTGCAGAAATTAGAGAACAACGCAAAGAAATTAGAAGAGGAAATAAATGTTTTAAAAAAACAAAAAGAAAATCTTGAACAACAATTAGCTGATCCTGTAATTTATGCCAATGCACAAAAGTCAAAAGGCATTAATGGAGAAATTCAACTGGTTGATAAAATGATCAGGGAAAAAGAAAAAATATGGGAAGCAGCTTACACTTTGTGGATGGATTCGGTAGGTGAGAAATAAAATTGTCTTACAAAGACCCCTGTCAGGGTTTAAAACCCTGACAGGGGTAAATACAAAATAGAAATGAAAAAATATTATCTTTTTCTCTTTGCGACTTTGTGTCTTTGTAGCAAAGTAATTTCTCAGGAATCAGATTATTTTAAGGATGATCACCTTCGTTATGAAAATCACATCTATCGCCCAAATATCAAAACAGTAATCTTAGAATTAGATAATCATCCGCTCAGCGATCCAATAATGGAACTTGGAAGTGAACAACGTTTACATTTAAGCTTTGATGATCTGGATGGTGAGAGTAAAGATTATTCTTACAAATTTTTTCATTGCGATCCGCACTGGAACCTCTCCCCACTTGATGAAACAGAATTTCTGGAAGGATTTTATTCCGAGCACATCACTTCATACAAGCCGTCATTCAATACACTTCAACCCTACTATCATTTCAATGCAGTTTTTCCGAATTCACAAATGCGTTTTACAAAATCAGGTAATTATGTTTTGATGGTTTATGAAAACAATGATGCTGATAAGCCAATCATCACGCAACGTTTTCAGATTGTTGAATCACATGTAAAAATTCTTCCTAACATTCATCGTGCAACAATTGTAGAGCAGCGAAACACCAGCCAAGAAATTGATTTTAATATCACCTATAATAATTATCCCATCCAAAGCCCCTTCAGTGAACTGACAGTTGTGCTGCAGCAGAACAATCGCTGGGACAATGCTGTGTATGACATCAAACCACTCTTCATGAAACAAAATGAACTCGAATATAATTATGAGGATGCAAATGTTTTTAACGGAGGAAATGAATTCAGGAATTTTGATATACGCACCACTAAATTCCAAACACAGTTTGTAAAAAAAATTGAGCTTGACTCAACAAACACTTTCAATATATATCTTAAAGATGAAGAGAGCCGTTCCTTTAAACGCTATTCTATTGAAGATGATATCAACGGACGCTACCTGGTGAAAGTTTATGACGGTGGTGACAGTGAAACAGAAGCAGATTATGTTAATGTTCACTTTCATTTGAAGAGCGAAGATGTGATGCCCAATGGAAATTATTACATCTATGGAGCACTCACCAATTGGTCAACTGAACCCTCGGCAAGGTTAACGTACAATTATGATGAGCAGGCTTATGAGGTGAAATTATACCTGAAGCAGGGATACTACAACTATCAGTATGTATTTATGGAAGATGGCAAAAAAATCCCTGATGAAACATTGATAGAAGGCAATCATTTTGAGACGGAGAACGAATACTCCATCATGGTTTTTCAGCAGTTGCCGGGCAGCCGTTATCAGCGGTTAATCGGCTATAAAAAGCTTTCCTCAAAAAATATCTACTGATTTTCATCTCAGTAAATCAGCACTTTTACCAACCGCCCAATAAGTTTTGTCAAATAGTAATTCGTTTGTAGATTTGTAAGATATATTTTTGATTAAAGAAAAAAATAAAACCTTATGGCAATATTTACAGAAGTTACTGCCGGCATTAAAGTGAGTGTGGAAACATTCTACCAGCCAACCCACAGTAATCCAACACAATCACATTATGTATTTGCGTACCGTATAACTATTCAGAATGACAGCGAGCATGCGATCAGGTTAAAACGCAGGCATTGGTACATAGTAGATTCTGATAATACAAGGCGCGAAGTAGAAGGTGAAGGTGTGGTGGGCGAACAACCCTATGTTGCACCCAGTGAAACTTACCGTTATGTTTCCGGTTGCAACCTCAACACAGAGATTGGTAAGATGTATGGCACTTACTTAATGGAAAGACAGTTAGATAAAAAATTATTTTTCGTTAAAATTCCGGAATTCCGGATGGTGGTCCCGAGCAAACTCAATTAAAAAGTTTGCAATCAATCTCTCAACAAATACAAGTCTCGCATTGCGGGACTTTTTTTGTTTTAAACTAAAAACAGTTTTTCCTCAATTTTTATTATGAAAAAAATAATCACAAAAAAAACAGGAATTAGCGATATCGAACCTTTGCAAATCATCAGTAGACAAACTTTTATCGAAACCTTCGCTGATTTAAACAGCGAAGAAAATATGAAAACCTATTTAGCCGAAGGATTTTCATCCGGTAAGTTGACAAGCGAATTGCAAAACCCAAATTCTGAATTTTACTTTGCCATTCTGGACAATAATATAATTGGTTATCTAAAAATAAATTACGGAGAAGCACAAACAGAACTTAAAGATCCTAAAGCACTTGAAATAGAAAGGATTTATGTTCTCAAAGAATTTCATGGTAAAAGTGCCGGACAAATTTTATACAATCTGGCTTTAGATATTGCGAAACAAAAAAATGTAGATTATATATGGTTAGGTGTTTGGGAAAAAAATTCAAGAGCAATTAATTTTTATAAAAAAAATGGATTCACAGAGTTTGATAAACATATTTTTAAATTAGGCGATGATGAGCAAACGGATATTATGATGAAGTTAGAAATTCATTAAAAGTAAACTTCGCTGTTCCTATCTTTTATTTCTACATGGCACTCTTTTTTATTTATACCATTAACATAAAAAAACAAGACATGAAAAAGATCACATTATCCATAGCTACAGCAGCCATGGTTACATTATTAAGCTCCTGTCATTTCTGGGCAGGTGTATCAGGCAAAAAACATTCTGCCAGTGTGGGAGCTGGTACTTCACTGATGGTAACTCCTCCTGCAAACAATAAAGAGCAGGTAAATTCACCGGTAGGAATGAAGTAGCAAACTGCAACTCAGTTTATCAGTAAAATCAGGTGGGAAAATATATCCCGCCTTTTTTTTGGAACAAAAAATAACTTTTATAATTTATTGATCTGCACCGCTATTAATTTTCAGTAAGCTGTTTCAGGTATTTATAAGTATCCATTTGTGCACGCACTTTACGTGTGCTGGTGGAAGTTTTATAAGGATTGCTTTGTGTTTTATTCAGCTTGCGTGCCTTGGTATTGTCTTTCAATTGCAGATTGATGATGTGCTTAATTTCTTTTTTGCTGTTATCATCCTCTACAGGAAAAGCAGATTCAATCCTATTGTTCAGATTACGCGACATCAGATCAGCCGAAGAAACATAAATCAACTCTTTGCCTTCATTATGAAAAATAAAAACTCTTCCATGTTCAAGATAACGATCCACAATGCTGATTACTTTTATGTTTTCACTCATGTCTTTTACTCCTGGTATCAGGCAGCAAATACCTCTTACTATAATAGTGATTTTCACTCCTGCATTACTTGCAGTATAAAGCAGTTCAATCATTTTATCATCTTCAAGGCTGTTCATTTTTAAAGTCATCATTCCTTTTTTACCATCCTTTGCATGTTTGATTTCTTTTTTAATCAATGACTCCAGCTTTCCGCGCAGGTTAAATGGCGCTACCAGAAAACTGTGGAATTTTGGTTTTATTGATGGCTTGCTGAAATATTTAAAGATCATATCGGCATCCTCTGTCAGGTTTTTTCGTGAAGTAAAATAGCCATGATCACAATAAACTCTGGCCGTTACTTCATTAAAATTACCGGTGGAGAGGTAAGCGTATTTTTTGATGTTGCCGTTTTCCATTCTTTCCACCAGGCATAGTTTGGAATGTACTTTTAGTTTTTTAAAACTGTAAAACACTTTAATACCGGCTTCGGTAAATTTCTGCGCCCAGTAAATATTTGCCAGTTCATTGAAGCGTGCTTTTATCTCTACAAATGCAAAAACTTTTTTACCATTGGCTGCAGCTTTTATCAATGCACTTGCAATTTTTGAATCGTCAGCAATACGATACAAAGTGATCTTAATAGTTTTTACATCAGGATCAATAGCTGCCTGTTCAAGAAAATCAATAATGTATTTATAATCCTGGTAAGGGAAATGCAAAATCTGATCGCAGGTGGAGATTACACCGAACAGTGATTTTTTTTTCTGAAGTCCTTTGTTTTTTAATTCATCCAACTTTGGATATTTTAATTTAGGAATATCAGGTGCCGGAAAATTGAAAAAGTCCTCGTAGTTATGGTATTTACCACCAGGTATCATATAATCCTTAACTGGACGGATGGAATGTTTTAATTGTTTAAGCAAATCCTTTGGCATAGTGGCATCATAAAGAAACCGGGAAGGAGGATTTGTTTTTTGTTTGATAAGCTTTTTTTTAATTTCTTCCACCAGGTCACCTGACTCTTCTAAAAATAATTCAGCGTCACGAGTAATTTTTATAGAGTGGCAATAAGCAACTTCCAGATCTTTAAACAAGGAATGAATGCACAAACGCATTATGTCATCAAGAAAAATATAAACGTATTTATTTTTCTCCGAAGGCAATTGAATAAACCTCGGCAATTTATCTGACGGTATATTCAGAATTGCAAAATCGGTTTTGTTATGATGCAGATTTTCGTTTATCGGTTTTAATCTTATCGCAAAATAAATTTGCTTGTTCTCCAGAAAAGGTTCTTTACCATTTCCATTATAAAAAACAAGCTTTAGTTCAGGCAGTACAGTTTGTGTAAAATAATCATTGATAAAACTCAACTGGTTTTCATCCACACTTTCCTCATCTACAATATAAATATTATGCTGTGCAAGTTCAGGTAACAACACATTGCGGTAAATTGAACCAAATTCATCCAGCTGGCTGTTAACTATTTTTTTAATTCTTGCTAACAGCTTTTTCCTGTTTTCTACTCCATCCTTCCTTGTTTTGATTTTAAGATCAAGAATATTACGGTGGAAAGCAACACGCACGCGGTAAAACTCATCGAGATTAGACGAATAAATTGCCAGAAATTTTAACCTTTCTATTAACGGAACTTCTTTGTTGTTGGCTTCCTGTAATACGCGATAATTAAAAGACAACCAACTTAAATCACGATTGAAATACCTGCTTTTCGTTTTTTTCAATTTTCTTCCTGTGTTTTTTAGGAACTTCAAAAAATAATTTTTTACCCTTCCCTTTCTCCACTTCAGCCCATGTGTTGCAATCAAACTGCAAAGCTATTGCTCCGCTGGTTGGAATATTATCTATTGATTCTCCGGAAAGTAAATTTGCCAAATCAGTTAAACCAGGGTTGTGGCTGATAAGGAAGACAGTATTATATTGTTGATCAATTCTATTGATTTCTCTCAGTAATTTACCTTTTGATTCAAGATAAAGGTCAGGAGAAGAAAGTATCTGAGCAGGATCAATATTGTATTCCTTCGCAATCAGTTTAGCCGTCTCCATAGCTCTTGTAGCAGTACTGCTTATAATTACATCAGGAATCATCTGTAGATTTTTCAGCACTTTTCCCATTATCGGAGCATCCTTTAAGCCTTTCTTTTTTAAAGGACGTTCCATATCCTTTAATTTATCGTTTTTCCAGCTTGATTTAGCATGTCTGATCAGCACTAATGTTTTCATGATTTTATGATATTAAATTTATTGGATCCGGTATCAAGTTTATAAAGATTTACTTAAAACATCAATAACCTTTGGTAAACCTACCTTTCAAAAAGGCTACCATTATTTTTATTAAAAACTTAATTATTCGAAAATTAACAAAATAAATTTTTAGTTTACTTATCCTGAATCAAGGCACATAGATTGCTTATCACAGAAGGAGAATGCCACAATGGAGATTCAATAAGAAATATAGAGAAACGAAATAAAATTGCCTTATCAATAACGATTAAAATTTATATTGGATCAATGAAAGAAAGGATAAATTTTTGCCAAATACTTAAATTAAATCTCCTCTTGTTTTTTTGTTTGATGTAAATTTTATCCCGACTTGCGGAAATGATTACACACAATTATAATTATGCTAAAATCAACAGAAGACGGTCCCGCGTTAATTTGTATTCCTGATATAACAGGATTTACGCGCTTTATGGCGGAGAATGATATTGAATTCAGCCGGAAAATAATACCTGCATTACTGCGGAATATTGTTGACTCAAATAAACTTAAACTAACTGTTGGAGAAATTGAAGGAGATGCAGTTGTTTTTTATCGCTTCGGAACACTCCCATCATTAAAAGATTTAGTGGATCAGTGCAAATTTTTTTATCTTAATTTCAATAAAGAACTTAAATTACTGATGGATAATTTTGCTGATGATTTTCATAAAAATACTTCCTCTGACCGCCTTTCACTGAAGGTTATTGTGCATGCTGCAGAAATGACTTCCACCATCATCGGAGGCATTCCAAAACTTATTGGTCGTGATGTAGTAATTGTACACAAGCTTTTAAAAAACAGTATTAATGAATCAGAGTATATTTTATTGACTGAAAAGCTGCTTGCCCATTATCCTGATAAAGATATTACAGAAAGTTTTGACTGGGAAAGTTTAAATCAGGGACAGGATACTTATGATTACATTGGCTCTATCAATTATAAATATATTGTTCTTAATCCATTAACGGAGTTGAGCAGTTTTAAGTCAGCTAAATCATCCAAATAATTTTATTGATTTTATACATTAAATACAATAAGAATTGCAATTGCAATTACTGATAGTATGATGCCATACATAAACGCATTGTAACAAATACGCAGGTAACGGAATTTGAGATCCAACACACTTCCGAGATTATAAAAATCCTGTATCATTGAATTATGGAGATAATCTCGGTCAGTCATCATCTTCCTGATTCCATCATCAAAATCTTCAAATTCCATTCGCGAAAAATTGCCGAAGAAAAGCAGATTCGCTTTTTTATCTTCAATATCTTTTTTTGAAATAGTTCCTTTGGTTATGGTTGGTCGTGTGGCGCGTGTAGCAAATATTATTGTAATAAGACAAGTAAGAATTAAAATGCTTGCTGGTATAATTGCACGCAACGTAGTAACAGAATCAGAACCAACAATGGTAAGTGTAATAGAAATCACAATTCCATTTAGGGTGAGCATAATGTTTGCTTTTCTGTCTGCAATAGCATTTAATCTCATGTGGTTTGCCATTGTAAGGCGGTAAATGGTTTCAAATCCTTTGATTGAAACTGTTTCTTCTTTCTTAATTTCTTTTTTTTCTTCTTCCTTCTTACTTTCTTTTTTATCGTCCTTTTTATCTTCCTTTTCCTCTTTCTCTTCTTTTTGTTTTTCTTCCTTTTCTTCTTTGTCCTCTTTTTTTTCCATGTCTTCTATTTTATTTTTTTCGATGTCTGATGGCAGTGGTACATTTAAAATAATTGCTTCGTTTTCTCTGACTTTCCTAAGTTTCTTTTTTATTCTTTTAATGTTCTCTGCTTTCTTGTCTTCGAGTTTCTTTTTTGCGTAAGCAGTATAATAGCGATGATTCAATAAAAACTTTAGTTCTGCTGTCAGCCACTCTTCTTCGGTTGGTTCCTCACCACCATAATTAATGGCTTCCATTTTAAGTAGCTCTGACTGCTTAAGGTTATTCGCATTGGAAAGATTGATGTAATCAGCATCGTGAATTACCTCTTCCAATATATTAGCAGGTATTTGATCAATCTTAGTTGCAAGTATGCAATTAGTGATGCGTTTTATTTTTTCCTCAGAATAATTATTTAATCTTAAAAACTCTTCAGCCACTTTCACGCTTTCTATTTCATGATTTAATGGATTGAATAGATATCCTGTATCATGAAACCAAGCTGCTATAACCACCGCTTCCAGTTCTTCATCATTCAGATCAGAAGCTTTACCGATTTTTTCAGCGGCTTCAGCTACTTCACGCGTATGCTCAAGGCTATGATAAGTTGAGCGTTGATCATGTCTTTCTTTAAAAATTTCATCAATGTAATTTTTAACCTTTTCTATTAAGTTTCTATCCATTTTACATGATTGATTTTAAAAATCTAAATAGCAATTAGCGTTATTCAACATTCAACAGTTAAAAAACCGTACCGTATATTATTTGCCTTAAATATATTCCAAACATATTATAAAGATCAACAGGATGATTCCATATAAGTAGTATGTAAATTATTCTGTTTTAATTAATCTTCTTGAATCAGGGAAATACAACTGTAAAAATACTTTCTGTTCTGTTTTTGCTGTTCTTGAATTGGGTATCACATCCACATTAAAATGTGTATCGAGATAATGTATATCATGTTCATATCCGATCCGTAGTGAACGGTAAATTTTAAGCGTTAGTCGGGGGATAAGTATGCCCAGAAAATTTTTTCCTTTTGGACCCACATAGTTTTGTATGTAATAATAATAATTGTTGAAAGACAAAATAGCTATATCGTTTACATTAAAACTAAATTCTAATTTACCTTCTCCTCCTCCACCGTAATTATAGTCGCGGACTAAAGTAAGAGAATCAACAGGATGTTGTCCGTTAGTACCAGCCAATGGCACAAAACCTAAATTCAGGTTTGCATTCATACTAAACTTATCATTTAAAACCCGATGCGTAATTATTCCTCCACCAAAGCCTAAACTTCCAAACTCAAAAGAATAATTATCCCAATAATCAAAATGCTGAAACAGGCCAAGAAGCACATCGGTTTTACCCCAATGTCTGTTGGTGCCTGCTAACAATCCATAACCTGTCACAATATCCAAAATCTTTCTTCCGGTTTGAAAACTTAAGTCACCAGTGAATTTAAAATAATCATACGGTTTACGTTTTCCTTCTTCAAATGCGCTTCCGTAGTCAATCTGAATATTAAAGGTCGGGTTGCTGGGTCCTGATCCATATACTTCATAAGGCTGCGAATTTCTCTTATGCAATCCACCATAGATAGCAATATCAACCGGTTCCTTCTGATAAATTTCTTTGGTTGTTACTCTCTTTGTTTTACCTTGTATGAGCCGGTTTATTTCACGAGTGGGATTTATTAATCCGGCTGCTATTTCACGCAACACACGTTCACTTCCACGGGTGCGGTCGTCCAGTACTTCTGAACTTAAACGGTATAATATTTCCCCAAGAAATATTCCACTCACAGGTGTGTTTATGATATCATTATAAGAAGGTGTGGTGTTCTCACCAAAATATTCCCACATTCCGCTTGCTAAAATTGCATAGGGAACTGATTGATAAAAGTTATAGCCGCAAGCCCTTGCATTGTTAAAACCAAGACTACCGCTGTAAGGATGTCCCACAAAGTTTATCCCGAACTTATCATCATCCCAAACCCATTTAGCTTTTAAATTTTTTTTTGCTGTGGCAATACTTATATTAGAATAATCTGCATTGAGAGCAAATCTGTCGAAAGCCCAAATAGCAATGTTGGTTGCTGTAACGCTAAGGACGGGAACATACCATTTACATTTAGGATTGAATTCCGGATCATCATTAAGTAAAATACCATATTGTTTATGAAGAGTGTCTGGCTGAATTTTAAATTCGTGAATGGAGGTTCGGTTGATTAATTGTGCCTGATCATAATCATGCAAAGTAATGTGCTGTGCATTAATTATTGAAGAATAGCAAATAAAGCAATTAATTAACAGTAGTGCTTTTGCAATGATTTTCATACAACAGTTTAATCATGCAATCAAAGGCGGTGCCATTTCCTTTAGGATTACTATTCTATAACAATCTAACAAACTCAAATCCACATGAGATTCTAAAACAATAAAAATGTTGAAGATTAATTAGTCTTTGAAGAAGTTAAGTGTAAAAAGTAATTAAGATATTCTCTTCTTCACTGCCTTCCATAATTTCACAAATGCTTTGGAGGCTTCTTCACTCGGACGTTTAGCTGTAAGTGGTGCACGATAAATTCCCATTTTTTCTACTTCAGCGCTGTAAGGAATAATTACACTTATGCTTTCTTTAAACTTACGTGCAAAGCTGCGCACAGTTTCATTGTGCATATTCTTCCGCTTTTCAAACATGCTGAAGAAAGGTAATAGCTTGCCTTTGTTTAGGCGATGACTGTTGAAATAATCCAGAATCTGCTCATAAGTGCGGACTGATAGAACAGTGGGAACTACAGGAACTAAAATAAAATCAGCATTACGAAAAATATTTTCGGTGAGCAACGTAATGTTTGGCGGGCAATCTATTATCACCAGGTCATAATCTTTTTTTACTGGTCTTACAAAATCACTCAACCAGCGGCTTGCATCTTTTAAATCATTCAGGTAAAGTTCAATTTTACGATAATCAGTACCTGAAGGTAGAATGTCAAGATTCGGATAAGCTGTATTCCAGATGTTATCAATAATATCATAACTCCCTTTTACCATACTCTTAACATCGGTTGCATCTGCATCTGACTCAGCACTCAGATAATAACTACTGGCAGCCTGAGGATCCATATCAACGAGCAGTGTTTTGATGCCTTCGGCAGATGCGAGATAAGCAAGATTTACAGAAGCTGCGGTTTTACCCACACCACCTTTGAGATTATAAACAGCAATGAGTTTCATAATTAGAGAAGTTTAAAGTTGTTTGAAAGCCTGAAGTTTGTGACATGTTAAAATTAAGACGTTTTTTGGAACTTAATTTTAAACCGATGCTTTATCTGATATAACAAAAAGCTACATGGCTAACTGTATCGTCTTCAATTAACCGGAGTATATAACATGCGGGCGCAAGTGAAAGTTTTTCAGGATCCAATAAATAGGTTTGATTTTCATCCTCCACCATTTCCTGTATTAATGTTTTTACAAGTTCACCGGTAGGCAGCAATAAATCAAGACGGATATTTTTATTTTCAGAGTAAAAAGAAACAAGCGCCTGGTTTAGCACAGGGTTAGGAGTAATGGTAATGGAATGAAAATTCAATCGGGCGGTTACCGTTTTTGATTGCTCATAATTTCCATTGAAATCAACCTGCTTAAGCCGGTAATAATAATTAATACCCGGTTTTGCAGTCTTGTCAATATAACCATAGGTAATAATCACGTTACTGTTACCATGTCCATCAACCCAACCTATTTTTTCAAAATCAAATTGATTAATACTCCTGTAAACTTCAAAACCATCATTATTATCCTCGCTTGCAGTAGCCCATGCTAACTTTATGAAATTACCGAGTGGTTTTGCAGTGAAATATAGCCATTTAACCGGCAATGGTGTTGATGGTGATTGGGCAGTAGCGTAATTAAGCAAGCCACTCATACCAATGCGTGTAACAGCCGTTACCGGAGAGGGTACACAGGTGCCATTAGCAAGTGTCCAACCTGATCCGTTGTTGCTCATAATAGTCCACCCGTTTGATCCTGATGCATTGGAATATCCGGCATTGTTAAGAGTTAAATCAAATTTTCCCGTTGTTGAATTTGCATTGGCAGAAAATGCCCAGAACCCATTATCGAGACCTGGGTTGGAAAATGTAACCGCGCAATCAGTTGCACCTAAAGCAGAGGGGGTTGCATAAGTGCTAAAATTAACAGCAATGTTATCAATTAAAGTAGGAAAAGCGGGATATGCAAAATCAATATTGACTAGCTGAAATCCTTTAGTAATTGTACCGACCGGAAAATCATAAGTGCCTGTCGGATTAATGTAACGCCTCAATACATTTTCAACATAACTTACAGAATTACCTGGAGTTGAAGCATTTGAATTTCTATTTAAAAGCACAACTTCAAATCCATTTCCCCTGATAATTCCACTATCGAGTGTAAGCTTAGCAAAAGAATTTAACGTTAAAGTATTCTGCAATTCAAGCCCGATGGTAGATCTATTATTGATCCTTATATCAGGCATAGTTCCATTGCTGCTGTTATAAAACCATTGTGTATTTGTTCCATTAAACTCCAGCAAGCCGGGTACTGCGTTTGTATATGTACCTCCAGCATTATTTAGAAAATCGCCTGCAATCTTAACTGTTTTGGAACCCACATCAAATACACTTGTAGCGTTCATAATATGGAGATAACTTTTAAGATTAAGATCATGGTTTAATATTCCTGAGCCACCGGTTTTATTTATTTTGAGAATTGGAAAAGCATTATTACCAATCATATTACCGCTTAGATTCTGTACTACACTTCCATTATTCAGAAGTACCTGTGCTCCCGGATTGGCATTCAGCGTTCCATTGTTTAAATAATCACCACATAAATTTAATATGGCTGCAGCCTGAAGCGTTAAAGCTGCACCCGGATTAATGGTGAGTGACTGACAGTTAGCTGTAGCATTAATAACAGGTTGATTACTTATCCCGGCAACAATAACTGCATTGGTTGAACAGGTAGGAATACCACATCCGCCCCAGTTATTGATATTAAACCAATCAGTACCAGCTGAACCTGACCAATAAGCTGTGGATCCAGGACCTGCACCATAAGTGATGGGTGACGCACCACTGAAATTCAGATTGAAACCACTGGAGCTGGTGCTGTAATTACTTATTACCAGAATGTATTTATCTCCAGCAGAAACAGAGAGTTGTGTTTCATATGAAGTTCCGAATCCAGGATAAGCCGGGGGCGAAGCATTGGCAGTAGTTCCATATAAACCAGTTACACCCAGAAAGTCAAAATTACAACGCAATGGAACAGCACCTGCAGCAATAGTGGCACAGCTAACAGCCCCGGTTCCTGCTGATTTCCACAACGCAAAATCATAATCAGTGCTTGCTGTGCTCGGTGAACCGGGCCAATCGTTAGGTACAATATTGAATTCCAGATTTCCATTAGCTGAGATAGTAAACTCATACCATGCTGAAGCACGCTCACCAGCATCAAGGCAGTTAGCACCTGTTCCATCAAAATCACAAACATTACCAACGCCTGTAAATCCCGGATTTCCCACTGTAAATGACTGACCGCACACAGGCTGAAAAAAACCGCAATCCTGTCCGGGAATCGGAGGAAGCGGTTGAGTACCATTTATCACAAGCAAATTAAAGGAACCTACTAAATCCAAATATCCATCCACTGCAATGTAATAGGTTTGACCTATTGTTAATCCGGCTACTGTTAGATCAGAAAATAAAGAAATTGAGCCGCACGAAGCACCATTATCATTACATCCTTTTAATATTAAACCCGGTCCGCAACTTCCACTATACAATGCGATTTGAGGATCAGTTAAAGTTACGGGGTTACAACGGATACGGAGAGATGGTGAACTTGCGACAACACTATACCAAACGGTGTTAACCGCACCATTAGTCCAACAGGCTGGAGTAGAAGGCTCATTAAGTGCCGAAGCACATATAGTTATGCTACCGGGAGTGTAAACCCCTAATTGAATTGATTGTGCATTGCAAGGATCATCATTTGCAGGAGGACCTACTCCAGGACATAAATCGATTACACAAATCTGGAAAGTGCCGTTATTATCATTCCCGTATTCCCAAAATCTAATAAAAATAGTAGCTCCCGGTGTAAGTCCTGACAAAGTTAACTGCGGCATAAGCCCGGGACCCGCATCATCATCACAGGCAATCTGTGTTAATGCTCCTGAACAAGTGCCTGAATAGGCAGCCATTGCTCCATCTGTCATTACGCCTGTATTTGATTGAATTTGAATGGATCCGCTTGCTGGAATAAGTATTAAAAACCATACATCACCTCCCAAATAATTCCCGCAAGTAGGAGCAGTAACTCCAGTAGTGGCGGTGGCACAAGCATTTGTATAGGTAACATATGTACATGAGCTATTTACCGGCAACACAATAGCGCTGCACGGGTTGTCATTTGCAGGAATTGAAGGACATAAATTCACTACACATAGCTGGAATGTACCCTGGATCGTATTTCCATAACTCCAGAATCTTAAAAAAATAGTATTACCTGGTGATAACCCATTAAATGTTAACTGCGGCATAAATCCTACCACATCATCACTACATGCAATCTCTGTTAATGTCCCTGAACAAGTACCTGAATAGGCAGCCATGGCTCCATCAGTTATTACCCCGGCAGCAGATTGAATCTGAATGGATCCACTGGCAGGTATAATGATTGAAAACCATACATCATCACCTTGATAATTACCACACGTTGGTACCGCAGGACCACTGGTTGGAGTGGCGCTCGCATTAGTATAAGTTGCCATATTGCAATTAGAGCTCACGGATAATGCAATTGAATTGCAAGGATCATCATTGGAAGGAACTGCGAATGGCAATAAAATTTTTTTTGGCTGGCTAAATGTGTTACTGACACAAAAAAACAAAAAAAAACAAAAAATTGTTATTGAATTTGTTTTCTGCATCATTATATTTAATTATAGTAATTTTAAGAATGTAAATATAAATAATTATTGGACGATATTTTAGTACTTAACCTATAAAGATATAATGGATTAGTAGTTTTACCGGGCTGACAATTAATGTATGTTTTTTATCGCCTCTAAAATTTTTGATTCCTTAACATCACCAACGGTATGGATTATCGCCTGTTTTCTGTTTGGTTTCTGTCTTCGGAATGAAAAGATTAAGAAACGATTTCTGAAAGTTGGGTTTGCACTCTTAATATTTCTTACCAATCCTTTTATTGTAAATACTGTTTTACAATGGTGGGAAGTCCCTTCACGTAATGCATCGCTTATTATGCAACCTTATGATGTTGGAATTGTGTTAGGAGGAAGTATGCGTTATTATAACAATGAAGCAGGGCGTGTGGTGTACGCCAGCAGTGTTGATCGTGTGCTGCAGGCAATCCAGCTTTATCATGATAAAAAAATAAACAAAATATTGCTTAGCGGAGGATCTGGATATATATTATTTAAAGATTGGAAAGAGGCTGCATGGTTAGCTCAGCTGCTTTATAAATGCTGTGTTCCAATAGAAGATGTAATAATTGAAAACGAAAGCCGAAACACTTATGAAAATGCAGTTTTCAGCACAAAGATTTTAAAAACAAATAAGTATGGTAATCACTTTTTACTCATAACTTCTGCTACACACATGCGCAGGTCGCTGATGTGTTTTGAAAATGCAGGTTTAAAAGTGGATCCCTTTTCTGTAGATGAGCGCTCAGGAAAAGGAATTTACACGCCCGACAGAATTATTATTCCCGATGCAGAAAATATTAATCACTGGGATACTTTAATACATGAATGGATTGGGATTGTTACTTACAAACTGGCAGGATACATCTGAATTAAGAACTCTTACTGGAAAAACGATATAAAGCTGTTTTCAGTTCAGAATTTAAAAACTTTTACTGATAACTTTTTTATCTCTTTGCTTACATCTTCCATCAGCCATACAGGAGTTGAAGTAGCACCACAAATACCAACAGAATTTACATTTTCAAACCATGCTGTGTTCAGCTCATCTGAACTGCTGATAAAATAACTGCGTGGATTTGTTTGTTCACAAACACTAAAAAGGGCTTTACCGTTAGAACTTTTTTTACCACTTACAAAAATTACTACTTCATGTTCCTTAGCAAACTTTCGCATCTGTGGTTCACGATTGCTTACCTGGCGGCAGAGGGTATCATTACTTACAAAATCACTTTCCTCCATTGAACCTTTCTGTTTAATGATTCGTTGCTGGATCATCTGCTCCATTTTTTCAAAACCGGCAGTGCTTTTAGTGGTTTGAGAAAAGAAAAAAACAGGTTTGGAGAAATCAATTTTATTAAGGTCATCCTCTGTTTTCACAACAATGGCTTTTCCTTTAGTTTGTCCCACCAATCCATTTACTTCAGCATGTCCTTCTTCGCCATAAATAACAATCTGTGAATTATCATCATCAATATTATTAAAAGTGGTTTGAACACGGTTTTGTAATTTCAAAACAACAGGACAGGAAGCATCAATGAGTTCAATATTATTTTTTATAGCAAGCTGATAAGTTTCAGGAGGTTCACCATGGGCCCGAATGAGTACTTTGCAATCACGGAGGTTTTTTAATTTTTCATGGTCAATTATTTCAAGGCCCTTCGTACGAAGCCGATCCACCTCCATATTATTGTGAACAATATCTCCTAAACAATACAAATGCCCCGTACGGTCCAACTCATCTTCTGCCATCTGGATAGCATACACTACACCAAAACAAAAACCTGAATTGCTATCTATTGTTACCTGCATTTCTCTAAAATTTTAAATTATAGATGTTGAATTTTAAATTAATAATGTTAATTTATAATAATCTATAATTTATAATCTAAAATTTAACATCTACTGAATTCAGTTTCTTTATTTCTTCCATTACAAATTCTACCTGCTCATCAAAGTTCAGATGAGTATTATCAAGAATTATAGCATCAGAAGCTCTGCGCAAAGGACTTTCTTCTCGATGGGTATCCTCATAGTCGCGGCTTAAAATATTATTAATCACTTCTTCCATTGTTACTTTCACTCCCTTCTCACGCATTTCATCAAACCTGCGTTTAGCTCTCACCATCGGATCAGCTTTCATAAATATTTTGAGGTCAGCATGTGGAAAAACGGTGGTGCCAATATCACGGCCATCCATCACAAGGCTTCCTTCATCCACTGCCATTTGCTGCAGATGAACCATTTTAGTTCTCACTGCTTTAATTGAACTTACATGACTTACATTTTCAGAAATTTCCATTGAGCGGATCATATTCTCCACATTCACACCATTGAGATAAACTTCAGAAAAATCTGTTTTAGGATTGATTCGAAAAGATATTTGAATGTTACTTAAAACCTTTTCATAATCGTATTTACTATCATTCAACTCCTCAGGTAATGGAATGGGAATATTATTTTGAATAAAATATAAAGTAACAGCCCTATACATGGAACCTGAATCTATATAATGAAGTTTAAGTTTGTGAGCCAAAGCCTTTGCTACAGTACTTTTACCGCAGGATGAGTATCCATCTATTGCTACTATTAATCTGGCCTTCATAAAGTTTAAATAGTTCTACAAATATACTTATTATACTCCTGTTAAAAAGCTGATATTCTGATATAATGAAAGGTTTTTAACATTTTAATGTTCTTCATAACAATTTATTAGAAGGTTTGGATTTATTGGATAACTAACCTGACACTTGTTGTTTCATACTGCTTAAACAAAGTTGCAATATAACATCCTGTTTCAAGATTATCAGTGATGTTTAAAAATTCGATCTGGTTACCTCCGGTGATATTTATTTCTTTTTTTATGATTATACGGCCTGTGATATCAGCAATATTTAATGTTGCGGTTGACTGTTGAAAAGATTTAATAAGTGCCAGCAGCTGCTGATTTTTTCCCACCGGATTTGGAATCAAGTTAAAATATAATCCCTTGTCTTGCTTATGAGTAAGTGCAATAACAGGTGAAAGATGTGCATCCCCATTAAAATCAAATTGACGCAAACGGTAATAGTAAACGGGATCATCATCATCAATATCAGAAAAATAATAATCACGTATGATGTTTGAGTTTCCTGATCCATCTACAACTCCACGTGCCTCAAAAGAAGAAGCATCTGTACCTCTTTCAATACTGAAGTAATCATTATTTTTTTCAGATAATGTTATCCAGTGAAGATCCACCTTTCCATTGTTTCGTTTTCCTTCAAACTTTAATAAAGTGATTGGTAATGGTGATTGAATATTAATCAGCACCCAGGTTGAATCACATAATGGATATTGATCGCAGGTGAGGTATTGAAGACTATCAATACCTGTATAACCGGCACCCAATGTATATCTGATCGTATCACCATTAATAACCTGTGCAGTGCCATGATAAGGCCCGTTAAGAATCTGAAGATTTCCAAAAGGTCCTCCATCCTCATCTGTATCGTTGTTCTTTGTATTAATATCCTGGAATAAAGGACTGCTAAAAATCATCGTATCTAAATTTGCATCAGGACGGCTTACCCCAAACAACGTAATAGAAGTACTGTTATTAGGTTTGACAGTTTCAAAAGATTCATTTAATGCAATCCCATTGAAAACAATATTACCCAGTTGATTAATTTTTACAGTTAAAGCCAATGTATCCGTTCTGCCTTTAATTAACGAATCAAGCGACCACACACCCGTTCCACTATTAAAAATACCATTTGTTAAAGTATGAGACTGATAAATTAATCCGGCAGGAAATGGTATTTGAACTGAAATATTTTTAGCTCTCCAATGACCTATGTTACTTGCAATAATATAGATCTTGAAAGATTCATTCTTAACAGCAAGTCCACTTTGAGCAATCATACTTAAAGCAATGTCTGTGGTAAAATCCAAAGCTGCAGAATCATTAGGTGGAATTAATGCTGCGTTAAGAAATATCCTTCGTCCGTTGATTTTATTATTATCATTTGAGTTGCCATTATTGTAAGAATAGAAGTCGTGGCCCGGAAGATAAAACACATTACCGCCTTTCTGCGTATTTGGTCTTAATTTAGCTCCTGTAACTATATAATTTGGGCTTGTACCTGTACCTCTCACAATCTGATAAGCTATAGAAGAGTTAAACGTGCTTCCTGATTTAACATTCCAGAATACATATTCTCCATAAGATGTATATAAATTACCTAAGAACTGTGCAATTGCCTGATCAGGATTATAATAATTAGTGGCAGAAATAGTAGACATTGAATCAATGCCATTATTCGTCATAATATGAGCAATATTTTCAAAAGTGCCTATAGCTGCACACTTCACAATAAGATTAGCTCCATACTGATTTATATAACGCATTACAGGATTAACATGCGTAGTATCTCCACCTGCATAATGTGCTTCTGAAATCATTGAATAACCGGGAGCAGGAGTAAAAATTTTACCTGCCGGAATTTGCAGGTAATAAGAATTACTTCCAAATCCTGCTTCCTGTAAAACATGAACCGTTATTGTATCAAATGCCTGCGGTGGTCCTGTAGTTTGATGATTGGTATCATTCAGTAATAATATATAAGGCTTAAAGGTTAAATTGTAACGAATATCTATTGAAGTGTTAGCATTTAATTTATACAGATAAACGTTATTTCCATAGGAAGAAATAATGGATAATGCTTTCGTTACCCATGCACTGTCAATAATAAAAGGTCCGTTCCTGAAGGTATCGGTGGCAGCAATATTAGTATCAGGAAAAACCCTTGTAACATTTGCAATAAAATCTCTCGATGCGAAAGCTGAGGCCCTTGTCTTTCCTGCCCTTATTGACCACATCACAGGTATTTCGCTTTGCAACAATGCATTCACCAGTCCATAAGCTTTCAGGTTAAAATATCCCGGTGTGCCCGGAACTCTTTGATAAACAGTATCCATAGGAATTATAAGGGATCCTGCTTTTATAGTTTGTAATTGAGCCGGAGGAGTAGGATATTCATATTGTGCCAAAGTTACCTTGCTGAAAAGCATCAAAAAGCACCAAACTATTATCAGGAAAAAATTTTTATAAAGCATTCTTTTAAAAGCAGATAACATAATTGCAGGTAAACAGGAAAAGGACACCAAAAGTTTCATATATGTGTTGCAAATTACAATAATTACCTCTAATATTCCGAATTTGTTTGGTGTATGTCAAGATAATAAAGTCTTATTTAACGAATTTTCATTAACGTATGGTAGTTGATAAAATTTTCCAAACCCTGATTATTAAATAATCACATTGTTTACATTTGCTTGCAAGTTCAAAATCACTGATTTATGGAAGCGTTTTCAACAACTGTTTCAACCCTTGAGAAACAAATAAAGCAATTGATAGAATTGCACAATCAATCGCTAAAAGAAAATGCTTCATTAAAATTGAGCAATCAACAATTAAGCGTTGATAAAGAAAATCAACAAAATAAAATTGCTAATCTTACCGAACAGATAAAAACACTTAAATTAGCCCAGGCATTGACGGGATCGGGCGAACAGGATACCCGTCAGGTTAAAACTAAAATAAACGAATACATAAAAGAGATTGATAAGTGCCTTGCCCTTCTTAATAATTAAAAGCATTCAGTGAAAGAAAACATTTCCATACAAGTACAGATTGCTAACAGGACATATTCTATAAAGGTAAATCCTGAGGAAGAAGCCGGAGTTCAGGCTACTGCAAAATTTATCAGTGAACGACTGGATGAATTGCAAAAAAATCATGGCATCAAAGATCCGCAGGATATGTTAGCTATGTTTGCACTTCAATACACGGCTGAACAATTGAAAAGGAAATCAAAAGCTGAATCTGAACAAGAAGAAGGAATGCACCGGGTAAAAATTCTTCAGGAAAAACTGGGTGATTATATCAATAGTCTTTAATACCGTTCTTAAAAATATTGTGGTGAATTAATCATTCACCTTATGCGAAAAAACCCGCATAAATTCTGATCGCAGTTGTAAACTCAACATTACATAAACAGGAGCAAAGACTCAGGTTGTGGATTGCATGTCCATCTTGAATGGAAAACATGAACCAGCCGGCTTTATCCGACCGTAACATAACGGGGTTTATCACACTCACAGGATTTATTGCGGGCTTTTTTTTGTCTGTATTTAAATTAAATTCATAACTCATAATTCAAAACTTATAACTCATATATGGATATAACAATCACAATCATCATAGCAGCAGTTGCATCACTTATTGCGGGTAGTGTAGTAACTTATCTGGTAACGCGCAAATCCAACAAAGGCATAGTGGAAACAGCTGAGGAAAAAGCAAATGCAATAATTAAAGAAGCACAAGCCAAAGGGGAACTTTATGTTAAGGACAAAACCATTGAAGCTAAAGACAAGTTTTACCAGTTAAAAACCGAGCACGAAAAACACATTGCTGAAAAAGATAAAAACATCACTGTTGCTGAAAACCGTATCAAACAAAAAGAAAGCGGACTCAATCAGCAGATAGAGCAAAGCAAGCGAAAGCAGGCTGAGATTGATGCTATTCAAACCAATCTTAATCAGCAGATAGAAATAATTGCAAGACGTAAAGAAGAGTTAGAAAAAGCACACCAGAAACAAGTGCAGGCTTTAGAGAAAATTGCAGGGCTTTCTGCCGATGAAGCAAAAACACAATTAACCGAAGCACTTAAAGCGGAAGCAAAAACAAATGCCATGTCATTCATTAAAGAAACAATGGATGAGGCAAAGCTGCAGGCAAATAAAGAAGCCAAGAAAATTGTTATTCAAACCATTCAACGTGTGGCAACTGAACATGCCATTGAAAATGCAGTAACAGTTTTTCATATTGATAATGATGAGGTAAAAGGACGGATCATTGGTCGTGAAGGAAGAAACATCCGCGCTTTGGAAGCTGCCACCGGAATAGAAATTATTGTGGATGATACACCGGAAGCAATCATACTTTCTGGTTTCGATCCGGTTCGCAGAGAGTTGGCTCGCCTTGCTTTACATCAATTGGTTTCTGACGGACGAATTCACCCTGCACGCATTGAAGAAGTAGTGAATAAAGTAAAGCGCCAGCTGGAAGAAGAGATTGTGGAAACAGGAAAACGCACCACCATTGATCTCGGCATTCATGGTCTCGCCCCAGAATTAATCCGCATTGTGGGAAGAATGAAATACCGGTCGAGTTACGGACAAAATCTTTTACAGCACAGTCGTGAAGTGGCTAACCTTTGTGCATTGATGGCTGCTGAAATGGGATTAAACACCAAGCTTGCAAAGCGTGCCGGATTACTGCATGATATAGGAAAAGTTTCAGAAGAAGACACCGAGCTTCCACACGCAATTGCAGGTATGAAAATGGCTGAACGGTTTAAAGAACATCCTGAAATTTTAAATGCTATTGGTGCGCATCATGACGAGATTGAAATGACCAGCATTATCTCCCCTATTGTTCAGGTTTGCGATGCAATTTCAGGTGCCCGCCCTGGTGCACGCAGAGAGATTGTGGAACAATACATGAAACGCCTTAAAGATCTGGAAGCGCTAGCTTCCGCATATAAAGGAGTTGAGAAAGCTTTTGCAATTCAGGCAGGTCGTGAGTTACGTGTGATCGTTGAAAGTGATAAAATGGATGACAAACAAACTGAGCAGCTTTCTTTTGATATAGCAACCCGCATACAAACCGAAATGACTTACCCCGGACAGGTGAAGGTTACTGTTATTCGGGAAACAAGAGCGGTTAATTACGCGAAGTAAATTAGTTTACGGTTTCCATTTTACGGTTTACGGTTGCAATCGCACGTAACTTTAAACTTCAAACCTTAAACTTTAAACTTGCTACATGCAACGCATCATCATCCAGGCAGGCAAGCTGCGCAAACATTACTGGGAAGACCTCTGGCGTTTTCGCGGTTTGTTTTATTTTCTTGCCTGGCGCGATGTAAAGGTCAGGTACAAGCAGACAGCAATCGGAATCATCTGGAATGTATTACGTCCGCTTTTAACAATTGCTGCATTCTGGTTCATTGGCTGGATGTTTTCCATTCCTCACCAGGGAGTTCCGCGGGTTTTGCTGGTGGCTGCTGCAACTTTGCCGTGGCAGTTTTTTTCCAGTGCGTTTAGCGAATCAAGCAATTCATTAATTGCAAATTCCAATCTCCTTACCAAAGTTTATTTTCCACGTCTTATAGTCCCTGCAAGCACCGTTATCGTTTGCCTGATTGATTTTTTAATTTCATTTGTAATCCTGCTGGCGCTGATGATTATTTACCGCTTCCCTCCTGCCCCGCAAATATTTTTTTTACCATTGTTTTTACTCCTTGCCATTATTACAGCATTGGGAACCGGTGTATTAATTTCAGCGCTCAATGTAAAATACCGCGACTTCCGTTACATCATTCCCTTCATTGTTCAGTTTGGATTGTACGCTTCTCCGGTTGCATTCAGCAGTGCTGATATTTACGAGAGTACAAGGATACCACAGGTTTTTAAATTTATTTATTCATTAAATCCAATGGTGGGTGTCATAGATGGTTTCAGGTGGTCAATATTAGGAGATAACATCAAAATTTACTGGCAGGGATTTATCATCTCCGTTTGCATCAGTATTTTTTTTCTTGTTCTTGGCATCTGGTATTTCAGGCGAATGGAAAAAAGTTTTGCTGATGTTATTTAGAATTAGTGGTTGGGTAATTAAAGTAATTGAAGTAATTAAGTAATTCCTATTTCCCCAATTACTCAATTACCCTAATTACCTTAATACTCAATTATCCTCAATAACTATTTTTGCACGCTTAATTATACATCATTGAGATTTCCTGCTGCAGATATTCAAATAGCGTCACAAAGATTTAACACCGAAGGCTTCAAACACCCATGAGCGAACCAATCATTAAGGTTGAAAATCTTAGCAAGAGTTATTTACTTAAACATCAGCAACAGGAAAAATATGTTGCCTTGCGTGATGTTATTGTTCATAAAACAAAAAATATCTTTTCAAAGAAATCCGAAATTTCAATTCCGAAATCCGAAATCTTCTGGGCATTAAAGGATATTAATTTTGAAGTAAACCAGGGTGATCGCATTGGTATTATTGGTCGCAATGGTGCAGGCAAATCCACACTGCTGAAAATATTAAGCCGCATTACCGAACCAACCACCGGAACAATCACCATTGATGGTCGCGTTGCAAGCCTGCTCGAAGTGGGTACAGGTTTTCATCCTGAACTCACCGGCAGGGAAAATATTTTTCTCAATGGTGCCATTCTTGGAATGAACAAAACAGAAATTAAAAGTAAGTTTGATGAGATAGTTGCTTTCGCAGAAGTAGAAAAATTTTTAGATACTCCCGTTAAACGTTATTCAAGCGGAATGTATGTTCGCTTAGCATTTGCTGTTGCAGCTCATCTCGAACCAGAAATTTTAATTGTAGATGAAGTGCTTGCAGTGGGTGATGCGCAGTTCCAGAAAAAGTGTTTGGGAAAAATGGAAGAAGTGAGTAAAGGGCATGGCAGAACTGTTTTGTTTGTGAGTCATAATATGGGAGCCATTAATACTTTATGTAATAAGGCTATTTTATTAGACAAGGGAAAAGTTCAGGCATCAGGAGATACTGAAAAAATTACAGGAATTTATTTTAGTGGTAGTATTGACGGTTCAGGTGAGTTTATTGTTGGAAAAAACAGTGGAGAAGAAAAAGTTATTATTGAAAAAATAACTTTGAGAGATACCAATAAAAATATTCAGAACAATTTTCAGTTTGGTGATAATATAGAGGTGGAGGCAGAATTGAATTCACTGCATGATTTTATCAAGCCTTACATTTGGATCGCCATCAAGTCTCACCGTGGACCAGTTACCAATGCATCAGGACTAATTGATGGATACAGGACAAGCAGTTTGGCAAAAGGTAAAAATATCATCAAATGCACTTTCTTAAATGTGCCTTTATTAACAGGACAATATACCATTCACATGGGAATAAGAGCTGATGATGGAGTTACACCTATTTCAGATTCAAAGGATGTGGCCATATTCAGTATCAGCACCATATTGTCGGATGTTGGATTAAATGATGTGCTGTCTGATACTATTGCTGCTGATACTGTTTCCCCTGTCATTCCCTATCAATGGGAATTCAATGATGGGAAAAAATATACCTTCAACATAAAAAATTATGTTAAACAATAAATCTATTTTAATCACTGGCGGAACAGGTTCATTCGGAAGGGCTTTTGTAAAAATTGTCCTTGAAAAATATCCCGATATCAAGCGCCTGGTAATTTTCTCGCGTGATGAGCAGAAGCAGCACCAGATGGAAATTGATTATCCGCATGATAAGTTTCCGCAGTTGCGTTTTTTTATTGGTGATGTAAGAGACCAGGATCGTATCCGCATGGCATTAAAAGGAATTGACACTGTTGTACATGCTGCTGCGATGAAACATGTTCACATTGCAGAATACAATCCGATGGAGTGCATTAAGACAAATATCATTGGTGCAGAAAATCTCATTATGGCGTGTCTTGAATCCGAAGTTGACAATGTGGTTGCCTTATCCACTGATAAGGCTGCAGCACCGATTAATTTATATGGTGCCACCAAACTTGCTTCTGATAAATTATTTATTGCAGCCAATAATATTAAAGGTCTTAAGAAGATAAAATTTTCTGTCGTTCGTTATGGAAACGTGATGGGATCAAATGGATCGGTTATTCCTTTCTTCCTCAAAAAAAGAAAAGAAAAAATGTTGCCCATTACCGATCCCACTATGACACGGTTTAACATACTGCTTCCCGAAGCAGTAGATATGGTTCTGCACGCTTTAGATAATGCCTGGGGCGGTGAATTGTTTGTTCCAAAAATCCCTTCTTATAAGGTTACTGATCTTGCAATGGCAATAGGACCTGACTGTGAACATCGCATAGTCGGTATCCGGCCCGGTGAAAAAGTGCATGAAGAAATGATCACCTCTTCTGATTCGTTTTCCACTTATGATATGGGTAAATATTATGCAATTCTTCCACAGGTACCTAATTGGAAATTGATTGATTTTGTAAATCACTTTAATGCTAAAAAAGTAAGCGAAGGATTTAATTATTCATCCGGTACAAATAAGGAGTGGCTATCCATTGAAGAATTAAGAGAACTGATTACAAAAAATGTTGATGATGATTTTCATGTCTGAAATTTTCTTTTCTTTTTACAATGAGTAAACTCGCTATCATTCCTGCACGTGGAGGAAGTAAACGAATCCCGCGAAAAAATATTAAGCTTTTCCATGGCAAACCCATCATCGCCTATTCCATTGAAGTTGCATTGCAATCCGGTTTGTTTGATGAGGTAATGGTTTCTACTGATGATAACGAAATAGCAGAAATTTCAAAACAATATGGAGCAACAATTCCATTTTACAGAAGCGCAAAAACTTCAGATGATTTTGCTACAACATCTAATGTAATTATTGAAGTAATTCAGCAATTAAAAGACACCAATCAACAATATGAATTTGCCTGTTGCCTCTATCCCACTGCTCCATTTATTACAAAACCATCTTTAACAGAAGGATATAACTTATTAAATAATAATAATTACACCAGCGTTTTTCCTGTGTGCAGATTTGGTTATCCTATACAGCGAAGTTTGCGAATAAAAGAAGCGCAGAAAGTGGAAATGATGTTTCCGGAGAATTTAGAAATACGGTCACAGGATTTACCCGCTGCTTATCATGACGCAGGTCAGTTTTATTGGATTAAGGTTGATTCATTTTTAAAAGACAGAACACTTTTTACAAAAAATTCAGGCGCAATTATCATTGATGAAATGCAGGCTCAGGATATAGATAATGAAACTGATTGGAAACTTGCAGAAATGAAATACAAATTACTAAATGAAAAACCGTAGAGTGATTTTTCGTGCGGATGGAGGTGCATCGTTAGGAATGGGACATGTGGTGCGTTCACTTGCTTTAGCTGATATGCTTAAAGATGATTTTTCAATTGCATTTGCATTACAGCAAACCGACAAAAGTGTAATAGATAAAATCAGTGAAAGCACTAATGATATAATTGTTCTTCCACAGACAAATAATTTTTCTGAAGATGCTTCTTCTTTTTATTCACACATTAAACCGCTTGACATTATTGTATTAGATGGATATAATTTTAAAACCGATTATCAAAAAACCATCAAAGCTTCCAATGCTAAATTAGTTGCTATTGATGATTTACATGAATGGCATCATGTAGCCGATGCAATTATTAATCACGCTGATGAGATTCAACAATCAGATTATTCTGCAGAACCATACACAAAATTTTTTCTTGGCTTAAACTACATTTTGCTACGCAAAGAATTTTTAACAACTTCTTTAACACCTAAAAAAGTAAACACAATATCAAAAGTGTTTATCAGCATGGGCGCTGCAGATATAAACAATCTCTCATTAAAATTTACTCAGGCATTATTAAATGTTAAAGGAATAACTGAGATACATCTTATGCTTGGCTCGATTAATCTAAATCTGCAAAGCATCCAGGATTTAATAAAAAAAAATAAACAGGTAAAAATCATTACTCATTTTAATATTAATGCTAAAGAATTAAAAAAACTTTTGCAAAGCTGCGATGTTGCAATTTGTCCTGCAAGCACTATATCGTTCGAATGTTGTGCTACAGGCATTGGTTTGATTTCAGGTTATACTGCCGAAAACCAGCTTGGTATTCTGAAAACGCTGATTAAATATAATTCAACTGTTGACTTTAATAACCTGAATCAATTAAGTGTTGATGACATAAGAATTAATTTTGAAAAATTATTTCAGGACACGGAAATATTTAATGAGCAGATTAAAAACCAAAGTAAGATGATTGATGCCAGGTCTTCGGAGCGGCTGTTGGATGTATTCAAAGAACTCGTAACCGAAAAATTAAATTTTAGAATGGCAGATGCATCAGATACTGATCTGTATTTTAAATGGACTAACGATCCTTTAGTTCGTTCCAATTCCTTTAACACGGAACAAGTCAGTTATCAGGATCATGTAAGTTGGTTTAAGACAAAATTAAATTCTGATGATTGTAAATTTTATTTGTTTTCTAATGATCTGGGTAACACTGTGGGTCAGGTAAGAATTGATAAAATTGAAAATGAGATTGTAATCGGCATTTCAATTGATGAAAATTTCAGAGGTAAATCACTCGGTGTTGAAATGTTAAAAACTGCATGTGATGATTATATTGAAAAAAATCCCGGTTCAGTAATCACAGCATATATAAAAACGGACAACATTGCTTCTTACAATATTTTTCTGAAAGCAGGGTTTGCCAACGAAGAAGTAGTATCTGAAAAAGGTAATCAGAGTTATAAGTTATACAGAAATAAATTTTCAAGTGATGAATGATATTAAAATAGCACATCATACTATCGGCATCCATCACAAACCATTTATCATTGCTGAAATGAGTGGTAATCATAATCAATCATTGAAACGTGCTTTGGAAATAGTGGATGCAGCTGCTGCTATGGGTGCTGATGCAATCAAACTGCAAACTTATACTGCAGATACGATAACAATGAAAGGGGCTTATACTATTGATGATAAAAATTCATTGTGGGATGGTAAAGAATTGTATGATTTGTATTCACAAGCCTACACTCCGTGGGAGTGGCATAAGCCAATCTTTGACCGTGCAACAGAAAAAGGAATGACTGCATTCAGTTCTCCCTTTGATGAAACAGCAGTTGATTTTCTTGAAACCCTCCAGGTGCCTTGTTATAAAATTGCTTCTTTTGAAAACACTGATCATATCCTGTTAAAGAAAGTTGCGCAAACCGGTAAGCCGGTGATCATGAGTACAGGTGTTGCAAACATCTCTGATATCGAAGAGTCTGTGGAAGTCTTAAAGAAAAATGGTTGCACAAATATTATTCTTCTCAAATGCACCAGCACCTATCCTGCCTCTGCTGAAAACACCAATCTGATTACAATTCCTTTTCTCTTGGAAAAATTTAATTGCACGATAGGTTTGTCTGATCACACGATGGGAATTGGCGTTTCAATTGCTTCCGTTGCATTAGGCGCAAGAGTGATTGAAAAACATTTTACTTTAAGAAGATCAGACGGAGGTGTGGACTCCGCATTCAGCATGGAGCCCGAAGAATTGAAATTATTGGTGGAAGAAACAAACAAAGCATTTCTTGCACTTGGAAAAATTCAAACCGCAGTTCAGCCGGCTGAAGAAAAAAATTTATTCTTTAAGCGTTCGCTCTATGTAATTGCTGATATGAATAAAGGAGATGTATTTTCTAAAAATAATGTTCATTCCATTCGTCCCGCACTCGGTTTGCACACAAAATATTTTGAAGATGTTTTAGGTAAAAAAGCAAAAGCATTTATAAAAAAAGGAACACCTTTAACATTTGATCTTGTTGAATAACAGCTGCCACTTAAATAAATCATCAGTAGAAATCATACCAATGAAAGCTGCATTACAATATTTTAATCAATGAACATTTTTGTATTTAGTACGCATGCACTCTGGCAACCACACCTTGAAACTGAATTGGAAATTATTCAGAATCATTTGAACAATGGAGATACTGTGTACCGTTTTGTTTGCAATGGAGATCTGCCGGCTTGTGATGTGAATAATAATCACACTTTAAATGTTTGTATTCAATGCAGGCAAATGAGTATATGCGGCAGCAGTTTGCTTGAAGGAGAAATCACCGATCTTCCAATCATACACAAGAGTGCTGAGATCAAAGAAAAAACATCCCATGTAAATTTATCTTATGATACAATTGAAGACATTAAAAATATTTACACAGATAATTTTGATGTTGGAACAGCTGCATTGTCATCAATAATTTCGTGGTTGCGTGAACCGGAGTTAGATATTAATAAAAACAGAAAGCTGATTGATTATTGTCTGAAATCTGCTTTATGGGTTTATTTTTCAGCGGTAAAATATATGGAAGAATATAATCCTGATATTGTTTATGCTTTCAACGGACGGCTTGTTCATGTAAAACCAATTTTAAGAGCTGCAGCCCGATGCAGAATTGATTGTTATATTCATGAGAGAGGAAATGATAAGGACCATTATTCGCTTTATAAAAATACTACACCTCATGATCGCACTTATGTCGCAAGCAAGATGTATGATTTATGGAATAATGCAGATCCGGAAAAAAGAATTGTTATAGGTGAAAGTTTCTATACTGAAAGAGTTGCCGGAAAAGATCAGGGTTGGTATTCATTTACCAAAACACAGGAAAAGGGTTTGTTACCTGATGACTGGAATAAAAATAAAAGGAACATTGCCATTTTCAATTCATCAGAAGATGAGTTTGCATCTATTGGCCCTGACTGGAAAAATGATTTATACACCACACAATTAGAAGCCATTCGTAGAATAATTGAAGATGCTCAAAAATTTAATGATATTCATTTTTACCTGAGAGTTCATCCGAATTTATCTAATCTCGCTAACTCTGAAATTAACGGCATCAGCCAGTTGAATTCACCTAATTTAACAATCATCAATCCTGACAGCCCTATAAGTAGTTATGATTTACTTTTTAACTGTGAAAAAGTTTTGGCTTTTGGATCAAGCGTTGGAATTGAAGCTGTGTATTGGGGAAAGCCTTCTATTCAGGCTGGTAAATCCTATTATTATGATTTTGATGCAACGTATAAGCCAGCTTCGCATGAAGAATTGATTGAAATGATAAATGCTGACTTAGAACCATTATTAAAAACTCCTGCATTGGTTTACGGCCATTATTTTAAAACATTTGGAATTCCTTTTAAATATTATTATGCGCAAAACCTGGCAACAGGAAAATTTAAAGGAGTAAATATTAATGAGCGTGCAAAAACTACTGATACAGTTTATAAATGGTTAAGAAGAAAATTTGTTTTTAAGCTCCCACTCTATCTTATCGAACTTGATTACAAAAAAAATAAAAGGAAGTTGGAATCCATTTATTTAAAAAAGAGAAAACAAAAATTATTAAGCTGATTTGAAGTCTTAATAATAAGCAAGAAAAAAAATGTTCAATACACCCGTATTACTTTTAATCTTTAACAGGCCCGATGTCACAGCAGTTGTTTTTGAGTCAATAAAAAAAATCAAACCTGCTCAGTTGTTTATTGCAGCTGATGGTCCGCGGAAACATAAAGAAGGAGAACAGGATAAATGCATGGCTGCGAGAAAAGTGGTGATGGACTCCATTGATTGGGATTGTGATGTTAAAACACTTTTTCAGAATGAAAATATCGGATGTAAATATGCAGTAAGTGGTGCAATCACCTGGTTTTTTGAACATGTTGAAGAGGGTATTATCTTAGAGGATGACTGCCTTCCGGGAATAAGTTTTTTTAATTATTGCAGTGAATTATTAAAAAAATATAAGGATAATACTTCAGTGATGCACATAAGTGCGAATTACTTTAATAAACAAAAAATAAAAAATAAAAACACCTATTACTTCAGTCATTACATTGAAATATGGGGATGGGCAACATGGAGAAGAGCATGGAAATTATACGATCCAGAAATGCAAAGTTTTCCTAAAAAGAAAAACAAAGAATATCTAAAAGGCATATTAAAAACCAAAGCTGAGAAAGAATACTGGATGTCATGTTTTGAAATGGCATACCAAAAACAAGTGGACACATGGGATTACCAATGGGTGTATTGCATTTATACAAATTCAGGAGTGGGAATAACTCCGTATCTTAATCTTGTATCTAACCTTGGTTTTGGTGATGATGCAACTCATACGGTAACATTTGATGCGCGGCTTTCAGGACAGGAGATTCATGAAATCATTGAAATAAAACATCCACCTGAGATTAAAATTTCAAAGAAAGAAGACCAACGCACCTTTAAAAATCTTTACAGGAAGCAAGAAAATATTTTCAAAAAAATCATTCGAAGAATAATTAATTAATCTAAGATTCAATGTCGCTTGATTTTAATCAAGCAATAAATATTATGATCCCCGGTCTTTTAAAAAAAATATATCGAAGTGTTTTTCCCGTAACAAAAAAATATGGTTGGTTCGGGAATTATAAATGCTGGGATGAAGCGATGAAACATTCCAAAGGTTACAACGCAAATAACATTCTTAAAAAAGTAAAACATGCAGTATTGAAAGTAAAAAACGGAGAAGCTGTTTATGAGCGTGATTCTGTCTTGTTTGATAAAATTCAATATTCACAGCCATTGCTGGATACGTTTAAATTAATTGCTGATGAATACAATTTGTATCTGAATGTAATTGACTTTGGAGGTTCGTTGGGCAGCTCTTATTTTCAGAACCGGAACTTCTTATCTCATTTAAAAAGTTTAACATGGAATGTAGTTGAACAAACTCATTTTGTTGCGTGTGGAAATGAATTCATAAAGGATGATCATTTGCAATTTTACAACAGCATTGATGATGCATTAAAAAATAATCCTGCACAAGTATTATTTTTATCAAGTGTGCTTCAATATCTCGAGATGCCTTACGTTCGCATTAAAGAATTTCTTAATTATAATTTCAAATATATTATTATTGACCGCACTGCATTTATTGAAGGTGAAAAAGATCGTTTAACAGTGCAAAAAGTTCCGCCTGAAATTTATAATGCTTCTTATCCATCATGGTTTTTTTCTGAGCATAAATTCGTTACTGCTTTCTTAAATAAATATGAGCTGTTGTCACAATTTGACAGCACCATTGATCCTGCAGAAGAGTTCAATGGTAAATGGACATATCGTAAAGGTTTCCTGTTTAAATTGAAAAATAATATTTCGAATTAATGAAATTAAATTTTTGTACGTTATTTAATTCTGCTTATCTCTCACGCGGATTAGTGATGTACAAATCATTGCTTGAATGTTGTGATAATTTTCACCTTTATGTTTTTGCGTTTGATGATATTGCATTTCAATTTATTAAAAATCAAAATTATCCAAACCTTACAGTTATTTCATTAAAAGAATTTGAGGATAATGAGTTGTTAAAAATAAAACCCACACGCACCACTGGAGAATATTGCTGGACGTGTACACCATCTACCATCCTTTATTGTCTAAATAATTTCAAACTTAATCATTGCACTTACATTGATGCAGACCTGTTTTTTTATAAAAACCCAGCGGTGCTGATAGATGAAATGAAAGATGCTTCTGTCTTGATAACCGAACATCGTTACACACCCTTATATAATCAGAGCGAAACCAGTGGAATTTATTGTGTGCAGTTTATCACTTTCAAAAATGATGATCGTGGTTTGAAGGTATTGACCTGGTGGCGCAATGCATGTATTGAATGGTGTTACGCACGCGCGGAGAATGGAAAGTTTGGTGATCAGAAATATTTAGATAACTGGACAACGCAGTTTGAAGGGGTACATGTTTTACAACATCCGGGAGGTGGAATTGCTCCATGGAATGTGCAGCAATATTCTTTTACAATCCATAATAATCAGATAGAAGGAAAAGAACGTACCACAGGAAAAATATTTCAAGTTGTTTTTTTTCACTTTCATGATTTAAAATTTTATGTAAATGACAAGGTGCAATTAACAGGGGAAATTTATTTATTACCAGGTGATGCTGTTTCTGTTTTTTATAAATCTTACCTGGAAAAATGGAAATATATAAGAGAAGAAATAAATATTATTTCCGGAAATAGTTTTGATGCACATGCTACAAATCAACTTGTGTTGCCCTCTTCTTTTGTATTATCCTTCAGGATTTTTTTATACAACACAAAGTCCTTTTTAAAAGCAATCCTCTCAGGCAAAACAGAATTTGTTAAAAGATATAACCACTTTCGTAATCTAACGAGGTTCTGAGGTTTCCTTTTTTAATTTTACCGCTTAAATAATTATGGCATCACTCATTGACCTGAAAACTTTTACTGATAAGCGAGGAAATCTAACTGTCATTGAAAGATCAATCCCATTTGACATTAAACGTATCTTTTACATTTATGGTGTGGATGATTCAATTCGTGGAGGACACCGTCATGTTAAAACTGTGCAAGCTGCTATTTGCATTCAGGGCAGCTGCACTATTTATAATTATGATGGAAAAGAAGAAAAAATATTTGAGTTGGATCAGCCGAATATATGTCTGTTGCTTGAAAGTAAAGACTGGCATAAGATGTATAATTTTTCGCCCGATGCAATTTTGATGGTGCTTGCTTCTGAATATTATAATGAACACGATTATATTTTTGAACCTTACAATACATGATTGAATACGAAAATCTTGGCAAATTAAATGCCCCTTTCTTTAATGAATATCAAACCGTATTTACTGAAACGATGCAGAGCGGTTGGTACATACTCGGCAACCGTGTTAAAAATTTTGAATCGGAATTTGCAAACTATTGCAATACCAAAAACTGCATTGGTGTTGCCAATGGTTTGGATGCATTAATACTTGCATTGCGTGCATTTAATTTCTCTGCACAGAGTGAAATAATTGTTCCTTCCAATACTTACATTGCTACCATCTTATCAATAGTTCATAACAATTTGAAACCTGTGCTGGTGGAGCCGGATATCGCAACTTACAATATTGATCCGCTCAAAATTGAAGCTGCCATTACTCCAAACACAAAAGCAATAATGCTTGTGCATTTGTATGGCAAAGTCTGCGATATGGATGCTATAAAAGCAATTGCACAAAAACACAATCTGAAAATAATAGAGGATTGCGCACAGGCGCATAGTGCTGAATATAAAAATCAAAAAGCAGGAAGCTTTGGTGACATTGGTGCATTTAGTTTTTATCCAACAAAAAATCTTGGGGCATTAGCTGATGCAGGTGCTATGACCTGTAATGATGATGCATTGGCTGATACAATCCGTTCATTGCGTAATTACGGTTCGCATAAAAAATATTATAATGAATTGATTGGTTTTAATTCGAGGCTGGATGAAGTTCAGGCTGCGTTTCTTAGCGTTAAGCTTAAATATTTAGATAAAATCAATCAGCATAAACGGGAGCTTGCCAAAATCTATCTTGAAAATTTAAAACCTGATTTTATCAAGCCGGTAACTCATGCTGACTATAAAGATGTATATCATATTTTTAATATCCGTCACCCAAAACGCGATGCGTTAAAAGAATATTTATTGCGTCATGAAATAAAAACAGAAATACATTATCCTGTTGCTCCCAACAAACAAAAAGCGATGATGGGAATCATTGATCATTATGAAACACCCATTGCAGAAGAGATACATCAGACAACATTGAGCTTGCCTCTTTCCTATTATCATACTGCTGATGATATAGCAAGAGTAACAGATGTGATGAATAAATTCTGAGATGTTGAAATTATCTGTTATCACTATTAATTTTAATAATTCCGATGGCCTTGGAAAAACCATTGAGAGTGTCTTTCAACAAAATTTTACAGATTACGAATATATTATTATTGATGGTGGATCAACAGATGGAAGTGTGGATGTTATAAAAAAATATAGTGAAAATATTTCCTACTGGATTTCTGAAAAAGATAAAGGTATTTATCATGCAATGAATAAAGGTATTGCAATTGCCAATGGAATGTATTGTTTGTTTTTGAATTCAGGTGATACTTTGGTTAATGAAACTGTTCTGCAAAATGTTTTCAATCAAAAACCAACAGCAGATATTGTTTACGGCAATAAGCAAACAAGAGAAGTTAACGGTTCTGTTATTCATCGTACAATGCCTGATAAAATAGGAGTTGTTCAGCTTTATGCTGATACGTTATGGCATCCTGTTTCATTTATAAAACGTGAATTGTTTATAAAATATGGCGGTTATGACGAACATTTTAAAATAGCTGGCGACTATGAATTTTTTGTAAGAGTTATCATTTCTAATAAAGTTTCTACCAAACATTTGCAGCTGGAAATTGCATCATTTGATATGAATGGTGTCAGTTCAGATAAAAAAAACCGGGAAAAGTTAATGGCCGAACGGAGAGCAGCGCAGGATAAATATATGAATCCCGTTTTGTTGTTTTTATTCAGAATTTACAGCAAACTCAGAAGTTGAAAATGGTATCCGTTATTATTCCAACATATAATTATGGCCTTTTCATTTCACAGGTTTTGCAATCATTACAAAACCAGTCATACCATAACTGGGAATGCATTGTTGTAGATGACGGATCAACTGACGATACAAAGCAAAATGTACAAGAGTGGATTGAGAAAGATCAGAGAATAAAATATTTTTCGCAGCAAAATGCAGGACCATCTGCAGCACGCAATTATGGAATCAGTCAGTCAAAAGGAGATTACATTTTGTTTTTAGATGCAGATGATCTGATTGAATGCGATAAATTAAAATCGCATGTGGATGTTTTGGAAAAATATAATGATGTAGATATTGCTTATGGTGATGCAAGATATTTCACGGATGGCAAACCTGATGAGTTATTTTATTCACTCCAACCGGAAAACAAACCATGGATAAAAAAGTATTCTGGCAATGGACGTGGACTGATAAATACTATCATCAGGCAAAATATAATGGTCATCAGTTCCCCATTAATCAGAAAAAATGTTTTGGCGGAATCGGGCTTGTTTGATACGAAACTTCTGAAGTTGGAAGACTGGGAATTATTTCAGCGCTGGGCAATTAATGATTTTATTTTTCAATATGTGGATGCTCCGCAATCATTGGTGTTAGTTCGTACACACGAAAAAAGTTTCAGCTATGATAAAAAAGGCATGCAAAGTTATTTTTTGCCTATCGCTGAAAAACAGTTCAGTAACTACAAACTGAATTTCAAAAACCGTATTTATTTCTTTTTAAGAATGGTGGAAGAATATACTGACCTCGCCATAAATTTCATTATTAATTCCTCCTATAAGCCACTTCATTATTATAAGATTAATAAATTTATTTTACCAGTGATATGTATTTTATTGCTGCCGGTTTATCTTGTGATAAAAATTTTCAGATTGTTATGTAAACCTTTTCAGAATGGATAATTTACAACCTGAAGTAAGTATCATTATTGTAAATTATAATGTGAAAGAGCTGTTGATTAAATGCATCAGCTCCATTTACCGTTTTTGCAAAACATCTTTTGAAATAATTTTAATTGATAATAATTCAACAGATGGAAGTGTTGAAGCTGTTAAAAAAGATTTTCCAGACACAGTCATCATTGAAAATAATTACAATGCAGGTTTTCCAAAGGCGAACAATCAGGGATTTAAAATTGCCATTGGTAAATATATTTTCATGCTTAACCCTGATGCTGCTTTGGTGGAAGATTCTGTTTCGGTATTAAAAGAGTTTTTGCATGTTGATGAAACTGTCGCTATGGTAGTACCACAATTAATCAACCCTGACGGCTCTTTGCAACACTCTGTTTTCCGGTTTCCAAAAATCAAATATATTGCAGCGGAAATGTTTTACCTTGATGAGTTTTTAAAAAGTAAATCATACGGTGATAAGGACCTTACTAAATCCCTTATGGTTGATAGTGCGATTGGCGCTGCTATGTTTTTTCATAAGTCATTATTAGATGACATTGGTTTGTTAAACGAAAAATTATTCTGGATTGAAGATATTGATTTTTGTTTTCGAATTATGCAATCAAATAAACAGATATTATATGTTCCCCAGACCCACGTTTTGCATTACATTGGCCAAAGTGCAAAAAAGAATTATAATATTTCCATAAGCAATCAGATTATCAACAAAATCAAATTCTATAAGGTTCATCATAAAGCATATCAACTTAATATAGTCATCCTTCTAAGTTTAGTCAATGTATTAATGCGGCTGGTTATATTTTCACTTATCGCACCATTCAATCCAATTGGGTTTCTAAAAATGAAAGCTTATTGGTTTACGTTGCCACTTGTTTTTACTGCTGCCAAAACTATTAATCAATGAGTGTATCAGTTTTTTTAACAGGTGGAACAGGATTTATTGGCCAGCATTTGCTGCAGGATGCTCCTCCAGATGTAAATTTTTTTTTACTCACACGTCATCCAGACAAGTTAAGATCATACCAATCAAACCGAATTAAAATTTTAGAAGGCGATTTAACAAGTTTCCATAAGTTCTCAACTGAACTTTCGCAAACCAATTATTTTGTTCACATTGCAGGAGAAAAACGTAATGTTTTAAAAATGCGCGAGACAAATGTAGAAGGCACTCATAAAGTTCTTTCTGCAATGTCTAAATATCCGGAAATAAAACTTGTACATATCAGCAGCGGTGGAGTATATGGATTACAGAAACATCCGCAACACCAGTTAGACGAAAATCAGGCTTGTTACCCTCAAAACGAATATGAGAAAACAAAACTTGAAGCAGAACATATCATAATTAAACAAGGACCCAAACAAAACTTATCTTTCTCGATCTTAAGACCAACTAATGTAATTGGTGAAGCAGACGATGGAAAGAAATTATTAAACCTGATACGTTCAATAATCAGAAAACATTTTTTTTACATTGATGCAAATGCAATGGTCAATTACGTTTATGTAAAATCGCTGACCTATGTGATCTTTGAAATGATAAGAAATGATATGTTTAAAAATGAAATTTATAATGTGAATTCTGCCTGCAACATCAATGAATTTATTGGCATCATCCAAAATGCAACTGGAATAAAATTTAAGCCATTATGTCTTCCAGGATTCTTTGCATATCCTGTAGCAAGAATTGGGAATCTGCTTCCACCTTCATTGAGAATATTTGATCTGGAAAAATACCGTGAGCTGACTAACACGAAAATCTATCCTTCTGATAAACTTAAACAGGTAATTGATTTCAATGAAAAAGAATGGTTAATCACGGGATTAAATAATCTTGTAAAATATTACAGGAAAAAAGGATGGCTGTAAGAATCTGTATCTTATGTGATAATGGGAGTGTGCACAACCAGAAATGGGTAGATGGGCTACGATTGCAAAATGATTTTGACTTACATGTAATTTCTTTCTCGCGTGGAATAAAATTTAGTAACGTTAACTATCATTCACTAAAAAGATTTACACACACAAAACTGGATTACCTCTTAAACGTGTACCGGGTTAAAAAACTTTTGAAACAAATTAAACCGGATTTACTACATGCTCATTATGCTACGAGCTATGGATTTCTGGCAGACAAGAGTCGATTCCATCCATTTCTACTCACAGGTTGGGGATCAGATATTTTTGATAGCCCAAAAAATATTTTCATGCGAAAGATAGTAGTGAATGCCTTGGCTCATGCCGATGCTGTTACTGTCCTTTCTGAAATAACGAAGAAGGAAGTTAAGCGCCTGAGTGGATGCGAAGCAATGCTGGTTCCCTTTGGTGTTGATTTGAATCTCTTTCATCCTAAAAAAGAAAAATTAAACAATGCTCTTTTGCGTATCGGTACCATAAGAACACTTTCTCCGAAATACGGAGTGGAGTATTTGATTAAAGCCTTTCACCGTATTCATGCAACTTTTCCAAATGCAATCTTGGAAATTGTAGGTGATGGTCCACAAAAAAAAGAATTACAAAATCTTTGCGCTTCATTAAACATTTCTGATAAAGTAATTTTTCATGGATATATCAATCAAAAGAATGAACTTGAACGTTATCTCAATATTTTACAAAATTTCGATGTGTTTGCCATCCTATCAATACTTGACTCGGAAACATTTGGAGTGGCAGCAGTGGAAGCATTGGCTAGTGGTATCCCTGTGGTTGCAACACGCATTGGTGGATTAACAGAAGTAGTGGATGATAAAATAACAGGGATTATAGTGAATGTTAAAGATGATGAGGACACTGCAAATGCACTTCAGCTTTTACTAACAGATGCATCACTACGCAAAATCATGGGAGAAAACGGAAGAAAAAAAGCAGAAACATTATATAACTGGGATTTAAGCTTGCTTCGAATGAGTAACCTATACAGAAAACTCACAACTGCTACTCCACAATAGAACCAGATGTCTATCCCTGTTTCCATCATTATTCCGTGTCGCAACGAGGAAAAATTTATCTCAACTGTTTTAAATAACCTGTTAACACAGGATTTTATACAAAACAACCTGGAAATATTTATTGTGGACGGGAGCAGTGATGATAAAACCAAAGAAATAGCCCTAAATTTTAAAAACAGCTTTAAAAATTTATTTGTACTCAACAATCCAAACAAGACAGTGCCATATGCACTTAACCTTGCTATAACCAAATCGAGAGGAGACATCATTATCCGCATGGATGCTCACACTGAATATGCCGATGATTACATCAGTACAATCGTAAAAACATTCAACACAGTTAATGCTGACATAGTAGGCGGACCAATGCGTGCTACGGGTAAAACTTCTTTTCAAAAAGCAGTGGCTTATTGTACATCAACAAAAATGGGTGTTGGTGATAGCAGTTTTCATGACGAGAATGCAAAGGGTTATGTTGACAGTGTTTATCTTGGTGCATGGAAACGTGAATTGTTTAATGATGTTGGTTTATTTGATGTAAGAATGAAACGTAACCAGGATGATGAGTTTCATTATCGTGCAAAAAGCAAAGGCAAAAAAATTTATCTCAATCCTGAAATACGTTCAGTTTATTATCCAAGATCGAATGTTAAAAAGTTATTCATCCAGTATTTTCAATATGGTTTGTACAAACCTTTGGTTTTAAAAAAAGTAAAAAGTGAAATGAAGCTAAGACATTTAATTCCTTCCGCATTTGTATTCTATCTTTTATTTTTTATTTTATTTTCCTTCCAATTTAAATTTTTATTACTTGTTACGTCTCCTCTCCTACTCTATTTTTTATTAACTATTTATTTCAGCTTAAACAATAATTTATCTCTTAAATCAAAAATATATTGCCTGATTATTTATCCAACACTTCACATTAGTTATGGTGCGGGTTTTATTGCAGGCTTATTCAAAAAATAATCAGCAAACGCAATGAATCAAACTCTTCAAAAACTCAATTATACATTTTCAGAAATATTGCTTTTAATTATTGCTTTTACATTGCCATTTTATCAGCAAGTATCCATTTTTGCAATCATTGCTTTAGTGATTGCATGGATAGTTCAAAAAAAATATCTGTCAATTGATATCACTTTTAAAAATGCTCCTTTTATTTTTATATTGATTGGTTTCTTCGTGTTGCATCTGGTAGGGTTGCTTTGGTCAGATGATTTACAATACGGATGGAAAGACATTGAAACCAAACTCAGTTTTTTAATTTTTCCCCTTTTTTTAGGAACTACTTTCATTACTGAAAAAGTTATTAATAAAATCAAACAAACTTTTATAGCCGGAAATATTATCGCATGCATTTATTGTCTTATCACTGCCATCATAAATTATGTTCACACAAATGATCAAACCGTTTTTTTCTACAAATTTTATTCATCGCTGTTGCATGTTACTTATTTCACCATTTATCTGAATCTTGTATTGTTATTTTTACTAGAAGATGCAATTAAACACTGGAACAGTTTTATAACATTAAAAAAAACCAGGTTAATTGCAGTCATGATTTTTATTGTGTTAAATATTCTTTTACTTTCCGCACGCACTGCCATTGCCACCAGCTTAATCACTGTTTTATTTTATTCGATAATTCAAATAAGAAAATATAAAAAAGGAATTGCGATCCTGGTAATTTCCTTGATTGGAGTTGCATTGCTGAATTTTAAAATAACACAACTTTATAATCGCTATAAACAAGTGGAAGATGTGATAATGCAAAATAATCCGGAGGCAAAACCTGTTGAACCTGCCACACCGGAGACGCCTGCTTACAACAGTACGCAATCACGCATTGAATTCTGGAAAAGTGCAGCAGCAGTTATCAAACGAAATTGGTTGATTGGTGTGGGAACGGGTGATCTTAAAGAAGAGTTAGTAAAACAATACCAGGCAAATAATTTTCAATATGGTGTAGAGAACCGCTTCAGTCCGCATAACCAATATTTGCATACAGGAGTTATACTCGGAGTTGTTGGAATTACCCTGCTGTTGTGCTGCTTACTATTACCTTTGCGCCTTGCAATTCTGCAACGAAACTGGTTATATATCTGTTTTCAGGTTATCATCATTCTTAATGCAATCACAGAGTCAATTCTCGAACGCCAAAACGGAATTATATTTTATGCATTCTTCAGTGTTTTATTTTACAGGCAAAGCATAAGCAATCCCAAAGATGAGCTCACTTAATTTTTTTATTAAACAACTTTGGGCCTTATTCAGAATTTATGTTTTCGGTTTAATATTATTTTTTATTTACCGCGTAGTGTTTCTTTTTCGCGTTGCAGATTGGTCTTCTCTATCCTCATTAAAAATTGATCTTGCAAAAGCATTTATAACAGGATTCCGTTTTGATACAATGGTGATGATGTATGCATTAGCTCCTTCATTGTTGTTTTGTCTTTTGATTTTTGTTTTTCGTGCTGTCACTTATCAAAAATTTATATATCATTTTTTACCGGTGTTAAATACTTTTATATTGTCGGCCTATTTACTCTTGTCTGTAATAGATATTTATTATTACACTTATTTCCAGTCACACTTTAACATGATGGTGTTTGGTTTTTTTGAAGATGATACAGAAGCAGTAATGAAATCAGTCTGGAGCGATTATCCTCTGGTGCGTGCATTGATTTTTATCATACTGATGATTTTTCTCATGTACAAATTGGCAAAAAGATTTCACCAGGGAGAATTGCCATCGTTTTTAAAACTTAAAAAAAAGAATGCGATTATTACTATTGTTCTAACATTTGGATTTTTTTTCCTGGGGATGCGTGGCTCACTTGGTACCTTTCCATTGCAGATTGATGATTCAACAGTTTCAGAAAACAGTACGATAAATTTATTACCTGTCAACGCTCCCTTCGCGTTAAAAGTAGCATTCATGTTTCGTCATTCACAATCAAGTTTTGAGGGCAACAAAGAGTTGGTAAATAAAATGGGATACAACAATCCTGAAATTGCGATCAGTGATTATATACATGCTGATACCTCAAAAGGATTTGAGGCCCTCTTTAGTAAAACACCTTTCAATGAATATGCACAACAACATCCTCCCAATGTTATTTTCTTTTTAATGGAAAGTATGAGTAATTACAATCTTAATCTTCAAAGTAAGGATTGTAATTTATTAGGTGCATTAGAAAAACATTTTCATGATGACATTGTGTTCCGTCATTTTATTTCTTCCGGTAACGGAACCATTGTAAGCCTGGAGGGAACCATGGTGAACACTCCGGTTAGTTCACTTACCCAATCCAAATACCGTTATCAGACTTATCATTCCTCGGTAGCTAAACCCTTTGCGGAAGCGGGATACAACACCACATTTATAACAGGAGGTAAATTAGGATGGAGAAATATAAATGAGTTTATTCCTTTTCAATATTTTAAAAATGTAGAGAGCAATCAAAATATAAAAGCTAAAATTACTGAAGCAACAGAATGTGAATGGGGTGTGTTTGATGAATATCTTTTTGATTATATCTTCCTTAAATTAAATGAAAATAATAAACAACCGCTATTTGTTTATGCGTTAAGCACTACCAATCATACGCCATTTACATTGCCATCACATTATAAACCCTTGCCGGTAAATATTCCTCTATCCTTGCCAAAACCATTGAAGGTGGATGAAAATCTCGCTAAAAAAAATCTTACCAATTATCAATATTCCAATGATTGTCTTGGAAGATTTATTGATAAAATAAAAGCATCTCCATTTGCTGATAATACAATTGTAATTGCAACAGGTGATCATAATAATTTAATGTTATTTGATTTTAAAGAGGATGAGTGGGCTCAACGATTAAGTGTTCCATTGGTAATGTATATTCCTGAAAAATATTTAGTACATGCGAGGGTTGACACATCTCTGTGGGCTTCACATAAAGATATTTTCCCTACCATTTATAATTTAGCTTTATCAGATGCAAAATATTTTAAGGGAGGATTAAATTTATTTGACAGCAGCTTGAAACACAATGATTATTATGCAGTAAACACCGGAGATTTTATAGCAATCAATGATGATGGCGCTGTAAAGTTTGATCCCGACAATAGATTTTATAACTGGAAAAATAATTCAGGTGAATTGGAAAAAATACAAACACCAAACGAAAAGCTGAATGAACTATTTAAAAAGGCAAGGGCTTATTATGCAAGCATGAGCTTTTATATCAATGAAGAAACAAAGAAGAAAAATAGTGATGGAAAAATGAAATAATGAAATAATTTGATGATAAATAATTTAATAATTTGATGATTATTAAAAATAAACTTTAAACTTTAGACTTTAAACTCCTTATATGATCCCATTTTCACCTCCCAGAATTGATGAGTTGCTTATTAATGAAGTTATAGCAGCATTAAAAAGCGGATGGATAACTACCGGTCCCCGAACAAAAAAATTCGAAAAAAATTTAAGCGCTTATAATGGCAATGCAGCCACTTTATGCGTTAACTCCGCTACTGCAGGAATGGAAATTATGCTGAGATGGTTTGGCGTGAAAGAAGGAGACGAAGTAATTGTTCCTGCTTATACTTACACTGCAACTGCGAATGTTGTTGTTCATTGCAGAGCACGACCTGTTATTGTTGACACAGGAAATGATTTTAATATAAGTATTGAAGCCATTGAAAAAGCAATCACTTCAAAAACGAAAGTTATCATGCCTGTTGACTTTGGTGGTTACCCATGCAATTATGATGCAATCATGTCGCTTGTTAAACGCAATGATGTTAAACAAAAATTCAATCCTTCCAATGAATTACAGAAACAACTCGGTAGAATTTTTGTACTGAGTGATTCTGCGCACTCGCTGGGAGCAATATATCAGCAAAAGAAAACAGGAGTTTGTGCTGATGCAGCCGCTTTTTCATTTCATGCAGTAAAAAATCTCAGCACTGCTGAAGGTGGTTGTGTTTCACTTAATCTTCCTTTACCATTTGACAATGAAGAAATTTATCGTTACCTGTGTATTCTTACACTGCATGGTCAGAATAAAGATGCGCTTGCTAAAATGCAAAAAGGTAACTGGAAGTATGATGTGATTGAAGCAGGTTTTAAATGTAACATGACCGACTTGCAAGCTGCTCTGGGTTTGGTTGAACTTGCACGATATGATAATGAAACTTTAATCAAGCGAAAACATATTTGCAAACGATACTCAGAATTACTTGGCAAACACCAATGGGCTGAATTACCCTTGCAACAAAGTGATGATGGAAAAACTTTTTCATCCTATCATCTTTATCCGTTGCGGATTAAAAATATAAATGAACAACAACGCGATGCAATTATACAATCCATTTTTAATAAAGATGTGTCGGTAAACGTGCATTTTATTCCATTACCATTATTGAGCTTTTATAAAAATAATGGTTATGATATAAAAGATTTTCCGGTTACTTACGATAATTATTCTCGTGAAATTTCTTTGCCGGTATTTTATGATCTTACTGATGAACAAATTGAAATGGTGGTAAGTGCAGTAGCGCAATCGGTTGAAGAAGTGCTGATGCAAAAAGCGTAATGTATGCTGAAGCGATTGTTTGATTTTTCAGTAAGTTTAATTTTTCTAATCCTACTTTCTCCAATCTTTCTTGTAATTGCAGTGTGGATTAAATTTGATAGTAAAGGCTCAGTATTTTTTCAGCAGCAACGTGTTGGAAAAAACAATGTTAATTTTTCAATCTTCAAATTCAGAACAATGTTTGCTGATGCAGATAAAAAAAGTTTGCTTACTGTTGGAAATCGTGATGTACGTATTACAAATGCGGGATATTACCTGCGTAAATATAAATTAGACGAATTGCCTCAACTTATTAATGTTTTGGTGGGTAACATGAGTCTTGTAGGTCCACGACCTGAAGTACGAAAATATATTTCATTGTATAATAATGAACAACAGAAGGTATTAACTATTAAACCCGGTATCACTGATTACGCCTCTCTTGCTTATGCTAATGAGAACGAAATATTATCACTTTCAGAAGATCCTGAAAAAAAATATATTGAAGAGATCATGCCTGCAAAGCTTCAACTGAATCTGAAATATATGGAGGAGAGAAATTTTATTACCGATTTAAATATTATTTTTAAAACAGTTTTCAGTATATGGTACTCAAAAAAATAGAACAATACTGGAAAGAAAAACCATTATTACTGATAATGATTGCTGCGGGATTTTTCCGTTTGGTTGCAGTTATTTTTTCAAAAGGGTATGGTATGCATGATGATCATTTTCTGGTTATAGAAGCCGCACAAAGTTGGGTGGATGGAGCGGATTATAATGATTGGATTCCTTCTGCAACCAATAAAATGGTGCATCCTTCAGGGCACAGTTTGCTTTATCCGGGTTTACACTATTTCTTGTTTCGCTTGCTTGAGTTTTTGGGAATGTTTGATCCGCAAAATAAAATGTATGTTGTTAGATTATTGCATGCAGTATGGTCAATGATAATTGTTTACCTGGGTTATAAAATTGCTTATAAGAGTGGCGGAATAAAAGCTGCGAAAATGGCTGGAGGGCTATTAGCAATATTATTTTTTATGCCCATGATGAGCGTTCGTAATCTTGTGGAGTTTGTATGCATTCCGCCATTATTGTATGCAACATGGCTGTTTTTTAAAAATGAAGGAAACAGCAAAATTATTTATATGATCATTGCCGGATTCATTCTGAGTCTTGCGTTCAGCATCCGGTTTCAAACTGCTTTATTTGTCAGTGGGTTCATCTTTGCATTACTTCTGCAAAGAAAATTTAAAGAAGTTTTATATGTTAGTGTTGGTTTAACTATTGGTTTAACATTAATACAATCAACTACCGATATGATTATATGGCACCAGCCTTTTATGGAATTTCGCGAGTATATACGATACAATATAGAAAACGCTGATCAGTATGGACATCTTCAATGGTATTCTTACCTGTTGCTTATCGGGGGCATTTTAATACCTCCAATAAGCATTTTTTTAATATTTGGATTTGTTCGAAACTGGCGCAAGCATTTACTATTGTTTTTACCAGCGTTTATATTTTTTGTTTTACATTCCTCTTTCCCTAACAAGCAAGAGCGATTCATATTACCTGTTATTCCCTTTATAATTATTTTAGGCAGCATAGGATGGTGCGAACACATAATGCAATCGCGTTTCTGGCAAACCCATCAAAAGTTATATCGTGTCTCCTGGATTATTTTCTTTTCGCTCAATACAATTCCGCTTTTATTTGTTTCGGCTGCTTATTCACACCGCAACAGGGTGGAAACAATGGTTTATTTATCTGCAAAAAAAGACCTCAATAATTTTATTGTTGAAGAATCCAATCATGATGATTACACATTGCCTCCGCGATTTTATGTGAAGCAATGGAAAAGCGATTTTTATGTTACTGCCTCTTACACCGTTGACTCTCTTGCTGCAAGAATTAAAGTTTCACCTCCCGCATTGATTCCTAATTATGTTGTATTTAATTATCCTGAAAATTTGGATCAGCGAATTAACAATTTGAAAAAAATTTACCCTCATCTAACTTATGAAGCCACTATTGAGCCCGGTTTTATTGATAAGGTAATGCATTATCTTAATAAACATAATGCGAATTTTACGAGCTATATTTATAAGCTATAAAAATGAATAGAAGTTGGTGGCAGTAAAAATGAAATCGGATTTTTATCTAATGCAAGCAATCATGCAAAAAAACAGATTAAGAAAATAATGCCTGCAAAACTTCAGCTTAACTTAAAATATATTCGGGAGCAGAATTTTTTTACAGATATGAAAATAATTTTTAGAACAGTAAAGAAGTTATTAGGTTGTTAAGTTATTAGGTTGTTAAGTTGTTAGGGTTGTTGAGTTGTTGTTTACCAAATAAGTTAATAATATAACATCTTAAAAACTATTTCTCCTCACTTCGAATCAGCCTGACAAGTGCAATGGGTTTTATCAGTTTTAATATCAGCGCAAAGCACACACATATAACCATAGCAATACCTGATTTTATTAACCAGTGTCCAGTGTATTTATGTACATAGGCAAACAACACAAAACTCACAACAAAAAAAACTGCATAGCGGATAAACAACCACCATTTATAATGGAATTTAAAAATACCATGTGCCAGCCATATCTGTGCTCCTGCTAAAATGTATTGTGTAAGCAAGCTTGCAATAGCTGCCCCAAGCGCTTTGTATTTGGGTATCAGGTAAAAGTTTAGTGCGATATTCATGATCATCCCTGCAAAGGCAACATAATTCAATTGCCTTAAATTACCATTTGCTGTGAGCAACGTACCGAAAATATAAACCGATGAGATGGCAAGAAAACAGCTCATGATAAGGGCATACACCTGCGCTGATTCATCTACATGTGCATGATATAGCAGTGCCATTAATTCATTGCTAAAAAAAACAGAGAATGAGATAACGATGATTGCTGGCACAGCTATGAATGAAGTGGCAAGCTCCACCAAATCTTCAAGCGGTTGCTTATGCTTGATCATGTGTGAGAACATTGGCAGCAGCAATCCAGAAAAAAGATAAGCAATCATATTGGAGGCATCTAATAAACGGTAAGCCTGTGCATAAATTCCGGCTTGTTCAGCACCATCTGGCAATAAGCGTTCAAGCATTACTGAATCAATGCGGTTATAAAAAGTCATGAGCAGTATAAGGACTGCAAACGGAAGACTCTGCTTGAGAATGACGATATAAAAATGCGGATTCCATGATAGCTTGCGCAAATTCGCTTTACTGCTTACAATTAAAAAAGTTACCAGGATGGTGATGAGGTATGCTGTTGTTTGTGCCCACACAAACCATTCTATTTTAAAAGGTTCGTGCATCACATGTCCCCATAATAAAACAGCGCAAATCACAATCATTATCAGCCTGTCTAACACCGAAATCATGCTATCTGTTTTAAACAACTGTAGCCCTGCAATGTTTGAACGCAGATAAAGAATGAATGAGATTAGCCCTTGATTCAATAATAAAACACAGAGAAGCGAAAGCTGGTAAGCGCTGTATCCTAATAACCATCCGGTGGTGAAGCTGATACAAAAGAAAAACACCGCAAGCAGCAATCGCAACACAATGATTCCGCTCACATGCTTTTGTAAAAGCTGGCTGTGCCTTGCTATGTTGCGGTTATTGTAATTAGTGATTCCTAAATCGAGAAGGATGTTAAATAAAAACGAGAAATTAAATAAAGCAGCATAAGTTCCATAACTATGTGCTCCCACCGTATTTTGCACGGCACGGTCGATACCCAGTATCCAGAATGGCTTGATGAGAAGATTGAGGAAGAGTAAAAAAGCAAGATTTGTTACAAACTTTTTTTGCATAACAGAGGGTAAAAATAGAAGAAAGTAGGCAGTATGCAGTGCGGCAGCAAGCTGTAAGTTATTGGATATGCATTGACGACAGTGCTAATTCTTAACTTTGCAACCTTGAACAAACAACTAATTAAATATGAACAAAAACAAATTGAGAAAAAATCTACTTACAACGATCACGCTCTTCTTTTTAGGCTGTAGCGTAAATGCACAATCATGGTCGCAAGTTGGCAACACCGCAGGTATTTATGTAAATTCTTTTGCTGTTTATAATGGTGAACTTTACGCAGATGGTCTTTTTAAATGGAATGGTATGATATGGGATTCAGTAGGAACAGGTTTTGCAAATGCTACTGTTAAGGCCATGGTAGTGTACAACGGAGAACTGTATGCAGGAGGTGATTTTTATTTATCAGGAGGTGGTATCTATTCAGGTAACATAATAAAATGGAACGGTACAAGTTGGTCTGCTGTTGGTAGTGGAGTTACTGGAGGAAATGTAAGCTGGAATACTGCTGTTAATACTTTAGTTGTTTATAATGGAGAACTGTATGCAGGTGGAAATTTTACTACTGCTGGCGGTGTTTCTGCTAATTATATTGCTAAATGGAACGGAACAACATGGTCGGCTGTAGGTAATGGAATGAGTGACCAGGTTAAATCATTGGCAATCTATAACGGTGAACTCTATGCAGGTGGTGATTTCCAATATGCAAGTGGAAATCTTGTTGACCACATTACAAAATGGAATGGAACATCATGGGTTGGTGTTGGGGGCGGGATGAATCATTGCTGTCCTTATGTTTCTGCATTAGCAGTTTACGATGGAGAACTTTATGCAGGAGGAAATTTTTCTTCTGCAGGTGGTCTTGCTGCAAATCATATTGCTAAATGGAACGGTTCATCATGGTCTGCCCTGGGCGGAGGATTAGGTACAACAGGCACTCAATACGTAAGTACCTTGGCAGAATATCACGGAGATCTTTATGCAGGTGGATTATTTTATGCGGCTAATGCAAACCTTGCTAAATGGAATGGCACATCATGGCAAGTTTTAACTGATGCACCGAATGACCGTGTTAATGCTTTTGCTACTTACAATTCTGAATTTTATATGGGTGGCGGTTTTGACCATATTGGCAGTAATTCTATTTATAAGATTGCAAAGTTATCTTGCTCAGCATACTATTCTCTTTATACTGATACCATTCCTCATAACTGGATTGCTTTAAATCAGGCAACAGGCGTAGCACCTATAACTTATTCATGGAACTGGGGCGATGGAACTGCGCTTTCATCAGGAGCCAATCCTTCACATACATACAACGTTCCAGGATATTATAATGTTTGTCTTTCTATTACTGATGTAAACGGATGCAGTGAAACTTATTGCGATTCGTCCACTTATTTAAGCAGACAATCCTCAAATGCAACAATAGTTACTATTAATGTGATTTTACCAACTGGAATAAGTCAACTCATATCTGACAATTCCATTTTTAATATTTACCCAAACCCAACAAATAATAGTTTTCAAATTAATTTTGATTCTGAAATCAGAAATGGTTATGTCAACATTTACAATACAGTTGGAAAAAAAGTCTTTGAACAATCTATTTCTACACAACCAAGTCAAATTATCAGACTTGAAAATATTTCCTCTGGAATCTATTTTGTAAAAGTGTATGACGGTGAAAAGAGTTACTGCAAGAAATTAATTGTTGAGTAAATTTAAACGACACAATTTCAAATGGGCAGTTGCACATCCGATCACAATAAGAATAAAAGAAATTTTTAATCCTTTCTTCGGAATAAGCAATAGCAGTAAGCAGTTTGGAGGCAGTAATTATTGACTACTGCCACATGCTGCTGCATCTTTTTTTCAACACTGCTTCTAATACTGAATGCTGCTGCTTATTTTTATCCCGTTAAATCACGCACATGCTTCGTCTCTCTTATCACAAAACTTTTATTGAAGCTGGTGTGGACGAAGCCGGTCGTGGTTGTTTAGCCGGACCCGTTACAGCAGCAGCTGTTATTTTACCTCCTAAAAGATTGAAATGGTTTAAGCTTTTGAATGATTCGAAACAATTAACACGTGAAGTACGTGAGGAGCTTCGCCCGCTTATTCAGCGTGATGCCATTGCCTGGAAAGTTGCTTTCGCAGATCATGAGGAAATTGACCGTATCAATATTTTAAATGCTACTTTCCTTGCCATGCACCGAGCTATTGAACAGCTTCCTTGCTCTCCTCAGCATTTGATTATTGATGGCAATCGTTTTAAAACTTTTGGTGAGATACCGCATTGCTGTATTGTAGAAGGTGATGGAAAATATTTAAGCATTGCAGCAGCAAGCATACTTGCCAAAACTCATCGTGATGAATACATGCAACAGTTGCATATTCAGTTTCCGCATTATGGTTGGGATCATAATAAAGCTTATGCCACCGCAATGCATCGTGATGCTATACAACGACATGGGATAACACCCTACCATCGCAAAAGTTTTTCATTGTGTGATCCGCAAGTTGAACTGGAGTTTGAAACACCCTTTCAAGGGTTTTAAACCCTTGAAAGGGTAAGAAAGCGAATTAACATTCCTTTGTAGATAACTACCTCCTTCTCTTCGTTATAAGGCTTGTCTATCAATTAGTTTTACAAACAATCCTATTGAATGAAGCGGGTTTTAAGTTCCTCTCTTATTTCTGTATTTATTATCATCGCTCTTGCAGCGGGTATAATTTATTACCAGCAGTATAGTGCTAAAAGTGCCAATGCATTTGATTGCATTCCTAACAATGCTGCATTCATCGTATCGTGTAAAAAAGCATCCACATCAATAAGACAACTGACCAGAAGCACCTATTGGAAAGATCTCTGCTCCACTCCTACTTTTGAAAAAGTTAACCATCAACTTTCTTTTTTTGACTCTGCAACTACAGCAAATGCAACATTGCGTGAAGCACTAAACACACACGAACTATTCCTTTCATTTCATGTAACAGGTGCTATTGAATTTGATCTGTTATTTCTTTCAGAAAACATAACAGCAACGCAAGCCGATGTTTGGATGCGGTTGATGTCAAACGAAATTGCATCTTCAAGAAACTATAACGGTACCGACATACGTGAACTTAATACCAGCTACGGAATGTTCACTTATGCAGTTATACATGGCGTATTTGCTGGCAGCTTCAGTCCGTTTCTTGTAGAAGATGCCATCCGCCAGCAACGTTCAGGTTTTAAGCTTACTGACCTTGCTACAGCAATGCCAGTGCAGAAACCAAACGATCTGGCAATGTGGATTAATTACAGGCAACTTCCTTCGTGGCTGAGCACTTTTTTAGATGCTTCGCGAAAAGACAGGATCAGCCGTCTTGGAGCATTTGCAAATTATACTTACCTCAAAACAAACATCAATGAAAATGAAATAAATCTTAGTGGAAATACATACAGCGATTCAACGGATTATCTTCATTCATTACAATCACAACAACCGGTTGCTTTTTCATTGAAGAAAATACTTCCTGCTAAAACTGCTGCACTTATTTGGTTTGGTGTGAGCAACTGGAATAAATACCTGCCTGCATTAAGAAATTATTTTACCATCAATAAAATGTACGCTACCACTTCGGAACGTATTAAGCAGATGGATCAGGCTATCCACATCAGTGTGGATGCACAATGGAAATATTGGTTAGGTAACGAATACGCATTGCTGGTAACTGAACCTGTCAGCACCAATTATGACAATACATGCTATGCTGTTTTCAAAGCCACCGAAATATCCAAAGCATTGGCTGCATTAAGCCGTCTTGCCGAAAAAGCAAATACAGCAAGTGGCAACCGCCAGCAAAACGAAGAGCGATACAATGGTCACACAATACGTTACCTTGATTTACCCGGATTATTACCTGCCATGTTCGGAGGTTTGTTTAATTGCATCAACCGTTTTTATTATACCGATATGAAAGGCTGCATCATCGTTGCCAATCAACCTTCTGCATTGCGTTCGTTGATCAATGATGATGCAACAGGAAATATGGCTGTTAATGATGCACAGTTTTTTTCATTATTCAATCATATTCCTTCTCCCTCTAATTTTTGTTTTTATTCCAACATCAGTGCATCCACTTATCTCCTGCGCTCAATAGCTTCCACAAATACTATTCTCGCAATTGATCAATATAAAAAAATATGGAGCCATTGTGATGCATTGATGTTGTCAGCAACAGCGCAAAACAATTCATTTAAAAGCAATGCTTATTTTCATTACAAATCAGAGGACACCAAAGGAGTACACCAGTTATGGAGTTGCATATTGGATACAACTGTAACCACGGCTCCGCAGTTTATTGCTGATTCCACACACAATATCCAGGCGTTGGTTCAGGATGATAATAATACTTTGTATAAGATTGACAACAGCGGAAACATACAATGGAAAAAGAAGCTGGATACCAAAGTGCTGAGTGCATATTATCCTGTTGATCCTTATAAAAGCGGGCAGAAATGTTATGTGTTTAACACACGTTCATTTATTTACATAATTGATGCTGCCGGTAATAATTGTCCGGGTTATCCCATTCGTTTACCCATGATGGCAACCAACAGTGTTTCATTAGTTGATTATTATGGAAATGGTGATTACCGGATTTTCCTCGCCTGTGGCAACATGAGTATTTACGGCTGGTTGCTAAATGGAAAATCTTTAGGCGGATGGTATTTCAATAAAACACGAAAGTCAGTTACTGATTCATTGCAGTATTTCCGTTTTGGTACACAGGATTATTTAGTCTTCACTGATGATGATTTTAATTTTTATGCATTGAATAAAATGGGGCAATATCAAATACGTGGGATGACCGTATTAAAAAAACCCGGCACGTGGTTCTATCGCGTTAACAAAGAAGATGCTGTTTTTCAATTAATGATGATGGATACTTCCGGAGCAATCATGTTAGTAAAAGAAAATTCAATTACTCCCATCTTAACAACTGAACAAACCGGTGGTCCGTTAGCGTGGCTTCCGCTGGATGCCAATGCTGACCAGGAAAATGATTTTGTTTTACTCAATCAACAATCATTAAAAATTTTAACCAGCGATAATTTAACTATTACAGGGCATTCATTCACTGAGAAAATGTCGGCCTGGTTAAGTGCATTTACATTGATAGATGGAAAAACAAGGATTGGAATGTACAGTGCCGAAGCAGGAAATATTTATTTAATAGAAAAAAACGGTGCAGTGATGAATGGTTTCCCGGTTAGTGGTTCCACCGCTTTTGATGTGATGAACTCTGAACAGGATAAACGTTCTTATTTAATAACAGGTTCAGGAAGCAATGTTTATTTGTATGGGATAAACTGATGGGCGCATGCTGATGACACCCTTCACCCAAGAAGCTTTACGGTTCCTTTTTAACATAAGTGGAGATAACCAATCAGCCACAAGTTAACAATGGTGATTTCCCATAAGTAAACAACCTCTCAAATCCATTCTTTAAAGAGCATCAACTATGTATAAGATTTCCGTTACCGTTCATTAATCCTCAAGAGCCGTGCATTATAAACGGCAACCGTGCATAGATTTTCGGATGGCGTGCATCAGCGTTCGACAGTCGTGCAACAACATTCCACTGCCGTGCATCAACGTTCAGATGCTATGCATAGTAATTCCGATGCCGGCAACAATGATCCAATGCCGTGCATTAACGTTCCGATGCCATGCATTAACGTTCCGATGCCGTGCAACATAATTCCAATGCAGTGCATAATAATTCCGATGCCGTACATTAACGTTCGACAGGCGGGCAACAACAATCGTATCCACTCTCCGGTTTGTAAATCAGGTACTTAGGTATCCAATGCTTAATTTTCTTGTGGATTCCGGGTCCTTCCAACAACCGCTGCCTGTTTGTTGATTTTCGGCATTTTTATCCCAATCTAAATAATGTTTTCTTTGCATAATGCATAATCCAGTTCTATTGCTGCTTAATTTTAGCTGTTGAAATTAATCATTCATTTAAGTACATAACAAAGTAAAACAGCAAAACGGACTTTTATTTTTTTCAACGCACAAGCCCAGCCAACCAGAAAAAAAATGAAAGAGTGTTTTCTCCAACGTTTTAATAAAGACAGACAGCATTTTGAAATTGTTAATGAAATTGCGCCTAAATTTGCCAATATTTGACAAGTCAATAAAAATGAAATGGCAAACCAATTCGGAGAACAAATAAAAAAATTAAGAGAGCAAGGCAACTTGCTTCAAAGGCAAGTTGCTTCGCAACTTGACCTTGATACTCCCTTGTTTAGTAAGATTGAGAGAGGAGAACGAACAGCGAAAAAAGAAATCGTAAGTCGGTTAGCGAAAATCTTAAAGACAAACGAAAAGGAATTACTTACACTTTGGTTAGCCGACCAGCTACACAATTTGGCGAAGGATGAAGATGTTGCTTTTAAGGCGATGGAGGTTGCAGGAAAATCTATCAAAACTCAAAATCAAAAAAGAAATGAAACTAAAAGTAACAGGCAATAAAATTTTTGCCCCACTCAAAGGGAAAGATTTAATTCTTACACCCGAAGAAAAAGTTAGACAAGAGTTTATTGCTTTTTTGGTGAATGAGTATGAATATACATTGGAGCAAATGGACCAAGAAGTAAAAGTCAACAACTCAAAACGAGGACAAGGAAAAGCAAGAGCCGACATTGTTATTTGGCAATCAAAAGAAGACCGAGCAAAAAACAAAAAACCGATTATTGTAGTTGAATGCAAAGCGGAACACATAACCATTCACGAAGAAGATTATTATCAAGGAGCTAATTATGCCTCATGGGCAAAAGCGAAATTCTTTGTTACAACTAATCTGAAAAACACAAAATTTTTCAGAGTGAACGAGGAAGTAATGCCGAATGAGTTAGATGAAATTGTATCTATTCCAAAAGCATCAGAACTCAACAATGAAAAGAAGATTCAAGAACTCTTAAATCAAACGAAAGTTTTTACAAGAGAAGATTTTTCCAAATTGCTTTTCAAATGCCACAACATTATTCGCAACAACGATAAACTTTCACCTGAGGCAGCATTTGATGAAATAAGCAAAATCCTTTTCATGAAAATCCGCTATGAAAGAGAGCAATCAAAGTCAAAGCAAAAGTTTTCAAAAGAGAAGTTTGAAGAATTAAGAGATGCTCATGTTGAAACAACAGGAGGAAAAGGAAAACCTTTTTACCAGTATTTCTTTGATAATACAAAAGACATTTTCAAAGACGATGAAATCTTTGACCGCAACGACACAATTAAAATTCGTGAAAACAGTTTTTTAGAAATCGTGAAGGAGTTGCAGAAATATAATTTGTCCGACACATCAGACGACATAAAAGGAATTGCATTTGAAGAATTTTTAGGCAAGACATTCAGAGGAGAGTTAGGGCAATTCTTTACACCACGGACGATTGTAAATTACATGGTTGATGTGTTAGACCCACAAGAAGGAGAAAAAATTTGTGACCCATGTTGCGGCAGTGGCGGATTTTTAATAAAAGCATTTGAATATGTGAGAGAGAAAATTGAAAAAGATGTGCAGGAAGCCAAAGAACAAATCAAAAAGGAAAACTTCACAAGTGATTTTGAAACTTTATCCGAGAAAAAACAAACTGAAATAATTAAAAAGGTTGACCATCTTTTTAATCAACTCAATTTTGAATTAGACCTTCAAAATGAAAAAGGCAGATTAAGAACACTTAGTTACGATTGCATTTTTGGAACTGATGCAAATCCGCGAATGGCAAGGACAGCAAAAATGAATATGATAATGCACGGTGACGGACATGGAGGAGTGCATCATCACGATGGCTTGCTGAATGTGAACGGAATTTTTGACGGGAGGTTTGATGTGATTTTTACTAATCCGCCTTTTGGTTCTAGAGTTGAAAAAACTTTGGTAGTTTCTAACTTGGATATTCCGAGTGATAATAAAATAAAACTTTACACGGAACGCTATGGAGACGAATACGAAACGATGGTAATCCAACCGCTTAAACTTTGGGCAAACGAAACAAACAGCAAAAAAGAAATCGGTAAACCGATTCTTGATTTGTTTGAAGTCGGAAAAATGAGTGGACTAACAGAAGTATTATTCATTGAAAGAAACATTCACTTACTAAAGCCAGGCGGAAGAATGGGAATTGTTCTACCCGAAGGAGTTTTGAATACAAGCAGTTTGCAAAAGGTGAGAGAATTTTTTGAAGGCAAAGCGAAAATCATAAACATTACTTCTATTCCTCAAGATGTATTTATAGCCAGTGGAGCAACAGTAAAACCAAGTTTGCTTTTCCTAAAAAAATTCACAGAGGCAGAAACAATACTCTACAAGAAAATCACTCATGAAGCAATTGCAGAAGTAAATAAGAAATACAAACCACAGGAAGATGAATTACAAAAAACTTTGCAGACAGCACAAGACAAATACGATAAGGCAGCAAAGAGCTTGAAAGAAATAAATATTCTTAAAGGAAGAAAAAAAGGAAATGTAAAACTCAATCAAGAGGAATATCAAAAGTTAGTTGACAACGAAAACAAATTGAAAGCAGCACTCAAAGTTGCTAAAGCAACTTTTGTTGCTGCAATGAAATTGCTTGAACAACAGAAAGCAGAAGAAGTAAAAATTCTTGTGAAGCAAAGATTTGATTACCCGATTCCAGTCATTTCAGTAGAGAAAGCAGGCATAACAACTACAGGTGCAAAATGTGAAAACGAATTGGAAGAAGTTGCAGTAGAATTTAGAAAGTATGCAACAAAAAATAAGTTGTGGAATAATTTGCAATCAAAAGCAGTTTATGCTTTTAATGACAATGATAAAATAACAAGAGCATGGATGATTGACAATGTTGTTGGCGAACCTGAAACCATTTACGGAAAATGATAGAAGCAGCAGCCACACAAAAATATATTCGCTTACTACCTTTCAAAGATTTGTTGCTTTGGGATGTAAAAAGAATGATGCGTAAAAGCATTGCTTCTGCTTTTCCAATCGTGAAATTGGGAACAGTTATCACGAAGCAAAATAATCGTGAGAAGATTTTTGAGAAACCAAATGACGATTTCAAAATTTTAGGGGTAAACAATAAAGTTGGTTTGTTTGATGCTTACATAGAGAAAGGAAAAAACATAAATCAACCTTACAAGAAAGTTGAAGAAGGTTGGTTAGCTTTTAATCCTTATCGTATCAATGTAGGTTCAATTGGAGTGAAATTACCGCAGCATCATTACGATTACATAAGCCCTGCTTATGTAGTGTTCAGTTGTAAAAAAGAATTGCATCCAGAGTTTTTATTTCTGCTTTTTAAATCCGAAACTTTTAATTCAATCATTCGAGAAAACACGACAGGTTCTGTAAGACAGAATTTATTATTTGATACACTTTCAACTTTACAGATTCCACTCCCTTCTTTGAGTGAACAGAAAGAGTTAGTCAATGCTTATCATAAACAAGTACGGTTAGCAGAAGAGCAAGAAAGAGAAGCACAAAAATTTGAAATGGAAATTGCTGCATACTTGAATAAAGCATTTGGCATCACAGAAAAACAAGAAGTTAAAAAAGAAAAGATAAGCATCATTAGGTTTAAGGATATTGACCAGTGGGGTTTAGATTTCATTAAAGGGTTTTCAAAATGGATAATCAAACCTCTTTATCAGCAACTAAAAATTTCGCAGTTATGCAGAGTTAGCAGTGGTGGCACACCAAACACATCAAATCCAAATTACTACAACGGAGATATTCCTTGGGTTAAAACAACAGAGGTTGTAAATGATTTAATTACTGACACAGAAGATAAAATCACAAAACTTGGTTTGGAAAATAGTAGTGCAAAATTGTATCCTGTCGGCTCATTAATAATTGCAATGTATGGACAAGGAATAACAAGGGGAAGAACAGCGAAGTTGGGAATTGAAGCAGCAACAAATCAAGCTTGTGCTGTTTTATACAACATCAATAATGATATTGTGATTACAGATTTTCTTTGGATTTATTTAATGAATGAGTATGAAAGATTAAGAGAGTTAGCAAGTGGAAATAATCAACCCAATTTAAATGCAGGGATGATTCTTGATTACAAAATTCAAATACCACCAAACAATATTCAAAGAGAAATCATTCAGGAGTTCAATACTTTTAAATCAAAAATAAAAGCACTTCAAGCAAAGGCAGAAGAAAACAAATCTTTCGCTTTAGAGTTGTTTGAAAATGCAATCTTCACAAAATAATTTATGCAACTTATTTATCTAAAATTAGGAGATTATAAAAACCTTAATGGACTTGAAATAAAATTTCAAGAAAACGAAAACGCATCTGTTATTATCGGAAATAATGGAAGTGGCAAAAGCAATATCATTGAAGCAATCAGTTGCATCTTCGCTGGTTTGTATTTACACAATCCAAAGAAAGTATTAAACGACAAAACAAAACTAAAACCATTCAACTATACTTTACACTACACCGTAAAAACCAATCAAGTCAAAATTGACTATGACACAAAAACAGGTTGGAAGTTTTCTGTAAAGCAAGGCGAAGCAGTAGAAGTAAAATTTAAGGAAAGTGATTTCTTTAAACGAGAAGATGAAATGTTGCCATCTCAAGTAATTGCAAATTACAGCGGAGAAGAAAGTAGATTGTTCAATTTATTTTATGAACCATTCTATCAAAAATTCACTTCTGATTTTTTGAAGTTAGGTAAGTTGAGTTCTGTTACACAGAAACTTTATTTCGTAAATAAATATTACTGGGAAATGGCGTTGCTTACTCTGATTTACAGAGACCAAACAAATAAGCAACTTAAAACACCTAACAAAGACATTGAGAATTTTCTTACAGAAACCTTAGGAATAAAAAAATACAAGAAGGTTCATTTCACTTTCAATACTTCTAAATATTCCAAATACCAAAAAACGCCAACAATTGATTTAGTTGAAAAACTAAATCCTGATAAAGTGAAAAAAGTTGAATACAGTTTGAAAGAACTGATGCAAAAAACACAAGGTTACACAGACAAATATTTTTTCAATCTTCTTTCAACTGCGTTTCTTCCGAAACGAGAAAAAATTATTTCTGAAATCAATATTGTTTACAACAATGATTTAGATACGCTAAGTTTTAGTGAGGGAGAAAAAAAGTTGATTTTGCTGCAATTCATTTTAGAAGTTTTGGCTGACGAAGAAACTCTCATTCTGTTTGACGAACCAGACAGCCACATACATATTTCAAGAAAAGAAATTATCAAAACACTTATCAATAAATACACAAGCCGTGAAAGTGTTCTTACTACTCATTCGCCTACTCTTACTCACTGCTTTGATTTGAAACATATCATTTCAATTTCAAAAGACAACGGAAAAATATCTATTGACAACAATAGCAAGTTTGAAATCATTGATAAAATTACTGGTGGTATATGGAGCTATCAGGAACAAAACCTTTTCTATTCTTCTAAGAAAGATATTTTGCTTGTTGAAGGCAAACACGACAAAACACATATTGCAACAGCACTAAAGCAACTATCAGAAGAATATCCTGAATTAGATTTTGATGTGTATGACATGAAAGGAGCAACCAACATTAAACAAATGATGATTGGTTTGGCGAATTGCGGACAAGTTTTCAAACACAAAATAATTGCAGTTTACGACAACGATAAGGAAGGACTTTCTGAAATTAAGCAGAACTTTAATAAAGACAATTCCCCTATTCTTCGGCTCACAGACAAAACAGGAAATCCTTCAACGACATTTTACGCAATTCTTTTACCGAAGCCAGTAGGTTCTTCAGAAGATTACACAATTGAAAATTTTTATGGCTCTGACAAATACGAACAGGCATACACAGATGCACTTACGGACACGAAAGGTTTTTTTAGCAACAGGTCAATTGAAACAGTTGCAGAGGACATTAAACTAAAGTCAAAAAATATTTTGGCGGACAACTGCAATGCTTTTGACAAAAATGATTTTCAAAACTTCAAAGCGTTATTTGAATTATTGAAACAGATAAAAGCATTATGACAATGAAAAAAGCCCCCACACAAAAAAATACACTCTTAAAAAACGCACAAGCCAACGCTGCAAGCATTTTTTTAAGACTGTATTTAATGTAACTTGCCACTAATTCAAATACTTAATAATTTCGTAGAAACATCCAAATGCGAAAACCTTTAGTCAACATCAAAATAAATTATTTTCTTTTCTTTTTCGTTTCGTTATTCTGCCTAACAGCGAATCCCTTAAAAGCGCAACTCAGTTATAATGTCCTCTTCCTCGGCAACAGCTACACCAGTGTAAATAATTTACCCCAGCTCATACATGATGTTGCATTGTCAGCCGGTGATACTTTAGTTTTTGATAGTTATGCTCCCGGAGGATATCAGTTAATTGATCATAGTGCTGATGTTATCAGTCAGAATAAAATAATGACCGGTGGATGGGATTACGTAGTTATGCAAGGTCAAAGCCAAGAACCCATCATGGCAACCACTCAGTTTTTTACGGGTGCATCGGCTTTATATAACCGTGTGAAACAATATAATCCCTGTGCAGTCATCATGCCTTATATGACCTGGGGTCGGAAAAACGGGGATGCAGCTAACTGTCCTACCTTTCCTGTCATGTGTACCTATCAGGGGATGGACACTACCATAAGAGACCAGTATTTAAATCTCACGTCAAATATTAATGGTGAAGTATCTCCCGTTTCAATAGTTTGGAAATATCTCAGGCAAAATTATCCGGGTATTGATTTATATCAGGCTGACGAAAGTCACCCATCCTTAGCAGGTTCCTATGCTGCTGCCTGTTGCTTTTATGCAATGCTATTTAAAAAAGATCCAACCTTAATTACTTTTAATTCTGCACTCAGTGCAACGGATGCTTCCATCATAAAAAATGCAGCCAAAACTCAAGTGTTCGACAGTTTACAATTGTGGGATTTTAAAAAACTACCAATAGCTAAAATTGTTTATCAGAAAGGTTCAGTTAATAATGAAATAATTTTTAACGCTCCAGGCCAGGGCGTAAAGCAATCCACTTCTTGGAATTTTGGAGATGGCGACACATCTTCATCACCCTATTCACCACATACTTATTTATCGGATGGAACATATACCGTTACATTAACTACTACCAATTGTGATCTGCAGGGGTTGCATACTAGTTTTACAGATACTGTAATTCAATTGTGTAGCCATACACCCACTATTTATACATCACAGCCATGGATGTGCTTAGTTGATACACTCTGGACACAACCGGCAGATGCTTATCAATGGTTTGCTAATGGATTGCCTATCCCTGAAACAAATCAATACCTGGCGAATTATACTCTGTATGCCAATTCGGGATTTTCAGTGAATGCTACATTGAATGGTTGTAGTGAATTGTCGCAGACATTTACTGACTCTCCTCAATGGTCTGGTTATTACTTCGACATATGGCCCGTTGGCGATCCTTGCCTTGGAGATACGGTGCCATGGGCTGTATTGCATATTAATGGATTCTTATCCGGTTCAGAAAATATTCTTTGGTTTAAAAATGATACGCTTTTACCATGGATGACCAATGAAGACACATTGTTTATAACTGCAGGAGGCACGTATGAGTGTAAGGTAATCAATCCAACATCCAACTGCCCTTTGGATACCACCGCTTATCGTTTTACATTTAATTGCGGAATAACCGGTATTAAAGATAACGATCAGGAATTATTCTGGACGCTGTTTCCAAATCCGGCATCAGAAACCATTACTATAAAATTTATAAAATTCCATGAACAGGAACAGGTTGAAATATATACCACAACAGGAATTTTACTAAGATCGATAACCGCATCAGCAGCAACAACAAAAATTAATATTGCAGATTTAGCTGATGGAATTTACTTTATCCGGTTAAAAAACAATAAACAGCCAGCATTAAAATTTATTAAGCTGTAGAAATATTTGAGAAACTTCGTGTCTTAGAGTCTTTGTGGCGTACTATTTTAAAACTTATTTAACTTAGCGAAGTAATCCAGATTAATTCCTTTATCGTTTCAGCCATTTATTCCTGCTATGACAGATTATAAAAACTTATTGTCAATAAATAAAACAACTATAGTTTATAGCATAAGTCTTGCACTGCTGATGTTTTTTCTCAAATGGTTAGAACTTCGTTTCATCATATTTAACCATGCGTTTGAAATCTACATCGGGTTTATAGCTGTAATTTTTACTTCATTAGGTATATGGCTTGCCTTAAAACTTTCAAAACCGAAAATAGAAACCATAGTAGTGGAGAAAGATGTGTACATACACAGAAATGAAAATTTTGTTCAGGATACATCACTTATCTCCCAACTTGAAATAAGCAAACGGGAACTCGAAATACTGAGTTTATTGGCACAAGGATACAGCAACAGCGAAATTGCTGCTAAGCTTTTTGTATCGTTAAGCACAGTTAAAACGCACAACCAAAATCTTTTTGAAAAATTAGAAGTAAACAGGAGAATACAGGCAGTTGAAAAAGCAAAAAGGTTAAATCTAATCCCTTAATTACTCCTACTTTGGTATGAAAATTTGCAATGCTGCAGAAAATCAGCCGAAAGTATTACAGGAAAAAGTTCTGCATCAACCATATTTGCATCCACATAAAAAATAAAACATGGTGAACGAAATGAGTTTACGTAATTCAGCACAAAAAAATATTATCATCTATGGATTTATTGCGGGTGTTATTGTTTCGGTTTTAATGCTCTCCTCTGTCAACTACTTGAGCCATTGTGGAGGAAATGCTGATTATAACACAAGTATGGTTATCGGTTATGCCTCCATGCTTCTCGCTTTTTCATTGGTGTTTGTTGGCATTCGCAATTTCAGGGATAAATACAATGGTGGAATAATCAGTTTTAGCAAAGCATTTAAAATTGGGATAATGATTGTTCTAATTGCTTCTACTATTTATGTTGTAGCATGGTTAATCGACTACTTTTTTTTCATCCCTGATTTTATGGATAAATATTCTGCACATATGATTGCCGAGATGAAAGCCAATGGCGCGAGCCAGTCAGAGATTGCCAAGCAATCAAGTGAAATGGAAAATTTTGGAAAGATGTATAAAAATCCATTCTTCAATGCGTTGATGACTTACGCGGAAATTTTACCGGTTGGTTTGATAGTAACGCTTATCAGTTCACTAATCTTAAAAAGAAAACAAGCCGTTAACACAGAGCGTGTATAATTTTCTTATAATTTCATTCATTATATTTCTTCGGAGACAACCTCCCTCTTCTTAGGAGAGGGATAAGAGGGTGAGGTGAAGAAGTAAAACAAAAACCATATAATTAAACTAAATCTAAAATGAAAAAAGTAACAGGAATTGGTGGCATTTTCTTTAAATGTAAAGACCCAAACGCAATAAAAGAATGGTATAACAAACATCTGGGTTTGGATGCAGGTCCTTATGGAGCAACATTTGAATGGCGGCAGGCAGATGATCCGGAGAAGAAGGGACAAACGCAATGGAATGTGAATACAGAAACAGCAAAAATGTATGAACCTTCAGCAAGGGATTTTATGATCAATTACAGAGTTGAAAACCTGGAAGCACTTGTTGAAGAATTAAAAAAAGAAAACGTAACTATACTCGATAAAATTGAGACGTATGACTACGGAAAATTCGTTCATATTTTAGACATGGAAGGAAACAAAATTCAATTGTGGGAACCTATGGATTAGTATTAACCAAAATACATTTATATGAAAAAGACATTATTATTAATTTTAGTTATTGCCACTTCATTCTGTTTTGGTTTTGCTTTCAAATCAATCATTACTTACAAGACAAATGATAATATTAAAATAAAAAGAGCAACCGGCATTGGAGGCATTTTCTTCAAATGCAAAGACCCAAAAAAAGTCAGAGAATGGTATCAGACTCATCTTGGTTTAAACACTAATCAATACGGTGCAGTGTTTGAATGGTATCAAGGTGCTGACTCTACAAAAAAAGGATTTTCGCAATGGAGTCCTTTTAAAGAAACAACAAAATATTTTGAACCCTCAGCCAAAGAGTTTATGATCAATTACCGCGTTGAAAATTTAACTGCTCTGGTTGAGGAACTAAAAAAAGAAGGAGTAACCGTCACCGACACCATTGAAAAAGCTGATTACGGAAAGTTTGTTCACATCATGGATATTGACGGAAACAAAATAGAACTGTGGGAACCAAACGATATTGAATTTGAAAAACTTGGTGTACAAATTAATGCTAAGACAACTAAATAATTACTCCCCTACTCCACTCTCATCACTAATTACTTTTGATAAATTAACAGTAAAATAACTGCTCCCTACTTCCCTCTTATAGCTCCCTACTTTTCAATACCCAAGTATCTTCATCATATTCTTTGCACTCTGTTCCTTTGCGAAAAGCCGTGTAGAATATTCGCCATCTTCATCACGGTCAATAAGCACATGCTTGGGTGCAGGTATTAAACAATGCTGAATTCCACCATAACCTCCCAAACTTTCCTGGTAAGCTCCGGTGTGAAAAAAACCAAGGTATTGCGTTTCGTTATTATTAGGTTTTGGCAGAAACACTCGGTTACGCACACTCTCCATAATATAATAATCATCACTGTCGCAAGTTAATCCTCCCAGGTTCACTCGCTGATATTCACGATCCCAGTTATTGATTGCAAGTAAAATGAATCGCTGTTTGATTCCCCACGTGTCAGGCAGTGTAGTAATAAAGCTGCTGTCAATCATGTGCCATAGCTCATTATCATTTTGCTGCTTTTTTCCAACCACACTAAACAATACTGCTCCACTTTCTCCAACAGTAAAACTGCCGAACTCAGTAAAAATATTCGGTTCATCCACTTCTTTTTGTTCGCAGGTAGATTTTATCTGGCGGATAATTTCATCAGCCATGTATTGATAATCGTAATTAAAATCAAGCTTGGTGCGGATAGGAAAACCTCCTCCTATATCGAGATGCTCTAATTCAGGACATTGCTTTTTCAGATCACAATACAGGTTTATATTTTTATTTAATTCACTCCAGTAATAAGCAGTATCCTTCACTCCTGTATTAATAAAAAAATGAAGCATCTTCAGCTCAACATTTTTATTTTCTTTGATGTTCTCTTTGTAATAATCAATAATCTGGTTATATCTTATACCTAACCTTGAAGTATAAAACTCAGCATTCGGTTCTTCTTCAGCGGCAATGCGTATGCCGACCTGTATCTTTTTATTATATCGTGATGTGTATTGCTCCAGTTCCAGTTTACTGTCAAGTATTGGTATCAGATTAGTAAACCCTTCCTTCCATAAATCAATAATTCCGGTTACATAGTTATCACGTTTGAAACCGTTTGAAATAATATAAATATCCTTATTGATTAATCCATCAGCATAAAGTTGTTTAATTATATTAATATCAAATGCAGAACTTGTTTCAAGATGGATGTCATTCTTCAAAGCTTCCTTTAAAACAAATTCAAAATGCGAACTCTTGGTGCAATAGGCATACAAATAATTACCTTTGTAATCTTCTTTAGCCATCGCAACATTAAATAACCGCGTGGCTTTTTGAATCTGAGAACTTATCTTAGGTAAATAGGTTATTTTAAGAGGAGTTCCATATTGTTCGATAATATCCATCAGCGGCACACCATGAAACTGCAGACAATTGTCAACAACTTCAAATCCGTCTTGCGGAAATTCGAAGGTTTGTTCAATCAAATCGGTATATCTGTTCTTCATATCAGCTTATGTAAGTGAGTTACTTTAATAAATTTGCGCAAATGTAGATAAGTTGGCAGTTACATAAAAAGGTATTGAAGTGATAAAGTAATTAAGTATAAAGCTGAAATTCGTAATATTCGTAAGGCATTCGTTAATTAGTAACCAGATTTTATGCAGAAAAAAATAAAGATCATAGAAGTTAAATCAGAGATTGGTGCCGGAACACGGGGAGCAAGCCTGGGTCCGGATGCCATTAAGATAGCAGCATTGGATTATGGAAGCAATCTCTTTAATAAAATCCCTTCAGTAGAAATTAAAGTGGAGAATAATCTCCTTTTTGAATCCGGTGGAAGCCCTTACGCAAAGAGGTTAAGGGGAATTGTGAATATTTATGAGCGGCTTGCAAAAACCGTAGGAGAAACTTTAAAGTCGAAGGAATTCCCTTTGGTGCTTGCCGGTGATCACAGCACAGCCGGAGGTACAATTGCCGGAATACGTATGGCTTATCCACGTCAACGGCTCGGTGTGATATGGATTGATGCACATGCAGATCTCCATTCACCTTACACTACTCCTACAGGTAACGTACACGGAATGCCGCTTTCAGCAGTATTAAACGAAGATAATATTGCCAACAGGATGAATAAACCGGATAAAGACACGATTGATTTATGGAATAAACTCAAGAAACTGGGCGGCATTGCTCCTAAAGTTAACTGGAGCGATCTCGTTTATATCTCTGTTCGTGATGTGGAACCGGAAGAATCTTTTCTAATTAAAAAAAATAAAGTAAGAACATTTACTACAAATGATGTTAAACGTAATGGTGTTGAAAAGATAGCGCGTGATGCATTGGCACACCTCAATAGCTGCCAATTGATTTATGTATCGTTTGATGTTGACAGTATGGATTCATCCATTTCAAAAGGAACTGGTACACCGGTGAGAAATGGAATTACAGAGAAAGAGGCAGGAAGTTTATGTGTTCGGCTAATACAAAACGAAAAAGTGTGTTGCTTTGAAATTGCAGAAGTAAACCCCACACTTGATAAAGAGAACCTGATGGCTGAAAATACTTTTGAAATTTTACAACGTGTAGTAAGCCAGATATCATAATGCGAGTTTTCGGTTTACAGTTTGCAGTTTTCGATTGAGTGATAAACTGTAAACCGTAAACCGAAAACTGTAAACCTTAAAAGTAACTATGTTATTTTCAACTGAAATAAAAAACGGTGTAGCCGATGCGCTGCTAAATCGTTATAAATTAAAAATTGACCAGGATCAGATTTCGTTACAACCAACACGAAAAGATTTTGAAGGCGATATAACGGTTGTGCTATTTAATCTTGCAAAAATTGCTTCTACATCACCTGAAAGTTTAGGAAATGAAATCGGGGAATTTTTAACTGAGCATTGTGCTGCGGTTACAAAATACAATGTTGTAAAAGGATTTTTAAATATTGTAATAAATAATAAAGCATGGTTAAGTGTATTGCATGAGGATTGCAGTGATGAACATTTTGGTTCAGTAAAACTGGACAATCCACAGACGAATGCACCGGTGATGGTGGAGTATTCTTCTCCTAACACCAATAAACCTTTGCACCTTGGTCATGTGCGCAATGTGTTGATTGGTCATTCCATCTCTGAAATATTAAAAGCTGCAGGACATAAAGTCATCAAAGTATGTCTCGTAAATGACCGGGGAATTCACATTTGCAAATCAATGCTGGCATGGAAAAAATTGGCAAATGGTGCAACACCACAGAGTGAAAAAATGAAAGGTGATCATTTTGTGGGAAAGTATTATGTGGAGTTTGATAAAATGTATCGGAATGAAATTGCAAAGCTTATTCAGGAAGGAATGAGTGAAGAAGATGCAAAGAAAAAAGCCCCTTCCATATTAGAAGCACAGGAATTATTACGAAAATGGGAAGCAAACGATCCTGACACTATTGAACTGTGGCAAACCATGAACAGTTGGGTGTATGATGGTTTTGCAGAGAGTTATAAATTAATAGGAGTTGGTTTTGATAAGATGGATTACGAATCGCAAACTTATCTGCTCGGCAAAAAAATTGTTGATGAAGGTTTGCAAAAAGGAATTTTTTATCGTAAGGATGATGGCTCTGTGTGGGTTGATCTTACAGATGCAGGTTTAGATCACAAACTGCTTTTACGTGCTGATGGTACTTCCGTTTATATCACACAGGATTTGGGAACTGTTCAACAGCGTTACAAACAGTCACCGTTCTCATCTTTAATTTATGTGGTGGGTAACGAACAGGAATATCATTTTAAAGTGTTGCGTGCAATCGCAAAGAAATTAAATATAAGCTATTGGGAAAACCTCGTACACCTTTCTTACGGTATGGTTGACTTACCGAGCGGTAAAATGAAATCAAGAGAGGGAACCGTTGTAGATGCAGATGACCTCGTTGCAGAAATGATCAGTGAAGCAAAACGTATTACCAAAGAATTAGGAAAGATTGATGACTTTGAGTCAGCAGAAGCAGAAGCATTGTACAGAACTATTGCTTTAGGTGCGCTCAAATATTTTATTTTAAAAGTGGATCCTGAAAAACGGATGTTATTTAATCCGGCAGAGTCCATTGATTTCAATGGTAACACCGGACCGTTTATTCAATATACTTATGCACGGATATGTTCTGTAATGCGCAAAGCAAACCAATATCCTTCATTGGATAATTTTTCACAGTTTAATCCTGTAGCTTACAGCAACATTGTTGCAAAAGAAAAAGAACTGGTAAAACTTATATTGGGTTACCCCGATATGGTGGACGAAGCTGCGGAAAAGCATAATCCGTCACGGATTGCCAATCATGTTTATGAACTTGCAAAAACATTTAACCAGTTTTATCATGAACATCCAGTGGTGGATGATGCACATGTTGAAACCAGCTTATTTAGGTTGTATTTATCTCATCAAACAGCGCGTGTAATAAAATCCGGAATGTCACTTTTAGGAATCGAAGTTCCTGAAAGAATGTAAACACAAATTATGCGAAAGCAACCTCATTCATTATATTTTTCCTTTCTGCTGTTTACAGTTATCGTTAACCTGATTGTCTATTTTCAGTTTACTGAAAGCATTGCGCATACTTCATCCGGTCACAATGTAAATAATTTCAAATTGCAAAACGGTGATCTTGTTTTAAGAAACAGCAAAGGGTTATTGTCATTTGTTTTCCGAAACAGCTCATTGCAAGAGCGGAAATTTACCCATGCAGGATTTTTATATAAAATAAATAATGAATGGTTGGTTTATCATTTTATTGATGATAATAAAAACAGTGGTTTGCATACGGAAGCACTCCATGATTTTATCGCAAATGAAAAATGTACTGCTTATGCTTTTTACCGTTACCAGTTAAACACAGAAGAACAAAATAAACTTGACAGTATTATTTCCTCTTCTAAAAACGAATTGATTTCCTTCGATTCAGATTTTGATCTTGCCACTGACTCTTCCATGTATTGTAGCGAATGGATTGCAAAAACATTAAGTAAAGCTGTTATTGAAAAACATTTTATTCCGGAAACAACTGTTGCAGGTTATACTTACATTGCACCTGATAATTTATATTTGAATACACATTGCAAGCTTCTTTATAAAAATGAATTTTAACCTGCTTACACGTAATTTATTTCTTCTCTCTTTTTTTTTCATTGCCTGTTCCTCTTCTAATTCACCACGTCCTGTTGCCAAAGAATTTTTAGATGCATTTCAAAAGCATGATTTTGAAGAAGCAAAAAAATACAGCACGAAAGAAACTGTGAAGCTGCTGCAAGTGCTTGAACGTATCAGCAAAGAAAATAATGAACCGGCTATTGAAATGCTGCCCATCGAAATTACGAGTGAAGAAATTGCCGGTGATAAAGCAACTGTTTATTTTAAAGAAGCAGGTAATCCTACTGAACAAAAGCTGATGCTGAAAAAAGTGAGTGTGGCTGGTGAAAAAGAAAAACAATGGCGGGTAGTACTCACTAAAGAAGATGCACGCTTCGGAAATGAAATGAGATTAAAATCAACCGAAAATCCATAAACAGCTTGTTTAAAAAGAGAAATTATCCCGCGATTTCTTTATTAGTAATATTCGTTTGCTCGTTTGCAACTTTACCATCATGTGTTTTTGCTCAGCAAAAGAAAAGTTTATTAATCGTTCCAATTTCAGTAAACAATATCAAGTTCTCTCCGTTAGTAGAAAGAAATTTAAAATATAACCATGTACATCCCGATTCAATCAAAGAGTATGTTGTTAATATTATTGATAAGACACTGACAGGTTTATTTAAAAATTATTCGATTTACTATTTAAAAGAATTTAATAATTCCGCTGTTTTGACAGATAGCATCTATAAAATAAAAAAGTGGAATTGCTTTTACTTTAACTTTAAAGATAGTTCGGTAAAGAATATTCAAAATGTTAGAGGAACCTCAATAAATTCATACCACAACAATTATTATGGATGCGATTTAACGACTAACGGGTATAAAATTTTAAAGGAAGCTGTAAACGTATCGAAGTGCGATTACATTTTATTTATTAATAGATTTGAAATCATAAACCCTAACTCCATTTTTAGTCTTCATATGGAGGTGATGGATAAAGAACTGAAGAAAATTTATGGAAACAAAAATGAAATTAATCGTGCCATTAGCAAATCAATGTACTATGAGGTGCTTAAATATTATATCAAATTATCCACTGACGATATGTTAGGTAAAATGAATATATATTTAAATGATATTGAATAAAAAAGTATCCACTTCAGTAAAAGTCTTATATCATTAATAATGAATCTACTCTTTTACAAAACTTACCTGCTCTACCCTATCGCCAGAAATTAAGCGGCATAAATATAATCCTGAAGACAAATTATTTTTATCCACTGATACCTGGCTGCTGTTTGCAACTATGATTTCGCGCATCACACATTCACCTAAAGAGTTATAAATTTCCAATGAAGAGCGCTCACTACATGGCTTTGACATCAATAAAATAAATGTTCCATTATTTGGATTGGGAATAACGCTTAACTTGTTTAAACTGTTATTGTGCAAATTAACACTATTGATGATTAAACTATCACAAATCAAATTCACTATTCCTGAATAAAAACAATTGTTGAGATCAACAAAATAATATTCATAATCTGTTGCAGCGCAAAAGCCGGAATCAGTAGTTGAATGACTATTACTTAAAGCCCACCAGAAATCCATGAATGTTCCTGAAGTGTCGCCATCAATAAATACTGTGGTTGATCCGTCACACAATCCGCAATGCGGGAGAATTGACTGTAACTGAATTGACGGCTCAGGCAGGTGCTCAATTACCACTTGTGCAAAAGCGGTATCACAGGTATTAGGTGAAATTAGTGTGACAGGATAAGTGCCTGCACCAAGATTATTAAAGTCAACTGCTGCACTTGCATCTACAATACCGCTATTTCCATTGTATAAATATCCAAACGGACAGAATGTTGGCCAGTTGAAACCTGAAATAGAAAAGCTTCCATCATTATTACCGGCACAGGTTTCATCAGTAATATCAATCTGATAATTAAAACCACAATTAGGGCCTTCGAGATAATATTGTTGAGAACAACCAATGCTATCATTTATCAGGCAACTAAAAACATTAAAGTAAAAACACAATCCTGTAAGATCTTCTACAGTATCAGGATTACTTCCGATAGCAAAAGAATTACTCCAGTCATAATTATAAGGAGAGTATCCACCTGTCACTGTAAGATCAATAAATCCATTGCAGCTTGAACAACCCTCCAATTGATAATTGGAATTTGCAACTAAACTATTCTCTTCAGTTAATACAGTTAATGAGGCAGTAGAAACACAACCGTATGCATCAGTAATAATGCATTGATAATTTCCAGATGGAAGATTGTTAAGCTCGTTAATATCAGGCAATGCGGGAATACAATGCGAAGTATCAAAAACAGAATTGCTCCAGTCATAATGTAAATCACCGGCAGGATCATTCACCTGTAACTGAATTGAACCTCCACACCAATTGCTACAGGAGTTGGAAGAACTCGCAGTAACATTCATAGCGCAAACAACCGATTGTAACAATGCAGAATCAACAGAGCCATTTATTGAAAGATAAGACTCAGTGTTAGATATACCGGTTATGTTTTCGGTGATTAGATATAATTCACTTGGCGTTAAAAACTTTTTTGTTTTAAATTGAAGTACACCAATTTCACCAGCCCCTGTACGGTTTGTGTGATCAATACGTGTTATTGCAACGTCCATAATTCCGGCATTGGTATCATTAACCTGGAAACTGATCTGATCTGAACCATTAATACCGAACCAGCTGCTGTCAATCTTTAATTGTAAATAACTTGGTTCTATTAGTGTATTATCATATCCTATTGAAAAAGCCAAACCATATAAATCAAAAGCTGAATCCAATGCATTGCCCAATGTGAGTGGTAAATTATAAATATTATCAGGCAATAAAGTATCCGGAAACGCAAAATTTAATGTTGGAATATTAGCAAGATAAGTCACAGGAGTAATCCCGTTATTCGTTTGCGAGTAGTTTAAAATTATTGCGTTGGTATCCGCGTCATTAATCAAAGCATCACCATTACTGTCTGCATGCTTGTGATTAATGCCATTTGCAAAACTATTGATCCAGTCACCTGCATAATGAGCTAACCATGTAAGAGATGTATCAACTCTGGCAAGTCCGCTATCACCATACGCAATACCAATGGATAATAAATCGAGATTATTGGCAATGCCATCATGATTGGCATCACCGGGAAAAACAGGAGTGCATGATGAGTCATGAAAAATGATTGTATCAGTTTCTATATATTTTATATTCTGCCCATCATCAATAAAAAATTCACACACATACATTATCTCTGCACATAACTGACCTGACTCATAAAAATTTCCAAGTGTATCATAAATATTTACTTCATAGAAATTAACAGCATCACTGTGCATGGTAATGGTTCCGTTACATACTCCACATTGCGGTTTTTCCAACTGAGTGGTGTAACAAACATCAGTAGTGGTCAGGACAGTGGTATTTATTATAGGATTACAAAAATCAATATCATAATAGGAATATGTTCCTGCAGACAAATTATTCTGCCAGAAAAGATTTATCATACACGTATTATTTGGACAACTTACCACATCATAAATATGTCCATCACTTACTTTATTGCAGGTAGGATTTTGCACATCATAAAAACCACCAGTACCTGATAAATCAAATGAGGGCCCGATGTAAATAGTTTCTTCAACAGAATCATTAAGTGCATCGGTAACTGTTACTTCATACTCAATATCATTATTAGAACCAGCACATTGATGTGATAAAAAAGCACCGGTAAGACTGGTATCAGGAGAATTAAATATGGACCATGAATAATTATAAGGTGGTGTTCCTCCATCCACTTTCACTCTTGCATATTTCAAACAGTGATAACAATCGAACTCTATGCATTTTGAAATAGTTAGAGGAAGCGTTAAATCAACATCATCGGCATAAAAACAATTTTCATTGGTGATTATCTCACAATGGTAAAGGTCACGGCAGGCAGAATCAATATATGCAGTAGTATCACCCGTATTCCACCAATAACTTGCTCCGGGTATTAAGGCTGTTAATGTATCATCTGTGCAACTGGAGCCCGCCACTTGATTTTCAGAATAAGAAAACGGAATAATACACAGTGGAAAATTTTGATTCAGGTATGTAGGAAGATTTGGAATACAAGCAATGGCTGATCCTTCTGCATTTAACACTTGTAAAGATTGAGGCAAACGTGGCAGGCAACTTATACTGGTGTAATTGCAATTCAACTGAACAAGATTTTTTAAATCAGGCACTGTTGAAACAGGATTATTGCTGATATCAATATATGTTAATGAATCACTAATGGATTGTAAAAAACTCAGGTTATTATTTTTTAATGAAATAGAATCAAGTGATGATGGTAGGGAAATTACAGAATCAATATTGTTAAAATTCAGAGAGAGATAAGCAAGTGTTGAAGGAATATTTTGCGGTACATCAGTAATTGCATTTGAATCTGCTATCAATCTTTCAAGGCTTTGGTTTAACGAGTCAATCACCTGCAACTGGTTAGCGCTTGCATTGATTTGTTTCAAATAAAAAGATAAATTGTTTAATAATGTGAGTTGATTATAACTGATGTCAATATAATTTAAAGTGGGCGGTAGAGTTTGTATATACCTGATTTGATTTTTAGAAACATTAAGATTTTGCAAAGCAGATGATGAGAAAATATTAAGTGTGTCAATTAAATTTTCTGACAGATCAGCATCCATCACCAAAGGAGGTAAAATATTTACCACCTGAATATGGCAATTTCTACAACTCAACTTTCTTAAAGCTGGCGCAGAAATATTTAAGGTATCAATAAAATAATTTTCAAAACTTATTTCTTCCAGTAACGGTGGCATGGTTGCAATTTTCAAAATGCCGTTTCCTGAACCTGTTAAAACCCGGAGACTGTCAAAATATTGAATACCTTCTAAGTCCTGAATGCCTGGATCAAGATTTACTTTTGTAAAGTGCGTAACAATGCGATTGGTGGTATCAAATTCACCACTTTCTGAAATTGCATTATAAGACAAGCTTTTGATCCAATTTCTGAAATTAGTGTCAGGAATGTTTACATACTGAGCATGCACTTTTAAGCATGAAAAAATCAGTAGTACAAACATTAGTTTAAGAACTCTCATTAACTCTATTTATAAAGGTGAAAAGTAAGAAGTTGAACTGTCCGTTCAGTAAACATTGTGCAGAAGTTATCAGCATTTTTCAAATGAAGAACCAATACCTGACAATGGTGTTCCTCTTAATTTCTTATGTCGTGTTTTCAATGACAAAAAAGTTATAAACAATCTAATAAAAATGGCTTGAGTTATAACGACACTGAATTTATTTTCTTCTCTGAATTTTACTTTATTTTTCAGCCATCATGTTGATAAACAAATTCCGGCAAAATCAAATGCAATTTATTTTCTGTTTAATACTATTCACCTGCCTCCTGGTTCCGGTATGGAATGTTGAATGGTTTCACACAGGTGATGGTGCTGCACATTTATATTGTGCGAATGTTTTTAACCAATTGCTTTTTAATGATCAAAGTATCTATCACCAGTTTTTTGAACTGAATCTGAGGCCTGTTCCCAACAGTATTGTTCAACTATTGCTTTCGCTTTTATTAAACTTTTTCAGCCCGCAACTCACTGTGAAAATTATTACCACACTGGTGATTGCAATTTTTTGTACAGGATATTTTATTTTAATAAGACAACTAACAGGCAATAAATTAGTACAACCACTTTTGATTTTCACAATCGTTTTTAATTATCCTTTGGTGATGGGTTTTTTCAGTTTCCTAATCAGCCTTGGAATGATGATGATTTGTATTGCCTTTTATCTGAAAAATTTAAATGCATGGACTTTGAAAAAATACGTGGTATTTTCAGTTATACTATTATTCACCTGGTTCAGTCATCTGTTTGGATTTGCAGCAATTATACTTTTCATTTTTATAAATGAGACAATCATAATTTTCAGAAACAGAAATCAATATTCTTTATTACATCATATCAAACGTATAAGGTTCATATTGTTATCAACTTTACCTGTTGTTTTACTCACCATACTGTTTGCTCAAAAAGCATCCAGTGCCACCATCATGAAATATCTTGATACCGATGAATTGTTAGAACGATTAAGAAATATGACCGCCCTTATCACCTATAACAATGACATTGAAAAATATAACATCATGGGTATTGAAATTTTAACACTTGCTTTAATGATTGCAGGCATTGCTTCAAAATCATTTCGACTTGATAAAAAATATTTGCCTGCCATTTTAATAATGATCATCAGTTGTGCTGTTTTATATTTCGTGTTGCCTTATGAATTTTTTGCCGGAGGATACATCAATATCAGGATGATGTTGCTTGCAATACTTTTTATAATGATGGTTGCTGATTGTGTACAATTCAACTTTGCTTTAACGCTGATAAAAAATCTCGCTATTTTAATAATTGTTATTTCCGCATCATGGAATCAATTAAACGCATCCAAAGCTTATGATGCTGAGCTGAGAGAATTGTATTCAGGTGCTAAATACATCCGTGATAACAGTGTGGTGATACCATTGAACGCTACTGAAAACTGGCTTCAGTATAATTTCCCGCTTTATCTGAGTGCTGAAAGAAATATTATAGTGCTCGATAATAATGAAGCATTATCGCCAAACTCATTGGTAAGATGGAAATCATCTGATGTATTTAATAATATGGGAACATGCGGAAAAAGCAATCGTCCTTTATTTGAATTGAAAAAATATGAGCAGGGAAAATCATTTAAAATAAACTACATCATACGCTGGCAATGGCAGGATTCATTCAATGATTCGTCAACATTGATTTCCAATAAAGAAATTGAAAATTATTTTAAACCGGTCTATCGTTCTTCCGAAAAAAGGATGGAAATTTTTTGCGAGAAGTGATGGTTACTAATAATCGAATCGGATACGAATGTTACCAATTAAAAAATTCGTGCGACAGCCATTCGTTGTATTCGTAATTCATTCGTTAATTAGTAACCCGCAGCACAAGTCCATCATACGCACACTCCACTCCATCCGAAAGTTCTGCATTTACAATTTCATGTTTACCTAACTGGTGACTGATGTGAGTCAAGTAAGCTTTTTCAGGTTTGATAATATCAATCATTTCCAAAGCTTCTTCCAATGTGAAATGAGAAATATGTTCTTCTCTTCGCAAGGCATTTAAAACTAAAACACGCGTACCTTTTATTTTTTCAATCTCTTCTTTTGAAATTGTTTTTGCATCGGTGATATAAGTAAAATCACCAACTCTGAATCCAAACACATCCAACATGTAATGCTTCACCAGAATTGGTTGCAAGGTAATGGTTCGCACATTAAAAGATTTATTGTGGATGGTATGCAAATTAAACCGGGGAATACCAGGATATTTTATTTCCTCAAAAGCATAATGAAACTCACGCTCAATGGCTTTCTGCACTTGAAGGGTTGCATAAATATCCACCTCTTTTTTTAATATGTAGTTGAAGGCACGTATATCATCCATGCCTGCGATGTGATCTTTGTGCTCGTGAGTAAACACCAATCCATCCAGCTTTCGCACTTTCTCTCTCAATAACTGTTGACGGAAATCAGGACCGGAGTCAATCACGATCAATGTATGTTCATCCTCTAACATGATAGAACTTCGTAATCTCTTATCACGCGGATCATTGCTGCTGCACACTTCACATTGACATGCAATTACGGGTACACCCTGTGAAGTTCCGGTTCCTAAAAATGTAACCTTAAGCAAAACCTTAAATATATTTAGACTTTATGAATGTCTGTTGCGACTTCCCTCTCCTCTGGGAGAGGGATAAGAGGGTGAGGCTCATTTAATTTCTTTTATTTCCTCAGCATTCACTGCAGATGTATCTGCTGATTCATCTGCTTTTTTAATAAAAAGCTGCTTATGATCCTGGTCAATCTTACCTTGTTGCACCAGCATATTCACTATTTCAACCAGTGCATGAATACGGCTTTCCATAGTTGAAAATTTATTGATTACCGCTACCTTCTTATCTTCAAGAATACAAAAACCTGATTTAAAATTTCCTTTTTCGTAACGTATTTCGTAGCCATTATCTTTTAAAAGATCTTCTAATTTTTTAAGATATGCCTGAGTGTATTTTGCCATGGAGCAAAGGTAAAAGTTATTAGGTTATTAGATTGTTATCTCTGTTGTTTATTAAAGAAGTTAGTTCCTTACCATTGATTAATAAATATTACCAACTTGGGTGAAGTCTTTTTTTTCTGAAGAATAAAGTAATAGAAAAAGTTGACTGCAAATGAGCCGCATATTAACAAATAATAATAGATTTTTATGGAGATTAATGAATCACTATCCATGAAAAATAATAGTCCTTTAAAGAAGCTGGTTTATTTTTTATAGATCGTTCGTAAATAATTCCGCAGGCATAAATCTGTTCAAATATCATTCTGTTCCTATCTGTTAATCTGCGTCTTTAGAAACAACTCAACAACCCAACAACTCAAGCAATATATCTTTGCAATCAAACTATCTTATGACCAAAACACGAATCGAGGCTTTCAGTGATGGAGTGCTTGCTATCATCATTACCATTATGGTGCTTGAATTCAAAGTGCCACATGGCGCAGGTATGGAAAACCTTGTACTGTTAATTCCAACTTTCATTAGTTATATACTGAGTTTTATTTTTATCGGAATTTACTGGGGCAATCATCATCATTTGTTACACACAGTACATCATGTAAACAGTAAAATAATCTGGTCGAACCTGCATTTATTATTCTGGCTTTCGCTTATTCCTTTTGCGACTGCCTATATGGGCGAAAATCATTTTGCTCACTTACCGGTTGCGTTGTATGCAACCTTGCTCGCTTGTTGTGCAATAGCTTATACTATTCTGCAAAAAACCATTATGGCACATTATACTCACAGCACAGCATTAAGTGAAGCATTGAAAAAACAGGAGAAAAAAGGAATGGTTTCGTTAAGTTGTTATTTACTCTCTATTCCGTTGGCATTTTATAGCCCTGTTGTTTCTGCAATATTGATTGTTGGTGTTGCAATTCTCTGGCTGGTGCCGGATAGGAATATTGAGAAGGCTTTGAAGGAGTGATGTTTAACATTGAGGCGACCATATTATTTTGAAAGCAATTTCTTATATTTTTTCATCACCGTCTTATGCGGAATTCCTTCTCCATTCTTCAATTGTTTTCTTGCTGTGGCAATACTTTGTTTATGCCGATCGCTTAACTCATCCCATAAATCTGTTTTGTATGCTTCAATCACCGCTTTCACTTGTCGGAGCATTGCCATATTATCAGTATTAAGAATGGCTTGAGTAACTTCTAATTTTTTTTCACTTAAACGCATATCACAATTTTATACAAAGCTAATAATTGCAACGCTAATTTCTGCTTATGAAATTTGCTACTCTCTCACAAACTTCTTATTCAACACTTCCTTTTCAGTAACAAGCGAAACAACATAAACACCAGTTGCAAAACCCTGCATATTCAAATCTTTGGTAAAATATCCTGAGCTTATATTTCCCTGCTCTTTAAAAACAAGCATGCCTGTTATATCATAAATACTCAGCGCATAATTTTTACCTTTTAGGTTTTTGGCATTGATGAAGGCAGTTTGCCAATCTGAATGATAGCATATAAAAAGTTCACTTCGTTACTCGCGATGAAGCTTCACTCCACCACCAGATTCCTCACCACTTTATTTTCTGCATCGCTAACTTGTACAAAATAAATTCCTGCCGGCAGGTTGGCAATGGGGATGGTGACGCTACGGGTTGCGGTGTGCTGTTGTTGTGATAAAACTGTTTTGCCTTTTGAATCAAAAATTTTTATCTCTATATTTTTATTTAATTGCAAACTGCTAATGGTAAACTTACCCTTTGCAGGGTTGGGAGAAATAGTGAAATTGGAAAGTGATGATGTTAAATTTGTGATGCCTATGGTTATACTGCATACGCTATAAGGAGTATATTCATATAGGTCATTATGAAAAGAATTTCCTAAGCCTAAACCAAGATATCCTTTATTGCCAATTGAAAAAAAGGCAGCTTCATCGCGACTCGTGCCAGGAAAATTAGTTTTTTGAATCCACGTATTATTAATTGGATTATATTGCCAAAAATCATTTAAATAAATTCCTACAACAGGACCTTCCCCAATTCCGAAATAGCCCCTATCACAAATTGAAAAAGCTGCACCATCTACTCGATGAGTAGATGGAAAATTAGCTTTCTGCGTCCAGTTGTCAGTGATACTATTGTACTCCCATAAATCAGAAAAATAATTTTGTCCATTAGCACCTGCAATTAAATATCCGTTATTTCCAATTACAAAACAACTGGCATTACTTCTATAACCGCCTGGAAAACTTGATTTTGGAGACCATGTGTCAGTTGATGGATCATATCGCCATAAATCATAAAAAACTGAACTCGAATCCATGCCAGTCCCAATATAACCAAAACCACCAACAGAAAAACCTACTGCAAGTCGTCTATTGCCCCCACCGAAATTTGCCTTTTGAGTCCATATATTGTTCGATGGATCATATTCCCAAAAGTCCTGAAAAAATGCAGCTGATATATAATCGAATCCAAGACCAGCATAACCTTTATTGCCAATGGAAAAACTATTTCCTGCAAATCTTGCAATGCCAGCAAAATTTGCTTTCTGTGTCCAAACATTTGTTAATGGATCATATTCCCAAAAATCATTTTGAACATGCAACAGGGTGTCCCGACCACAACCGACATATCCTTTATTTCCAATAGAAAAAGAAAAGGGATAATTTAACCCCAATCCCGGATAACTCGCCTTCTGCACCCAGCTATCTGCATTAGCATTTATTGCGATACATATAATAAGAAGGGTGAGGAGTTTTTTCATAATAATGTCGGTGTTGTTTATAACAAATATAAGTAAAAGGCATCGCAAGTTTTCTTTTTGTTGCAGATAGAAATTTACTTTTTCCAAAAGTTTTGCATCCATTTCCGGTAGAAATTTACTTTTTCCAAAAGATTTGCATCCACTTCCGGAAGTTTTGTATCTATCTCTGGTAGAAATTTACTTTTTCCAAAAGATTTGTATGTACTTGCGGCAGAAATTTACTTTTTCGGGAAGTTTTGCATCCGCTTCCGGAAGATTTGTACCCACTTCCGGCAGAGGTATGCTTTTTCCGGAAGAAAATTCAACAAAACCTTACAAGCGGGTTTCTTGCCTGGGAAACTAAAAAAGAGAATCCTATAGAGTGCAGGCACAAACAAGGGGCTGAAAAACAATTAATTTTTAAAATTTTCTTACAATTGATTATAGTTTGCCTGTAACCTTTAATGTATCATCCCGTTTAGTAGTGTATTATGACTATTCGTCTAAAGAGAGCTTATCTTAAACAGTCAAATGCTGTTTTCGGCACTTCTACTCGGGGGTGTGTTCTCGAACCTCAAGAGTAATCCCACCTATCCTTTAGCTGGTCCTATTGTTACCGTTGCATTACCAATACTGGATAAGTATGATGATGCAGCACAGAAAGCCCGCGTTACGCATGACCGTAACTGGATACTTACCCGCAACCAATATCGTAACACACTTACTGCTGCATTAGATCAATTAGTGAGCGCGGCAGAATTTACTACTCCGGGCAATGCTGTATTATTAGCGACAACAGGTTTTGAATTAACAGGACAGCCTAAGCCTGCCCCTGATATGCCAAAGCCGCAGGGATTTACAGTTGAATTAACGCAGTCATCAGGCAAACTAATTTGCAAGGTACCGAGTTTTGACAAGTGCACTTCTTATGTATTTGAGTTTATCCAGCTTCCTAATCCGGAAATTAACTGGAGTAATAAGGTGGAAACAAAAAGCAAATCAGTTATCAGCGGTTTAACACCCGGCTCACAGTACTCTTTTCGTTGTGCTTATGTGGGTACAAAAGGGCAAGGTGATTGGAGTGATGTGATAACGCGCTTTGTGTCGTAAATAATAAAGTGTTGTTGGTAAGGATACCAACAACGGCAAAATAAAATCCCGCTCCGAGATGAGAGCGGGATTTTTTTATTATCAATAAACCCAACTACCTCCCGATCAATCGGGATACCTCACACCCTAATTACCCCAATCCACCACATTACCCATAATTTATTTTCTTTGCACCCACTTTAAAAACCCCTTATGATTTTAGGCGTACCCAAAGAAACTAAAGAACGAGAAAACCGTGTTGCACTATCACCTGATGTAACCGCACAACTTATTAAGGCTGGTTTTAATGTTATTATTGAGAAAGGTGCCGGGTTGAATTCCTATTTTGCAGATGAAAAATATACGGATGCTGGTGCAACTATTGAACCTGATGCAAATTCTGTTTACAGCAAAAGTGATGTTGTTCTAAAAGTAAATGCTCCTGATGCAAATGAAATCAAGAGCATGAAAAAAGATGCAGTGCTCATTTCTTTTATGTGGGCTGCTACCAATGCTTCGCTAATTGAAGCTTATGCACTACAAGGTATTAGTGCATTTTCAATGGATGCTATTCCACGTATTTCAAGAGCGCAAAAAATGGATGCATTGAGTTCTCAGGCAAATATTGCAGGTTATAAAACGGTGTTGATGGGAGCTAATGCTTTAGGAAAAATTTTTCCATTGCTGATGACAGCTGCAGGAACCATCAAGCCTTCACGCGTTGTAATTATGGGAGCAGGTGTTGCAGGTTTGCAGGCAATCGCTACTGCAAAAAGATTAGGTGCTATCGTAGAAGTATCTGACATCCGTCCTGAAACAAAAGAACAGGTTGAATCATTGGGAGGAAAATTTATTGTTGTGGAAGGTGATGAATCTGTAAAGATGGAAGGCGGATATGTGAAAGGAGTTTCAGAAGAATTTTTAAAACGTCAGCAGGAATTAGTTGCCAAACATATTGCGAATGCTGATATTGTAATTACCACTGCATTGATACCTGGAAAAAAAGCTCCTGTACTTGTTACTGAAGATATGGTTAAAAGTATGCGCTTAGGTTCTGTGATTGTGGATATGGCGGTGGAGCAAGGTGGTAATTGTGTTTTGAGTGAATTAAATAAAACTGTAGTAAAACACGGAGTAACTATTATTGGCGAAGCAAACATCCCTTCCCTCCTACCTCTTAACGCCAGTGATCTCTACGCAAAAAACATCCAGGCTTTCTTACTTCACCTTGCAACTAAAGATGGATTCAAATGGGAAATGGATGAAGAGATTACCAAAGGATCATTGATTACACACAAAGGTGAAGTGTTAAAAAAATAAGATCTAGGAATATGCCAATTCAAAAAGTCCGTCATTCAGAAGGAAACTTGTCAAATATGAAACACAAAAGTTCGGGATTTAGTGAAGTTGTTTTAAAAGATAGGTGCGAGTGTCTTATAAATAACCTCTTTTGCATTTCAGGCTTACACAACTATTTAACAAGTTTCCTCCTGAATGACAGACCGCAACATTAAACTCTAAACTTTAAATTCTAAATGATAAATATTCTCTCTCAAATCGCTGAACATCGCGAAATGCTATACATCATCATCCTCTCCATCTTCGTTGGAGTTGAGGTGATCGGCAATGTGCCAACTGTTTTACACACTCCGCTGATGAGTGGAGCAAATGCAATTCACGGAGTGGTGATTGTTGGTGCAATCATCGTAATGCTGAAAAGCGATCCTGGTAATTATGTCTCACTTGCATTAGGATTTCTTGCTGTTATTCTCGGAACACTAAATGTTGTAGGAGGTTTTGTAGTAACAGACAGGATGCTGGAAATGTTTAAAAAAAGAAAATGATAACATCTACGAAATACGAATCCATACGAATTTACGAATCGAAAATCCGTCATTCAGGAGGAAACTTGTCAAACATCAAATACAAAAGCCCGATATGCGATGGGGTTAAATTAAATGATATGTACCATTGTCTTTTAAATAGGCTTACGTATGTATCAAACCTGACTTCTACTATATGACAAGTTTCCTCCTGAATGACGGCAAACAACTTTAAACTTTAAACCATAATTATCAAACTCAAAATATGTGGGGAAACCTTCTTGAAATAATTTACTTGATCGCTTCGGTCACCTTCATCATTGGATTACTGATGATGGGCAATCCAAAAACTGCACGCAAAGGAAATACGATTGGTGCAGTGGGAATGTCACTTGCCATTATTGGAACTATATTTTTATACCAGACTGATCATGAAGTGAGTCAAAAAGTTTTCGGATTAATTTTTTTGGCGATCATTATCGGAACTGTTATCGGCTGGCTTACTGCCAAACGTGTGCAGATGACCAAGATGCCAGAGCTTGTTTCTCTCTTCAACGGTATGGGTGGTGCATGTGCTGCATTGATTGGATTGATTGAATATCCACATGCAGTTGAACATGGAAGTAGTTTTGGTATGATGCTCTGTATCATCTTAGGAGTAATCATCGGTTCCGTTTCTTTTTCCGGAAGCATCATCGCATTTATGAAATTAAATGGCACATTAAAGAAAGCAATTCGTCTTCCGAATTATAATACAATCAATAATGTTTTCTTAGTGATATTGCTTGGCTTTGGAGCTTATGTTTTATATGCAGCAGATTTGCCACACACCATTGTGTTTTTATTATTTGTGTTAGCGCTTGCTTATGGAATTTTATTCACCGTCCCCATTGGCGGTGCTGATATGCCTGTTGTAATTTCATTGCTCAACTCTTTCACAGGTTTAGCTGCGGCAACAGGAGGATTTTTATATAATAACCAGGCAATGCAAACAGGCGGTATTTTGGTTGGATCAGCAGGAACGATTTTAACTTTTGCCATGTGCAAAGCCATGAACCGTCCTCTTGGCAATGTAATCTTCGGTGCGTTTGGTGAATCAGGAGCAACCGCTGTTGCAAGCAGCAGTTCAATGAAAGGTTCAATAAAAGATATTTCAGTAAGTGATACTGCAGTGCTGATGAATTATTCTAAAAAAGTAATTATTGTTCCCGGTTATGGGTTGGCAGTTGCACAGGCGCAACACGTTATTAAAGAACTTGAAAATATTTTAGAAGAAAGAAATGTAATTGTAAAATATGCGATTCATCCGGTTGCAGGTCGTATGCCCGGACACATGAACGTGTTGCTTGCAGAAAGTAATGTGTCGTATGATAAGTTAGTAGAGATGGAAGAAATCAATCCTGAGTTTAATACCACAGATGTAGTTTTAATTGTTGGAGCAAATGATGTTGTAAACCCCGCAGCTAAAAATGATCCTTCCTCGCCTATTTATGGTATGCCAATTCTTGAAGTTGAAAACGCACAACACATCATAGTGAACAAGCGAAGCATGAACGCAGGTTACGCTGGTATTGAGAATGAACTTTTTTATAATGAGAAAACCAATATGCTTTTTGGCGATGCAAAAGATGTACTTACTAAGTTGGTGACTGAATTAAAAACGATGTAATTATTCTGCTTCGTTTTCTTTTTTCTCTTCCGCTATATTTTCATATTCTTTTGCAATCTCTTTTAATTCATGCTCCGTTTTTTGCTCGACATTTACTATATGATTGCTTGCATTATCATGCGATGAAACCAATTCATTTAACTTGATATGCATTGCTTTTGAGAAATGATTAAATGTTTTTTGAATAATAAAAAAGCTGATAAACGTAACACTTAAAATAACATCACGCACCTGGTCGCGCCAGGGTTCTTCAAAAAAACTTTTGTTCAGCAACCAATAAACCACCAACGCCAATGCAATTATAAATGTGATGGAATTTCCTAAAAAACTTAGTACATATCCTGCAAATTTCTCAAAAGCACTTTCTACAGAATGGTATGCTGTTTTAATCATAAATAGCAGATAAATTATTAAGTACCCTTCAAAAGCTGTGCAACAGTTCTCTGATACATTATTTCCCCAAATGTGAGCAATATCACCTCAGCTTTTATGATGTGCCGGAGTCCTGTTAAAGGCACAACGTTTGCCACTCTCAATTAAACTATATTATGAAATATTTAATATTATTAATGATAACTGTTTTATTCTCATGCACCAATTCTAATACTGGTGCCAATGTAGATGAGTCCAATGCAAATACGCAAAAGACCTCGACAGCACTCGCTAATCTTCCTTCAAAATACACCGGTTATATTGGTTGTGATAATTGTGACAGTTTGTGGATTGAGTTTACAGTTAATACTGATCAGAAATATTTGTTGACAAAAAAATACATCGGTCAAACCACGGAAATGAAAGACAGTGCAAGCAATTCAACAGGCAACTGGATGATTGATGGAGATAATGTAATGAACTTAGAAGTTGAACAAGGTTCTCCTGAATTCAGCAAACTTAAAATTGTTACACCAGAGGTGTTACAGGTATTGGATAGTACCGGCTCAGTAATGACAAACGGTAAAAATTATCTTTTGAAACGGGACAAAAACAACATGTAACATCTATGCAAAAAGCCGGCAAGAAACATACAGCCTTTCCAGCGCAATCGCAACGACACCCGGGTTTAGAATCTAAAATGAATCCTGAACCTGAGTATGATAATTACCTCCCTGGCGCTAACAAATTAATCAATAAAAAATGTATTATCACCGGTGGCGACAGCGGCATTGGAAGAGCTGTAGCAATTGCCTTTGCAAAAGAAGGCGCTGATGTTGCCATCATTTATTTAAGTGAACATAAAGATGCGAAGGAAACTGCCAGATTAATTGAAGAACATTATCAAAAAAAATGTTTAACGATTGCTGCGGATATTTCCAAAGAAGCTAAATGCAAAAATGCTGTTGAACGGATATTAAAAAAATTTGACACTATTGATGTGTTGGTAAACAATGCAGCCATTCATTACCCAGCTGAAAAATTAGAAGACATCACTACAGATCAACTCACAAAAACTTTCAGTGTTAATGTTTTTTCAATGTTCTGGATCACAAAAGCTGTTTTGCCAAAAATGAATGACGGAGGAAGCATCATCAATACATCATCTGTAACTGCTTATCGCGGAAGCGGAGGATTACTGGATTACAGTGCAACCAAAGGAGCGATTGTTTCATTTACAAGAAGTCTTTCTGCAAATCTGATTGAAAGAAAAATCCGTGTAAACGGAGTAGCCCCCGGACCAGTTTGGACACCCTTAATTGTCTCCAGCTTTCCTCCTGATAAAGTAAAAGTATTTGGAACCGATGCACCTATGAAACGTGCAGGACAACCAGTAGAAATTGCGCCTGCTTATGTGTTTCTTGCGAGTGATGATGCATCATATATTACAGGACAAATCATTCATCCCAATGGCGGAGAAATAATAAACGGCTAACATCATGAGACCAATTTGGACAGGAGCCATCAGCTTCGGATTAATAAACATACCGGTAAAACTTTTTTCTGCAGTAGAAGAAAGCTCACTCGATCTTGACATGCTTGACAGTAAAGATCACTCGAACATCAAATTCAAACGTGTTAACGAAAATACGGGAAAGGAAGTGCCGTATGAAAATATTGTGCGGGCTTATAAGTTAGACGATCAGTATGTGGTGTTGGATAAAGAAGATTTTCTGGCTGCTGATGCAAAAAAAACAAAGACCATTGAGATCATCAATTTTGTGGAGGAGAGTGAGATTGACAGCTTATATTATGAGCAACCATACTACCTTGAACCGGATAAGACAGGATTGAAAGCTTATGGATTACTGCGTGATGCTTTGGCAGCAACAAACAAAGTAGCGGTAACAAGTTTTGTTTTGAGAAATAAAGAATCACTCGCCATACTTAAACCTTATGATAAAGTAATTGTGTTAAACCGCATTCGTTTTGCACAAGAGATACGCGACATCAGCGATTTTAATGTGCCCCCGGTTTCAAAAGGAAAATCAAAAGAGCAGGAGATGGCGCTTAAACTCATTGACCAGTTGACGGAGGATTTTGATATTTCAAATTATAAAGACACTTATACCGATAAGCTTTTAAAAATAATTAAAGAAAAAGCAAAAGGTAAAAAACCAAAAGTCACTAAAATGAAAGTGGTACACAGCACTAAAAATGAGGACTTGATGGCAATGCTGAAAGCAAGTCTCTCAGATAAAAAGAAACCGGTAAAGAAAGCTTCATAGGATTTTTAAACAGAAAAATTTAATTGAGCTTAATCACGAATGAAATTTAAAGTTAGAGACACCTGGTACCTGCTCAAAACAGCTTTTAAATCCTGGAATGAAAAAGATCCATTCCGCGAAAGCGCCATCATTGCTTATTATGCCATTTTTTCGCTGCCTGCATTACTGGTAATTGTAATTGCAACTGCAAGTTTATTTTTTGGCAGAGAAGTGGTGACAGGTACTATTCACGAACAGATAGCTGCAACCATGGGAAGCGACACGGCTGATCAGGTGAAGGAAATGATTCTTAATGCAAGCAAAACCAAAGAGTCGGTGCTTGCAAGTATTATCGGACTTATCACTTTACTGGTTGGTGCCACCGGAGTGTTTGCACAATTACAGAAATCATTAAATATTATCTGGGAGGTGAAAGCAGATCCTAAAAAACAAGGATTACTTCAAACCTTAAAAACCCGGTTGTTTTCATTCGGGCTCATCGTATCCATTGGATTCTTATTACTTATTTCGTTGGTCGTTACTTCTGTGTTATCCATTTTAAGTGATTGGATGAGAGCACATCTCCCTGACTTCATGATGTATATTTTCCTCGTTATTAATTTCATTGTTTCGTTTGGAGTGGTAGTGGTGTTATTTGCATTAATGTTTAAAGTATTGCCTGATGCAAAAATTAAATGGAAGCATGTGTGGGTGGGTGCCTTGTTTACCGGTTTACTATTTGAACTGGGAAAATTTGCATTAGGACTTTATTTCGGCAAATCAGAACCAGGATCAGTGTATGGTGCTGCTGGTTCCATTGTGCTTATACTTTTATGGGTATCCTACTCATCAATGATTTTATTCTTTGGTGCAGAGTTTACAAAAGCACATGCAAATCATGTGAGTGGAGAAATTCCTCCTACTGAAATAGCTAAAAAAGAACCTGGGAGAGAAAGTTAATTTTTAGTGCGATGAAAAATCTCTTATTCATCCAGCATGTCAATCTTCTCCAGCAATTCTTCAAAATCCTCTTCACCTGAAAAATCTTTTTTAATCTGCTGAATTAATGCCTGTGCAATTTTTAATTCCGTATTGCGGACTTCGAGATAACGTTCTTCACTAATTTTATTATGTCTCAATGCCATATTCTTAAAATCATCAGCGATCTCGGTAAGAAAACTTCTGCCCACAATTTCCATCAAAGTGTAAAACAAATAAACTTCGGCTCTTGATAGTTTGATTTTTGAATTGGGTTCTGTCCGTTCAATCTTTGCAGCAAATTCAGCCACTTCTGAACGTTCAATAATTTCAAGTATATCAGCTCTTCGCTGCAAATCATACTTGTTCTGGTAAAAAATAAACTGGAATGAAGCAGCAATGGATTTGATAAATAACTTCAACTCTTCACTCACTGAAATCTCTATGTGATCGGGGCGTTTTGTAGCTTGCAATGGAAATATTTTTTTTAGTATTACAAAAGTAAAATTTTATAAGTACACATTCCATCGTTAATAAAACCATTATTATGTTATAGATTTCAGTAACACGCCTTCCTATCTTTGTAATCTGCCTCCGGCATTGCAAAAAAGCAACTAAATCGGGGGCAACTTCGTTTAAATTGTTCCGTATAAGATTGATAAAATTTTAATAATGACATTGCCTCTATTACCTTTTAAATTATTCCTGATAACTGGTGCCTGTTTTGCTGCCAGTTGCGGAAGAGTACAAACTGCAGAAGCACAGCAACCACCATTGAAAGCGGATAACTTAACCATTAATAAAGTTGTTGTTAGTCTTGAACAAACACAAAAGATGATGTTTGTCAACAATTCTTCTTTTTATGCTGAGGGCTATGACACCCTTGCTCAACCGCGCTTATGGAAACAGATCATTTGCCTTTCACCTGATTCATGTATTATTAATGTAGCTTCTTCCAGAATTCCATTGGTTACATCCAATTATCGCGAATGGATGGCGCAATCAGAAAATGAAAAAGCATTATTCAAACGATCTGTTTGTAATACCTGCGGAATTGATTCAAATGCTAACTTATATGTTACTGCAGGCAAAAAAGAATTTTATGAGCACCGTAAAACAATTCCAACTATTGCAAAAGCCGTAAAAGCATTTATGGATTACGGTGTGGATCCATGGTATGCACAAACAATTTTATTAATTGAAAGTCCGGGAAAGGTAAGCCAGAAATCCTCAGCAGGTGCATTGGGCCCGTTTCAATTAATGAGGAGTGTTGCGATAAAATATGGATTACGTGTAAATAAAAAAGTGGATGAGCGCACTGATCTTAACCGATCAGCTTATGCAGCTTCAAAGTTGCTGAGTACTATTTGCATTCCTAAAGTAAAAGAAATGTTGGATTCACGACATATCGCCTACAAGGAAACAGATACATGGTTCCGGTTAATGGTTTTGCATGCTTACCATGCCGGTGCAGGAAATTTAAGCTGTGCTATTAATATGTTAAACCCAACAACAGGTGGCAGACAAATAATTCTTGATTTATGGAAAACGGAATGCCGTGGATTTAAAAATGAGTCGCAAAATTATTCGCAGATTGCGCTTGCCTCCATTCTCACATTTGAAGATATTCTGAATAAAGATAAAGACACTGTTTTTCTGGTGCAGGGTGATCGGGCTTATGATCTGTATAAAATAAAGCACGAACAAGGCATGGCAGCGGTTAATAATTTGATGGAATGCATTCATCAATATGAAAATGATTTAGTGGATGGTACTATTCCTGTTGATTATTTTATGAAACGTGTAACCAAGCTTCGCAACGAAGTGGTGTCTGTCAATAAAAAAATAAATCCTAAAGATCCCGATTCAAAATTATTTCCCGGAGATCCCAATCGTTATATTGAGTTGAGCAAAGTGTTGCTGAGAAAACGCAAAGCTGATGATGCTGTAAAGATTTTAAAGTTTAACGTGGAGAATTATCCTGAGTCTGCCGCTGCCGCTGATAGTCTCAGCAAAGCGTATAAAATAACAGGTAATTTTTCATTGGCAAACAAGTATGCTTCACGTTCAGCACAGCTAAGGTAACAGATGAGCTATTCTGTTTTTCACTGCGTTTAATCCTTTAAAATAATTGATATGTTCTTTTTAACGTATGTTTGATCAACATCTTTTTTACCTCAATTAATCCCTTAAATTTTAAACTTAAACCACATTTTATCATGGCTATTGTATCAGAATTCAAAGAATTTATTGCGAAAGGCAATGTTGTAGATCTCGCAGTTGGTTAGGTTTATTGATTGGCGGAGTAAATTTTGGCGACCTTAAAATTATTATTAAAGAAGCAACTTTTGATGCTGCCGGCAAAGCTGTTAACGCAGTTACTGTTAATTACGGTGCGTTTATTCAAAGTACAATTGTATTTCTGATTGTAGCATTTGCTGTTTTCATATTTGTAGTGAAACCAATGAATGCAATGAAAAGAAAGAAAGAAGCACCTGCTCCACCAGCAGACGTATTGAGCAAAGATCAACTATTGCTTACCGAAATTCGTGATTTGCTCAGGAAGTAAGAATACGACTGCTTAACTTATAGTCTGCTTTTCTACCTGCTTCTTCATCCATTCCGTTGTAACAGAACCAGGGCGTTCAATTGGCACGCCTAAAGCGCGATCCCAAAGAAGACTTGTAAGTACTCCGATTGCACGCGATACTCCAAACAGCACTGTGTAAAAATCATATTCAACTAAGCCGTAATGTATTAAAAGTACACCGCTATGAGCATCTACATTAGGCCATGGATTTTTTATTTTACCTGTTGACTTTAAAATATCCGGAGCAACTTCATAAAGCAACTGCACGATTTTGAAAAGCTCATCATCTGCCAAATGCGTTTTGGCAAATTCCATCTGAGCGATATAACGCGGGTCGGTTTTGCGAAGCACTGCATGTCCATAACCGGGTATCACCCGACCTTCTTTCAAAGTCTTGTGAATGTAATCAGTCATTTGTTCGCGGGTAGGAACTCCTCCGCCAAAATAATCCTGCATCTCATAAATCCAACGCACTACTTCCTGGTTTGCCAATCCATGTAAGGGACCTGCCAGGCCATTCATACCTGCAGAAAGCGACAGGTAAGCATCACTCAATGAAGAACCAACAAGATGTGTTGCGTGTGCTGATACATTTCCTCCCTCGTGATCCACATGAATGGTTAGATAAAGACGCATAAGACTTTTCATGCCGTCATCATCAAAGCCAAGCATGTGAGCAAAATTTGCACCCCAGTCTAATTTAGGATCAGGTTCAATATGTACTCCTTCCTTATAAGTCCTTCTGTAAATATAAGCTGCCAGACGTGGCAGACGTGCAATAAGATTCATGATGTCCTCATAAGTAGGATCCCAGTATTGTTTCTTATTAATTCCTTTACGATAAGCAGCAGTAAAAACGCTTTCAGTTTGCATAGCAAGTATGCCCATGCTAAGCTGCGTCATTGGGTGAGTAGCTTTTGGCAAAGCATCAAGCATATCAAAAACATGTTTTGGAACATGGCTTCTGCGAGCCCATTGATTACTTACTTCACGTGCATCTTCTTCAGTAGGAAGGTCGCCTGTGAGGAGCAAATAAAAAATCCCTTCCGGTAAATTTTCTCCTCCTTGTCCACGAGGCAATTTCTCACGCAGTTCAGGAATTGAATATCCGCGGAAGCGAATGCCTTCTTCGGGATCAAGCTTGCTGGTTTCTGTCACCATCCCTATCATGCCCTTCATACCACCATATACCTGTTCAAGTGTGTACTGACCTAAAACATAATTACCATGTTCTTTAACAAGTTGCTTAATTTCCTCAGCTACCGGTATGGCTTTCTCTGAAAATTTTTCTTTAATGCGATCCATTGTTTTGTTGTTTGAAAAAAATTTGTTTTTAATAAAGGTGGTGCGAAGTTATTAATTTGTTTACAGTTTATTATTTATGTTTTACAATTAACGTAACATAGAATTAATCTGTAAAACCGGAAACCGCAATTTTATTTGTTTCAATCATTGATACATCTTTACCCATTGATTTTTTTTCACGCCTGTCCTTGATATCAAGCTGGAAAATTAAGATGATAAAGGTTAATAAAAATGCTGCAATCAGTAGAATCCACCCAATGGTTTCCATTGTTTTTCTGGCTTTCTTTTTTGAACTGCTACGTTTCTTAACACGAATTCTTTTCCTCACTTTGATGCGCTTGCGTCTGCGCGATGGCATATGTATTCCTCCCGTTCCTATTTCTTCTGAACCCGGGTTCTTTAATTCTTTCTTCTGACCAGATTCTTCAGAATTACTATTAGGTTTCTCCATTATTAATCAATTAACGAATATATAAAAAGTTGCGACCATTGAAAATGGCTGAGTCACCCAGCTCTTCTTCTATTCTTAATAACTGGTTGTATTTTGAAATCCTGTCAGAGCGCGACAAGGAACCCGTTTTAATTTGACCTGTATTTAACGCCACAGCTAAATCAGCAATAGTAGAATCCTCCGTTTCACCCGAGCGATGACTCATAACGGCAGTGTATGCATTTTCCTTTGCAAGAGATACAGCATTTATTGTTTCTGTAAGCGATCCGATCTGATTTACTTTAACAAGAATTGAATTAGCAATATTTTCATCAATGCCTTTTTGCAAACGCTTTACATTGGTAACAAATAAATCATCTCCTACTAACTGCACTTTGTCGCCTAACTCTTTTGTCAATTCACTCCATCCTTTCCAATCATCTTCAGCAAGACCATCTTCAATTGAGATGATCGGATATTTATTACACCAATCTTTCCAGAAAGAAACCAACTGCGATGAGGTCATTTTATCTCCTGTTGATTTTTTGAAAACATACATGCCGCTTGCTTCATCATAAAATTCTGTGGTGGCTGCATCCATTGCAATGAAAACATCTTTGCCGGGAGCGTAACCAGCTTTTTCAATTGCTTCAATTACGATCTGTATTCCTTCTTCGTTTGATTTTAAGTTCGGAGCAAAACCACCTTCATCTCCAACGTTAGTACTCAGGCCTTTGGATTTAAGTACATTCTTTAACGTATGAAAAATTTCAGCACCAATTCTTAAGGATTCAGCAAATGAATCTGCACCTGTAGGCATAATCATAAATTCCTGGAAATCGATACTGTTATCAGCATGAGCACCACCGTTTAAAATATTCATCATGGGCAATGGAAGTGTATTTGCATTTACCCCACCAACATACCTGAATAATGGAATGCCACTGTGAATGGCTGCAGCTTTAGCTACTGCAAGAGATACTCCTAAGATTGCATTTGCACCGAGGTGTGCTTTATTTTCAGTACCATCCAGCTTGATCATTAACCTGTCAATGGTTGATTGCTCAAAAACTGAATGACCGCGCAATTCTTCAGCAATTGCAGTATTAACATTGTTTACAGCTTTGGTTACTCCTTTGCCCAAATACCGTTTTTTATCATTGTCGCGAAGCTCAACTGCTTCATGCTTACCTGTGGATGCACCGGATGGAACGGCAGCACGGCCTAATACTCCACTTTGGGTAATAACATCCACTTCAATAGTTGGGTTGCCACGTGAGTCGAGGATTTCACGTGCGTTAATATCGGCTATATAACTCATAAGGAATTTTTTATTTAGCGCGAAAATAAAGGAAATGTGCTTTAAAGATTGAGATGTAGATTTTAAGCTTAAATTCTTCACAGGATTGTATCTTTGCTTTGTGAAAAAACAAGAATTTCTTAAACAATTCCTTTCTTTTATTCTTGCTGCTATAATTTGTATTTCATCTGTGGGCTTTGTGAGTGTACAGCACTTTTGCAATATGTCAGGCAACCAGGAATTTGTTCAGAAGAGTTGCAGTTGCAATGATAATTGTGAAAATCAAAGTGCTGATAATTGTATTACCGCTTCATCTTGCTGTTTTCAAAAAGCAATTTATTTTATCAATGCAGTTGCTTCTTTTGATCTCAAAATAACAAAGACATTTTTTTCTTTAGCGTTAATAAAATTTGAAAACCAAAACTTTTCAGGCTTTAATTTGCATGAGAAGAATTTTTCCATTTCTTATAAATCTCAACCTCCCTTTTCAGGGAGAATTTTATTGCTTCATAAAAGTTTATTGCTGATTTAATTTCTTGTGCAGGATATATAAAGTGTAGTTAAATACTATGCTTCTTTGTATCTCAACATGAAAAAATTTTTTATAAATCTTCAATAAATAAAAATGAAAAAAAATATTTTATTATTAATTATTCTTACCTGCTTTAGCTACATTACAAAAGCTCAAGTGGTAAAAGGTCGTGTGGTTGAAGAAGGATCTGAGAAAAAATCGCAACCCGTTATTGGTGCTAATATTCATTGGTCAGGCACTTCCATCGGTACTGCTACTGACAATGATGGAAACTTTGAATTAAAAGTTGTTGATTCTGTAATGAGAATTATGGTTGTGCAATATGTGGGCTATTCACCTGATACTATTCATGCTCATGATCCATCAAAATTTATTGAAGTGCATCTCAGGCAGGTTAAATCTTTAAAAGAGGTAAACGTAAAAGGAAAAAGGGAAACTACTGTTGTTTCCACCATCCAGCTACGCAACACTGAACTAATTACTTCAGGAGAATTGTTAAAAGCTGCGTGTTGCAATTTATCTGAGAGCTTTGAAACAAATCCTTCCATTGATGTAAATTATACAGATGCAGTAACTGGTGCAAAAGAAATACAGATGCTTGGCCTGTCAGGAATTTATACGCAATTACTCACAGAAAATATTCCAACTCTCAGAGGATTAGGTTCTATTTATGGATTGACATACATTCCTGGTCCGTGGATGGAATCAATTCAGATAAGTAAAGGAGCAGGTTCGGTTTCAAACGGCTATGAAGCTACTACAGGACAAATAAATATTGAGTTTAAAAAAGCGGAAGAGAATGATGAAAAATTTTTTTTAAATCTCTTTACTGATAGTTATGGACGGGTGGAAGCAAATACAATTAATACCGTAAGAATAAATAAAAAATGGAGTTATATGCTAATGCTTCATGGTGATTATGCAGGTGTTAAAAATGACCGGAACAATGATGGATTTCTTGATCTGCCATTATCAAAGCAATTAAATATTTACAACCGCTTTCGATATCACAGCGGAAAAAAATTAGAAGGACAGGCTGGTATCAAAGCAATTGTTGAAGACCGAATTGGCGGGCAGGTAAAATTTAATGAGCGTAATGATAAAGGAACAACCAATGCTTATGGAATAGGCGTGAAAACAAGAAGAGTGGAAGCTTACACAAAAACAGGTTTGGTATATCCTGCAAAGCCATATAAGAGCATGGGCTTGCAATTGTCAGCTACATATCATGATCAGCAATCTTATTTTGGTTTGAAAGAATACAACGGTACACAAAAATCGTTTTATGCAAACTATGCTTACATAACAATTATTAAAAACACCAATCATAAAATAAAATCAGGTGTTGATTACAAGCTTGATAATTATGATGAAAGTTATAATAAGTTTAACACTAACTCTACTGAACAAGTGCCTGGTGCGTATGCTGAATACACTTTTGATTACAAAGAAAAATTCGGGCTGATTGCAGGATCACGCATTGATTATCACAATAAATGGCATTGGATTTATACACCGCGGTTACACTTGAAATACAACTTCACTCCTGATATTATAGTTCGTGCTTCAGGTGGAAAAGGATTCAGGACTCCACATGTGTATGCTGATAATATCGGTGTGATGGCAAGCTCAAAATCATTGGTTGTGCTGGAAGAGATCAAACCAGAAATTGCATGGAACAGCGGTGCAAATATTGCTGTGCGTTATAAATTATTTGATCACGAAGGTTCGTGGAGCGCTGATTATTACTACACGAATTTTGAAAACCAGTTGATAGTTGATCAGTACAGTAATCCCTTTGTGGTTTTGTATTATAATTTAAGAGGAACTTCTTATGCAAATAGTTTTCAAACTACTTTAACTTACGAATTGATTGAAGGGTTTACAATTAAGGTTGCTTATAAATTAGATGATGTGCATACCAATTACCTGGTTGTAAAATCAATTGCCAAACCGATGTTGTCAAGAAATAAAGGTTTAATAAATATGACCTACGAAACACCACGGAAAAAATGGAGAATGAATGCAACTGCACAACTGGAAGGCGCTAAACCTTTGCCGATTAAAAGCGGTGAGAATGCAGATATATTTGTAAAAGAATTTTCGCCCTCATTTGTAATGTTAAATGCACAGCTGACAAAAGTGTTTAAGAAATGGGAGTTGTATGGAGGTGCAGAAAATATTTTAGGTTACACTCAAAAAAATCCCATCGTCAGTGCAGCAAATCCTTTTAGTAACGACTTCGATGCGACCAATATCTGGGGACCGATTACAGGTCAGAAGTTTTATGTAGGAATGAGATTATCAATTAAATAAATCTTTGTCCTGCTGAACTTGTTTCAGCATCTCTCTATAATTTAAAGTATCCTGGTAAGATGCTGAAACAAGTTCAGCATGACGACACACAATAAATTACATTAGCAAAATCAAAAAACTCATGAAAAAAATAAAATTTTTAATTTTCACATTACTGATTTCAACTACTTATTTATTTGCACAAAGCGATACAGCAAGAATAAAAACAAGTGCAGTTTGTGAAAAGTGCAAAGAGAGAATTGAACACGATTTAAACTTTGAGAAAGGAGTTAAGTCTTCTACATTAGATGTAGATACCAAAGTGGTTACCATTATTTTTAATCCACAAAAAACCAATATCAATAAACTCCGCAAAGCAGTTACTTTAATTGGTTACGATGCAGACGATATGCTTGCTGATGCCAAAGCTTATAAAAAACTTCATGATTGCTGCAAGAAAGACGCACATGAGCATGAATAGATAAATTTGCTGATCATTGTCATCTCTGACAGGGTTTTAAACCCTCTCAGGGGTATCAAAAAAAATGACACGACTACTCAGGTTTATCTACACGCTTTACTGCATCATTCCTTTTGCAATTTCTTTTTTGATTTTCGTACCGTGTTATTTCCTGATCTTTAATTTTTGTTCAAAGAAAAAAGCACCTCATATTGCACATTCCCTATCCAGGATTTGGGCAGCTACTTTATTTATATTTTTCTTTATCAGGATAAAAATTAAAAACAAAGAATTTATTGATCCAGAGAAAACGTATGTGTTTGTTGCCAACCATGTTTCGTTTTTAGATATTCCATTGTATGCACGTTCATGTAAAAACACATTTCGTTTTTTGTCGAAAGCAGAACTTGCAAAAATTCCATTGATGGGTTATGTAATCAAAAATCTTTATATCACCGTGGATCGTAGTGATAAAAAAGACCGTTCAAAAAGTCTGGATAAAATGAAAGAAAGTCTGGATGAGGGCATTTCTGTTTTTCTTGCACCTGAAGGCACACGTAATAAAACGGATCAGCCATTACTTGATTTCAGAGAAGGAGCTTTCAGACTTGCCATCAAAGCACAAGTGCCGCTTGCCATTTTAACAATTAAAAATTCACAAAAACTTTTATCTCCGCTTCGTCCGCTGGAAATGCGACCGGGAATTATTTATGCTGAATGGAGTGAGCCGATTGATATAAGTAACCTTGGTGAAGAAGATGTGACTACGTTAAAAGAAAAAGCAAGAGATGCAATGCTCGCTGTTTTGACTGAATCTTTTTAGAGTTTGATAAACAGAACTTACTTCTTTATCAATTTACCTTTTATATTCATTCCTATCTTATTTGTTAATTCAACAATATAAATTCCGGCTTTTAATGATTCAGAGCTTAATTCCATTTGCATATTGAATGATTGTAGAAACAATTTTCTTCCCGTTATATCGTAAATCGAAATTGTAGAATTTTCAAAAGAAGTAGCAAGGATTGTACAAGAAGAATTGTTGGGATTTGGAAAAATAGAAACAGGGTTATTTATTTCATTCTCATCCAAACCAGTAACTGAATTCAATTTCTGAATATAAACATCTGCGGGTCCATTATTAGAAATCAGATTAAGTATGCCAGTTCCGGGATCAAAATCTGCTGTGCCATAAAAAGAACCTGTAGTTAGAACATTCCCACTAACATCTGTCGTGATTGATTATCTGGAATCTGTTGCTCCAATTTGCTTTGCCCAAACGAAATTTCCATTGTTATTTAATCTTACAATATATATAGCACCATAAATCGGATCAGCAATTAAATTTGCTATAGCTATACCTGGATTGAGTTTGCCCACAGAAAATTTCCATTTGCATCTAATTTCTGAATAAAAATATCTTCACTGCCGGTTGAATTTAAATTAAAGATACCGGTGTCTGGATCGAAGTCCACAATTCCTTGAAATGAACCTGTTGTAAATATATTACCAAATAAATCCATTGTAATTGACAAGCCCATATCATCTGCCGTTCCACCCATTTGTTTTGCCCAAACAAAGCTTCCATTTGAAGATAATTTTTCTATAAAAATATCATAAGAACTACCTCCACCAGAAGATAAGTTAAATATACCTGCACCCGGATCAAAATCCACATTTTGCCCTTTAAAGCGACCCGTTGTATAAACATTTCCTGAGTCATCAGTTGCAATTGACCATCCATAATCATTACCAATTCCTCCTATTTGTTTTGCCCAAAGAAAATTGCCATTAGCATCTAACTTTTCAATAAAAATATCACTATAAAATGACCCACCATTTGAAGTCAAATTAAAGGATCCCGCGCCAGGATCAAAATCCACTGTTGCTTCAAAATTACCCGTAATATAAACATTACCGTTAGCATCTGTTGCAATAGAATTTCCATTGTCAGTTTCAGATCCGCCAACTTGTTTTGCCCATACGAAATTTTGTCCTTGGGCTCTAAAATGCAAGGTAAGCAATGAAAATAAAACAAGTAGATAAACTATTTTTCTTTTCTGTAACAGAAAGAAGCATTTTAAAATTGGCATTGCAATGTAAAATGATTTCATATTTAAATTATTAAGCGAATGTAATCTTTTAAAAGCATGATATATTTTCTGGAATTGTAGGCTCATTAGTTCTATAACACAAGTTTCCTCTAGAATGAAACACTCTGATAAAATAATTATCTTCACGAAATGAAACAACAACTTGCACTTGTTCTTGTTATGTGTTCTCTATTTTTTCTAAGTACCTGCAAACGCGATAATAATTTAGAATCAAAACATTTCAAAACTGAGAATGTAATTATCATTCTTATTGACGGACCACGATACTCTGAGACATGGGGTGACAGCACCCATCAGTTTATTCCCGGTCAGGAATTAATGAGTAAAGAAGGAATTGTTTTTACTGATTTTTATAATGAAGGCACTACCAATACAGTCAACGGTCACACTGCAATCACCACCGGCTATTACCAAAAACTTAATAATTCAGGAATGGAAAAACCTGCTCATCCGTCCTTGTTTCAATTATATCTTGAAAATAAAAAAACAACTGCTAACGATGCATGGATCATCGCCTCGAAAGATAAACTACAGGTGTTGAGTGATTGTATGGATAACCATTATGAGGGGCGTTATAATCCGAATACTGATTGCGGCAATAACGGATTGTTTTCTGGTTATCGCGAAGACTCGGTTACATTTATAAATGCGATTAATGTATTGAAAACTGTGCATCCGCATGTGGCTTTTATCAGTTTCAAACAACCCGATTCGTATGGTCATGCAAATGATTGGAGTAACTATCTGATTAGTTTGAAACAAAGCGATGATTACACTTTAAAAATATGGCAGTTTATTCAAAATAATTCTTACTATAAAGATAAAACTACTGTGTTTGTTACCAACGATCACGGACGACATCTGGATGGAGTAAGCGATGGTTTTGTATCACATGGTGATAGCTGTGCGGGTTGCAGGCATATCATGTTACTTGCCGCAGGTCCTGATTTTAAAAGAAATATCACTGTTGATAAACATTATGAACTGCGTGATATTACTGCAACCATTTCCTTCCTGTTGGGTTTAAAAAACAGTGGCCAGGGCAAAATAATAGCTGATCTTTTCAATTAAAAATTCTTCTTTTTCGTTATCCCTTCAAGGGTTTTTAACTCTTGAAGGGGTTAAATAAGAGCAATAAAAACTACATTTGCATCAAATATTATACTTTATGAGTTTAGAAAAAATTGTTTCGATTCCGGGTATGTCAGGCTTGTATAAAGTGATTGCCCAAATGCGCAATGGTGGTTATGTGGTTGAATCTTTAACAGATAAGAAAAGATTGCCTATTGACGCGATGCACAGAGTGTCAAAGCTTGATGACATCAGTGTTTACACAGTGGAAGGAGATATTCCGCTAAGAGAAGTTTTTCTTAAAATGAAAGAGCATGATGCTGATGCTTCAAAAGTTACTCCCAAATCAGAAGGTGCTGAGTTAAGAACTACGTTTAAAAAAATTGTTCCAAACTTTGATGAGGAACGGGTACACATATCTGATATTCGTAAGATGATAAGCTGGTATGGTTTATTAAAAGATATCGTTGATTTTAAAGAGGAAGTGAAGGAAGAAGTAAATGAAGAAGAAGTAAAAAAAGAAAAAGAAGCTGCAGCAGTTGCAAAACCAAAAGCAAAAACTGCTAAAGCAAAAAAAACTGTTGATTCAAACGATGATGAACCAAAACCTGCAGCGCGTAAAAAAGCAGCAAAAAAATCTGCTTCCTGAATCATTTAACTGTAAACCTGAAACTTTAAACTCTCTTCCTCTTGATAGCTGATAGCAAAACGATTGAACCATCACAAGGCAGAAAATTTCTTCCTGCTAAATTTGATACAGATAGCTGGGAGGAAATTTCAAAATATTTTGATAATCTTCTTCAGCGTGATTTAAAAACTGTGGATGACCTGCATCATTGGTTGCGTGACCGGAGTGAGATGGAAGCAGCTTTGCAGGAAGATTTAGGATGGCGTTATATTCGCATGAGTTGCGATACAGCCAACGAAGCTTATTCCAAATCATTCAACTATTTTGTTGGAGAAATACAACCAAAAATCTCAACAGTTAGCAATGAGCTTGATAAAAAATTACTTGCATCAACTTTGCTTTCGCAGATAAATGACCGTGCTTTTGAAATCTACTTAAGACAGGTTAGAAAGCGTGCAGAAATTTTTCGAGATGCAAACGTACCGTTACAGGCAGAGCTGCAGCAGAAAGAACATGAGTATGCTGTGATAACAGGAGCAATGACAGTGGAAGTGGATGGCAAAGAAATTACTTTACAACAAGCCGGAAATTATTTACGTGGCAATGATCGTGCAAAACGTGAAGAGGTGTTCCGCAAAATAATGACAAGGCGTTTAGCTGATAAAGAAAAATTAGATAATCTTTTTGATGAATTAGTTAAACTGCGTCACCAGGTGGCTATCAATGCAGATTTTGAGAATTACAGGGATTACATGTTTGCCGCATTGGGAAGGTTTGACTACACACCTCAGGATTGTTTTGATTTCCATGATGCAGTTCAAAAATATGTTGTACCAATTTGTGATGAGTTAGATCGCAACCATTTGAAAAGACTGGGATATGATGAGCTTCGTCCATGGGATACAGAAGTTGAAACCGGTGGCGATCATCCGTTGCATCCTTTCAGTAATGCACAGGAATTGGTTGCAAAAACTATTTCCTGCTTCAATCGTCTTGACCCTTTCCTTGCACAATGTGTAAAAGCATTGGATGATAAAAAACGTTTTGATCTTGAATCACGTATTGGTAAAGCTCCCGGAGGATACAATTATCCATTGTATGAATCAGGGTTGCCATTTATTTTTATGAATTCAACAAATACTTTGCGTGACCTGGTAACCATTGTGCATGAAGGTGGACATGCCGTTCATTCTATTGTTACAAAAGATTTAGAGTTGGTTGATTATAAAAATCTTCCTTCTGAAGTAGCAGAACTTGCATCTATGAGTATGGAATTATTATCAATGGAATACTGGGATGAGTTCTTCAGTGATCCATCCGACCTCAAGCGTGCAAAAAGACAACACCTGGAAAAAGTTATTGAAGCCTTACCATGGATTGCTGCAGTGGATAAATTCCAACATTGGATTTATACTCATCCCACTCATACAGCAGCGGAAAGAAGCAATGCATGGATATCTATTTACAAATCATTTAACGGAAACGTTATTAACTGGGAAGGGCTCGAAGTCATCCAGGCAAATATCTGGCAGCGCCAACTACACATTTTTGAAGTTCCTTTTTATTACATTGAATATGGATTTGCACAGTTAGGAGCAATTGCAGTTTGGCGTAATTATAAAATCAATTCATCAAAAGCATTAAAACAATACATTGATGCGCTTTCGCTTGGTTATACAGCTACAATCGGTGACACTTATAAAACGGCAGGAATCAGGTTTGAATTTTCAGGAGAATACATCCGTGAACTTTGTGATTTCGTTAAAGAGCAATTGAAGCCTTTGAATGATTAGTTTTTCAATGACTAAATGCTTCATAAAATATTACTTAAGAGGTTGTAACTTTCCCAATTCTTTTCCGTATAATAACATTCTATTAACCAAAAGTGAACACAAGCCAGTTTTACATTCTTCTAATAGCAGCTGCTATTGTACCTGCTTTCACCTGGCTGATTATCCGGTTAAGGAAGTTAACCGCAGAAGTAAACCACGAAAAATCTTTTACTGATTTATTTGAACAGCAGGAAGAAGCATGGTTCATCTTTGACGGAGAAAATTTAAATGCCAAAGAAGCCAATCAGAAAGCACTGAATATGTTTGGCATTTTCAAAAAAAACAAATTGCATGAATTTTCTTTTAAAAGTCTTTTTAATGTTTCCCTGCCTGATGACGAAGCCAATTTGCTTTTACATGCTGTAGACAATCATACTTTTAACAATAAATCGCTGGAGTGCATAAGCCGTTTGGGAAGAGTTTTTCATGCAAAGGTTTCTGTAAACAGGATAAATGAAGGAGATTTATTTTGCAGGATATCTGAAACTCCTTTAGCGATTGCACATCATTCAAGTCAAAATCATGAACCGGTTTCTACACCTCCCCCTCCTGCTCCAACTTCTATTCCAACCAAAACAAATCACGAAATGAACATTGCACCATCCGCCATTCGTATCTCAAAAAATATTCAGTTAAGTGATGATTCATCAGGTCAATTGTTAATTAATGATCAGCAACATATCATTAAAGTAAATTCAACTATTTGCAAATGGTTGAACTATCAACCCGGTCAGTTGCAACTTTTTACTGTGAGAGATATTACCCATCATGAAGATGTTGCACACGACATGCTGGTTAAACTTTTCAAAGATGATATGATCACCGTTTCAGGTGAACGAAGATTGTTACCGCGTGATGGTGAACCGGTATTTGTGCGTTATCGCGCAGCAAGAACAGCACCCGATTCAGCAATTATTTATTTTGAAAATTTTACAGAGAAAAAAGAACATGACCGGTTGCTGGGTCAAACAAAGGAGAACCTGAGCGCGCTCATTGAAAATACTACTGAGGCAATTTTTGCTGTTGATGTTTTATATCAGATCACTGTAATTAATTCTGTTTTCCAAAAATTATTTTTAAGAAAATTTGGAATCGAATTAAAGGAGGGAGATTCAATCATCGAAAAGTTACCAATGAAAGTACGCGCTGAATGGAAACAAAAATTTGAACAGGTTGCACGCGGAGCTATTCTTACTTATGAAACAGAAGAAGAAGATGATGATAAAACAAAATCTTATTTTGAAATCAGTTTATACCCTGTGAGTTCTGATGATGGATTAATTACCGGTATCAGCTACTTCGCTAGAAATAATACGGAGAGAATAAATCAACAACGTGAATTAGAATTGGCAAAAGATAAGGCGGAGCAGGCAACTGCGGCAAAATCTTTTTTTCTTGCCACGATGAGTCATGAGATTCGCACTCCGTTAAACGGACTTATTGGTCTTGCTGATTTATTGCGTACTTCCGGCAAGATGGATGCACAACAGATTAATTATGTAAATAAAATTTTACAAAGTGGTGAAACCTTATTGCAGGTGGTAAATGACGTACTCGACTTTTCGAAGATAGAAGCAGAGATGATGCACCTGGAGAAAGCGCCTTTTCCATTAGAGCATTTGATTAATGAATCATTGGATGTGCTCTCCATTAAAGCACACGAGAAAGGATTGGTTCTCAAATGTAATATTCAACCCAATGTTCCGCATATTATCAGCAGTGACAAAGGACGATTAAGACAAATACTAACGAACTTAATTGGCAATGCAGTTAAATTTAGTGACAAGGGTGAAATCAAAGTAGAGGTAAAATTACTGGGAGAACAAAACCATGAAGTAGAACTTCAGTTTGCAGTACACGACTCCGGCATAGGCATTCCCGCAGATCGTATTGAAAATCTCTTTAAGCCCTTTAGCCAGGCTGACAGAACCACTTACAGGAAATTCGGAGGAACAGGACTTGGTTTAACAATAAGCAAACAAATTGTAAACCTGATGGGTGGTCGTATTTGGGTAGAGAGTAAACCCAATGAAGGTTCTGTTTTTTATTTTACGATACTTGCAAACAAAGGTGAATTGCCAAATGCATATACAATTCCTGCTTTTGCAAAAAACCAGGTGCGCGATAACATTGCCATTGCAAAACAATTCCCATTACGCATATTGGTTGCAGAGGATAATGATATTAATCAATTGCTGGTAAAAAATATTTTAAAGCAGTTGGGTTACGATGCGGTGATGGTGAGCAATGGATTGGAAGCATTGGAGACCGTGCGAAAAGAAATGTTTGATATTGTGTTAATGGATGTGCAGATGCCTGAGATGGATGGACTGGAAGCCACACGCAGTATTCAACAGGAAATTCCAAAAGACAGGCAGCCAATTATCATAGCGATGACTGCCTTTGCAATGGATGAAGACAAGCAGCGTTGCCTGGATGCAGGCATGCAGGATTATATTTCAAAGCCAATATTAATAGAAGACATACAACATATAATTATGAAGTGGAGCGATACACCGGGAAAGAAAAATGATGGAACAAGATTCTTTGAAGAAGTAGAATTGATTGACCCAAATGCACTCAGCAGATTAACATCCATAGCTGAACACACAGATGTAGGATTTCTGACACAGGTGATGAACATGTTTTTATCACAGGCGCCACTTAGCATAACGGATATTATTGAATCATTCCGTGCAGAAAATTACACTGTAATGTGGCAGAGCGCACATAAATTAAAAGGAACGTGCATCAATATGGGCGCTAAACGACTTGGAGAAATTTGCAGACAGATTGAAATCAAAGGAAAAAATATGCAGATGAATCATCTGAAAGAATATGTTTCAGACTTAGAGCATGTGTATAAATTAACTGTAGATGCTTTGCAGGAGAAAACTACTTTTAATTAGCATTTGAATTTTTTATTTTGTCAAACTGAATAGGTGGCTTTGTCAATAAATCAGTAATAAGTTATTTTATCTTAAAATAAAATTTTTCATTTTAAGATGCATATTAGCAGACATCAAATCCTCAGTATAAAAGAAATCTGCTATGATTAAAAACAAAATTTATATTCAGGCAAAACGACATTCTCTGTGCTTATCCATCGCAGCTTTAATATTGTCATGCACAGTAGTACGTGGCCAGATAGTTCTTAATTACAGGAATCATTTAGTGCCTCCTGATATTATTTATACTTACCAGGGAGCAAACGGAGGAGTGACAGTGCCCACTACAGGCGCGAATCAAATATGGGACTACAGTTCACTTGTTAACGCAGGGTTATCTATCTCTCAACCTTATATACCTGAAACTAATCCTGCATTTAATGGCAACAGGAGGCAACAGATTTTTAATGAACACTTTGGTGCTGGATTTTTTGCGAATACTTACCTGCATCAGAAAGACAACGGATCGCGTCTTAGCACAACCGGAGCAAGTGTTAACCGCTCTGCTTATTCCCTGTTCAGTATAACAGGCAACATTAATGATTCAATTATTTTATTGTCACAAAATATTTTTTATAACGGTAATAAATTAACTATTCCATACCCTGTGCATTATTTAACTGGTTGGTTATGCAATTATAATTATGTGGTTAACCTGCAGATTTCACTCGCTGCTGAAGGACTTAATCATGCTCCATTAAAATACACTACAAAAGTTGATATCATACACAATGTAACAGGTTGGGGAGATATGCGGATTCCTACCGTTGCAGGGCCTGGCGATTTTACACCCTGCCTTTTATTAAAATCTTTTAGTACAAGAGTGGATAGTTTTTTTGTAAATAACGCACCTGCAAGTAATGCTGTTCTGAATGTTTTGGGATTTAACCAGGCTCAGACGACTTATCAGTTTCTATATCATTTTAAAAGAGTGGGGCTTGACCAGGATCTTGCAACATTTTATTTTACTGATTCATCCTATAGTACTATTGACAAAGTTATTTACGACAGAACACACTACGATCTTTATTGCAGCAATGATATATGCCATGCAAAAATGTGCCTTAACGGGAATACAGTGTGCCTTCCTTACAGTAATAATGCAGCCAACACAGCAATGTTATTAAACCATGCACATTTGGGCGAGTGCGAACCAAACAGGATTGCAAACCAAAATTATGTAAATGAAAATCATGCACAACTTTATCCAAATCCTTCGGGCAATCAATTTACATTGTTGTTAAATGATGATGGTGAAACACCAGCTACTGTAACTGTTTATGATTATTGCGGAAGAAAAGTAAAACAGCTTGAAGAAATAAATGGTATAATTGTTTTTGGCAATGATCTTCTTCCTGGTGTTTATTTTACCTGTGTTGAAACAGGCGCACAAAAACAAATTTTTAAAATGATTAAGACAGAATAATTTTCAGATTTCAGTTAAAAATAAAAACCCCGAAGTAAATCATGCTTTGGGGGTTTTTTTATTTTTCAGTGGAGAAAATAATAAAAAAACGGCTGCAGAATATCTGCAGCCGTTTTGAATCAACAGCAAAAACGTAAACTTATTTAACCACTATTTTTTTATGCATCCACCTGTCATCCTGCCTAACATTTAACAGGTAAGTGCCTTTGCCTTTAGAAGGAAGTTCAATGTGTTTATTATAGTCTCCGGTAAAATCGGCAAACGATTCACTGAAAACTTCTTTTCCACTTGCATCAATCACACTAATCGTTGTTTTACCATGCGTGTCTGAATGAAACTGCAGATCGAAGCTACCTGTATTAGGATTTGGAAAAACTTTAAAATCATCAGGATTTAATTGGTTGCTATTAGCATTTGTTTTTCTTTCCGCTGAAGCATCAGGGTCTTTATCCGTTTTTTCAAATATATTTTCATGATTATTTTTGGCTTCATCACCATTCAATTCATTACTTTTTTTTACTTCATCATTACTTTTCACATCATCATTATTTTTCTCATCAGTTGTAATCACCATCATCCTGCAGTTTGTTTTGTCTCTGTCATTCGTAATACATTTTACTACCTTTCCATTGCCTGTAACAAATGTATTGGTGCTCCAGTTTGAATTATCATCCGACCCTGTATCTCCAGTTTTTCTTTTTATAATTACATGTTTATGTTTTTTATCGCCATCCACTTTAATATCAATCTTATCAAGTTCCTTGTTTATATCATCCTGAAGTTTTTTTAAATCTTCTTTGGATATTTTAATTTCTTTGAGTGATTGTTTTAAAGATTCTTTTGCTTCTTCAATCTGCTGCTTCACGTTTTCCATCTCCTTATCCAAATCACCCCGGAGGGCATCAAAATCTTCGTCATCAATATCAAAATGAAATGAATAATCAGCATCATTAGACTTCGGTGGTGATGGAGGCGTTGGCGGAGCTGGAGCAGTGGGTGCCTTTGGTGCTTTTGGTGCAGATGGAGGTGCTGGCGGTGCCGGTGGTAATGGTTTATCAATGTTATGCGATTTCATAAATGCTTCAATAGATTCTTCATCCTTCGCATCAAATGTAGTATCAATAACTGTTTTCTTTCCATTCTCTTCGGTGACGATGGTAACACTTACCTTCTTTTTGTTTTTTTCTTTTTTGTTTTGTGCATGTGTGCTGTGTGCGAACACAAGCAGGGAGATGGCTGCAGCGGCAATGATAATTTTTTTCATAGTTTTAATTTTTTGTGATAACAAATTTTTTGATGTTGCAAAACTATATTCACTAAAACCGGTGTGCAGTTAATTGAAAGTTAATGTGGGTTAATGGTTAGTTAATTAACATCATGACACCCGATGATCATTTATTTTTGTAGTGATGAATAAGCAACGCTTTCGCGTGATTGTAATTTTAATGGGCATTTCACTTGCCGGACTTATCGTTCTGCAGGCATCATGGATTCATCATGACGTAGTTATAAAACAAAAGCAATTTGACCAGAGTGTGATGATGGCACTCAATGATATAGTAGATCGTGTGGAACAACAGGAGAATATGCGATACGTAGTGAAACATTTTATCCGCAATCGCGATACATCTTATGTGCAGAATACAACGGTTGACACTGTTCTGGAAAATTTTGATTTCGATCAATGGATAACTGAACCTGAACCACCCCCTGCTCCGCCTGTTGATTTAGATGAGGTGAAAGCTGCGGTTCATAAACATTTGCATGATAATAATTTAAAAGATAAAAGTGAGTCCACTATTGATGCAACACTGCCTGAACCGGCAACTCCACCTGCTGCTCCAGAACCTCCATCACGTACATCTCCTCAGTCATTCAGCGAATTATCTTATCGTTTTAACACTGATTCAACAATTAATATTAAAATTGAAAATGATGTACACCAGCATGAGGTGATTGCTATACAAACACAACGCCAGGCTGCACACTGGGATTCGTTGGTAGAAGAAACAGAACAGCGCGTGAAAGCGAAAATGAAAAGATTAAACACGTTAATGCAGCGCTTTTCTTTCCAGGTATCAGAGCCAAATAAAAATCCGTTAAAGCGAATAACTCCGCATGTGCTTGATACGATTATCCGTGACGAATTAGCTCACCGTGATCTGCCAACTGATTATAATTTTGCAATTTACTCCACACCTGATTCTATGCTTTATTGTAAACGCAAAGAAGATAAATCAGCATTGCTGCAAACAGGTTTTAACATTCCTCTTTTCCCTCATGATATTTTTCAGCATAATGATCAGCTGCTTTTAAAGTTAGATGGCAAACTCAATTTTATTTTGATGAGCATGTGGCCCATGTTGCTCAGCTCTGGATTGTTTACCTTAATTATCGTTTTAGGATTTGCCTACACGGTGCATATTATTTTTAAGCAAAAACGATTGGCGGATATAAAAAATGATTTTATCAATAACATGACACATGAGTTTAAAACACCCATTGCAACAATAGCTTTAGCCAATGAATCCATTAAAGATGAACGCGTATTTAGCAATCCTGAAAAATTAAATTACTACACTACTGTTATCAAGGATGAAAATCAGCGGATGCTATTACAGGTTGAAAATGTGTTACGCATGGCACAGATTGACAAAGGTGAATTGCGATTAAAGAAAGAAGTAATTGACATGCATGATGTGATTCAGAATGCGATTAACAAAGTGCATTTACAGGTGGAGCAGCGAAACGGAAAAACAGAACTGCATGCAGAAGCCAAAGACCACACTGTGTTTGGTGATGGCAATCATTTGCTGAATGTGGTAATTAATTTACTTGACAATGCGATAAAATACAGTGAAGAAAATCCGGAAATAATAATCAATACTTTTAATGAAAACGGGCAGTTTATTTTAAAAGTAAAAGATAACGGTATTGGTATGACGAAGGAAACACTGAAACAAATCTTCATTACATTTTATCGCGCACAATCAGGAAATGTGCATGACGTAAAAGGATTTGGATTGGGATTAAGTTACGTGAAAGCAATTGTTGAAGCGCACGAAGGATCCGTTACTGCCGGGAGCGAATTAAATGAAGGAAGTACATTTACAATAACACTTCCGGTTTATCAATCGTAAATGAAATGAATCAGGAGTTAAAGTAAAATACTAGCAAACAATGATTAAATTATTTCAAATAAACCTTACTAGAAATAACTGCTACCCTACCTTACACCTTATTACCTTATTATCTTATTCGGACTTTAAGAAGTTAATAAGCTTTGATCCAGAGAGCGTTGTTTCTACTAAGGTTAAAAAACGAATGACTGCATCAGTATATTTCTAAGAATATCTTAAATTATTTTTAAACTTTCACAATGTTAAACATAAAAGCAAAAATTTTATTGGTGGAAGACGATACTAATTTTGGTAACGTGCTTCGCAATTATTTGGAGATGCAGGGATACGAAGTGTTTCTCAAACGTGACGGTGTAGAAGGCATTGACGCATTCAACAATAAGAAATATGATTTATGTATTCTTGATGTGATGATGCCGAAGATGGATGGATTTACATTGGCTGGAAAAATCCGTGAGATTGATAAAAAAATTCCGGTTATTTTTCTTACTGCCAAAGGAATGAAAGAAGATGTGCTGAAGGGATACAGAACCGGTGCTGATGATTATCTAACCAAACCATTTGATACCGAAGTGCTGTTGCACAAGATTGAGGTAATATTAAAACGCAGTCTTGGAGTTTTGGATATGGAAGACCAGCCTTTGTTTACAATCGGCAATTATACATTTGATTACAAAATGCGGGCTGTTACCAATGGAGATGCAGTTAATACACTTTCCCCAAAGGAAGCTGAATTATTGCGTTTGCTTTGCATGCATCAAAATGATTTGCTGCCACGACAAAAAGCATTGAAATTAATCTGGGGAGATGATAATTATTTTAATGGCAGGAGCATGGATGTTTTTGTCACGCGGTTAAGAAAATATTTCAAAGATGATCCTCGTATTGAGATAAACACATTGCATGGAAAAGGGATAAGGCTGGTGGTTAATGAGTGAATGAGAATTATAGATTTTAGATTTTAAGCAAAGTGTTGAGAGATCCTTCCTGCGTCAGCATGACAAAAAATAAATTATTCGATTAATGACATTTAAAATGTTCAAACGGCTGATGACAGTTGTGGCAGAAATAAAGTGCCTTGCATGCTGTGGAACCAAACTGGCTGGTGAGTGCAGTATTTTTTGATTCACAAAAAGGACAAGCTAAAGGATCAACATTTTTTTTGCCAATAGGTATCAGGTGTTCAATGGTTAATTTTTGTGGTGGCGCAATACCATAATCTTTTAATTTTTGTTTAGTGCTTTCGCTGAGCCAGTCGGTAGTCCAGGCAGGTTTGTAAATGGTTTCAATTTCAATATTGGTAAATCCATGCTGACGCAATTTTTCCTTCACATCTTCTTCCATTGTTTTCAATGCAGGACAACCGCTATAGGTTGGAGTGATCTGCACTTTAATTGAATCAGCATCTTTAATCTCCACATTGCGCACCACCCCTAATTCAACAATACTTATTGCAGGTACTTCAGGATCGGGAATGGTTTGTAAGATATTCCATATCTGTTGTGTGGATGTGTGGATGTGTGGATTTGCTGATGTCTTCATGCAGTAATATGTTCTAAGTTAATAATAATTTGGACATTGGCGCATCAGCCCAACTTTTTAATCAGCACATCAAAATAAGATTACCACTTGGTGTCAGGATAAGCTCTCGGTAAAAACTGCATTTCTGCCAATAAAAAACCTAAGTGTTCGGTATGTATTCCATTGATTCCACCTTTACTCATGAAACGAGAATCATCAGGGCGTTTTAAAGTTGCTTCTTCCAAAACTTTATTGATAATATCATCCCACTCTTTTCGTAAGAGTTTTAAATCAATGGCTAAATTTTGTTTGATCAATGTTTCATCCACTTCATCCGTTTCAAAAAGCTCATTGGTATAATTCCACAATTCTTCCAAAGCATTTTGTGTGCGCTCATGACTTTCTTCTGTTCCGTCACCTAACCTTATAATCCAGTCACTGCAATGACGCAAATGATAAGTTACTTCTTTCAAGGATTTCTCAGCAAGGCCAGAGATGGTTGCATCTTTTGTTCTAGCAAGATTTTTAAAATGCAGATAAGCAATTGCGCTATAAAAAAATGAACGCACCATAGTCATTGCAAAATCTCCGTTGGGATGTTCCACCAGCATGCAGTTGCGGAATTGTCTTGCATCGCGTTTAAACGCAAGATCATCATCACTACCTTCTCCTTTTATTTTTGCAGCATAACCTAAAAATCCACGTGCCTGCCCTATTAAATCCAGCGACATGTTTGCCAGTGCAATGTCTTCTTCAAGTATGGGTCCATGGCCGCACCATTCGCTTAGGCGATGACCTAAAACCAAACTATTGTCACCTAACCTGAGGCAGTATTCAAACAAAGCATCTTGCTCAGTCATAATTAAATTTGCTTAACACCCGTTGGTGTTTTGTAGAAATTAGATGAGCGGTAAATTTTATCATTGGCGGGATCAAAAAAAGATCCTACATCTTCAGGCGTGGATGAGGTAATACACCCGGAAGGAACTACCCATATATTCAGCGCTTCATTTCTGCGGCTGTACACATCTCGCGCATTAAGCAAAGCCATTTCTTTATCCGGAGCTTTTACACTTCCTGCATGTTCATGCGGCTCACCACCCTTTTTTTGCGTAAAGACCTCCCAGGTTTCCCAGTCTGATTTCTGAATTTCAGCATTTGGGATTTGAGGTTTATTTTCAGGCATTGTTTTTTGTTCAATTAATAATTAACAATTAATAATGAATAATTAACTATAAAATTATTCGTAATATTCGTATCTCATTCGTTAATTGGTATGCATCATGCTGCTTTTCGTTGTTCTTTTTTGCATGCATACGCCATTGCGGCATCACGCACCCACTCACCTTTTGCATGTGCATCATTACGTTGCTGCATGCGTAAACGGTTGCAGGGTCCGTTACCTTTTATCACGTTGTTAAATTCTTCCCAGTCAATTTCTCCGAATTCATAGTGACGGGTTTCAGCATTCCATTTTAATTTATCATCCGGAATACGTAATCCAATTGCCTCAGCCTGAGGTACTGTCCTGTCAATAAAACGCTGGCGCAAATCATCATTAGAATAAAGCTTTACTTTCCATTTCATAAGGTCAACACTATTGGGCGAGTGGCTGTCATTGGGACCAAACATCATCAGCGAAGGCCACCAGAATCTGTTCAAAGCATCCTGTGCCATTTCCTGCTGCTCTTTGGTTCCACTCATCATGTTTGCCATGATCTGATAACCTTGTTTGTTATGAAAATTTTCTTCTTTGCAGATTCGGATCATTGCACGTGCATAAGGACCGTAAGAACATTTTGCAAGCGCTGTTTGATTTACGATAGCAGCACCATCAACGAGCCAGCCGATGGCGCCAATATCAGCCCAAGTAAGCGTAGGATAATTAAATATGCTTGAATATTTTGCTTTGCCTGATAACAACTGATCAATCATTTCTGAACGATCCATTCCTAAAGTTTCAGCACCACTGTAAATGTATAAACCATGCCCTGCCTCATCCTGCACCTTTGCAATCAATGCAATTTTACGTGCAAGACTGGGAGCGCGTGTAATCCAGTTTCCTTCGGGTAACATACCCACCACTTCGCTGTGCGCATGCTGACTCATCATCCGCAATAATTGCTTGCGGTATTTCTCCGGCATCCAGTCTTTCGGTTCAATGGTTTTGCCCTTTGCAATACTTTCATTGAAAGCTTCCTCGCGTTCCTGCTGATCATTAATAATTGATTCGCTCATATCTGAAATTGAAAGTGTAAAAATACGATAGTGCTGCGGGAAAGCAAAATGAACCTGTTATCCCTCAATAAAGATTATTGAATAAAAGTTTCTCTCGTTTAACAGTTACTTCCTATCACAGAAAAATATATTTAATCCGTGACTTACAACAAACAGAGTATGTTATTGTTTGATCAGTTTAACCGTATCAACACCTGCATTGGTAAAACAGCGCATTAAATAAACCCCTGGTGCCAGTCTGTTCAAATCCAAATTCTGGTGAGTATGTTGGCATGCTACAGTCATTACTTCCTTACCAGTGATATCAGTAACAATTATTTTTTCCAGCACACTGTAAACAGATGAAACCGTTATTCTGTCAGTTGCCGGATTAGGGTAACAAGCTACCTGCGAAAGGGGATTATGCTCTTCTATGGAATGATGGGGAAACCAATTCAATCCAATGTAAGGAACTACATCAAGCACTCGCCATACTCCGGCAGAGTCAAGGATAAAACTGGCTGAATCCTGCGTAGGTTCAAGCGCCATCAGCTCAATCGTATCATTAGGACTTAGCGCATTGTTAACGGTTACCAGATAATTTTTCAGCGGGTTTAAATAAATAAAAAGAGGTATGTGTACCAATTGCAAATTACCGGGAGTAGATATTTCCTGGTTCTGAATATACCAGCTGCCTGATTGCAGCAAAGTAAAATTGCCGAGTGAATCAGCTTCATAAGCATTGGCTGTAACCAACGTTCCGGGAGTGGTATTAGGACCCACAGCAATATGCACACAAGTCATAAATTGTGATTGCGGACTCGCATATAAATTACCGATTTCAATGGTGTTATTAATACCGTGGATACGGTTGCTGAAGTATTGCGCTGCATATTTTTGCTTGTATCGATCGTAATCATAATCAGTTAAAGAATAGCGCACCGTGTCTGCATTGTTTTGCAAACAAAATTCCTGTACACTATCATTATGCATCACACGCATATTTACCTGGTAATCGAGCGAAGAAGCCATAAATGGTGTAAAAGAATATTTAAGCACAGCAGAAGTATCACCGGGCTTTAATGAATCAGATTGTTGAGCACCAGTAAAAAACTGGTTGTAAGTTCCGCTCCATGGCTGATAAACCGTACTGTTTAAATTAAAATGATAATAAACCGGTTGCAAGCCACGGTTATAAATTCGCGCACTTGCACCTATGGCAGTATCTATTGACTGGAACGTATAATTATAATAAGTGAGACTATCGCCATAAAAAGTAGGTGTGGTGTTAAAAATTCTGGGTTCAATAATTGCCACATCATAATTCTCTTTTAACACTATCCTGATATCATCCAGCATCCATGCATTGGTGGTATCATTTAAACCAAAACGGAGATAGATAGAATCACTTAGTTGTACATAAGGTGAAATATCATAAGAGACATAACGCGCATTGAGCAAAGGCAATTGATAGAGATAGGGAATATTAATCTCTGTCCAGCTTATACTATCGCTACTGATTGAAACAGAAAACTCATCACCACGGAATTTTTTATAATAATGCATTGCATAGTAAGAAGACAATTCAAGAAATAAATCGTGATTGCCGTTGAGCTGGATTGCATTGGTAATGAAATAACTTTTTATGGTATCATAATTTCCCGCTCCGTTGTGATAATAATTAGCCGAATCAGCATCACAAATCAAAAATCCGTTAGCGGGAGTGTGCGAGTGGATGGTATCACCTCCGTTAGGAAACACACCATTGTAATAACCATATGATCCTGCAAAAGAAAATTTCCAGGGGCAATAACCGGAAGAGTCATCAGTTACCCAGCTTGCCGGAAAACCATTCCCAAAATCTTCATTCCATAAAACAGCTGATGAAGCGCAAAAATTTGAATCAGCATACTGCGCTTTGATGAGTGTACTGAAAAGAGTTAGTGAAACAATTAGTATAAGTTTTTTCATGTTAAGAGGTATTAATGTTGAAATGCAATAGTACAATTATTTTGTAAAAATCAGATTAGATTGGGCACTTGTTCTTATCATTTCTTTAGGATGAAAATTCCACGGAGTATCGTAAACTGATATTTATAATATGTAAGTTTTTCACAGTGTAAGGCAGTAGAATAAAGATGTGAAGTAACTCAACTGGTATGTCAAGTAATAAAACCGGAAAGTGCTGTAAGTTTTTCTCTGTATTAGGATATTCCTTTTCTATCGAAGCAACACAATTGTCTTCAAACCAAAAACAGAAAGATAAAGAATGATAGAAACCTTGTCCGCTTATCCCAGCATCACCGGCATCACCAGCATCAGCAAATCTTCTGAAGCATCTGACTGGTCTTTTGGAGGCGAAAGCAAACCTGCACGGTTCGGCAAGCTCATTTCTAATTGCACATCACTGCTTGTTAAGTTGCTCAGCATGTCCATAATAAAACGTGCATTAAAAGCAATCTCCAGGTCTTTGCCATCATAGCTGCATGCAAGGCGTTCGTTGGCATCATTACCAAAATCAATGTCCTCAGCTGAAATATCCACCTGACTTCCGGCAATTTTAAATTTTACTTGATGCGTGGTTTTGTTTGAAAATATAGAAACCCTTCTTATCGCATTTAAAAATGCATTGCGGTCTATTGTAAGTTTGTTCGGATTATCCAATGGAATCACCGCTTCATAATTAGGATAGCGTCCATCAATCAAACGACAGATAAGACTGAAATTATCAAAGGTGAAAAAGGCGTTTGCTTCATTATAATCAATCTTAACGGGTGCATTGGCTCCTGCTAAATTTGCTTTCAGCAAGCTCAATGGTTTTTTAGGCATGATAAAAGAAGTTTCTTTGGTTGCACGCATATCGCTTCTGCGATAACGCACTAACCTATGTGCATCCGTAGCAACAAAAGTGGCTCCCTCCTTCCCTATCTGACAAAATACTCCCGTCATCACCGGGCGAAGCTCATCATTACCCGTTGCAAAAATGGTTTTGTTGATGGCTTCCATCAGCACCTCACTTGCCATCTCAATGGTGTTTGGTTTATCAATAACCGGAATCTTTGGAAACTCCTCGCCCTTTAAGCAGGTGAGTTTAAACTTACCAGAGTCAGAGCTGATTTCCATCTGCAGGTTAAGCTCATTTATTTTAAAAGTAAGCGGCTGTTCACTGAAAGTCTTTAATGTTTCAAGCAATGTTTTGGCAGGCACTGCAATTTTACCTTCTTCTTTATTCTCCACCGGTATGATGGTGCTCATTGTGGTTTCCAGGTCACTGGCAGAAGCTTTTAACTCTCCGGGCTTTAGTTCAAAGAGAAAATTTTCGAGAATGGGAAGCGGTGAGTTGCTGTTTAAAGCTCCGCTTATGCTCTGCAGTTGTTTTAAGAGCGCAGTGGAGGACACAACGAATTTCATGGGCTTGGTTTTTTCAGCGATAGCAGTTGCCATTATAGTTATGAGTTATGAATTATGAGTTATGAGTTATGAATTGCCCTGAGACAACCCGACAAATATAAATTATTGAATTGTGGTGTTTGTTATTTAGCAGCTGTAACGGGCAAAAAATAGTTAGGAGTTTTCAACAATTTATCATATTGGAAATACTGGCAGGTGTACCAGGTGGTATCTCCAGCCTGTAAAAGATAGAAACGATCAAGATCATAATCCCATATTTTACCTGTTGCTTCATCGTATTGCGAACGTGTAGAGGCAGTAACCGGTTTACGGAATAGCCGTGCGCTCAAAGCTTCTTTAACTGTATCTATAAGTAACGTCATAAACGGTCCTGCTTTCAGGATTGAATCACGTCTTTCTGCAGACATTTCATTATCAATTTTATTGTAATACACATTTGAACACGCACTTATATAGGCATTGAGCTTTAATCTGTCATATAAAGCCAGCTGCCGTTTACCGTTTCCAACAGTATATTCTCCGGCTTTAATTTTTGTTATTTCGAGCGAGGAATCAGGGACAAATAAATTTTTAAATAATACATGGGTGATCTGCTGTGGATCGCAATGCAATAAACCTTTGTCGCGCCATTCCTGCTCAATGGCATAATAACGGGAGGATAGAAAACCGTTAAACCCGGGGATGTGCATTATAAAAGGAACACTTGATCCTTCCAGGTACATGAAAGTGCCCAGGTTGTCCATCGTTGGATGACCGACATAATACGTTTTAACAAGATTACCTTTTTGATAAATCTCAATTTTGGTTGACTTGGATGAAAGCAACTTCATCGTGTTGTTATAGAGGTTATGACCAACAGGGCTTCGTACTTCAAGAGCTTTAATCGTATATAATAAGGTATTGATCCCTTCAGGTTTTGCATTGTACTTATTATTAACCCTCCACATACCTGAATTTTGGCGAATTAGCGTAACGGTGTTTCCTTCTCTATCAGCCATAAAAATTTTGTTGATAGATGCAGTATCAGCTACAGCAAAATCGCTTAACTCTTTTTTAATAGTTCCTGACTTCTTAGTATAGAAAAAATATCCTGCAACAGCAGCAAGCAGAATAAAAAGTATTAAAATTATTCGGTTGTTTTTCATGAGTAGTTTTAAGGGAGCGCAAATTAAATGTAAATAAATGTAATCACTGTTTGATTATCGTCATCAATAATATTACTATTCAATTATGCACGGGTGTATTTTCTTTTTCTCCGGTAAAATTTAAAAATTCCGAAAAGCATAACAACAGCAACAGGCACCAAGCAATTGACAAGTTGTAAAGTGGTGTATTGTGATTCAACCACAGCAGGATCAAGCATACGCAACTTGAACTCTTTGCTCCGCACTGTCATTATTCCTGAATCATCACATATATAGTCAACTATGTTCTGCATGAAATCTTTGTTGCCAAATGTACTTCCCGAATATTTATCATATCCTAAAGCAAGTGCATGGCCACGGTTGTAATCATTCCGCAGTATATCTCCATCAGATACCACCACCATTTTTGTTGGCTTGGCTGATTGTTCCTTAAACGCAATAGTTGAGTCCTGTGCAATTGCCGGGGGAACACGGTTTTTATATAAAGATTCAAAATTGCCTTCGAGTAAAACAGCCACCGGAATATCATGCTGGTTAAATTGTTTAGGATCGGGTTTTAACTGCATAATACCTAAGCTCACACGCACAGGTGCTGTGAGTATCCGCGTATAACGTGATGTATTCAACAGTACCGTTTTATTTACTCCTGAAGTAGTGATGGTATCCATGCTGCTTATAAACTGCGAACGAATGGAATTAAGATTGTTTACAATAACATGATGCGAAGAAGGTGTGAGCACCGGAAAATAAAACCACGGACGCAACTGTTGCCGGGGTTGATTGCCGATGTAACCTGTCACTACCGGTATTGGTGCACTTTGCAGATCAAGCAGCAAATCATAATTGATGCGCACACCGTAACGGAAAAGCATATCTTCCAAATTAAGGCTTCGCGCCAATGCCATTGTTTCGCCCCGTGTAGATAAACTGTCCATCATTACCTGCATCTGGTCAATCATCCAGATTACTTTGCCACCACGCATTATATACTGATCAATAATGAACTTATCCTTTTCGTTAAATGCGGTATCAGGCTTTGCAATAATTACAGCGCGAAATTCATCAAGACTATTTAACTTGCCATCAATACTCACACGCTTTACCTCATAAGAACTTTGCAGGGTATTACTAAGATCTTCTACATCATGAGCTGATAATTCACCATGACCTTCTAAAAAAGCAACACCGGGTTTATAAGGATTGGTTACTTTATGAATGGCGCTTGTTATTTCATACTCTAAGTTCTGGATAGAGTTATTCAGCATTTGAGCAGCAGGAGTTCCCAATTGATCCTTTAACAATTGCACTGGTATTTCCTGATTGCTGAAGCTGACAAGAGCTCCGGGAAAAATTATTTTCTGAGTGGAACCTTCTTTATTATTCTCTTCCAGATTGGTGGGTTGCAATCCTTTCTCTGCAAGCTGGCGATAAAGTTTATTTCTTTCCTTCGGATCAGGATTTGCCGAAGGATCAATAAACTCATATTCTAAATTCCCTTTTGCATAAGTACGCATTTCGTCCAACAATTCCTGAGTGGCATTGCGCAGCTTTGTAAACCCGGCAGGAAAATCTCCTTCGAGATAAACTTTAACATATACAATGTCTTTTAAATTACCTACTAAATTTTTGCTGGATTGTGAAAGTGTAAAACGTTTATCAGCAGTGAGGTCAATACGTTTGAACACGAATGAAGAAACCACATTTGCAAGAATAATAATGCCTATAACCAGCGTAAGCTGAATGATGTTTTGTGTTTTCTGATTTCTCATCAATTAATTCATAACTCAAAATTCATAACTCAACCTTTCTTTCACCATTTTCTGCTCTCTAATTTAATCTTTGTAAGCATCAGGAAAAGCAAAATAACACTTAAGAAATAAATCACATCGCGCGTATCTATCACACCTCTGCTCATGCTGATATAATGCGCATTAATGCTTAGGTTTGCAAATAAATTATTTAACCATCCTTGCGGTGAGATAGCAGCCAATGTTTCAAAACCTCTGAAACAAACAATGCACAATAACAACGCAATGATAAATGCCACCACCTGGTTATCTGCCAATGCTGAACCAAACAATCCGATGGAAACAAACACCGCTCCCAGCAAAAGCAAACCAATGTAACTTCCCCAGGTTCCGCCACTATCTACATTCCCCAATGGAATACTGTAGCGATAAACGGTGAAATAATAAATGAGCGTGGGTATTAATGAAATGAGTACAAGTATTACCCCGCTTAGATATTTTGCAATAACTACCTGAAGTTCGGTGAGTGGTTTAGTAAGTAATAGTTCAATGGTGCCTGTTTTTTTTTCTTCTGAAAACAAACGCATTGTAACAGCAGGAATTAAAAAAAGATAAACCCAAGGGGTAATCGCAAACAAAGGTTCAATGGTAGCATAACCGCTATCCAGTATATTCATTTCTCCACCGGGAAATACCCATAAGAACAAACCTATGGTGACTAAAAAAACAATTATTACAATGTATCCTATCAGCGAATTTAAAAAGCTGTTGATTTCTTTGGATAAAAGTGCGAGCATGTTTTGTAAAGGATGGCAAAAATAGATGAAAAAGTAGCAGCAGTAAGCAGTGACAGTAGGCAGGCAATTAAAACTGCATTCTGTCACTGCTTACTGCTGCTACTCTGCCTCTTCCCGCCAGTCATAAAACTCATCCAGGTCTCTGCGATCTTTCTTGGTGGGCCGTCCGGCACCGCGCACTCCGTAGCTTGCCATTGCAGCTTTGTATGCTTTTAGTTTTTCCTGCTCATCAGCCGGAGTAATGTCAGTATAATAATTAACTACCATGGGCGCTCCCATTCTTTTTTCTGAGAGCTGCAACACCTTCACATGTTTTTTATAAGGACCCATGTGTATTATTATATGATCACTGGTTTTTACATTGCGTGCAGGTTTGGCATCCAACCCATTTACCTGCACAGAATTTTTATCACATGCCTCGGCTGCCATGCTACGTGTTTTATAAATGCGCACTGCATAAAGCCATTTGTCGAGCCGGGTTTTGCTGAGTTCCATATCGTTTGCAAATTTAAAAGTGTAATCGTTTCAGTTGCAGAATAAAAGTATATGGAACCTAATTTGAATTGGAATTTGTTTAATTGAAGAAAGACAATAAAAGAAAAACAAAAGAGAAAATGAGAAAGAATTATTTTCTTGTTTCTAAAACAAAATTTTGTGGAGCATATCGGAGTCGAACCGATGACCTCTTGCATGCCATGCAAGCGCTCTAGCCAGCTGAGCTAATGCCCCATTTAATGGGCTGCAAAGAAAACAAACTTTAGTAAAACAAAAAGCGGCTTTCAATTTAAACTGAAGCCGCTTTAAAATTTAATTGTCTTATTAATTACTTTACATCTGCCGGAACAGCTTGCATTGGCTGATCATGAACTGGCTTATCTTCAGTTTTTACTCTTCCGATAAGATTACCTTTCATATCCACTCTTTGTCCTTCCTCCAGCATCACTTTTTCGCTGCTGTTGTTATAAACAAATACACCATCCGGAGTAATGTAGTTACCATTATCAAATTTCATCACTTCCATCTGCATCGGTGCACTGATATCTCCTTTTACTACCACCAGTTTACCATCTAAACGGGTAACATATTCCTGTGTTTCAGCTTGTGGCTTCACAACTTCTTTTGCTGACTGTTGAGCTTTAGGCTTTGCTTTGGTAGCCTGTGCATTACTTGCTGTTGCAATTCCTGCAAATGCAAATACGATTAATAATTTTTTCATATGATTTTCTTTTTTTTGGTTTATTCAAAAGCAAATATACTTCCAATATGGTTTCATTCCAACGAGGATGTTGCTAATTTTATCATTTTATCATTCAGTTTTCATAAAAAAAATAAAGGATCTAAAAAAAATGTATTTTTAAACAGGGAAAACAAACTGGTATAATGTTGAATGGTTAAAGTTCAAAGTTATTTTGACAAATGCAACAATAACTACCAAATATTAAATCCTAATGTTAAACCAAAAACTTTAAACTTAAACTTAAACTTAATGTTATGAAAACTTACGATGAGAAACACATTAAAAACGTGGCGTTGATTGGCTCTGCGAAAAGCGGCAAGACTACTCTTGCCGAAACCATGATGTTTGAAGCCGGTTTAATTAACCGCAGAGGAACGGTGGAAGATAAAAACACCGTTTCTGATTTTCATGAAATTGAACACGAGCGTGGCAACTCCATTTACGCAACTACGCTACACACTGAGTGGAAAGATTATAAAATTAATATTATTGATACACCCGGTCTTGATGATTTTATCGGTGAAGTAATTTCCTCCATTCGTGTTAGCGATACTGCTGTAATGCTTTTACATGCCCAGCATGGAATTGAAGTAGGCACTGAATTACTTTGGAGTTATATTGATAAATACAATAAACCAACCATCATTGCCATTAACCAGCTCGACCATGAAATGGCTAATTTTAATGAAACACTGGAAGATGCAAAAAGATTTTTCGGAAACGCAGTTACAGTGATGCAATATCCGGTGAGTACGGGTGCAGGTTTTAACAGCATTATTGATTTGTTGAAGATGACCATGTATAAATTTCCCGCTACTGGTGGCAAGCCCGAAAAGCTGTCTATACCTCCGGCAGAAAAAGAGCTTGCAGAGAAACTGCACAATGAATTAGTGGAAAAAGCTGCTGAAAATGATGAGAAGCTGATGGAGCTATATTTTCAAAAAGGCAACCTTGATGAAGATGAATTGCGTGAAGGAATAAAGATTGGAATGATGAAGCACCAGGTGTTTCCTGTGTTTTGTTTATCCGGTAAAAAAGATATGGGCAGCGGAAGGCTGATGGGATTTATTGATAATGTTGCACCTTCGGCAGTGGATGCTCCGGCAGAAATGATGGAAGATGGTACAGAAGTAAAATGTGATCCATCACGCCCGACACAGCTTTTTGTTTTTAAAACACTTATTGAACCACATCTTGGCAAACTCAGCTTTTTTAAAGTAATGAGCGGTGAAGTGTCAGTTGGAATGGAGCTTACGAATGATAAAACCAATACTACTGAACGTATCGGTCAGCTTTTTATCATGGATGGAAAAAACCGCAATTCCATTGATCGTTTAAAAGCCGGTGATATCGGATCTACATTGAAATTAAAAAATACGGCAACCAATCATACACTAAATGGTAAAGGTGCAAAAGGAAATATTGATCCTATCCACTTTCCTGACCCAAAAGTGCGCACGGCAATTATTGCAAAAAACAAAGCTGATGATGAAAAAATTGGGGAAGTATTAACTGAAATTCATGCCCAGGATCCTACTTTGGTGATTGAATACAGCAGTGAATTAAAACAATTGCTGATACATGGTCAGGGAGAACTTCACCTTGCAGTAACCAAATGGAGATTGCAGCATGTATATAAACTCGATATTGAATATATCCGTCCGAGCATACCGTATCGTGAAACTATTCAGAAACCAGCGCTTGCATCTTATCGTCATAAAAAACAATCAGGTGGTGCAGGTCAGTTTGGTGAGGTGTATATGAAAATCGAACCTTACTTTGAAGGCATGCCACAATTAAAAGACTACCCCGTACGCGATACCGAAGTAATGGATTTAAAATGGGGAGGTAAGCTTGTATTTAATAATTGCATTACAGGTGGTGTTATTGATACACGTTTTATCCCTTCCATTATTAAAGGTGTGATGGAAAAAATGAATGAAGGACCCTTAACTGGATCGTATGTGCGTGATGTGCGTGTGAGCGTTTATGATGGAAAGATGCACCCGGTTGACAGCAATGATCTTTCTTTTAAAATTGCCGGTATGATGGCTTTCAAAGAAGCATTTCATCAGGCCGAACCACAACTACTCGAACCAATCTATGAAGTAGAAACAATAGCACCGGAAAGTATGATGGGAGATGTGATGAGTGAATTGCAAACCCGCAGAAGCATGATATTAGGAATGGAAAGTAAAAATGGTTATCAGGTTATAAAAGCAAAAACCCCATTGGCTGAACTGGATAAATACAACACCTCTTTACGCAGCATCACTCAAGGCAGAGGAAGAGTAAATGTAAAATTTGCTGAATATGCGCCAGTGCCTGGTGAGATGCAAAAAAAATTAATGGATGATTATAAGAAACAGGAAGTAGAACATTGAATTAAGTTAGCAGTTGGCAATCAGCAGTACGAAGTCGGCAGTACGCAGTAAATAAAAAAAACTCCAGATCAAAAAAGATTTGGAATTTTTTTTTGATTAAAGCGAGCAACTGCTGACTGCCGATTGCCAACTGCCGACTCTCTTCAAATGGCATACACTTTTAGTTACCATCATGTATAAAAAAAACAAAACGTTATGGCAAAATATGGAAAAAAATCACAGGATAAAGTTGAAAAAGTAATGCATGAGTATAAGCATGGTGATCTTAAATCAGGCAGAGGTGGTAAAGGCGGAAAAGTAAAAAGCCGGAAGCAAGCTATTGCAATCGGTTTGAGTGAAGCACGATCAGCAGGAGCTAAAGTGCCAAAGAAAAAAACGTCTTCCAAAAAAACTGCTTCCAAAAATTCCAGTGCAAAAAAATCATCTAGAAAAACAGCTACCAAAAAAACATCTTTAAAAAAATCAACTTCAAAAAAACGTACGTCCTGATTTTTTAGGACACAATACATCCGCAGAGTTATTCTGCGGATGTATTATCTAAAATATTTGCTAACTGATATAACTATCACCCCTATTTTCAATTGTTCCCTAATAATTTTTAAGCTCATTAAAGTCCACTCATCCTTTTAACAAATTCCGCTTTTTTCCTATCGGTGCTCAACATATATTCATAAGGTGGCTTATTATCTTTCGTACTTGCAACTCTTTTATCCGGTTTCATTCCCTGTATGGCATCATTGAATTTTACGTCAGATGATATTGCCTGAAGAATGCCCCGGTTATAATTGAAATACCACCATGATGCGGCATCGGCTTCCAGATAAATACTGATTGCATCATTGCCTTTTCTTCGTAATATTTCAACATACCCTTTCATTTGCCTGCTGATTGCATTCTTTCCGATAAAGCCAACTCCAATGGTTCCTTTTGAACGGTAAGCCTGCGCTATTCTGTCCCAATATAATTTTAAATCAGTAAGGAAAATTGTTTGTACTAATTCCTGCGGAATTTTTTTAGGTGCGCCATACAAATTAAATTCAGAAACTAATTTATTTGCTTTCTCTGTTCCTAAAATTTGTTTCATGCCTCTGTTCCAAACCGGTCGTGCATCATTAGATGCCTGCAATGTTGGATTGCCTGTAATCAATTCAACCATCGCCTTCAGTGCATCTTCGTTAAACATAAAATCAAGACCCATCAGTAAATCAAAACTTGTTGAATCATTATTAAGATTATTCGAAACTGCGCCCACAGTTGTTATTTTAAGCTGCCCAAAGTTGGATGCGAGATCTACAGTACCTTCTGCATTCACTATACATTTTGCATCATTTAATACAATAAGGTTACCCGGTTCATCAGCATTTATTAATTTTTCTTTTGAACCCACTTTATATTCACGTGTTTTAGGATCATAGCTTAAAAAGCCCTCTGTAGAAATTATTTCAGGATTTGTAGCTTTTTGTTTTGGTGATAGAAACGCAGAATAGAAACCACTGCTGTCGCTATTTAAAATAATACCTGCAAATAATTTTTCATGATTCTCGTTGCGTGGTTCCTTCACAGGAATGTTTACTCCAGCAGGATCAATGTCACCTGCAAAACCAAACCAGCTTACCGCCAATTTCTCATTGCAATTATGATTTACTCTTGCAAAACCATCGAAATTGAGAAGAGGGTTGGATGCTACAATATTTACTTTTCCTTTATATAAAATATTTGTGCTCAACTGAAAGTTTGCTGAATCAGGAATTACACCCGTTGCATACGTTTGCAATGAAGTATCAATTCCAATTCTATCCAGCTGAATCAAATGTTTAACTTTTGTTGGATCCGTATAAGAATATTTTCCTGTACCGCTGTAACTTTTTCTACCTTCAATTGTGATGTTAGCATCTTTAATTGTATGATATCGTGTGCTTGTGTTTGCAATAATAGTAGCATCCATTAGAGGACGCATCACAGCTCTTTTCTCAATGATAATTGTTGCAGTATCGTTTGGTTGAATGCTTGCATCAGCCACCAAAATTTCTTTTACTTTTTTTGCTTTGATTAAATAATCATACAAGCTGTAACGCGCTAATCCTGCATTCCACCTTAACGAATCCTGCATTGGATTTACGCTCACAAAATCAGAACCGTTTATGTTAAGCTTTGTATTTTGTTCATCACCAAATTCCACCTCACGGTTATCAATGAACCATTTGAACTGTGCTATGAAACAGATGTATTGGTTAATTGGAAAACTTACGTACGAACCTTTGCCGTTAGAAATAAATTCACCATAATGTTTTTCAAGATCAATTTTTGATTTCACATTTTTCGTGGCAATAGCCAGCACATTCACATCATCCGAATTCAAGCTGAAATCAGAAGTATCTGCTCCGTAAATCTGAGGTTTAAAATAAAAATCATTAGATACCAAATGTGATTCAGAATAAAATGCATTACCATTTCCTCCTAATCCTTTTGCGGCAAGTTTTAGATTTCCATTAAGTGAAAGTTTATTGTCATACACAGTGAGATCATTTTCCTTCTTCATCACCATCATATAATCCTTCTTAGGTTGCCAATGAATGTATACCTTCTTGCCTGCAGCTTGCGGAAAAGCTACTCCTGCAACTGTTTCGTTTCTTAAATCAAATGTTGCAGAATCTGCCAATGTTGAGTCGGGAAAAAACACAATACTTCTAGATTGTGTTGTGGAACTTAAATATTCAATTCTGCCATCACCAAGCAAACCGCTATAACTTAAATCAAGATGGTTGAAATATTTTCCTTTACCACCATAGGCACTGTATCCATCAGGTGGAGTTTCCTTTACAAAGCCGAAAGAATAATCCGGTCGAATAACAATTTTTTCTTTAATATCCGGAAAAATTCCCGCGGAAATCAGTTGTCCGTCAAACTGCAATCCTCCTGGCATAAAATTGTCAAGGCTGTCAATGGTGAAAGGCTCCATTTTAAAATAAAAATTATCACGTTTATAAACACCATCATAAATAGATGGAGCATCATAATAAACATAAGATTCCTTTTCGCTTACAAAAATTGGATAACGCGGATAATTCTTTCTGCTCGATTTATTATCAGCACTATCAATATATAGTGTGCCTGTTACATTTTGTAAAGTGCTCTTTAATGGAATTAATTTTTGATTACCATTCTCATCCAACTCATCTGACAAAACTTTTAACCTGATGGAATCAACATTCTCTAAATCAAATTTGAAGTCCTTGTAATTGAATGTAAATTTTTTTCCAAAAAAATCAGTTCTGCCCGCATGCACTCTTCCGTTGAATTCAAAATCACGGTTCTTTTTCAGTCTTATCTGCTGATCAGCGGGTACAACAAAAACATTTTGCGAGTCACTCAACACTATTCGCGAAACACCCTGCATATCCAAATCGAAGTTTAACAAATTGAGTTTTGCATTTGGCTTTGCATCAATGACAGATGTCATCTCCAACATATCATAATCCGTTTTGTTGCTGTATGCAGATAAATAATAATAAAGTTTATCATTCAATGTTGCAACATCTTCATCAGGATCATAATTAACAAAACCTCGGTTGGATAAAAAGATGAGTAGCGAACGTGCCTGTTGTTCATTCACATGTAAATATTTTGCAAGATCAGGAGTAAAAATATTGCGGCTGTTTTTTTCTGCATATTGTTTCAATGTAAATAATGGACTCACATCCGACATTCCCTGTATTTTTCTAAATCTTTCATCAGTAAATAATTTACTTGATTCCAAAGTCATTTTACTTTCTCCGGCTCCGGTTGTCATTTTCAGATCCATCACAGGATCATCCACCTTCCAGTAAATGGCATCCACATATATATCCATTTGATGAAACGTATTAAAGAACGGTGAAGTGAGTCCCGCTTCCTTGTTACGCGTTAAAGTGAGCATTCTTTCCTTGTTAACATATTTGAACTGAACACTTGGATTGGTGATTGAATCACTGTCAGAATAAATTGTTACTTCAGCATTATCAGAGCTGATCCGTTCAGTACGAACAATAAAACCGCGCGAGGCTGCAATGAGGAATGGTTTTTTATTTCTTTTAAATGTAAGTGTTGCACGCTCTTCTTTAGTACCGGAACCAATCATCTTATTGCCATGCATAGAAAATCCACCATGATAATCTGCATCTTTAATTAATTCTCTGATGCTCAGATTTAAATTATAAGAATCAAAGCGGGGATATGTTGCAGTTTCAGGTGTTGCATTGGCAATAATTTTTTCAGTGAGTTTTCCATGCAATGCATCTTTAAAATATTTTTTATTGTAAAAAGTAACAGAGTCAGAAACAAAATCAGAACCTGTCAAATCAATTTCTGTGGTTTTTAATTCAGCATAGGTTTCAGTTGGAGCAAGTCCTGCGCGAGTCCAGTAAATTTTTCCTCCCTGACCAATAAATTTTTTAAGCAAGGGATAAAATACACCTTTCACACCATTGATTACTGAACTATCACCTTTTGAACGACAAGTCAAATCAATATTTGAAAAACTTATCCGCGGCATGCTGTCAAATTCAAAAGTGTAATTATTATTACTTGCAATCCATGTGGTAGAACCTGATTGATACAGGATATTTGATAAAAACAAATCAGAACATATTTCAAGATAGTCGCTGAATCTGCGCGAAGTTCCGGTAAGCATTTTATCAATACTGCTGTGCCATTTATCAAACGTTGGTTTGCCTTGTCCTGATTCAGCAAACCCCATCAGAGCATTGAGATAATTTGAAAAATCGGGAAACGCCTTCAACCGTTTTTTCAACATGTTATTACTCGTATTGATAATAACACCTTGTTCCTCAGTGGAAAATTTTGTTTGCCATACAGGTTCAAATTTTTCAATTAAAACTTCTGTTTCTTTTTTGTTCGTTAGTTCCAAAAAAGATTTCATTTCTTTTATAAATGATGTTGGTTCGGTACTAAAGGCTTTTGGAATTTGGGAAAATGATGAATTGGTTGAACAAATGAAAAATAGCATGCAGCAAATTCGCATTATTCGCCTCACCCCTAACCCCTCACCAAAGGAGAGGGGAACAGACGCGGACAATTTTTTGCTAAAATTCAAAATCGAATTAATATCGGAGACGGTTTCCCTCTTCTTTGGAGAGAGATAAGAGGGTGAGGCGAAACGTATTTTTATCTTCAACATTATTTTACTTTTTAAAATATGCACAGCACCATTCATTTTTTACTAATCGTTTTTGAAACAATAAATTATTTTCACTCGCAGCATCTTTAATCATCTGCAAATCTTTTTCATAAAATCCACTCAACAATAAATCTCCTTCAGGATTAAGACCCTGAACATACAACGTCAAATCGTTTAAAATAATATTCCGGTTTATATTGGCAATTACCACATCAAATTTTTGAGAACCGGGGGTGTTTGCATCACCTTGTTTAACATTAATATACTTGCAATTATTTTTGATAATATTTTCCTTTGTATTAATTACTGCATTCTCATCATTATCAATCGCAAGAATGGAGGAAGCTCCAAGCTTTTCGGCAAGCACAGCTAAAATTCCTGTGCCACAACCCATATCCAAAACAGATTTATTATTAAAATCCAAACTTAACATCTGTTCCATCACCAACGCAGTTGTAGGATGATGACCGGTACCAAACGCCATTTTCGGTTGAATAATTATTTCATACGGATATTGTTTTTGCGGTTCATGAAAATCAGCACGTACATAAATTTTACCTGCAATCACTTCAGGTTCAAAATTACTTTCCCATACGGCATTCCAATTCTGATGCTGAATAAAATTTTTCTTAAAGCTTATTTCGCAACCTTCGATATACGTAGGAATCAAATCTGTTTCTACATCATCAATAAAATTATTTGAAGGGATATATGCCTTTAAACCGGTTTCTGTTTCTTCAAACATTTCAAAACCAATTGCCGATAAATGCGCAATGAGGATTTCGGCAAATTCCTCACGCGGTTTTAATTCATAAATTATTTCAGTGTAATCCACGCCCTAAAATTAAAAGTTTAGAATGCTTTAGTTTTGCGCTACAAGTGGAGTTATTAACAGTTGTTGAATTGCTTTATTGCTGAATTGTTAAATTGCTTGTTCAACTCCAAATATTCAAATATTCCAAATCTTTAGGATTTGGAATATTTAAAACGTAAACAGAAAATGATTTTACTGATAAAAAATATTAAGCAGTTAGTGCAAGTCAATCGCTCATCAATAGTTAAAGGAAATGAGATGTCGGTATTGCCAATGATTGAAAATGCTTTTTTGAGAATTGCGAACGGGAAAATTTTTGATTATGGTAAGATGAATGATTTGCAAAATGAAAACACAGATAAAGTAATTGATGCAACGGGCAAAATGGTTTTTCCCTGCTGGTGTGATTCACACACACATCTTGTGTATGCTGGTTCACGGGAAGGAGAGTTTGTTGATCGAATAAGAGGATTGAGCTATGAAGACATCGCCAAACGTGGTGGTGGAATTTTAAATTCTTCACAACGGTTACATAACACTTCTGAAGAAGAACTTTTTGCAAATGCATTGGAACGCTTAAATGAAATTATGCAACAAGGTACCGGTGCTGTAGAAATAAAAAGTGGTTATGGATTAAGTGTGGAAGATGAATTAAAAATGTTACGTGTGATTCAAAAACTAAAGTCACATTCACCACTTACAATAAAAGCAACATTTCTGGGAGCACACGCTATTCCAAAAGAGTATCAAGTATCAAGACATAAGTATATAGACTTGATTGTAGAAGAAATGATACCGCGGATAGCAGATGAAAAACTCGCTGATTATTGTGATGTGTTTTGCGAACGAAATTATTTTACACAGGAAGAAACAGTTAGAATTTTAAAAGCAGGATTGCAACACGGATTAAAACCAAAAGTTCATGCAAATCAATTAAGTTGTTCAGGAGGTGTTCAGGCTGGTGTTGAGTGTGGAGCAATTAGTGTTGATCATTTGGAATATGTTGGAGAAGAAGAAATAAATGTTTTGAAAAATTCTGTAACCATGCCAACCATTTTACCGGGCGCGCAATTTTTTCTTGGCTTGCCATTTCCTCCCGCAAGAGCAATGATTGATGCAGGACTACCAATAGCAATTGCAAGTGATTATAATCCGGGAAGCAGCCCGAGCGGAAATATAAATTTGATGATTGCACTTGCATGCATAAAATACAAAATGACTCCTGAAGAAGCAATAAACGCAGCTACGCTAAACTCTGCTTATGCTATGGATGTGCTGGATGATTTGGGCAGTATTGATAAAGGTAAGAAAGCAAATGTTTTTATCACAAAAGAAATTCCTTCTATTGCTTATCTCCCCTACTCTTTCGGCAGCAACTTAATTGAAACAGTAATTATCAATGGAAGAATTGTACATGAAAATTAAACTTCGGAAAATTAATTCCGGAAGACGACTTCCCTCTCCCGATAGCTATCGGGATTTGGAGAGGGACAGGAGGGTGAGACGAATATGAAACTCATTATTTACGACCCATTACACATCCAAAGCTTAACCCGCAAACGCGAACACGAAATAAAACTTGGTGAACGAGTACAGGCTTTGCCTTGGGGAACTCCAACTGATTTTGAACAAGCATTATCAAAAAGTAATTGCAGATATGTATTAATTGGATTGCCGGAAGATATAGGAGTAAGAGCCAATCAAGGTCGTGGTGGTGCTTACAGTGCATGGCAACCTGTATTGAATACTTTGTTAAATGCACAAAGCAATGATTTTTTAATTGGTGATGAATTGCTCGTGCTTGGCCATGTTGATTTCAGTGCTGAAATGGAACAGGTAATAAAATTTGATTTTCATAATGAAGAACATTTAAAGCAAGCGCGCGAAATAGTTTCAGCTATTGATGATTTTGTGACACCAATAATTTCAACAATTATTAAATGTGGGAAAGAACCTATTATAATTGGTGGTGGTCATAACAATGCTTATCCAAATATTAAAGGAGCAGCAATTGGTTTGCAGCAATCAGGAAAAATTAATACATCAAAAATAAATTGCATTAATTGTGATGCACACACTGATCTTCGTCCTTTGGAAGGAAGACATAGCGGGAATGGTTTCACCTATGCGTTTGCAAATGGATATCTGGATAAATACAGTGTACTTCCATTGCATGAAATTTTTAATGCAGCATCTGTTATTCATGAATTGAAATCGCATCCACAAAATATTCACTTTACATTTTTTGAAGAAATATTTATCCGCGAAGAAATTTCTTTAAAAGATGCTTTGAGAGATGCGATCAATTTTATCAATGATAATTACACAGGTCTGGAAATTGACATTGACATCATTCAGAATATTCCATCCAGCGCAAAAACTTCGAGTGGAATAAGTACGTTACATGCACGTCAATATATTCATACAGTAGCTTCAACATGTAAAGTTGCTTATCTGCATATTGCAGAAGCAGCACCTGTACTCTCTCATATCAAGACCGATTTAAAAACAGGTAAATTAGTAGCGTATTTAATTACAGATTATATCAAAGCGAGAAATAAATATTATGGTGCCTAAACCCGCAGTTGAAATTTTACAATTAGTTTGTGAAGGTCTTGAAGCAAGGAATATTGAGTATATGATTTCAGGAAGTGTAGCATTTGGAAGTTATGTTACTGCAAGATTTACCCGTGATTTTGATATTGTAATAAACCTAAAAGAGGAAGATTTAGATTCTTTTCTTGAAATATTCGCTCACGATTTTTATTTAAACCGTGAAGCTATTCTTGTGGAAGTAAAACGCAAAGGAATGTTTAACATCATCAGTGATAAAACGGGCTATAAGTTGGATTTCGTTGTGAAGAAAAATGATACTTATCGTACTACAGAGTTTGAAAGAAAAATTAGAAGAAGGGTTTTTACATTTGAAGCATGGGTTGTGTCTGCAGAAGATTTATTGCTTTCTAAACTTATCTGGATACAAGAATTGGAAAGTGAAATACAAAAAAACGACATAACCGACCTGATAGACGAAGCAGAAATTAATTTGGAATATGTAAACGGGTGGATTAAAAAACTCAATCTAAAAACCTATAATTTGTTATGAGAAGTAGAGACACATCGGAAGAAATGCACAGGTATCAGGTTGAATGGTATCGCAAATTAAGTGATAGCGAAAAATTTCAGACCACTTTACAAATGATGGACGATGGCAGAGCACTCGTTGCATCCTCAATAAAAAATAAGTTTCCTGATATTTCAGAAATTGATTTGCGAATAGAGACATTTAAACGCATTTATAAAAAAGATTTTTCAAAAGAAGAAATGCAAAACATAACTTCATCCATGCGAAAATCTTTAGAAAAATATTTCAGCGAACAACAACTTTAAGTATTAAACTTTAAACTCCAAACATGAAACAACTTATTGAATGTGTTCCTAACTTCAGCGAAGGCAATGATGAAAATATTATCAAACAAATTACAGATTCGATTGAAAGTGTTGATGGTGTTCTGCTTTTAAATGTTGATCCCGGCAAGGCAACCAATCGCACTGTAGTAACATTTGTGGGTGAACCAATATTGGTTGTCGAAGCTGCCTTTCGCGGAATTGCCAAAGCTGCTGAACTTATTGATATGATTAAGCATAAAGGAGAACATCCGCGCATGGGAGCAACTGATGTTTGTCCTTTTATTCCTGTTGCAAATATTTCAATGGAAGAAACAGCTGAGTGGAGCAGAAAATTAGCGGAGCGCGTTGGCAACGAATTAAAAATTCCCGTTTATCTCTATGAAGAGGCACAAACAAACAAAGAGCGTAGTAATCTTTCGGTAATTCGTGCCGGTGAATACAAAGGCTTTGCAAAAAAAATAAAACTCAAAGAATGGAAACCCGATTTTGGTCCCGATGAATTTCCTGCAAAACATGGAGCAACAGTAATTGGAGCACGTGATTTTTTAATTGCTTACAATGTTAATCTCAATTCAAAATCTGTGAAGCGTGCTAACTCCATTGCGTTTGATATTCGTGAAGCAGGAAGAGTAAAACTTGACGCAAATGGAAAAAAAGTTTTGGATGAGAAAGGTGTTGAAGCGCGAATTCCTGGCAAGCTAAAAGGTGTAAAAGCAATCGGGTGGTATATTGAAGAATATGGAATTGCACAAGTTTCGATTAATATCACTCGCTTTCGCGAAACTCCATTGCATATTGTTTTTGAAGAATGTTACAAGAGTGCTTATGAGAGAGGAATGCGTGTAACAGGTTCTGAGTTGGTGGGATTAATTCCACTTTCTGCAATGCTTGATGCTGGAAAATATTTTTTAAAGAAACAAAAACTTTCTTCAGGTGTTAGCGATGCAGAATTAATTCATATCGCTGTTAAAAGTATGGGATTGGATGACCTTGCACCTTTCAATGCAAGCAAACGCATCATTGAATATTTATTGGATGCCGATAAACCCAAACCATTAATTAATCTTAAGCTAAATTCTTTTGCTGATGAAACAGCAAGCGATTCACCCGCACCAGGTGGTGGTTCAATTTCGGCTTATGTCGGTGCATTGGGAATTTCATTAGGTACAATGGTTGCTAATCTGAGTGCTTCAAAAAAAAGCTGGGAAGATCAATGGGAAAAATTTAGTGTGTGGGCAGAAAAAGGACAGCAGTATAAAAATGCTTTGATTAATCTTGTTGATGAGGACACCAATGCTTTTAATAAAATAATGGAGGCATTTAAACTTCCTAAATCCACTGAAGAAGAAAAATCGCAACGTAAACAAGCAATTCAAGACGCTACAAAATACGCCATCGAAATTCCCTTTAAAGTGATGGAAATTTCATTGCAAAGCATGGAAGTGATTAAAGCAATGGCAGTTGATGGAAATCCAAACTCTGCAAGTGATGCTGGAGTTGGTGCTTTGTGCGCGCGCACTGCTGTTTCCGGAGCTTATCTCAATGTTCGTATCAATGCAGGAAGTTATGATGATAAGATTTATGTTAATGAAATTTTGAATAAAGGAAAAGAGATTGAATCGCAAGCAATAAAAATGGAAAATGAAATATTGGAGTTGGTCATTAAGAATATTAAATAAAAAACTTAACCCATCATGTACAATACATGCGAACCAAAAAAGTAATTGTGAAAAAGAAAATGGCTGTTGTTAAACAAAAGCCAAATCAACTAATCAAAAATATTTGTGAGGTTGTTGAGAAAAGTAAAGAGAATGTTGCACGTGTAATTAATCAACAACTCACGCTGATGTATTGGCAAATTGGAAATTTAATTCGTCATCATATTCTTCAATCAAAACGTGCAGAGTATGGAGAGCAAATCATTGAAATACTTTCTATCCAACTGACTGCGCTCTATGGAAAAGGCTGGAGCAAATCACAACTTTGGAATTGTCTCTACACTGTAGAGACTTTTCGTGATAAACGAATTCTCTCTACACTGTCGGGAGAATTGAGCTGGTCTCATTTTAAAGAAATTATTTACCTGAAAGATAAACTGCAAAGAGATTTTTATATCGCATTATGCAGACATGAGCATTGGAGTGTTCGTCAGTTAAGAGAACGTATAGACAGTATGCTTTATGAACGAACAGCGCTGTCAAGAAAACCCGGTAAATTGATTAAACAAGAATTGCAAACTTTAAAGACAGATGGATTAGCAACACCTGACCTGGTTTTTCGTGATCCGTATATTTTAAATTTCTTAGGATTGGAAGATACTTATAGCGAAGCCGATTTTGAAACGGCTATCCTAAAAGAGATACAACGTTTTATCATAGAACTAGGAACTGATTTTGCTTTTATTGCACGGCAAAAAAGAATAATGATTGATAATAAAGACCACAGTATTGATTTACTTTTTTATCATCGCAAATTAACAAAGTTGGTTGCTATTGATTTAAAGCTTGGAAAATTTAAAGCATCTTACAAAGGCCAAATGGAGCTTTATCTTAAATGGCTTGATAAATATGAAAGGAAACCTAACGAAGAAACTCCGATTGGTTTAATTCTTTGTTCAGAAAAACAGCATGAACAAATTGAGTTGCTTGAGCTGAACAAAGGGAATATTCGTGTTGCAGAATACATGACTCAACTCCCTTCAAAGAAATTACTTGCAAGAAAGTTACACATGGCGATTAAACTTGCAAAAAATCATACAATTAAAGAGTGAAAATAAATCTTAAACAACTTTTTTAATTTTCATTCGTATTATAATGAGACCCTTAAAGCACGAATGAATTACCGTCAATATTTCTTGCGTTTTTTTTACTCGTTCCCCATACAACTGGTGATCATGCATCTGAAAAAAAATCAGATCATGATGTTGTATTGGCTCTTGTTATTTGGTTTTATTACGGAGTCAATTGCATTAAAATTCGGAATTCCATTTTTATTTCTTGACCCTGAGTATATGGGTTTAGTGAACGGAAGATCATTTTTTATTATTGGTTTATGTCTGGGTGCTTTCATTATGGCGTTTAATATTTCCAGCTTTATGCTGAATAGTTTTCGGTTTCCATTTCTCGCTACTTTATCAAGAACATTTTTAAAATATGCGCATAACAATTTTGTGATTCCGCTTGCATTTGTTGTGTTGTACGTATATAAAATTTATGACTTTCAGCACAACAGCCAGCTAAAAAGTATTGCTGAAATCACATTAAATCTTTTTTATATGTTTTGCGGAATGTTGCTGGTGATCCTTACCACCTTGCGTTATTTTATGGTTACCAACAAAGATGTTTACAAATTATTTGGAGTAAAGCAGGGAGATTTTGATACAACCTCTGAGATTGAAGATTATAAAAACAATTACAATCGCAAATTCTGGCGAGTTGATACATACTTAGTTTTTCCTTTGAAGGCAAAACTTGTTCGCGACACACGTCATTATAAAACTGAAATGCTTGAATCTGTATTCAAACAAAATCATATTAATGCAGCTGTCGTTGAAATAGTAGTATTTGTCACTTTTATTATTCTTGGTTTGTTCCGTCAATATTCTTTCTTCAGGATTCCTGCTGGTGGCAGCATTCTTTTGCTTTTTACAATGATCATTATGCTGAGTGGTGTTTTTCGTTTCTGGATGCGTGCATGGGCCAACACTGCAATTGTATTGCTATTTGTACTACTCAATTTTATTTCTCAATTTGAATTATTTAATCCACGCAATCAGTGCTATGGTTTAAATTATAAAGGAGAAAAAGCCGCATACACCCGTGAAGCGCTGGAAGCACAAGTGACTGACAGCATTTTAGATTACGATAAGAAACATACACAACAAATTCTTGAAACCTGGAAGAGCAAATGGCAGCAACGCGGTATTGAAAAACCAAAAATGATTTTGCTAAATATAAGTGGTGGCGGATTGCGTTCGTGCGTTTTTACTTTTCGCACAATGCAGATAATTGACAGCACATTAAAGGGTGACCTGATGAATTACAGCAAACTGATTTGCGGTTCATCAGGTGGAATGATCAGCGCCAGCTATTATCGTGAATTATTTCTTAGTCATCATAACAGTCTGATGAAAGCAAATAATGGCGGTAATAATTATTACCTTAAAAGTATCGGAAAAGATATGTTGAATTCAATCGTATTCAGCACAACTGTTGCAGATATTTTCATGAACATGCAGAAGTTTAAGGATGGAAAATATTCTTATGTGATGGATCGCAGCTATGCGTGGGAAGAGCAGTTAAATGAAAACACCGGACACGTTTTGGATAAACGTTTGCAGGATTATATTTTACCAGAGCAAAATGCCGAAATTCCGCAGCTAATTATCAGTCCGACCATCATCAATGACGGAAGGCCTTTATACATTTCTTCTCAACCTGTAAGTTATCTTCTTCAACAGCCTGATCTTAATAAATCACCTTATAATGAAGTGGCGAATGGTGTGGAGTTGACACGTTTTTTTGCAAAACAGGATGCATACAATATGAAATTAACAAGTGCATTAAGAACCAATTCTACATTCCCTTATGTATTGCCTGCTGCTTCTTTACCAAGTGATCCGGCAATAGAAGTAATGGATGCAGGCTTACGCGACAATTACGGTATTATGAATTCACTTCAGTTTCTTTTCACTTTTAAAGACTGGATAAAAGAGAACACTTCAGGTGTGGTAATGATACAGATTCGTGATACGTATAAAAAACCTAAAGTGGAAAACAACAGTGTTAAAACTGTAATGGAAAAACTGACTGCTCCAATGCGAAATCTAAGTGGAAATTTCCTGATCATGCAGGACTATACGCTGGATCGTTATCTGCAATATACACGTGCCTGGTTTGATGGACCATTGGATTTTGTTTTATTCCAGGTTCCTGAATCTCAAAGTAAAGTGTCATTAAGCTGGCATCTTACTGAGAAGGAAAAAAATTATCTTAAAGATGCCGTTGAAAGCCCTGATAACAAAGCATCACTGGAGAAATTAAAAACTCTTTTGCCTTCGGTTAGTAAATAGTTGATATGCGAATTAAGATAAATTCTGTTTGATATTAATATTATTTTCAAATAGGATTATTAGTCATTTAAACTCCCAAATGTATTTTCAGGATGCTTTTTTCAAAAAAACAAAACATCGATCAATTATTTCTTTGGCAAATCAGGAAGACCAACTTTTGCTAATGTTTTATTTGCTTGCTCAAGTTTTTCCTTAAACAAAACTTTACCCTTAAACTGTTCCAAACGTTTATTTATTCTAACAATTGGAATTTTAGCGTTATTTAATTGCTCTATCTTCATAATTCAAATTTACGGTTTTTTCTTGTCACCAAAAATGCATCGTAATCTTCTCCAACTATAAACATTTCCCATTTTTCATCTTTAAGTCCAAAAACAAAAAAATCTTCTGAAATTTCTGTCAGATTATTTGTAAGTCCCATTCTGTATAGTCTTATCCTGACATTTGTGCTACCTGCTGCATAAATATATGCATCAGGATATTTTCCTGTAAAAGCATAAACTGTTGATGCAACTGTGGCTAAAACTTTTTGGCTATCTCCATTATTCGTTATTGATTTATCATCAATTCCACCTTTCTCCTCATCATAATCTCCAAATGCCAGATTGTAAACATTCTCGACACTTGTCTTAGAATATTCAACTAATTTCTTGATGTTGCCTTTTGGTCCTTCGCTTGTAAATTCATAAAAAAACAATTCCTCTTCAGTTTCATACTCATATCTTGAATAGTTCATAGCTCAGTAATTTCATTTGACTAAATATTTATCAGTATGCTACCAACTTCTCCAACGCTTCTTTAAATCTTTCTTTTGGCAAAAAATTATTTTCCAACGCAAGCGACATTGGCACAGGTGTATCCAAACTTGCAATGCGCACAGGAGGTGCATCTAAATTTCCAAAACACTCTTCTGCAATTGTTGCAGCTATCTCTCCTCCTATTCCACCTGTTAAAGTGTCTTCGTGCAAAACAATCACCTTACCGGTTTTCTTTACAGAATTTAAAACAGTTTCTTTATCCCAGGGCAACAACGTTCGCAAATCAACTAAATCAGCGCTGATGTGTTTATTTGCATCTAATGCTTCCATTGCCCAATGTACTCCAAAACCATAGGTGATAATACTCACATCATCTCCTTCGCGAACTAAACGTGCTTTACCGATCTCTGTAGTGTAATAATCATCATAAACCTCTTCATGAATACTTCGGTATAATGCTTTATGTTCAAAAAACATTACTGGATTCGGATCTTCAATAGCAGCGGCTAACAATCCTTTTGCATCGGATGGAAATGCAGGATAAACAATTTTCAAACCCGGTGTATGAAAGAACCATGCTTCATTTGATTGCGAATGAAAAGGACCTGCTCCAACCCCTGCACCGGTTGGCATGCGTACAACAACATCCACATTTTGTTCCCAACGATAATGTGTTTTTGCAAGGTTATTAATGATCTGGTTGAAACCACAAGTAACAAAATCAGCAAACTGCATTTCTACAATTGCTTTGCAGCCGTTAATGGATAAGCCTTGTCCCGCACCAACAATTGCTGACTCACAGATTGGCGTATTGCGGACACGCATTTTTCCGAACTCCTCTACAAAACCCGCAGTTGCCTTAAATACTCCGCCATACTCAGCTACATCTTGTCCCATGATAATTAAATTAGGATGGCGTTGCATAGCCTGGCGCATGGCATCAGTAATTGCATCAAGATATCGTTTATCTGTTTTTTTCTCCGAATTTATTTTTATTCGAGAAGCAGTAACAGGTGCATACAGGTCATTCAACTCTGTGAGTGTGTCCGGAACAACTTCTTTTTCAGCAAATGTTATTTCTAATCCACGTTCAATCTCCTGCTTGATTTCAGCGCGCATCATGTTTACAAAATCTTCATTGATTATTCCTTCCATCAATAAAAAATCTTCATAGTTGCGGATAGGATCTTTCTTTCCCCATTCATCAAATAATTCCTGCGGCACATATTTAGTTCCCGATGCTTCTTCGTGACCACGCATACGGAAAGTCATACACTCCAGCAAAACTGGTCTGGGCTTTTCGCGGATGGATTTAGCAAGCCGGTCAACTGTCTGATAAACTTCTAAAATATTATTCCCATCCACCTGCACACCCTCAATACCATAACCAATTGCTTTATCGATAAATTGCTTGCAACGGAATTGCTCACTGCTCGGAGTGGATAAACCGTAACCATTGTTCTCAATCACAAATATTACAGGCAAATCCCACACGGCAGCCACGTTAATTGACTCATGAAAATCTCCTTCACTCGTTCCACCATCACCTGTGAATACTGCTGTTACGTGCGGATTTTTTTTCAGCAAATTTCCCAATGCAATTCCATCTGCAATTCCCATCTGTGGACCTAGATGTGAAATCATACCAATGATTTTATACTCTTGCGAACCCATGTGAAAAGAGCGATCTCTACCCTTGGTAAATCCACTGGACTTCCCTTGAAACTGAGAGAACAAACGATTTAATGGAATACCTCGTGTCGTGAACACACCAAGGTTACGATGCATTGGCAGAATATACTCTTCAGGATTTAATGCCATAGTTAAACCCACTGAAATTGCTTCCTGACCTATTCCCGAAAACCATTTTGCAATTTTTCCCTGCCGGAGAAGAACTAACATTTTCTCCTCAATCATCCGTGGTTTTAGCAGTGATTTATAAAGGTCAATTAATGTTTCGTTGGAAAGATTATCGCGATGATATTGAATTGATGGGATTGTCTGAATCATATTTGTAAAAGGATTGCCAAAATTATCGAAATTTAAACGCAGATTTACAGATGAGAACAGATTGAAAGAATAAAGATGACTTATATGTAATTTTGTGATATGATACAGGAGATTCTAATTTGGGTTTTAGTGATTGCAGCCGCAGCTTTTATAGGTAAGAAGGTTTATGATAATTTCAGTCATAAAAAAGGAGAGGCGGGTTGTGAGAAATGTGAGCCCACATCAGCAAAATAAATTTAATTCTACACTTTTTTTAAATCAATATGTCTTTTACTTTTCAGTGACAATATTGTTTAATTTGATATAAAAATGTCCTAAAACTTTTCCTTACTTTCATCGTTAAATAGGCATTGAACTTGTTAAAGAAAGTTTATTGAAAAAGCTATTTCATTTTTTTGTTTTTGTTTTTGTCACAATTAACAGTGATGCGCAGGAAATGTGGGGAATCAGCAACAGCAACTATTCAGGCGCTATGGGAATGGAGTTAAATCCTGCCATAATGGTTGGTACACATTATCGCTGGGAATTGCATTTGCTCTCAGCGGATGCTTTTATGATGAATAACTATATGTACCTTAAAAAAAACAGCAAGGCAATTAAGACAAGCATAAAAGGAGAAGCAGTTGCACAAGATGCTGTTACAGATAAATATACTACCAATGATAAAAAGGGATACGCATCAACCTTCATAAAATATCCTGGATTTATTTATTCCGGAAATAGAACTGCAGTGGGGTTCCATATTTCTACACGGCTGGCATTGAGCGCACGTGGTTTACCCTATCACTTAGCAAAATTTATGAAAGAGGGTTTTGATTACACTCCTCAACAAAATATTCACTTCACTGGCAGTGGCGCAAAAGCAGTTGCTATTAACTGGCATGAAGCAGGATTGAGTGGTGGAACTGTTTTACATGATGATAAAAGTGCATATATAACAGGAGCAATCACTTTAAATTATCTGTATGGCCTGAATAGTTTTTATATGCTGATTGATGATATTGATTACATTGTTCCAAGTGATTCGCTCTGGCAAATTAATATTGCCAATGTGGAATATGGTCATGCCGTTCCTGATAAAGGTGCTGGTGCTGGTGATGTATTGGCAAAAAAAGGAAGTGGTTTCAGCACAACTTTAGGAATCCAATATTATCGTAACAGAAATGAAAACGCTTACAGGCCATGTACAAAAGATGTATCAGAAAAAAAATACGATTACCGTGTTGGTTTTTCATTGATTGATATTGGTAAAATAAAATTTAAGAAGCAGTCATCCAAATATATTTTTACCAATGTCGGTAGTGACTGGTATGGTATTGATACAGTGAAATTCAACAGCATTGCAGCACTTGATTCAACTTTAAATACACAATTTCTAAACAGCATTGATGGAGGGAAGAAAGCCGATCAATATTCATTGACTTTACCAGCTGCTGCAAGTTTGCAATTTGATTATTCAGTTACTCCAACATTTTATGTTAACCTCTCAGTTATTCAACGTTTGCCTTTGGGAGACTATGCTGTTAAGCGTGCTAACCAGGTTAGTATTACTGCACGTTATGAAACACGAAGATTTGAAATTGCAGTTCCTTATTCACTCTATAATTATTATCGCAACAGGATTGGATTAGCAATCCGCTATGGAATTCTTGTGATCGGAACGGATATGATCGGACCTTTTACAGGAATATCAAATGCTTACGGTTTTGATTTTTTTGTTGGAATAAAATACCAGTTCTTTGGTGAATGCTCTCAAAGAAATGGAAATCGCAGGGCACGCGGAGGACCGGACAAATGTTATACATACTAAAATGATTTATTAAGAATTTTTTACCAGCCAATATATCCTTTAGTAGTAATAATAATTATTCCTCCTGTTGCATCACCAAACATTGCGGGGATTCCTCCGGTTAAAACTGCAATTTCCTTAATTGCACTTTTAGGAATTCTGAAAGGTCCATTTGCTTTTACTCCATCAATTACATATTGAGTAGCCTCACTTCGCGAACCGCGAACATTTAATTCTCCACCTTCTTCGGTTTGAATTACTCCAGCAGAGTTTGCAACTATATCCCTTACATCTGTATAAGGCGAGTTTTTGATTTCTATTGTTTCTATATACTGAACATTAGAAATTTGCATGGGATCAATTAACGGATGAACATAAGTTTCAATTTCTGTTGTTGTAAGAATCTGATCAGAAGACAAAAGATCAATATTTAAAAGAGTTGTTCTTTCAGCATTAACACTTACATCATAAATCTGATAAAGCTGATAGCCCATCATAGCTGCTTTAACTGTATAATTTCCAGGTTTCAATGGTTTCAAGGAGTAATATCCATTTTGGTCAGTATTGGTTGATGCTATTACTTTATCATTGATCATTGCAACCACACTTACAAATTCCAATGGTTCCGCTTTTTCCTTACTTTTAATTCTACCATGAATTTCCCCATCAGAAATTGAAACTGTGGCATTGGAGGTTAAACTGCTGAGAAGAATCAACATAATCAAGTTTGAAATTGTCTTTTTCATAAGATTTTAGTTTTGTATTTTAATAAAGACTGTTCGAAATATTTTTTCCATAAAACAAAAGTCACTTAAGTGCAAGAAGAAAAAATTTAATTTAATGATTATGGAAAATAATTTAATTTCAGTCATTATATAAATCACTGTATGTGGCGCTTTTTAAAAGCTAAAATG
>JANLZB010000072.1:0-47299 GCA_031366005.1 Bacteroidota bacterium | reverse complement strand
CGGTTGACAGTTTACAGTTTTCTCGCGTTATCAACTCTCAACCGTAAACTAAAAACAGCGAAGCCCCGGTATACCGGGGCTTCGCTGTTTTTAGTTTACGGTTGAGAGTTGATAACGCGAGAAAACTGTAAACTGTCAACCGTAAACTGTCAACTTATTTATCTGTCTCCACCTAACCTTGAAAAAGCAAGCGGCTTAGCATTTATTTCATCAAATTCTTTTCGCTTATTAAAAATATCACAAGCTACATATACTGATTCGCGGAAAGAATCTTCAGCTGCTATTCCTTTTCCCGCAATGTCATAAGCAACACCATGATCAGGCGAAGTGCGAACTATTGGTAAACCTGCTGTGAAGTTTACACCATTGCTGAATGCTAATGTCTTGAAAGGAATCAATCCCTGGTCATGATACATGGCAAGCACTGCATCAAACTTTTTAAAGTTACCAGTTGCAAAAAATCCATCAGCTGAATAGGGACCAAAAACTACAACTCCACCATCAGCAGCTTGCTTAACAGCCGGTTTAATAATTTCAGTTTCTTCTGAACCAATTACACCTTCATCACCTGCATGTGGATTTAATCCAAGTACAGCTATGCGTGGTTTACGAACTCCAAAATCGCGTTTCAATGAATCATTCATTATGCGAATCTTAGCCACAATTTTTTCAATTGATAATTGCTGTGCAACATTTTTTATTGAAATATGTCCTGTTACAGTTGCCACTCTCAATTTATCCGAAACAAGAAACATCAGATAATTTTTTGAATCAAATTGTTCTGCCATGTATTCAGTGTGACCTGCAAATTTGAAACTCTCGCTTTGAATTGTTTTCTTATCGATAGGCGCTGTCACAATTGCATCAATAAAACCCATTTTTAAATCTTTAACAGCAGCATCAATGGCTCTGAAAGCATATTCTCCTGCAATAGGCGATGGCTTGCCAATTTCAATCTTTGCTTCTTCTTCCCAGCAATTGATCACATTTAATTTTTTTGCAATCAGTTCTTTTATGTTTTTTAGGGTGGTAAAATTAAATTCCTGGATATTTAAGGTTTTGCGATGAAATGAAAGCGCTTTGGATGATCCGTAAATAACAGGAGTACATTCCTGCAGCATCCGGTTATCTGCAAAAGTTTTAATGATTACTTCTGGCCCTACGCCATTAATATCACCAATGGTAATTCCTATTTTAATTTTATTATCGTGTTCAGTGTTCATGTTGAATTATAAGTACAAAAATAAAAATCTGTAAGCATGAATTAGGTTCAGGCTGATCATTTAAGTTTTTGGAGGCTTTTATTATTTATTAATGATTTCATCTGCATAATTGCAGCCTGATTGAGCTGTCGCAATCTTTCGTTTTGGCTCAATCCATTGGGAATTAATATAGCATTGATGCTCTCCATATTACTCAATACAACTAATTGTTCAAGAGTTGCAACATCGCGAATATTTCCTTCAGCTTTTTTATTAGCATCACGCCATTGCTTTGCCGTCATACCAAATAAAGCCATGTTCAAAATATCTGCTTCATCAGCATAAACAACATTTATTTTTTCTTTTGAAAGCGTTGGAGGAATAAGATTTTCTTTGATTGCATCAGTATGTATCCGATAATTAACTTTCGCTAAAGTTCGTTGCAGGTTCCATTCTAAATTTAGTCGTTTATTCTCATCTTCTTTAAGGCGTTGGAATTCTTTTATAAGATAAAGTTTGAATTCCGGACTAAGCCAACTACCAAATTCAAAGGCAATGTCACGGTGAGCAAATGTTCCACTTCCATATCTGCCTGTTTTAGCTATGAGCCCTTTAGCATTAGTCTTTTCAACCCATTTCTTGACCGAAAGAGTAAAACGATTCAATCCAGCTTCGTTTTTAATTCCCTCGAATTCGGGGGAATTAAAAACCGGATTATTTATATATTCCCAAATTCCAATAAATTCAATCGTGTTTTTGTTGCGTAGCCATTTTTCAATCAGAACAAGTCCATCTTCAAAATTTTTTACCATATCAGTCATGGAAATATAATCAGCATCATTATGTTGAATGATGGATATTTCAGTACCTTTTACATTAATTTTTTTATTTTTTGACATGGTTAAGTATTAATTTTTATAACGGTTAGTGATGACCTATAGCCTGAAATTTATATTTTGATAAGTCGCATCAGTGTAATACCATTTTCCGAAGTGTTTATCACTCCAGTCAAAATCAGATCAATTCTTCCCGGAAACCTTACTCAAAAAATCAAACATAAAGCGCACGCCAACCCCGGTTCCGTTTTTTCCACGATAGCTATCCGATACTTTATTAAAAGCAGGTCCTGCAATATCAAAATGCATGTATGGATAATCAGTAAAATGTTCGAGGAATTTTCCGGCAGTGATAGCACCGCCTATTGCCCCACCAATATTTTTTAAGTCAGCAATATCTGATTTCAATAACTCATTGTATTCATCCCAGAAAGGAAACTCTGCCAAACGTTCATAAACATTGTTTCCACTATCACGTAATTTTTTTCTCACAGGATCTTTTACATTTCCCATGCTTACAATTCCATAATGACCAACAGCAGAGGAAGCAGCACCTGTGAGCGTAGAAAATTCCATCACTAACTCCGGTTTAAATTGTTTTGCATAATGTAACGCATCTCCTAAAATCAAACGGCCTTCCGCATCTGTATTCAGTACTTCGACAGTAGTTCCGCTCATCATTGTAATTACATCGCCAGGTACATAAGCATTTCCATCCGGACGGTTATCTGTTGCAGGAACTAATCCTATTACATGTACCGGCAATTTTGCTTTTGCAATTGCATACATGGTTGCACCCACTACAGCACCACCAGCCATATCGCATTTCATATAATCCATAGAATTGGGAGTTGGCTTAAGACTCATTCCACCTGTATCATACACTACACCTTTACCCACTATTATATAAGGATTTTTATTTACAGGTCGAGATGGTTTCCATTCCATCACAGTAAATGTCGGAGGCTCTATGCTCCCTAAATTCACTGCTAACAATCCACCCATTTTTAATTCTTTGATGCGTGCTTTGTTAAACACCTGCGTTTTAAATCCTGCTTCTTTTCCGAGTGATTCAAATTGTTTTGCCAATTCGGTTGCTGTGAGAAAAGATTGTGGCTCATTAACCAGATCGCGTGCACGATTGGTAGCATCCGTTACTATTGAAATTTTATTTATTTGAGCACTGGTAATTTTTTCACTCTTTACTTTAATCTTAGTCAATGAGTGTTGCTCCTTATCTTTTTCCTTCCTGTACTTTAAAAACTGGTAGTTACAAAGTAAAATCCCTTCTATTACTGATAGCACATCATCAGCTGATTTCTGATCTGCAATGGTAACTTCTTTCAGCTTCATTGAATTAACACGTGAACATAATGATGCCCCGGCTTTACGGCAAGCCTCCAGATATTGAAATGGTTCTCCATTATCCTTCTTTAACATCTGAACAATCACAAAACGGTTATACTGATTAACCACCACAGTCTTCTTCTCTTCTTTTAACTCGTTGCGGATAAAATCAATTTCCTGTGGAGAAAACCACGAAGTATCAAATGATTTTGCATCACGTGTAAAAAGAATTAAATGATCGTCTTTACCAGCGGATGACACTTTTTCTACAGTCGTATTCATAGATAAAACTTAACTTTGAGCGCATGAAGGTAACAATAAGAAATACGTGGACAATTGATTCACCGCAAATTACCTTTTTAAATAATTTTAATTGGCAAACTTTTATTTTATGAATGCAGGCGAACTGCTCAAAAGGGCATTAAATTTTGATTTTTTAAGTATTGAAGAAGGATGCTTTTTATTTGAGCATGTACCGACAAGTGAGCTGATGTATGTTGCGAATGAGCTGCGAAAAAAACAGGTTCCATCAAATAAAGTAACATGGATTATTGACAGAAATGTAAACACCACTAATGTTTGCATTGCTAATTGCAAGTTCTGTAATTTTTATCGCATTCCGGGTCATAAGGAATCATACATCACCACCATTGATCAGTACAAGGAAAAAATTGAAGAGATGTTTCGCTATGGCGGGAATCAGCTTTTATTGCAAGGTGGTCATCATCCTGATTTGGGTTTAAGTTTTTATACTAACCTGTTTCGCGAATTAAAATCATTATATCCCGATTTAAAATTACACTCATTAGGTCCTCCTGAAGTGGCACACATTGCGAAGCTGGAAGGAATGACGCATTATGAAGTGTTGAGAGAATTAAAAAAAGCAGGTCTTGATTCCTTACCAGGCGCTGGCGCAGAAATTTTAAATGACCGTGTGCGCAGAATGATTTCCAAAGGAAAATGTGGAGGTCGCGAATGGTTAGATGTAATGCGTGCTGCTCACAAACTAAATATCACAACCTCTGCCACCATGATGTTAGGTCATATCGAAACGGTGTATGAACGGTTTGAACATTTAGTTTGGCTAAGAGAAGTACAGAGTGAAAAACCACATGATGCAGTTGGATTTCTTGCGTTTATACCCTGGCCTTTCCAGGATGAAAATACTATTTTGAGAAAAGTGAAAGGCATTCGTAATTCAGTGACGGGTGATGAATATATCCGCATGATAGCCATGAGCCGAATCATGCTGCCAAATATTAAAAACATTCAGGCATCCTGGCTCACAGTTGGCAAGGCAATTGCTCAGGTTTGCCTGCATGCGGGAGCAAATGATTTCGGTTCTATTATGATTGAAGAAAATGTAGTGTCAGCTGCGGGAGCGCCTCACAGGTTTACTTCGAAAGGCATTCAGGACTCTATTCGTGAAGCAGGTTTTGAACCGCAGTTACGTAATCAGCAATATGAATACCTTAACATGCCTGAACAATTAGAGCAACAGTTAATTAATTATTAGAGATAACATTAATTTTTTTGAGATGAAGTATATAAAATCTATCAGGCATCAACACAAATTATTTTTTGTGCTGATATGTATTTTATTTTTTACACAAAAAGTTTTTGCAACGCATAACCGTGCAGGAGAAATAACTTACAGAAATATTGGTGGTTATAACTATGAAGTAACCATAACTACTTATACAAAAATTGGCGCCAATGCTGATCGCCCGGAATTAGAAATTTTTTGGGGAGACGGGCAGAGTGATACAATACCAAGAACAAACGGTGGAGGAAACGGTGTTCCTGTATCAGCAATTATTAAAAAAAATGAATACGTCCATTCTCATGTTTATCCTGGACCTGCTGATTATTATATTCATTTTAAAGATGAAAACAGGGTTCCCAATGTTATTAATATTCCCGGCTCTGTAAATATTCCATTTTATGTAGAAAGCAAACTGGTGATATTACCTGTATCAATTCCTAACAGTTCACCCATATTAGATTACCCTCCTATAGATGATGGTGTATTAAACCAGATTTTTATTCATAATCCAGGCGCTCATGATCCTGATGGAGATAGCTTGTCTTATGAATTAACTCCATGCAGAATGGATGTAAACACAGTGATACCCACTTATACGAATCCAGCAGCACCAAATAGTTTTTCAGTCGATTCTTATACTGGTGATTTAATCTGGGATTACCCTACATTACAGGGAGAATATAACATGGCAATGATCATTCGCGAATGGAGAACAATCCCTGGTGTTGGATTAATAAATATTGGTTATGTAACAAGAGATTTGCAAGTTACTATTATTGCTTCCAATAATATTCCTCCTCAAATTACTAATGTATTGGATACCTGTGTTGAAGCCGGAACTTTTATTGCTTTCACAGTGAATGCTTATGATACTACTGATAATATTAATGATCAGATTACGCTTACTGCTATAGGAGCTCCGTTTCATTTTAATCCTGACTCTGCCTTGTTTATCTCTACACCGGCAACTGGATCTGTTACGGGAAACTTCAGCTGGAATACCACTTGTGCACACGTAAGAAAGAACCCTTATTCAATTATTTTCAGAGCACAGGATGATGGAACACCAAAAGCCGTAGATATTGAAACTGCATTTATTACTGTTGTGGGTCCATCACCAAAAAATCCAACTGCAGTTGCAAATACAAACACCATTATTCTCAACTGGAATCAAAGTGCATGCAGTGATGCAATCGGTTATAAAATTTATCGCCACAGTGGTTACTTTGGTTTTATTCCATCACATTGCGAAACAGGAGTACCTGCATACACCGGCTATTCACTTATACATGCACAGATTGGATTGATTGATACTACTTACACTGATGATAATAACGGTCAGGGATTAGCGAATGGGATTACTTATTGTTATATGATAACCGCAATTTATCAGGATGGTGCTGAGAGTTATGCTTCATTAGAAGTATGTACAAATTTATCACTCGACTTACCTGTGATTACCAATGTTGATGTTTTGACTACCGATAATAATAACGGAACAATAAATGTTGCCTGGTCAAAACCGAGAGACTTAGACACTTTGCAATGGCAGGGACCTTATCGTTATACATTGCAACGCGCAACATCTTCAGGCAACTTTAGCGACATTATTTCTTTTACTGATTTGAATGATACCACTTATACTGACTCAGGATTAAATACTGCGGATAATCAATACCGTTATAAAGTTCAGTTTCATAATGAAACCAATGGTACTCTTACATTAATAGGTACTACACAAACTGCACACAGCGTATTCCTCAACATCAGTCCCGGTGATAAACGATTATTTTTATCCTGGAATGCGAGTGTGCCATGGACAAACACTTCTTATATTATTTACAGACAAAACGGACTTGTGTTTGATTCAATAGCTACCACCAATACTCCTCAATATATTGATACCGGATTAGTGAATGGTACTGCATATTGTTATAAGATAAAAAGTATTGGCAGTTATGGTATTGCAGGTTTAGTAAATCCTATCATCAATAATTCAGAAGAAGAATGTCAAACGCCAATTGACGTTGAACCACCCTGTGTCCCTGATCAGTTTTCTGCTCATGTAAATTGCGATCTTGGTGTGGATACAATCAGTTGGGCATACACAATTGCTACTGATTCATGCAAAACAAATGATATACTTTCTTTCAATTTATATTTTATCGCGGCAGGAAGTGAATCACCAGAATTGATTGCTACTGTTGATTCATCACAAAGTTTTTACATTATTACGAATTCAAAAAACCTTGCCGGATGTTATTTTATTACTGTAACAGATACTAATAATAATACCAGTGAACCTTCAGCTCAAACATGCACTGAAGGTTGTCCACGTTATGTATTGCCCAATGTATTTACTCCAAACGGAGACGGATACAATGATCTTTTTCACCCGGTTGAATATAATTACAGCGATGTAAAAGACATTGATATAAAAATTTATAACCGCTGGGGCGATTTGTTATTTAAAACAACGGATCCGAGAATAGACTGGAATGGAAAACGAAACAACACTGGTGTGCAAGTACCGGATGGTGTTTATTTTTATACCTGCATTGTGAATGAAATATTTTTAGACGGAATCAGGCCACGAACACTTACCGGATTTATACAGGTGATTCATGGTAGTGACACCATTATTAATCAGCAGTAACAAAAAAGTTTTTTTAGAGCGTACCGCAAACTCTTGGACAATAGGTTTTAGAGAAATAAATTCTGTTACTTGGCGGAATTTGTTCTGGAACAGGTTTCTCCTTGGTTCCCTCCATGATCAGTGGATGATAATTTCCCTCTGATGAAATATATATCACAACACCAGTATAATTCGGATAATGCATTATAGTGGTTATTACATCAGTGGGAAAAAACACTCCTGCATTAAGACTTCGTGTTTCTTTTGCGAAAGAATTAATATACCTGTCAGATACACCATAATAGGAACGATAGGACCTTGAGATATAACAACTATCAGATGAACCAATTTCAAATAAATTTTTATCTCCAATTCCTTGTTCCATTAATAGAGGATGATAAATTTTTCCTGCGCTATCCATGGCTCCAATAGAAACAAAAACACCATTATAATTAATAATGTCTTTAGTCAGTGAATCCAATACAGCTCTGGAAAAATAAACACCTTTATTTGCGCTGTGGGTTATCCTAATAAAATTGTTAATTATCGGACTGAGATATTCCCGTGAAGTAATTCTCTGTTCTAAGTCATCTGACGATGCAAAAAACGGATGATTCTCATGGTGCTTTGGTGAATGAATGCAACTCCTGTAACAGCGATTTTGTTCGCGTTGGTGATAGAGATAGAAAACAGCTACAAGCAATGCTCCTGCAATGAAAATGATTATATAACTGGTGATATTTTTCATGATGGTGATATAAATATGTAAGGAAACTAATTAGAGGTTTTATTGATCTTTAAGAGTACCACAAACTCTGGGACAATATGTGCGTGAAACTACAGAATACGTACTCGAAAGGTTAATGTCTTTCGGATCAGGTATTTTTTTCGTTCCCTGCATAATTAAAGGATATTTACCGCTCGCATCCAGACCAATATATACAACTATACCTGTAAATTTTTTGTTTTCCAGAATCTTTTCTATCACATTTCTTGGAAAATACGCACCGGTCACTTCACACTTTCCGGTGTTTGAATAATTATTTACTGACATACAATTGCCATCTTTATTAATATCAAAACAAGCATGAGTGACATACTCTGATGACAGATAACATTTCTTTGAAGACTTGATTTTAAATTTATTCTTTTCGCCATTTGCAAGTTCCATTATCAATGGATGAAAAGTATTCTCACATCCAATAAAAATGTTAACCCCATTATCTGAATTATATTTTAACACTTTGTCCAATGTATCTCTTGTAAAAAATGCGCCCCAGTTTTTGCTCTGTGATATTTTTTCAAAGTGATTGACATAAGAACGACCATGGTGTATACCAATAGTGTTTGTTTGAGGTGGATGAGTATAATAACAACATCCGGATAAAACAAAAAGTAAACAACTAAGCAGATAAAGGTTTTTGGTTTTCATAGTCTATAAATTTAAGTTGATTTAAGTTGTGAATTATTTACAATCGCCAGTGGAGAATGCACCACACGAAGGCGGACAATAAGTCTGGTTAACGTAACGATCAGTGCTTGCGCCTAAAGTTCCTGTTGCTGTGTTGCTCAGGTGTGTACCTTCAATCACAAGGCGGATTGTGTTTTTTTCCATGGTGGTATCCATCGCAAAATAAAAATTGATTCCATTGAAAGTTTTGTTACAGAAAATATTATCCAAAACTTTTTTGCTGATGAATCCTCCACGGTTAGCGCCCACCTTTCTATCGTAATTTCTTATCAATGCACAGGCGGCCTGATCAGTTATGCGTGTGCCTCCCCCAGCAGTTTCAGTACGATCATAACGGATTGCATCATCACATGCACAAGGAACTGAGATAGCAGCATTCTGTTTATGGATTACAGATGCACTAACAAATAATAATGTTGCAACAAGTGCAATTCCAAAAGTGAGTATTGTTTTCATAAGTGGTTGAGATAAAAATTTGGTGTGCCAAACGTAATCTAAATATTTATAAAAAACAAAAACTTATTTATTTTAAAACACAACCAGAAAAAATTTCTGTTATTGAAAAATCATAAAATCAATTTACTCATCAGCAAGTTTCAGCAGTTTAAGAAGCACTGACTGATCTGCAGGACGTGCTGCGTTAACATCAACAATATCACCTTTTTTATTCATGATCATATAACGCGGTATTCCACCAATTTGAAAATAAGCAACTGCTTTTGATTGCCAGTTTCCCGGAGAGATCACATTCACACCCTCAATACCTAAGTCTTCAATTCCTTTTTTCCATTGTTCCTTATCTGCATCAATGGAAATATAAAGAAAAACAATTTTCTTTTTTTGCTTTTCATTAAGTTGTGCATGTAGTTGTTTGGAGAATGGCATCATCTTTCTGCAGGGCCCGCAGCAGCTCGCCCAAAAATCAATATAAACTACTTTACCATCAAAATCACTTAACGATACATGCTTGCCATTAAGGTCAGTTAAATCCAGTTCATCTTTTTTTCTCTCTGAAGGTTTATCTTCTTTCTTCTTTTCCTTCATCTCTTTCATCGCCATCCGCTCTCCGCACACTTCATTAACACCAGCAGTATAAATTCCTTCTTTATCTACTGATGTTAACTCAGTTATTAATTTCCTGATAGAGTAAGGTGATAATCGCTGGCATTCTTCACTCAGAAATTCCGCAAGCCAGAAATTAAATGCTGCTCCGTTAAGTTTTTCTTTTGCTAACGTGAGTTTTCTATCTGCTGAAACAGTAAAATCTGTGAATTTATTAAAGCCGTTTTTCTGCGATGTAAAATAGATAACATAATATTTCAGAAACAGGCGATATGATGCGGAATTGATAGCGTCATTATTATTCAATTTAACTTTTTCAAATTCATCAAACATAATTGCCGGCACTTGATTAACAGTCATTATTTTGGAATCGCTGTTGGCATTGATGATGGGATATGCAAGCAGCAGGTTCCAGTACCGGTAGTTAATTGTGTTTTGCAAATAATCAGCGAAATCGGAAGAGAATTTATTTTTATCAGGATAGTTTTTATAAAAATTATTTTCCTTCTTATTGTTTTCAAAAATTAATATTTCAAATGCATCCACTCCTGTGCTTAACATTTGTTGCTGCATCAAGGTGTCATCAAAATCCTTACTAAAAGTTTTATAAAATATATTCAGAAAAGTATTTTGTTCAGCGCCCGTCCCGGTAAAAGTTATTGAAGTGTCTTTGATTTGTAGCTGAAGATCATTACCTGGTTCTATAAATATTTTATGATGATTGTCGCCAATAATAAAATCAACAATGCGTGCATTGCCAGAAGTAAATTGAAATTGAAACTGACCGTTTCTAATATCACTTGTAATTATTTCGGGTTTGCCAAGATATAATCTGTCAATAGCAAGTTGAACCTGATTTATTTCCTGCTTATCAATGGAGCCGGAAATACTTGCAGTGTTTTGTGCCTGAGTTTTAAATCCAATAAAAAAAAGAGTAAACAAAAAAACAGAGAATATTTTTTTATTAAAAGTCAACAAATTTTTAAAAATTGTTTTTTGCATTTTGTAATTATTAATCTGTGTAAAAATACCTGATTTGATGCCAGGTTGATAATTAGAAGTGATACAGAATTAATCAGGTGACTGTTGGTTGAATAAGTGTTTATTTAAAAAGAAATGTTTTGCAAAATTTTCTTCTAAAAATTACTTGCTTTAGTCATGTACAATCTCATAAATTTTTTTTGAAAATCAATCACAGCTCTGTGATGCACTAAAATATCACTGCCTACAATACCATCTACTGGTTTCATCCCTATTTGCTCGTAAGAAGAATTGACAATGGCAAGATCGAGCAGAATCAATGTAGAATCTTTTATAAGCAATTCCCCTAATTGGATTTTCCGAATGTGTACGATATGACTTTCCATACTGTTTGTTCCAAGCCCGGTCGAGAGCGCTTCATTCTTTTCAAATTTTTTTTCATCAACAAACCGGTGAACACGATTTTTATCAAGTACGGTTTGCGATGCACCGGTATCTAATACCATGCGTGCTGACTTACCATTTATTTTAATTTTTAAAAGTGCATGAAAGCCTCTCTCTTGAATGGAAATAATCTTTAAAGGAATTTTTGTATTCATAAAAACGCTGAACAAAAGTAATTAGCTTATGTTTAACAGGTAACCTTGAACAAAAAAGCATACAAGTAAAAATCATAAAGTGGATGAAAAATAAATATTTATTATTACTTATAGTTATCACAACAAAGTTCCTCTCAGCAGTAATGCTGCAAAACTGAAATAAATGATTAATCCTGTTACATCAACAAGAGTCGCAATAAAAGGTGCAGAAGAAGTAGCAGGATCAGCGCCCAATCTTTTCAATATGAGTGGTAACATCGAACCCATTATTGTTCCCCATAACACAACACCACATACAGAGAATGCGATAGTAAAGGCAATCAGCATCCAATGTTCACCATAGGTATTAGAGAAAGCATTCCATGCCGCTACACGTGTGAAGCCAAGAATTCCTAAAATCATTCCCAATAACAAACCTGATTGAATTTCTCTGCGCATGATACGCCACCAGTCTGCAATTGTAACTTCACCTAAAGCAATAGCACGAATGATTAATGTGGATGCCTGTGAACCGCTATTACCCCCACTTGAAACAATGAGTGGAATAAATAATGCAAGCACAACGGCCTTTGCAATCTCATGTTCAAAGAAACCCATAGCAGAAGCTGTAAATAATTCTCCTATAAATAACACCACCAGCCATGGAGCGCGTTTGCGGATCATTTGAAATAACGGAACATCCATATAAGGTTCTTCCAATGCTTCTACAGCACCAAGTTTCTGAATGTCTTCGGTGTCTTCCTGTTGTGCAAGTTCAAGCACATCATCTACTGTGATAATGCCAAGCAACAAACCGGCTGAATTGGTTACAGGCAGTGCAACATGTTTTGATTTTTTAAATGTATTAATTGCTAATTCCTCATCATCAGTAACAAGCAAAGAAGTAAACTTACCATCAAGCAACTCTTTAACATGAACAGTATCATCACTCAATAATAATTCTCCTAATCTTATATCATCAATCAAATAACCCTTGTCATCAATAATATAAATCACGTCAAGTGTTTCACTGTTTTCACCGTTGGCTCTTACGTATCTTATAACTTCTCCTACAGTTTGTTCTGAATGAACTGCGATGTAATCAGGCGTCATTAAACGTCCGATACTATCCTCAGGATAACCTAAGAGAGAAAGTGCAACCCTGCGTTCTTCTTTTGTTAAAAGCTTTAAAAGTTTATTTAATCTTTCCTCATCCAGCTGCTCGAGCAATTCCGTACGATCATCAGGCGACATATCGTTCAGGATCAATTGCACCTGGCGATAACGCAATGCATCCAGCAGTGGAACCTGCATGCTGAAGTCAAGTTCTTCAAAAGTGTTTGATGCCTGTTCGCGATCAATGACTTCAAAAACCAATGCCTGCTCTTCGGTAGAGAGTTCATTGCAAAGCTCTACCAACTCTACCGGCAGCCATCCTTCGAGCTTTTCTTTCAGCGCATCTTTATCACGCGCATCAATCAATTCAAGTATTTCGGGTTTTACTGTTTCTAATTCCATTTCGCCTCCTTTAACTTATACTTATTTGCTGATTAAGGATGAAAAGCTGTGCGAGAGAAGTTAACATAAAAAAACAATTATGCGAAAGCGCATTATGTATGTTAAGCTCCTCGTAGAGTTTTAGTTCAAAATGACGTGATCCGCCTCACCCAACCCTCTCCCGAGGGAGAAGTGGAATTGGAAGCTGCGTTATGCGAAGCCTTATTCCGACCACGCCTGTTATACCCATTGGCGTCTCTCGACATTTCCGGGCAGCAGCTTTTATTCATTCAGTAACCTCACCTAACAAGCTTATCATTGCCTGTGCATATTAAAATGCTTTCAGCGTTTGCGAAATTAAGAAATTGAGGATAAAGCATCATTACCATTCGCGTGATTATAAATGTGATAATAACAACTGGGTTCTAAAAGAGGGAGTGGTTGAGGCATGAAAGAAATTTTTTAATGATTATTTTATTAAACCTCCAGGGTTTTAATAACCTCGGAGGTTTAGGAAGACGCTAAAGCTTCACACCCAGCATCTCATCAAACGTAGCGGTTGCAACAGTATGATAACCAGGTCGTGCTTTTGCATAAATTCTTTTTGCTTTTTCTTTTCCATCGGGAGTTTGAATCAATGCAGTGTAAAGTGGTTTTAAAAATTTGCGTCTGCCTACGTTGATTAAAAAATGTTCGAGTGTGGCATCTGCTTCTGTGTAATTACTATGGATGCAATGCTGCAGCCAGTCGCAAAGAATTTCTGAATTACCGCTTTGTGTGAAATGAAATTGTGCATCCAGTGATTTCATTTGTTCTTGAGAAAGACTGTCAGGTAATGTGCGCAGAAATTGCAGCCAATGATGTGTTGTCCAACCTTGCACATTTATTTTTGCTGGTGATGTCCCTTTCAGAAAATCATTTGCAGCAGCTTTTGCTCGGTCTAATTCAGCAGAAGTAATCACAGGACAATTTGGGGGTAAGCCCGGACCATAAATCCATTCTTGTATGTGCAAATTATTTTTAAGTGTTGTATCCCCTTTTATTAATTCTTTATCGAGGTAAGTTAAAAACATTTCAGTAGTCATGCTGTGAAAAGCATTATCTGTAAAATATTTTTTTAGAAATGCATCCCATTTCTCACGGCCCACGGCTTGCTCAATACTGGTTAGAAAAAACCTTCCTTTCTCATAAGCAATATCACTCATTCCATCATCAGGGTCACGGTCTTTCAGGTTGAGATAAAGATGTGTGTCCTGGTTGGTTGCACCTATATCTTCAATAGTATGTTCCAGTTCGCCTTTGCTTAGTACGGTGAGCATATCAGCGTAAGCTTTACCATACAATTTTTCCATGATGCGTGTTTCAAAATACACAGTGAATCCCTCATTCAGCCAGAAATCATTCCATGTTGCATTTGTAACTAAGTTACCGCTCCAACTATGTGCAAGTTCATGTGCAACAAGTGCAACAAGAGAACGGTCACCAGCAAGTATAGTAGGTGTTGCAAATGTTATTCTTGGATTTTCCATTCCTCCGAAAGGAAAGCTAGGAGGGAGAACCAGCACATCATAACGTCCCCATTGATAAGGGCCGTACAATTCTTCAGCTGCTGAAATCATTTTCGGCATATCTTCAAATTCATAAGCAGCTTTTGGTAATGTAACGGGTTCGGCAAACACACCGCTTCTTCCATCATAACTATGAAACTTTAAATCACCCACTGCTAAAGCCATCAGATAAGAAGGAATTGGTTGAGGCATGTGGAAATGATATATACCATCTGTATGTAAAACAGTATCATTTTCTGCACTCATCACAGCCATCAACTCTGCAGGGCAATGCACAGTAGCATCATAAGTAAAACGAATTCCGGGACTGTCTTGAAGAGGAATCCAGGTGCGTGCAAGTATTGCCTGGCTCTGTGTGAAAAGAAACGGCTGTTTTCCACCAGCAGTTTGTTGCGGATTCAGCCATTGCACCGCAGCAGCGTTGGGCGAAGTGGTGTAAACAATATTTACTTTTTTGGTCTCAGGTTTTATGGCAACTATTAATTCACTGCCGAGAAAAGGTGTTTCCGGTTTCAATTCAAATGTTGTAGGTGTGTTGTCATCCAGGGTGATGGATGCAATATTCAGATTTCGTGTGTCAAGATGAATGCTGTTTCCCTTGGCAATATTGTCAATGGTTAAAATTGCTTTTCCTTCCAGTTCTTTTTTTGGAAAATTAACCTGGAGGGTTAAATCAATATGTTTTATTACAGCCTCATCAGGCTTTGCAAATGAGTGTACATCGTTTGTTTTCATTGTTTCAGAAGTTATGGTAGAAATTTTTTTTGAGGATTGCTTACAACCAAAACATAGTGTAAGTAACAAAGGAAATAAAATTTTTTTCAAGATAATGTGAGTAAGGTGCGAAGCTACTGTGAAATTCTAAATGTTAAATACTCAAGTTAGAATTATTCAATAAGCAACAAATATTACGTGATTAAAAAAATTGCTTGGTGTACAAATCAATATTTTCCCTGTTGACTAAAGTGATTTTGATTATGATGATAATGTTTTACTTTGCAATAGAAAATCAGGAGTCAAATGAACCGTTTAATAATTACTTATGTGGTACTACTTATTATAATAAATGGTTTCACCGGCTGTCTTAATGATAAAGCAGACGAAATAACAATTCGATGCGACTCCACTTATTACTCCACTGCAATAAAACCAATTTTTGAAACTAAATGCGCTGTTGCGGGTTGTCATGTGACAGGTGGTGCTGCTCCCTTTATTTTTACTGATTACGGTGTGGTTTATACTAAAAGAGTTGCAATGAAATACAGGATTAATCTTCCGGTAAGTCACCCTGATCACATGCCTCAGGGAGATTCCTTGATTCCGACTGATTTAGCAAAACTTAATTCATGGCTTGACCAGGGCGCACTCAAATGCAAGTAAAACTAAATTCAAAAAGAGAAAAAAAATGAAAACATTATTGATGTTAACTTTTCTAATCATCGGTGAAGCATTTGGATGTTATGCTCAACCCATCTATTTGGCTCAAGGAGCAAAAGCCTCTTTTTATTCTTACACTCCCGTAGAAGATATTGCGGCAAGTTCGCAAAGTATGACATCGGTATTAAATATTTCAAATAACGAGATTGCTTTTAATGTGCCGATACGCACTTTTCAATTTAAGAAAGCATTGATGCAGGAACATTTTAATGAGAAATATATTGAGAGTGATAAGTATCCAAACGCCAGTTTTAAAGGAAAAATAAATGAGATCATTGACTGGACGAAGGATGGAATTTATGAAATTACTGCAACAGGTGTTTTTAATATTCACGGAGTGGACAAGCAACACACTGAAAAAGGAAAATTGATTATTAAAGATGGAAAATTTAATATCACTTCAGCATTTAACGTGACGGTGAAAGATCATAACATCACCATCCCGAAAATTATGATGTCAAATATTGCAGAGGTAGTTGAGGTGAAAATAAACGCTGATTATATTCCTTATAAAAAAGATAAATAGAAGCATGAAAAAAATCTATTCATTGATAATGCTGTTACTGCTTTGCACTTCAACCTATGCGCAAAATGAAAAGGACAGCAGCAGTTATGATATTACTTCATTGCTGAATGATGAGGTACCATCTAAACAAAAAGTAACAGCAACATTTAAAACCACACGCATTATAAATATGCAGAGCAATGAAACCGTACATAAACGTACTTTGGATTTCAGAGTAGCTCATCGCTTTGGTGCTGTGGGCGATAAGAGCGGAGGCAATGCTCATAATTTTTATGGATTTGATAACTCTACGGATATCCGCATTGCGTTTGAGTATGGCATCAGTGATGCTTTAACAATTGGGTTCTCACGCTCAAAGCGCGAGGAAAATCTTGAAGGGCTTTTAAAATATCGTTTGCTTCAACAAACCACGGATAATAAAATTCCTTTTTCTATAACACTTTTTGGAAGCCTTGCTTATACACCAAAAAATGATGCGGCAGGATTGTTTAAAAAAGCAGATGATTCAAATCCTGCATTGAAACAACAACTAAGAAGGATTACTTATGTTGCTCAGGCAATCATTGCCCGCAAGTTTTCGTCTAAGCTCTCAATGGAATTAGTTCCTGCTATGGTTCACCGTAATTTCGTTGAAAATCCATTAGATGACAATACCGTTTTTGCATTGGGTGTCGCAGGGCGGTTTAAGTTTACGCGCAGCATGGCTTTTGTAGCTGATTACGTTTACAATTTTTCTGATTTGAGAAAAATTGATAACAACAATGGGTTTTATAATCCGCTGGGTGCAGGTATTGAAATAGAAACCGGTGGACATGTTTTCAGCATTATGTGGACCAATGCCGCAGGAATTATAGAACGGGAATTTATCACCAACACTACTGATTCATGGACTAAAGGTGGATTCAGATTCAGCTTTAATATTTCAAGAAATTTCCGGCTTTGACACGGAATAATTCAAACGTGTAGTTTTGCGATATCGTAAATGTTACAAAACGACACACAGCAAACTCAGCATTTATATTCGGATAGTTTAGCACAGACTGCTGCAAGGCCTTTCCGGTTTCATGATGTTGAGATAAAAGATTCAACAGATGATTCGGTGGTTGTGCCGCAGCGACTGGAATTATTTACTTCTCATTTATTAAAACAACATTCGCGAAGCGCAGAACCATTTAATGCTTTTACTTTAGATTGGTTTACCATTGTATTGATGGGCATGCTGCTGTTGCTCACCTGGTTTAAAGTTTTTTATTTCAGAATCTTTTCTCAGTTGTGGGACGCATTTTTTAGCCTTACAACAACTAACCAGATTGTGCGCGATGAAAGTGTGTTGCTCCAACGTGCATCATTGATTCTTTCCATCATTGCCTATTTTGTTTCAGGATTATTCGTTTACCAGGTAAGTATGGTTATGGAATGGAATCATTATTTATTACCCGGAGGATTTAACCGTTTTATTTTATTCGCACTTATCATTGCATTGGTGTATTCCTTCAAAATGATTTTGTTGCGGTTTCTCAGTGTCGTTTTCCAAATAGAAAAACCGGTAGCCACTTACATTTTTAATATTTTTTTAGTGAATATGGTTATCGGTTTAGTACTTTTTCCTGCTATCATTCTTACAGCGTATCTGCCATCTGGATACCGCTACTACATTGTGATTGTAACGCTTATTATAATTGCATTCCTGTTATTATACAGGCTTTTCCGTGCGGTTGGTATCGGGCTCACCATTCAGCGTTTCTCTCTCTTTTATTTGTTTTTATACCTTTGCAGCTTCGAAATAGCCCCTCTGTTAATTATCTATAAACTTGCAACTTTATAGAAACAGGGTTTATGAGAAACAAGACAGTTAATTAAACAGCGCCTTTGAAAGTAAAAACGATACTCATAACTCAGGCAAAACCTGAGTCAGAAAAATCCCCATATACAGAGTTTGCTAAGAAATACAACCTGAAAATTGATTTCAGGGCATTCATTCATATTGAAGGAATTCCGGCTGGTATGTTTAGAAAAGACAGGGTAAATATTGCTGAGCATAATGCGGTGATATTAACCAGCCGTCATGCTGCTGATCATTTTTTCCGTATTTGTAATGAGATGCGTATTACAAATATTGAAGAGTTAAAATATTTCTGTATCTCTGAATCTACAGCATTTTATTTGCAGAAGTATATCACTTATCGAAAGCGTAAAATATTTTACGGCAAACAAAACATCAACGATCTGATGGATGTGATGAAGAAGCACAAGAAGGAAAAATTTCTGCTTCCTTGTTCTGACATTGCCAAGCAGGAAATTGCTGATGCCTTAACTTCTCATCATTATAACTTTACAAAAGCCACTATTTATAAAACTGTTGCAAGCGATTTGAGTGATCTTGCGGATGTGAAATACGACATGCTTGTTTTTTTCAGTCCTGCCGGAATTACTTCACTCTTCAAAAATTTTCCTGAATTTAAACAGAACAACACTTTGATTGCTGCCTTTGGACACACTACTTCACAGGCCGTTTTAGAAGCAGGTCTGCGTTTAGATATTCAGGCACCGGTTCCTGAAGCTCCATCAATGACCATGTCTATTGAGAATTATATCAAAAAGAACAATAAATAATTTTGCTTGGACAGCAAATTTCTTTTTCCTTCCCCAAATCAGAAAAGCTAAAAAGTCTTAAGCTTTTTGAAAAACTTTTTGAAGACGGCAACAGTCTTAATAAATTTCCATTTAAGCTTTTATGGATCAAAGTAATTCCTGAAAAAAAGATTCCTGTAAAAGTAGCCTTTGCAGTTTCCAGCCGCAGGATAAAACTTGCAGTGAAACGAAATCGCATGAAAAGATTAATGCGCGAAAGCTATCGTTTAAATAAAAATGCTTTGCTGGAATGCTGTATAAAAAATCAAATCGGACTTGCATTGGTTTTTCTTTATAACGGAAACGACCTCATTCCTTACACAGAAACCAAAGAGAAAATAATTTTACTTTTACAACGTTTAATCAGTCTTCATGAGCAGCCCGGTGAATAAATTGTTAATTGCAATTGTACGCTTTTACAAGTTTGCGATTTCTCCCTATCTGCCTTCTGCATGCAGATATACTCCAACGTGTGCAGAATACAGCATGGAAGCTTTGCGCAAACACGGAACACTACGCGGATTATGGCTTACTCTTAAACGTTTATTATCATGCAATCCCTGGGGTGGGCATGGATATGATCCGGTACCTTAATTACTGTAATTATCCTGATGTATCAGGACGAATGAATCACGAATATCACGAATACAAATGATGAAAAAAATTTCTTCTAAGATTAAATGGATTGCAGTAGCACTTGTGGCTTCCATAGGTATATGGTCCTTTACTGCCAATGATGATTACTTCGAGATTTCGCGCAACATTGACATTTTCACTACACTGTTTCGTGAGTTGAATATTTATTATGTAGATAAAACCGATCCGGAAGATTTAGTGCGTAAAGGAATTGACTCCATGCTGGAAGGACTGGATCCTTACACGCAATTTATTCCTGAATCAGAAATGGAGGACTACCGTTTTATGACTACCGGTCAATATGGTGGTGTGGGTGCGTTAATCGGTCAGCGTGGTGACAGTGTTATTATTACTGATCCTTATGAAGGATTTCCTGCACAGAAAGCAGGTATAATGGCTGGTGATATTATCAAAGAAATTAACGGACAAAAAGCCATTGGTAAACGATCAGATGAAGTAAGTAAAATGTTAAAGGGCCAACCACATACTCCATTAACAATTGTGTTGCAACGTTCTGGTGAATCAGCGCCAATCACTAAAACATTGGTTCGCGAAGAAATTCAAATTAAAAATGTTCCTTTCTATGGAATGCTTGATGATCATATCGGTTACATCCGTTTGACCAGCTTTACTGATAATGCAGGTTTAGAAGTGAAAGATGCTCTTACTTCTTTAAAGGCAAAGAATAAATTAGACGGAGTGATTCTTGATTTACGTGGTAATCCGGGTGGATTGCTGAACGAAGCTGTAAACATTGTAAATGTTTTTGTTGATCGTGGACAGGAAGTGGTGAGCACACGCGGTAAAGTAAAAGAGTGGGATAAAGTTTATAAAGCACTTAACACTCCTGTTGACACGCAGGTTCCATTAGCAATTTTAGTTAACAGTGGTTCTGCTTCTGCTGCAGAAATTGTTTCAGGCAGCTTGCAGGATTTAGATAGGGGAATTGTGATTGGTCAGCGAACTTTCGGAAAAGGATTGGTGCAAACCACACGTCCGCTTTCTTATAACACACAGCTAAAAGTAACAACCGCTAAATATTATATTCCGAGTGGCAGATGTATTCAGGCACTTGATTACACTCACCGTAATCCCGATGGAAGCGTGGGCAAAGTTCCTGATTCTTTGATGAATGAATTTAAAACCAAAGCAGGAAGAAAAGTTTATGACGGTGGAGGAATTGCTCCGGATTTTGCAACAGAGCCGTTAAGTTTCAGCAGCATTTCACAAAGTCTTGTAGGTAAATATTTGTTTTTTGATTATGCTACCAGATACCGTCAGACACATTCTGCAATTCCTCCGGCAAGAACTTTCCGTTTAGATGATAACGACTACAATGATTTTGTAAATTTTATCAGTAACAAGGATTATGACTATGTAACTGAAAGTGAAAAAAAATTAGAAGAGTTGAAAGCGGATGCTGAAAAGGAAAAATATTTTGATGGAATTAAAACGGAGTATGAGAATGTGCATAGGAAATTGCTTCATGATAAGAATGCAGATTTAAAAACACACAAAGAGGAAATTAAAGAATTGATAGAAAACGAAATTGTGAGCCGTTACTATTATCAAAATGGCAGAATAGAAAACGGATTTGATTATGACCCTGATATTTTAGTGGCTTTGAAAGCGCTTCGCAATCCACCGGTTTTTACCGCTATTAAAGAGCGTACTTATAAACAATAGCAAGACTAAATACCTGGTCGTTTCATTTATACAATGAATTCATTTTCGGTGAGCAATTTTTCCCGTCAGATTTATTTGTCGGGAATTTTTTTATTGGTGATTGCATTACCACTCTCTATGTTTTTGATGAGTATCTCCCAGTTTATTTTATTGGGTGCATGGATTTTAGAGGGAAACATAAAAGAAAAAATAAAACAGGTATTCACTCATCCGGTTTTTCTCGTGCTTGCCGGAGTGTATTTATTACATCTGGTCGGATTAATTTATACCACTGATTTTGAATATGCATTTCGCGACATCAGGATTAAATTACCCTTGTTGCTTTTGCCGCTCATTTTTATTTCTTCAAAACCATTAGAGCAAAAACATTTTTATCTCACCCTTAAACTTTTTATAGCAGCTGTAATTACTTCTTCGTTAATCAGCATAATGGTTTACGCTGGCATTATTCATAAAGAGCTGTATGACATAAGGGATATTTCCATTTTTATTTCCCACATCAGGCTTGCCTTATTGGTTTGTGTTGCAATTGCATGTTGTATTTATTTTTTGAAAATATATACCTCATTTCTATTAAAATTAATTTTCGTTTTAATAATTATTTATTTCACAGGTTTTCTTTTATTGCTTGAATCACTCACAGGACTTTCCGTTTTAGTTTGTTTGTTAGTTTATACAGCCTGGACTTATTACAATAAGCAGTCACCGGTAATAATGCGTGTTGGTTTAATGTTTTTATCAATGATTGTGTCATTCACATCTTATAAAATATACAAATATGTTTTTGTTGATTCACTTAAAGAAACAAGTGTTAACTATAGCGAATTGCCAGCGTACACCGCATTAGGTAATCCTTATACACACGACACCTTAAGTAAAGACCTTGAAAATGGTCACCTGGTCTGGATTAAGATATGTGAAAAAGAATTGGACTCTGCATGGAATAGCCGGAGCAAATTATCTTACAGGGGAAAAGATGAAAGAGGACAGGATATTAAATACACACTCATCCGTTTTCTTGCGTCCAAAAACCTGTCACGTGATGCCGCTGGTGTTGCGCAATTAAATGTAACTGAAGTTCGCGCTATAGAAAAAGGAATTGCCAATGTTAACTATAAAAACCTGAGCGATATTAAAGCAAGAATCCAGCAGCTTGCCTGGGAATATCGCCAGTATTATTACAACGATAATCCATCAGGTCATTCAGTTATGCAACGTTTTGAATTCTGGAAAACTGCTTTATATATCATTTCAAAAAATCCGTTAACCGGTGTTGGAACAGGTGATGTGCAACAGGCATTTAATACCGCTTATAACGAAAGAAATTCAAACCTGAATTCGGCAAGCAGACTCAGATCGCACAACCAGTATCTTACAATGACAGTAACATTTGGGATTATTGGTGGTCTCTATTTCCTGTTTAGTCTGTTATTTCCCGCCATTTGGTTGAAAAATACCGGATACCTCTATACTTCTTTTCTGCTCATTGCCTTACTCTCCATGTTAACGGAGGATACGCTTGAAACCCAGGCGGGAGTTACGTTCTATGCATTTTTTAACAGTTTCTTTTTCACTCATAGTGCTGCATTTAAAAACAGGATGGGTTAATTTTCACTTAAAGTTTTTAACAGTTTACCCATGTTGCTTTTAAGCAAAATTTGCTTGCCGTATATTGCGCACTTCCGGTTATTTTACCTTGATGAGTATTGAAGCAGAAAGACTTTTTTTTGAAGCCCGCATGAAAGCTGATGAGGGTGATGCGGGTATTGCCGCCAGTCTTCTTCATGATCTTATTGCACGGTATCCTGACTTTGGAAAAGCACACGCATTACTTGGAATTATCTATCTCATTTCTTTTGAAGATCACGCACAGGCAGAAGCATACTTTAAACAGGCAATGATATTGACACCTGCTTATAGTTTCACCTATTTGCATTATGCTGAATTACTATTTTCTCAGGAGAGATATACTGAACAGGTGGCAGTGCTCAATAAAGGTCTGGAAACTCCGGGAATGGACAAGGATAAAGTATATCATCTATTAGGATTGATGTACGAGCGACAAAAACAATTTGATGATGCCTTTGAAAATTTTCAAAAAGCATTATTGTATTCGGTGGATGATGATGATATCGCGAAATATCAAAAGGCAATTGAAAGGTGTTTGCTGAAAAGAAAAATGTAATAGATAATTAGGTGTAATATTTTTTTGTGAACTTATAAATATTAAAGTCCTCTTTTTTTATTTCTGAACTTAACTCTTCACTTAAATTCTTAATGCTGATATTTTGCATGCGTTGATTTTGAATTATACGATAGGCATGTTCAGCAATCATTCCGGTTCTTAATTCGAGGTGCGAATGTTGTTGATGTGTTTTTATTTTATTTATCAGTTCAGTAATTCCTTCTCCTTTAAGTGCCACAGTTTTTATTACCGGAATTTGCCAGTTGCTCAGCGGTTTTTCATGCAATGCTGAATAAAGATATTTCATCATCTTTTCAGCTCCTTCACGATCAGATTTGTTGATTACAAATACATCAGCAATTTCCATAATGCCAGCTTTCAGTGTTTGTATGTCATCGCCTGATTCAGGAACCATCACCACCACAGTAGTATCAGCAAGTGATGCTATTTCCACTTCTGATTGACCAACGCCTACTGTTTCCACAAAAATGTAATCAAACTTTGCAGCGCGTAATACATGAGTTATCTCCAGCGTTTTTGCAGCCAGTCCTCCTAATGCGCCACGTGTTGCGAGCGATCTGATATAAACTCTCTCGTCATTAAAATGTTCTGACATGCGTAACCTGTCACCAAGCAATGACCCTTTAGTAAATGGTGAAGTTGGATCCACAGCAATCACTGCAATATGTGTTTCAGGATTTTGTTGAAGCAATTCTTTTATGAGAGCATTGAGCAGTGTGCTTTTGCCTGCACCCGGAGGTCCTGTGATTCCTATTAAAGGAATTAAAAGGTTGATGTTAAGTGAAGAGAGTAAGTTATGATAATCTGCAACTTCATTTTCAACTAATGAAATGCAACGGGCTAATGCTTTGCGATTACCTTGTTGCAATTGTTCACTTAAGAGAATTTCTTTTATCATCAGCTAACAAAACGAAATCTCTCGATGTCATTAAGGAGGAAACTTGTCATATAGTTGCAGGTAGGTTGTAAAGGCATGAAAGAAAATTTAATACAGCATAAGGTTTTACACTTGCAAACAATCTATTTGCGTTATCAACCTTTCGTGTCTCTAACATTAGAAATTTCCTTTTGAATGGCAGACACGAGAGTGTTAGTGTAAATATTTTATCACTTCCCTGCATAGCGTTTATTCACTTCATCCCAATTGACAACATTCCAAAATGCATTGATGTAATCAGCACGCAGGTTTTGATACTTTAAATAATAAGCATGTTCCCACACATCCAAACCTAACAATGGCGTTCCTTTACATTCTGAAACATCCATCAATGGATTATCCTGGTTAGGTGTTGAACAGATATTTAATTTTCCATCATCGCCTTTAACCAGCCATGCCCATCCTGAACCAAAGCGTGATTTAGCTGCATCACTGAATTTCTTTTTGCACTCATCCATAGAACCAAACGTTGCATTGATTGCTTCTGTTACGGCACCACCCGGAGACTCAGCATTCGGTTTCATCATTTGCCAAAACATTGAATGATTGTAATGTCCTCCACCGTGGTTGCGTATTGCCGCAGGATAAGTGCTTATTTTCTTAAACATTTTTTCCAGAGAAGTTTCTGTAATCTTGTTGGATGCAATGGCTTCATTCAGTTTATCCACATAGGTTTTATGATGTTTGTCATGATGAATCTCCATTGTCTTGGCATCAATATGAGGTTCAAGTGCATTATAATCATAAGGGAGCGGAGGCAGCGTGAAAAGATTACTGTCTGTATCAAATAATTTAAAATCGTTTGCCTTCAATTGCGTTGCCGCAAAAGTTCCAATAGCAAGTAAACTGCTAGTGCGGATAAATTCCCGTCTGTTGTGTGATTTTTTCATGACAAAAGTTTTATGATTAATATTATTCCAACTGAATCAGTATCTGGTTTTTCTCAACAGTATTTCCTTTTTTAACTGAAATTTTTTTCACTGTTGCATCCGCAATTGCCTTCAATCCATTTTCCATCTTCATTGCTTCAAGCAAAATCAAAGTATCGCCTTTATTTATTTTATCTCCTTCTTGTACTAATATATCTAAAACCAATCCCGGCATCGGAGCTTTTAGATCATTCACTTTTATAGATGCTGCAGCATCCATTCCCAGCTCTTGCAATAAATCATCAAGCTTATCTTTTAATGAAACAGTAAAAATTTTATTGTTCAATAACAACTTGTAATGTTTGGCTTTTGAATCAGCTTCTATTATTTCAACATTAAAAGATTTATTATTTAAAAGCAAATTAAAAGAATCAGGGCGGATTTCTATTAAATCAAATTCAACTGCTTTATTTTGAAGAAATATGTTTTTACCTTTTTTTTTCAAAACAAAATCATATTTATTATTCACTCTTACTTTCATAAATGCTTTATTCAGGAATTAATAACTTAACAAAAGTATAAAAACAATGTGTCGTTGATAAATCATTAGCCATAACTCCAATAACAATTACTTGCTCACTACATTTGTTTTATTCATGCAACGCAAAATACGTTTACCACGCAGAGTTTACATTGTCTTTTTATTAACAGCAATATTTTTTGCCACAGGCTATCTGCTGGAGATCCGGCATAGTAAACACAAGTTTAACTTCAGGGAATTTGCTTTACGTGCACAGCAACGCTATCTGGGTAATGAACTTACCAATGAGTTTTTTCTGAATGAATTACAAAAACAATTTGCTAAAGGTGATCAGGTTGAGAAAGCATTGACAGAAATTAAAACAGGCAAACCTTCCGGATTAAGTTTTTTTGTCTTTGAATATAATCACGCTGTTTATTGGTCAGACAATCAGGTGTTGCCTGAAATGGAGAAAGCAAACACATGGACTAATCATCAGCTTGTGCTTTATAAAAACGGCTGGTATCAAGTCTTTAAACGTAAAACAGATTCACAATTATTGGTCGGATTATATCTTGTTAAACATCAATATGCGTATCAGAACAAATACATCATCAATAATTTTAATCCTTCTCTTGCTCTGCCAGACAATGCAGAATTGGTGGTAAACGAAAATGAAAAATTATTTTCCATAAAATCTGCTGAGGGACAATATCTCTTCTCAATAAAATTTAACAGTAATGATATTGAAGACGAAAGTTTTCCTTATGCTGCTATCGCTTATGGATTTGCTTTTCTCGGATTGTTTTTGTTTCTGTTGGATATTGTAGTGCTGTTAGGGCGTTTGCGTTCTGTGTATGGTTTGTCATTAATCGGATTAATTTTTCTCCGTTTCCTGATGACCTTAGCGCATTTGCCGCATTCACTTTATAATACTCCGCTTTTCAGTCCTAAATATTATGCAAGCGCTTATTTTTTAAATTCATTAGGCGATTTGCTGTTTAATAGTTTGTTGCTTTTACTCGTTGTGATATATGCCTATGTTTATTATTCAGGATTGGTATTGGTTCGGCATGAGCAGCTGCGCAAAAAACGCTGGTCAGTTATCATCATTCTTACCTTACTGTTAACTTTTCTTTTTTCTGTTTTAATCAATTATATTTTAAGTGGACTGATCATCAATTCGCAGATTTCTTTTAACATCAACAATGTGTTTGAGCTATCCGGTTTCAGTATAATCGGCATACTTATCATCGGAATTTTACTGTTTGCTTTTTATTTAGTGTGCGATGGAAGCGTTCGTTTTATCCAGAAAACACATCTGGGTTTTGGTGATGTAGTTATTCTCTTTCTGATAACACAAGGTGTTTTTCTTATGCTGTTAATCTGGTTGCGTAATACTGAATTTTTTATCAATTATGGAGTAAGTTCTTTTTTACTTGCTAATTTTTTAATGATGTTCATCAGTTATGTACGTAATACTTCACGAAGGCTTTTTTCTTTCACAAGATCACTACTCGTGGTGTTTGGATTTTCATTGTATGCAGCGCAGATCATCAATGAATTTAATCATACGCGTGAGCGCGAGAAAAGAATATTGCTTGCTTCCAAGCTGGAAAATGAACAAGATCTTGTTGCAGAATATCTTTTTGATGATGTGGTGAAAAGATTGCAAAATGATTATTCTACTCATCATTTTTTAAGTGATGGATTAAATCAGCTTCGGAGCAATCCACAAATAATAGAGGAAATAAACAGAAGACTTACCAGAATTTATTTCAGCGGATATCTTGGTAAGTATGATGTGCAGTTTAAGTACTTCAATGCTAATGAGATACCGCTTAACAACATTGGTGATCCGGGTTGGAATCTTGATCTTATTAATCAAAATATTATCCGCAACGGAAAAGCAACCAACAGCAGCAAGTTGTTTCTGATGGAAAATTCTTCAGGACGCATACGTTATCTTTCTTTGATAACACTGCTGAATGAAAACGGAGAAGGCGGATATTTAATTGTTGAGTTGACTGCACGTTTTGTGCAGGGCGAAAGTGGTTTGCCTGAATTGCTGATCAGTGATAAAATTAACAGGCAGACTGATTTAACAAATTATTCTTATGCCCGGTATCAGAAGGGAATTTTGATAAGTCAGACGGGTGCTTACAATTATTATCTCACTTCTTCACTCTATAAAGAGTATTATGAAGGAACGCAGCCTTACCGGTTTGCAAATTTTGAAAGTTACTCGCACTTGTTTTATAAAACAGGAAATGACGGATTAATTGTTTTGAGCATTTATAATCTTGGAGCACTGGTTTACATTACATTGTTCTCTTACATTTTCACATTTTTCAGTATTTTATTTTTAGTGATCTACCTAATTGTCCGAGGAACTAACTATGGTTTCAGAATGTTTCAGAATTTCAAAGGAAGAATTCAAATCACCATTATTTCTATTGTTATTGTTTCACTTGGACTGGTAGGAGTTACCACCATCACTTACATCATTCGTAATTATACACAGGCGCAAAATGCACGCATCAAAGAAAAACTGAACTCGCTGATTGTTTTAATTGAGAATGAAGTGGGAGAACGCAAAAATTTTGGTGGTGATATTACTGATGATCTTGCTTTTGCTTTTAACCAGTTAGCACACACGCTTGGTTTGGATTTTAATATATACAGTGCACAAGGATATTTATTGTTCTCCTCGCAACCTACCATTTACGAGCAGGATATTATTGCACCACTAATGAACCGCCCGGCATTAACTGAATTAAAAAACAATCAGAAAACAATCTACACGCAGAATGAAAGAATTGGAGCGTTAAGTTATATCGCTGCTTATGAGTCATTGCGTAACAGTGATAATGAAACGATAGGTTATCTCAACCTGCCTTACTTCGCGCGTGAGTCAGATTTAAAAAAAGAGATCAGTTCTTTTTTAGTTGCGTTGATAAATATTTACGTTTTGCTTTTTTCTTTTGCTGTGCTTGCTACATTTTTTATCTCCAACAGAATTACAAGACCATTAAAAATTATCCAGCTTGGATTAAAGCGTACCAAGCTTGGCAATAGTAACGAGCCATTAATCTGGAAACGAAAAGATGAAATAGGTTCACTGGTAAATGAGTATAACCGCATGGTGGAAGAACTTCAGAACAGTGCTGACCGGCTGGCAAAATCGGAACGTGAAAGTGCCTGGAGAGAAATGGCGAAGCAGGTGGCTCACGAAATAAAAAATCCACTCACTCCAATGAAGTTATCAGTGCAACATTTGCAACGTGCGTGGATTGATAAAAGTCCGAACTTGGATCAAATGGTTGAACGTGTTTCTCAAACCCTCATCGAACAAATTGAAACATTGTCTTCTATTGCAACTGCATTTTCTGATTTTGCAAAAATGCCCAAGGCAGAAAATGTTAAGGTTGACCTTTCAAATATCCTTCAAACAACAGTTAACCTTTACAGTGAAACCGAAAACATTCAAATCAACTACAATTCAACAGATAATAGAGATTTAATTGTGAATGCTGACAAAGATCAGTTGCTCCGCATTTTTTCAAACCTGATAAAAAACGCAATACAATCAATTCCACCTGAACGTCAAGGCATTATTGAAATAGGGATGGAAACAATGTCAGATCAATATGTGGTTTCAGTTAAAGACAATGGAACAGGTATTGCTTCTGAGCAGACTGAAAAAATTTTCGTTCCTAACTTCACTACTAAAACAGCAGGAACTGGACTTGGTTTGGCAATGGTGAAAAACATGGTTGAAAGTATGGAAGGTTCCGTATGGTTTGAAACGCGTGAGGGAGAAGGAACTACATTTTTTGTGAAGTTGCATCGCTACCAGCAATATCTGCACCCTGATAAAATCAGTACACAATAATTAAATTATTTTTGCTCACATTCTAGATAATTCATGCAGCGTCCGATAAGAGTATTAATTGCAAAAGTTGGTTTGGATGGTCACGACCGTGGCGCGAAAGTGATCGCTTCTTTTTTGCGTGATGCAGGAATGGAAGTTATTTATACTGGCTTGCGCCAAACGCCTGAAATGGTGGTGAATGCTGCTTTGCAGGAAGATGTGGATGTAATTGGTGTGAGCATTTTATCTGGAGCGCACATGACTGTGTTTCCGCGTATATTGCAATTGATGAAAGATAAAGAACTGGATGATGTGCTGCTTACCGGTGGCGGAATTATACCAGATGCTGATATGAAAAAACTGGAAGCAATGGGTTGCGGTAAATTATTTCCTCCGGGAACGGAAACAAAACAGATTGTTGCTTACATAATTGATTTTGTAAAAGCAAACCGCACATTTTAAATTTGAACCTGAAACTTTAAATCCCGAATGACTTACGAAAATATCTTAACAGAAATAAAAGATGCAATCTGCATTATTACCATCAATCGTCCTGATAAATTAAATGCATTAAATAAAAATACCATTGCAGAAATTGGTGTTGCGGTAAAAGACGCAGAAGGTAATGCTGATGTTAAAGGCATAATAATTACCGGTGCTGGCGCCAAAGCATTTGTTGCAGGTGCAGATATTTCTGAGTTTGCAGGATTCAGTCTGGAAGAAGGGAAAAAACTTTCAGCACATGGTCATGAAGTGTTCAACAATATTGAAAATTGTAGCAAGCCTGTTGTAGCTGCGGTAAATGGTTTTGCTTTAGGTGGAGGATGTGAAGTGGCTCTCGCTTGTCATTTTCGTATTGCAAGTAACAATGCAAAATTTGGTTTTCCTGAAGTTAAACTGGGTTTAATTCCAGGCTATGCAGGCACACAACGTTTGCCTCAATTGATTGGTAAAGGCAAAGCCATGGAATTATTAATGACTGCAGATATGATTACTGCAGATGAAGCCTTACAGCTGGGTTTGGTAAATTATGTTACCACACCTGAAACTTTGATTGAGAAATGTTTTGAAGTTTTAAATAAAATTAAACAGCAGGCACCGATTGCCATCTCAAAAGTTATTCATTGTGTAAACGCACATTATGATAAAACAAAAAATGGTTTTGAAGAAGAAGTAAAAAGTTTCGGTGAATGTTTTGTTACAGAAGATTTCAAAGAAGGCACTGAAGCATTTTTAAATAAACGTAAGCCTGTATTTAAGGGTAAATAATATTTCTGCGTGAAAGCAATTCGGATCATAATAACCGGAAAAGTGCAGGGAGTTTTTTTCAGACAGCACACAAAGCAATCGGCAGAACAAATGGGTGTGAAAGGATTTGTGCAGAACATGAGTGACGGCTCAGTGTATATTGAAGCAGAAGGTGATGATGAAACATTGCAGCAATTTATTGAGTCGTGTAAACGTGGTTCTCCACAATCATCAGTTGAAAAAATAAATGTTGCTGACAGTGCCGTCACCGGTTTTAAACATTTTATCATTCGTCATGGAGATAGTTAATCAATCTTCACTCTTCATTCTTCATTCTTCAATCAAAGAGTGGCTACAATAAAAAAACTTGCCGGTCAAACTGCTATCTACGGATTGAGCAGCATCGTGGGTCGTTTTCTTAATTATTTATTAGTTCCTATTTACACAAGGATTTTTGCACCGGAAGAATATGGCGTGGTGTCTGAGTTGTATGCATACGTAACTTTTTTAATGGTGCTTTATACTTATGGAATGGAAACGGCCTATTTTCATTTCACTGAGAAAAATAAAAGAGATCCGGGTTCATGGAGCGAGGATCAGGTGTATGGTAACGGAATATTCTCTTTGTTTTGCAGCTCTGTGTTTTTTTCGTCATTGTTGATTTTGTTTTCACAGTTCATTGCAAACAAATTAGGTTATCCAAATCATGCTGATTACATCAAATGGTTTGCGTGGATACTTGCGCTGGATGCAATCACTTCCTTGCCATTTGCAAGATTAAGAAGAGAAGGAAGAGCAAAACGCTTTGCTACAATTAAACTCATCAATATTATTCTCAACATTGGATTAAATGTTTTTTTCTTAGTAATCTGCCGCGAAAATTATTTACATCACACCAGCACCATTTTCAATTTTTATAAACCGGAGTATGGAGTGGGTTATGTATTCATCAGCAATCTGATTTCAAGTTTTGTTACTGTATTGTTGTTGTTGCCTGAATTACAAAGCCTGCGTTTAAAATTTCATCCGCAACTGTTAAAAGAAATGCTGGTGTATTCATTCCCTTTATTAATTGCCGGTTTTGCAGGTATGGTTAATGAAACCTTTGACCGTGCTGTGTTAAAATATCTCGTAACTGACAGGGCTTTTGCATTGCAACAACTTGGTGTTTACAGTGCATGTTACAAACTTTCCATACTGATGACTTTGTTTGTTCAAACGTTCCGCTACTCTGCTGAACCATTTTTCTTTTCACAACAACACAAGGAAAAAAGCAGGGAATTATATGCGCGTGTAATGAATTATTTTGTGATTTGTTGTTGCATTATTTTTTTAATGGTGATGCTTTATCTTGATGTAATAAAATATTTCATCGGGCCGCAATACCATTCCGGATTAAAAGTAGTTCCGGTTTTATTGATTGCGAATATGTGTCTTGGTGTTTACTTGAACATGAGCATGTGGTATAAACTCATCGGCCAAACAAGATATGGTGCATTCTTCTCAGTGATAGGAGCCATCATAACGATCGTATTTTTATTCCTCTTGATTCCAACGATGGGTTATATGGGCGCTGCTTGGGCAACACTTATTTGTTATGCAAGCATGATGTTGATTTCTTATTTCACCGGGCAACGCGTTTATCCTATTCCTTATAACATCAGTAAGCTGTTGATTTATTTTGGTGTGGCGCTAAGTATTTATTTTTTAAGTGAAGCGGTTCATCGCTATTTAAATTTTGGAGAAACTTTGCGGATGATCATTAACACAGTATTAATAATCGCCTATTCGCTTTGGGTTTTCAGAAAAGAAAAAATAAAAGCGGTACCAATTTTAAATAAGAAGGATTTATAAAACTATTGGAGTTTTTTTTCTGCTTCTTCAATCAACGCCACCTGTGCCGGATTAATTTTTTCTTTTGCTTCTATCAAACTAAACCATTCTCCTTTATCAATTTCAGGAATTGTAATTTTCTTTCCGCTCTTTGGAGGCCATTCTAATTCAAACGTGTTGCTTTGAATTTTTTCTGCATCAATATCACCTTCCACAGCCCATGCATACACCATTTTTCTACTCTTGAGCTTCACTGGATTTAAAGTAATTATTTTATTGATGTCAATAGTTAGTGCGATACTTGTTTCTTCTATAAATTCTCTCAATGCTGCTGATAACGGATCTTCATCGTCATTAAATTCTCCTTTGGGAATCGACCATGCTCCTGCATCTTTCTTAGCCCAAAAAGGCCCACCCGGATGAACAAGAAAAAATTCCGGTTCCTTATTGCTTAGCTTGTATAAAAGAATTCCTGCACTTTTTTTCATTTCCTGTTCCTGATTATTTCAACGAATTTATATAAAGACAGCATAGTTTATTTTTGTGTAGGTTTGAAAACTCAGAATTTATGCGCATTCTACGTAAGACATTTGCAGTACTTTTTGTTTTACTGATAATATTATCGGTATCTGTTCTTATTTATCTTACTTCACAAAAGCCGCAATACTCAGGTACGTTGCAGTTGAAAGGATTGCAGGAAAAAGTATCAGTGGTATTTGATTTTTATGGTGTGCCACATATTTATGCAAACAATGAAGAAGACGCCTATTTTGCATTGGGCTATGTTCACGCACAGGATCGTTTGTTTCAGATGGAAATGACACGCAGAATTGCAACAGGACGTCTGAGCGAAATTTTCGGAAAGGAATATGTCCGTATTGATCATTTTTTTAAAACACTATGTCTGGAGGAGCAGGCAGATTCCTCAGCTAAATTATATTTATCAGGCATCACACAATCCTATCAACGCGCAGCATATGCTTATGTAAATGGAATAAATAGTTTCATGGAGAAGGGCAGAACTCCTGTGGAATTTACGATGTTACATATTCCGAAAGAAAAATTCACACCTCGTGACATTTATCTTGCAACCGGATATATGGCTTTCAATTTTGCAATGGGTTTTCGTACTGATCCTCTCATGAGTTACATTAATTCAAAGCTTGGAAATAAATACATGGATGATATAGTTACCGGTTATAATCCAGGAGCAATTTTAAACTCCAGCTATCATGTTGATTCAACCTCGGTACTCATACCATTAAAAAATACGACAACAGCAATGCTTGAGAAGTTACCTGTTCCTCCTTTTATGGGAAGTAATGGTTGGGTGTTGAGTCCATCCTTGTCACGTTCAGGCAAAGTGTTGTTTGCAAATGACACGCATATTGGATATAGTCAGCCATCTGTTTGGTACGAAGCACATATTGAATATCCGGGCTTTAGTTTTTATGGAAATCACCTGGCAGGATTCCCGTTTGCTCCTGTTGGACATAATCGTTTTTGCAGTATCGGCTTAACCATGTTTGAAAATGATGATGTGGATTTTTACCGTGAGCGGATAAGCAAGGATGATAAATATAAGGTATGGGAAAATAACCAATGGGTTCCCTTGAAAATAATTGAAAAGAATGTGAAAGTAAAAGGGGAGCCGGATCATAAATTAATGGTACGCATCAGCAATCATGGTCCGTTGGTTCAGGGAGTGATGCCTGAATGGAAATATATAACCTCTGATGCTGTTTCAGTTTTCTGGACTTATTTAAAATTCCGCAGCAATCTCGTTCAACTCACTTATAATCTTAATCATGCACAAAGCATGGATGCTGCGCGCGATGTTGCTTCACAGATAATATCTCCCGGAATAAATATTATGTATGGTGATTCAACAGGAAATATTGCGTGGTGGGCTGCTGCGAAGTTGATAAAACGGGCTGAAGGTGTAAACCCTGTTTTGTTGCTGGATGGAATTTCAGGAACCCAGGATGTAAAGGGCTTTTATGATTTTAAAGATAACCCGCAATCAGAAAATCCGCCTCAGGGATATGTTTACAGTGCCAATGGACAGCCTGACACAGTGAATGGTAATTTTTATCCCGGCTATTATGCACCGGGAGACCGGGCAACCAGGATAACACAATTGCTCAATGATAAAACGGTTTATTCTATTGAGGATATGCAGCGTATCAATGCAGATGCAATTTCAACTTCTGCACCGGCAATAGCAGACATTATTCTTGAACAGATAAATAAATCATTAATAAATAAAACACAGGCACACTACAGCGCTTCTAAAATTTTACTTGCATGGAATGGAGATCACCAGTTGCTGGATGTGGCGCCAACTATATATTACAAACTACTTTATAATGTGCTTGAATTAGCAATGAAAGATGAGTTAGGCGAAACAAATTTCAATGTCTTTTTAAAAACTCATGCTATGAAAAATACTGTGCCGCGATTGATTGCTGATGGTAATTCAGTGTGGTGGGATAATGTGAATACAAAAAAAGTTAAAGAAACACGCACGTTAATTTTTATTGAAGCTTTTGACCGCACCATTAATGAACTTGTTACTAAACTTGGAACTGATGTGAATAAATGGGAGTGGGGACGTGTGCATTTTTTGGAGGAGGTTCATCCGATTGGAATGAGAAAACCTTTTAATCTGATGTTTGATGTGGGACCTGCAGCCGTACCTGGGGGTAACGAAGTGATTAACTGCATAGGTTTTGATTTGAACAATAAAGGAATTTACAAAGCAAGTTATGGTCCTGCGATGCGTATCGTTTTGGATTTTGCTGATATTGAAAATTCAAAAAGTGTTTTGCCTACAGGACAATCAGGAAATATCATGAGTAATTATTACAACGACCAGGCTGTGATGTATAACACAGGAAAATTCCGCAAACAGAAAATGAATCGCAAAGAAATTTTAAGTAATAAAACCGGCACGTTGATTTTTCAACCGATGAAGTAAACGGAAAAAGTAGCAGGAAACAGCGGCAGGAAACATTTTGATTCAATCTTTCAATATGAAAGCAGTGACTTCTATTTCAATCAACAAATCCGGATGAATCAGTGATTTTACTTCCACCATTGTTGCTGCAGGTTTTATCTTGCTGAAAAATTCTGCATGAGCTTTACCAACTTCTTCCCACTTTGAAATATCTGTAACATACATGCGTGTCCTAACTACATCTTGCAACCCTGATCCAGCTTGTTGCAACGCCTTTTCTATTTTATGAAAAATAAATTTTGTTTGCTCATACACATTTTCTTTCCAGATAATCTTGTCCCCGTCAACAGCCGTTGTGCCTGATACTTCAATTAAATTTCCCACTCTTACAGCACGCGAATAACCAACCTGGTTTTCCCAGTTAGTTCCTGATGAGATATGCTGGCGTTCGATCATTTTTATTTTTTTAAAACCTGAATAATTTTTTCTGCAAGCACCCGCGCAATTTTTTCATTCGATTCATGCGTCCATCCACCAATATGAGGGCTGAGAATTACTTTTTCAGAATTAACTAAATATTGAAAAGGTTCAGGCATATCTGCATTAACCAGTTGTTCAAAAGAAATACTTTCATATTCCAATACATCGAGACATGCACCAATCACTCTTCCGGATTTTATTTGATTAACCAATGCTGTGGTTACTACAACTTTTCCTCTTGCTGTATTGATGAGATAAATTGGCTTTTTAAATTGTTGCAGGAAATGATCGTTGACCATATACTTTGTTTCGGCAGAAAGTGGAACATGCAGACTGAGAATATCTGTTTCTTCAAATATTGTTTCCAATGAAGTTTGTGTAACATAAGGGAAACGAAGTTGATCTATTGTGATGTATTTATCATACGCTAAAATTTTTACTCCGAACCCTCTTAGCTTCTCTGCGAAAGCAGAACCCATGTTGCCAAAACCAATGATGCCAACTGTTTTTCCCTGTAATTCTGTGCCGCGGTTTTCTTCGCGTTTCCATACGCCAGCGCGTACTTCTGCATCAGCACGCTTTAAATGATTCAATAACATCAGCAACATTCCGATTGCATGTTCACCCACTGCATCACGATTTCCTTCTGGAGCATTAATGCAAATGATTCCTTTTTCATTCGCAGCTTTAACATCAATGTTTTCCATGCCTGCACCGCCACGGGCAATCAATTTTAAGTGATCGCATTGATCAAGAAAATTTTTATCAATTAAAAAGCGGCTTCTTATTTCAACACCAGCATATTGATGAATGATGTTTAAAATTTCTTCTTTTGATAAATGTGTTCCATCATCACATTCAATGTCTGCATCACTTAAAAGTTTTTTAAAAACAGGATGAATGTTATCAATCAATAAAATTTTATTCAGCGCCATGCGCTAAAAGTAATTAAGTCGGAAGTCTTCAGTCTGCAGTCGGCCAAAAAAACTTAGCACTAATTAAATGCTGACTGTTGACTGAAGACTGAAAAACTCACCTTTCCGAATGAACTCCTTCTGCAATTTCTTCTACCATCTTTTTGCAGAAGGCGGGCAAATCATTCGGATTGCGACTGGTGACTAAACCATTGTCAACCACCACTTCTTCGTCCACCCATTTTACTCCTGCATTTTGCAAATCGGTTTTTAACGAGGGATATGAGGTCATGGTTCTTCCTCTTAATTGTTTGGTTTCAATCAAAGTCCAAGGTCCATGGCAAATGGCTGCCACAGGCTTGCTTTCAGTCATAAAGTGAGTAACAAAATTTACAACATCACTGTTCATCCGCAGCTTGTCAGGATTCATTACACCTCCCGGTAAAACCAATCCATCATACTCTTCGCCCTTTACCTCTGTAACAATATTATCAACTTCATATTCTTTACTCCAGTTTCCTTTGCTCCACGATTTTACTGTTCCGCTTTTTAGTGAAACTACCTCTACTTCAGCTCCTGCTTTTTGTAAAGCATCAAGTGGTTGTGTAAATTCTGATTCTTCAAATCCGTCAGTTACAAGAATTGCAACGCGTTTGTTATTTAATGTTCCCATGATTACTGATTTTAGATTATTGATTTTAAATTTTAGATTATATCATTCAGGTTATAAAAAAAATATACCATGTGAACACGTAATTTTGCTGCATGTCAGTTAAGGTTAAAAATATTACTAAGCTTTACGGTAAACAAAAAGCTTTGGATAATGTAAGCTTTGAAGTTGCCTCCGGTAATGTGGTTGGTTTTTTAGGACCTAATGGTGCAGGAAAATCTACGATGATGAAAATCATTACCTGCTTTCTTCCACAATCTTCAGGCACCGCTGAAGTGGTGGGTTATGATGTGAATGAAAATTCAGTTGAAGTACGTAGACAGGTTGGTTATCTGCCTGAGCATAATCCGTTGTATCTCGATATGTATGTGAAAGAATATTTGCATTTCGTTGGAGGCATTTATCTCAATAAAAATTTAGACAATCGTGTCAGAGAGATGATTGACATAACAGGATTAGGTGTTGAACAAAATAAAAAGATAGGTGCATTAAGCAAAGGCTTTCGCCAGAGAGTAGGATTGGCACAGGCGTTAATTCACAATCCGAAAGTGCTTGTGATGGATGAACCCACATCAGGGCTTGACCCTAATCAGTTAAGTGAAATAAGAACGCTGATTAAAAATATAGGAAAAGAAAAAACGGTGATTCTTTCTACTCATATCATGCAGGAAGTGGAAGCTATTTGCGATCGTGTGATCATCATTAACAAAGGAAAAATTGTAGCAGATGACAACACAAAAATTCTGCGTCAGCAAACAGCTAATTCCTACAGTGTTATTATTGAGTTTGATACAACTCCCAATTTCCAATTATTGAAATCTATAAAAGGAGTAAGCAATGTGGATAGGATGGAAGGCAACCGTTATAAACTAACATCAGAAAATGATATACGTCCTCAGCTTTTTAATTTTGCAGTGGAACAACATCTCACAGTTATTACAATGCAAAAAGAAGAGCGTAGTTTGGAAAATATATTCCATGAACTTACTCAAAATGTGAATTAAGCTTTCTTAGAAACCTTCGAGGTTTTTTAAACCTCGGAGGTTTATTTAACGCCAACAATATTCAAATCTTCCACTTGTATTCTATTCGCTTTTTCTATCTTTGGCATCCCTTTAACAGACTGACACAGGTTATTTAAAACGTAAGCTTTCTGACAGTGTTAATTGAAAAATAAAAACATATTAATCCTTAATTAAAAAATTTAGAAATGCCTTATTTATTCACTTCAGAGTCCGTATCAGAAGGACACCCAGACAAAGTTGCCGATCAGATATCGGATGCAATTCTTGACAATATGCTTGCACAAGACCCGAATTCAAGGGTTGCTTGTGAAACACTGGTTACTACAGGACAAGTGGTTGTAGCAGGAGAAATAACTACTAAAGCTTATGTTGATGTGCATGAAGTAGTGCGAGAAGCCATCCAGAAAATAGGATACAACAATGCGGATTATATGTTCGAGGCAAAGTCGTGCGGTATTCTCGTTGCATTGCATCAGCAGTCGCCTGATATTGCACAGGGAGTTAATACCGGTGAAGGTTTGCACAAAGAACAGGGAGCAGGTGACCAGGGAATGATGTTTGGTTATGCAACCAACGAAACCGATAACATGATGCCGCTTCCATTGGAAATTGCACATGACTTGTTACGTGAGCTTAGTAAAATCCGTAAAGAAGGAAAACAAATGAAGTATCTGCGTCCTGATGCAAAGAGCCAGGTAACGATTGAATACAGTGATGATAACAAACCGGTGCGTATTGATACTATCGTTGTTTCAACACAGCATGATGATTTTGACAATGAGCCGAAGATGCTGAAGAAGATTAAGGATGATATGATCAACATTCTTATACCGAGAGTAAAAAAACAATTGCCCAAGAGAGTTCAGAATTTATTTAATGATAAGATCACTTACCATATTAACCCCACAGGAAAATTTGTGATTGGTGGCCCGCATGGAGATACCGGCTTAACAGGCAGAAAAATTATCGTGGATACTTATGGTGGAAAAGGTGCTCATGGTGGCGGTGCATTCTCAGGAAAAGATCCTTCAAAGGTTGATCGTTCTGCTGCTTATGCCGCACGTCACATTGCAAAAAATTTAGTGAAGGCTGGCATTGCTGATGAGATATTAGTTCAGGTGGCTTATGCTATTGGTGTTGCAAAACCGGTTGGTTTGTTTGTGAATACTTACGGCACTTCAAAAGTTAAAATGACGGATGGAGAAATTGCAATCAAAGCAGCTTCTATTTTTGACATGCGTCCTGCTGCAATCATTGACCGTTTAAAATTGAAGAACCCCATGTATTCTGAAACTGCAGCTTACGGACATCTTGGTCGCGAACCAAAAGAAGTGACCAAAACTTTTAATATAAACGGAAAGAAGGTGGCTAAGAAAGTAGAATTGTTTACCTGGGAGAAATTAGATTACGTTGATAAAATAAAATCAGCTTTCGGTTTGAATAAAAACGTAACTAAGTTGGTTGCAAATAAAATAAACAAATCAAGTTTGGTGATGGCTTAATAAGCATCATTCTATATTGAAGAGGGCTGGTGAGATTTTCATCAGCCCTTTTTTATTGTGGGTTAACTTATCTATTGCATAAATTTGTAAAAACATCAATCATGCAAACGATTAGATTGAAAATAAGTGACAAGGTATATGATAGGTTAATTTGGTTGCTGAGTAAATTCGGAAAGGAAGAGGTTGAAGTGATATACGATAATGCTGAATTTACTGAACATAAAAAATATCTTGAACAGGAATTGCGTGAAATAAAAGAAGGCAAGGCTGAATTTTTATCGTTGGAGGAAGCGGAACAAAGATTAAATGCTACTATAAAAAAGCATGAAGATCGTTCTTAAAGAATCCTTTGTTCGCAGATTTGAAAACCAGGTTGATTATATTGCTGCTGACAGTCTGACAAGAGCTAAGAAATTTAAAAATGAATTGATGAAACGGATTCGTCAGATTCCGTCAAATCCTTTTAAGCATAGAAAATCAATATATTTTGAAGATGAACAAATAAGAGACCTTATCTTTAAAGGTTATACAGTGGTTTATAGAATTTCAGGCGAAACAATAGAAGTGTTTGGTTTTGTTAAGTATCAGAGTTCACCTATTGATTAACCAAAATAATCTTTATAAAATCAAAATAATTTTTTTTAATTTTTTTTGAAGAAAAATCAATTCCCCAACTCTTTCACCGCCATGTAAGCCATCAAGCCCATTCCTGTTTTTAATGCATTCTCATCAATATCAAAAGTAGGAGTATGAACAGAGGATGTAATTCCTCTTGCTTCGTTTCGTGTACCAAGACGATAAAAACAGGCATCGGTTACCTGCGAATAAAAAGCAAAATCTTCTGCTGCCATCCAGATATCTAAGTCCAGCACATTTTCTTTTCCTAAATATTCCACAGCATTTGCGCGTGAACGTGCAGTAATTTTTTCTTCGTTAACTAATGCAGGATAGCCACGCTTAATATTGAATTCACACGTTCCGCCCATTGAAGCAGCCATTTGTTCTGCCATTGATTTCATGCGTGTATGAGCTTCGCTTCTCCATGTTTCATCCAATGTTCGGAATGTTCCTTCAAGGTAAACTTCATTAGGAATTACATTGGTAGCACCGTTGGCAATCACTTTGCCAAATGAAAGAACACTTGGCATTGTTGGATTTGCAACACGACTTACAATCTGTTGCAACGCAACAATGATATGTGAAGTAATTAATACAGGATCAATATTAAGATGTGGCATTGCACCGTGTCCTCCTTTGCCTTTCACGGTTACATAAATTTCATCGGTGCTTGCCATATACACTCCGCTTCTGAAACCTACTTTACCTGTTTCAATCAAGGGCATTACATGCTGACCAATAATTCCGGAAGGCTTTGGATTTTCTAATACCCCTTCTTTAATCATCAGTGATGCGCCACCAGGAAGTTTTTCTTCCGCAGGTTGAAATATTAATTTTATTGAACCTTCAAATTCATTACGCAAATCATTTAAAATTTTTGCAACACCCAATAAAGAAGAAGTATGTACATCATGACCACATGCATGCATCACACCTGCATTAACTGATTTGTAAGGAACATCATTGGCTTCCTGTATTGGCAGTGCGTCCATATCCGCACGTAGTGCAATTATTTTTTTTGAAGGATTTTTTCCCTCAATCATTGCCACTATTCCTGTTCCTGCAATTTTATTTTTATAAGAAATTCCGGTTTGATCTAATTGCTTGGCGACATAAGCTGAGGTGTTGTGCTCGTTAAAAGAAAGCTCAGGATGCTGATGCAGATGACGCCTGATATCAACTACTGAATTAAATTGCTCTTCGGCTTTTTGTTTTATTTTTTCTGCTAATGTCATTTTCAATAGATGAATTGATAAGTTGATGAATTGATGGGGTAATTATGCACAGATATAAAATCAATCTGTTCCATTCCGATAATTATCGTATTAATCTGAGGTTAAAAATCAAGCCCAAGAGAGAAATAAAAAATACGGTCACCCACTTTTTTATCATCAACACCCCATGCCCAGTCAGTTCGCAGAAAGTAACCAAGCACACGTGCTCTTAAGCCGAAGCCATAACCATATACAAAAGGATCAACATTTTTTGTTACTGTGATGATGATTGGATTGCCGGGATAAACTGTTGTATATAATGAATTGTCTTTGCTGTAAGGATTAGTTCCTGTCCATGCGGTGCCTACATCGCCAAAGCCAATCACCTGAAATGTTCTAAAGAAATCAGAACGGATTGGTTTGTTAAAAATATATTGGAAAAGAGGAACACGTACTTCACTATTTATTAAAGCAAAACTGGTTCCGTTACGCACATTCTGAACAAATCCACGCATGTTGGTTGCCAATGCCTGAAAAGCATAATTCTGACTTTGATCAACCGGTACGTTGTAATTAAAATTATCAGTTGGCACAATTGCGTTATCCGTTGAACCTAAATAATACAACAGTTTTAAATCACCAAAAGAAGTGCTTGCCGCGAAACGGTTTGCCCAGATAATTTGCCGATGCAGTTTGGTGTATAGACGAAAATCAGCACCTACAACTCCCATTGTAGTTTTCTTTTCTTCCAGTTCCTTAAACACCTCTCCAAAAATCTTATAACGTAATCCATTATAAAGATTCAAACCGGTACTGATGGTGTTATCATAAACATATTCACCATGCAAGCTTCCCCAATACGCATATAAATTCGGAAACTGTAGTGTGTTATAATCAGTTGACAACACCACTAAACGATCGGATCTTAGTGATGCAGAACCACGCAGACTTGCAAGATCATTAAGCGGGTAACGAAGTTTATATTTTAATTCATGGGTATGAACTTTATAAAAAACAAATCCAGCTACTTCTTCTCTTCCCTGGCGATAGAAAGAAATCTGCTTGTCAAGGCGGTTTTTATAATTCTCCCAGCTTAAATAATATTCATTACTGTTAAAGTTCCCTGAAAAACGAAATCCGCCAGTGATTCGATAATCTTCCATTAAGTCATTGAGTCCGATTTTTATCAAACCATTTAAGCCCGGATCAAAATAAACCGGTCCTCCTGTGTAAGCCTGATAAGTTTCATTAAGCAGACTATTATCTAACTGGGTCAATAAATAATTGGCTGAAAATGCAACATCATAATTACGTTTTTTAGGAAGTAAATAGGCAGCAGTATCAGGGATCACCGTTTCAGATGAGGTTACAGTTGTTGAGTCATTATTTGAACTGATGATTGAAGAATTATTTGTTTCAGCAGGTTTTTCTTCAATCTTCTTTTTCTTTGATGGAAATTCAGTCTGAAATTGATAATTATTAATATCAATTTTTCCGTTTTGTGATTTAGCCGTGTCAACCGGTGAAGCAGTTGGTGAAGTGGTCACAGTAGATTCATTTTTAACAGGAGGAGCAATAACACTACCGGTAACCTTTGCTACCTTATCACGCAAACGTGTATTTTTTAATAAAGGAGCAGTTTGTAAATCAACGGGCGGGGTCGGATATAAATAAAGTTGATTTCTTCCTTTTGAATTAAACAGTTCAGCAGTGCGTGTGCCATGATAATTTAAATCATGTTGAAGAATGTTATGTGAATAATTGCTTTGAGGTGCAGTATTAATTATATAACGGTAATGAATAGCAGTGTCAACCAATGCAATGGTGCTGTCGAGTGTAGCGGCATAACGGTTTACAATTCCATTCTCATCACTTAAAAAAGTAAAATGAGTTGAATCTGTCATCATAGGTTGTGTTTCGTTTGCTGTTGGAGTGTTGGTTAATCTGGTAAGCACACTTCCCTTATTGGCAAAATCATAAAGAAAAATATCAGTGCTGCCATGGGATAATGGAAACTCAGAAGCTTTGAAATTACTTGTTCGCAAAGTGTCATCCGGACGATTGCTGCTGAACGCAATGTATTTATCTCCCATCACAAAACGAGGATTACGATCTTCCCAATAATCTTTTGATAGTTGCTGATAAACTTTTGTGCGGGTATTAAAAGTAAAAATATCTGATTGCCCTTTCTGAATTCCAGACAGCACGATCTCTTGTCCGTTAGCAGCATAAGAAAAGTCAAGAACTTTTTCAAAATAAAAGAATTTATTCGTTTCACGTTTAATTCTCTTCTTATCAGTGTGGAGATAATCCATCCATATCTTTCCTTTCTTTTCTTTCACCACTGTAAGAAAACGTCCTGTTGGATGCCATGCTAACACGGGATAACTTAAATCAGTTGCAGCATTGATTGACTTATAACTGCCTTTGGCAATTTTCTTGGTTTTGTTTCTTCGTGAATCATAGAGGTAAATACGATATTTCCCTAACTCATTTGTGGTGAAAGCCACTTTGTTTCCATCAGGACTCACTTTTACCTGCGAAACAAGACGATTAGGTTTGCGGCTGCTGTAAACAGGTTTAACAGAAGGAAGATTGCGACCTTTATCCTCGTCCAGATATTGACGCTGATAGTAATCAATATAATTTGTAGAAAGTTGTTTGAGAGAAACACCGAGCACATATAAAAAACCACTTTCGGTATTGCGATTGATACGCGTCATGTATAAGAGATTACTTACTGACGATGCACCATAAGTTTCAACAATGTAATTCCAAAGCGACTGACCGGCAAAGCCTGGTTCAGTACCTGCAAAGCGATTGAACTTCCGATATTTTTTACTGAGCATTCCATCGCGCATTTTATCATCATCTGCATAACTCCATCCTTTGGCAACATATTCAATCAATCCCTGCACATACCATTCGGGCAAATTCAAAAGCACAGCACTTTGCACACGGTCTTTAATGCTTCCCCCAAACATCAACTGATTAATCATGACCTGTGCAACACCACCACGGATCTGTTCACGGAAATGCCGGTAATCACCATCAAAATACAACAACACTTTATTTCCAATAATTTTTGTAAGACCTCCGGTGTTAGTTAACTGCTCATCACCTTCTAAACCAATATTGCTTTGCTTTAAATCACTCAGCTTGTTGTAAATAATAAACTGAAAGCGTCCGTTAATGCGATAATCAAACAGTTTTTCTATATCAGCAATTTCATTATCCGCAGTTCTTCCAGTATAAATAGCAAGCTCTTCACCACCCACATAATAATAAGTATCAAAATTTTTAAAACGGTAAAATGTCCACAGAAAATCAATGTATTGTACGCGGTTTTTACCAAAGGTCATTTGTGTGCCACGACTGAATTGTGCAGTAACATCATGAGAGAAAAATAGTGAACATGTAAAAAGAATTAAAAAAGTATTTCTGAATTTAAACTTTTTAATAAAAATTGATTTCAAAAATAACATGCCTTATTTTTCCTCTTAAAATATGTTGAATTAATGCATTGCGAAGTTAAGGAAAAGCATCGGGATAAGTTTATCTTAAAAATGTAAAATTGATTTTATCGCGGCTGATAAAAAAGCGTTTTGCGCAGGGCTTTATTTGTATTGATGTATTTGGTGACAAAAACTTTTTCCTCCTTGATCTTTTTAATTATGTCATCCATCATGTTATCAAGTGAACGAATATTAGCCGAAAGGACAGGATCAGGATTTTTGATTGATGATAGTATGTCTTTTGCTTCCACCACCTTTTGTTGCGGATCTTCCACCATCTGCTGAATCTCAGGATCTGTTTTCTTAGGCGTGAACTGCTTATTTTTATAATCAATGTATTTGTTAAAGAGATTTACAGCTTCATTGCTTTTATTCACTGCATCATTATATTGGGCAACAATAATGCTTTGCTTTCTGAAATCTAGTTCGCGATGTAAATAATTTAACTGATCATAAATCAAAGAATTTTTAACTCCATTCGCTTCAATGCGCCTGATGGTTGCATTTATTCTTTCAAGAGTATCTTGTTGTTCATATATTTTAATTGAATCAGCATTGTTGAATGGCTCACCAGTGCCCTGCGTTTTGTGATCATAAAATTCGGCACTTGTTAAGGATGGGTTCAGCATCTGCCACAAAGGATCAAAAGGCATGTGGTCTTTTATTAATGTTGAAGGCTCAGCATCATAATACTCATTATTCAAATGCTTGTAAAATTTCGAATCCCTGATATATCCTGAACCCCATGTAGGATCATACAATCTCCATTGATCATTAATAAATGCAGTGACCCACGCATGAGGAATGTAATCCACAAAACCATTTTGCTTTGTATAGCCGGTTATAACAAAAGTTTTGATTCCTGTCTTTGTACAAAGCTCACTAAACGTTTCTGCATAACCCTGACAGATTGCTTTACGTGTACTTAATGTTTTAGCAATTATTTCAGCAGTGGTTGCATAACGGTTGATGGCGAAAATATTATCAATATCGTAATTGATATTACTTGCTAGCCAAACAAAAATTGCGCGCACTTTATCTTCAGGTTTTGCAAATTTTGAATTGAAATAATTTGCAATCTCCTCCGTGTTTTTAGAGGAGGTGTGCGGAATCTCTAAAGCAATTTTATCAGTGCGTGAATAAGCAGTGTCGGATTGCGCGGAGACTTTTAGGGAAATGAAAAGGAGGAGGAAGAGGAAGCGCATAGATATTAAAGGGACATGAGTTGCGTTGCAGTCAGAAATAGTTACACTCTGATTGAAAGTTGTAATTGTCC
>JANLZB010000067.1:0-31694 GCA_031366005.1 Bacteroidota bacterium | reverse complement strand
TAAAGTTGTATCAAACGATAAAGGTGTTGCCGATGCCAAGCAAATTCAACCGGAATTGTATTCGCTGACCTTTGAAATACCAGGATTTGAAAGTGTGAATAAGAGCAACGTGAAGGCTGTAGTTGGAAAAAAAGAGAATATAGTGATTGAGATGAAGCCTTTAGGATAATAGAAGAGTTTAAAGTTTAGGGTTTAAAGTTTAAAGTTAAAGCCGTTCTGAGTAGGACGGCTTTTTTAATTTAGAAAATTGCTACACTTACATAGCTAACCGAAAGAATTAATTCACACCAACTTGAAATGCAATTAGAGATTCTAAAAAAACAATGCAAATTATTGTATGTGGAACTTGAATCAGAGATTTAACTCAAATATGTATTACTTCACCATAAGCAGCAGCCACTGCTTCCATGATTGCTTCACTCATTGTAGGATGCGGATGAATTGATTTGATGATTTCGTGACCTGTTGTTTCTAAATTGCGGGCTACAACCACTTCTGCAATCATCTCTGTAACATTTGCTCCAATGAAATGTGCTCCTAACCATTCACCATATTTTGCGTCAAAAATCACCTTAACAAAACCATCAGCAGCACCTGCAGCTTTTGCTTTGCCGCTTGCGCTGAATGGAAACTTGCCAATCTTTAATTCATAACCCGCTTCTTTAGCGGCTTTCTCTGTCATACCAACACTTGCAATTTCGGGTTGGCAATAGGTGCAACCCGGAATGTTGTTATAGTTAATCGGTTCTACATGCAGGCCTGCAATTTTCTCCACGCAAGTGATACCTTCAGCAGAAGCAACGTGTGCAAGAGCAGGGCCTTTTACAATGTCTCCAATTGCATATATGCCTGGTATGTTGGTTTGATAAAAATCATTAACCAATACTTTTCCTTTATCAGTGATAACACCCACTTCTTCAAGACCGATGTTTTCGATATTAGGTGTGATGCCAACTGCAGAGAGAACAATTTCTGCCTGAATGAACTCCTCGCCTTTTTTTGTTTTCACTTTTACATTGCACAACTCACCGCTTGTATCCACTGATTCTACTGAGCTTTCGAGCATGACATCAATACCTGCTTTTTTAAATGAGCGCGCTAATTGTTTGCTCACCTCCTCATCTTCAACCGGAACCACATTTGGCATAAACTCCACTATGGTAACCTTAGTGCCTAATGAATGATAGAAATAAGCAAACTCGCAACCAATGGCACCACTGCCAACCACTATCATACTCTTAGGTTGAGTTGGCAATACCATTGCTTCGCGATAACCTATAATACGTTTACCATCTTGTTTTAAGTTTGGCAGTTCACGACTTCGTGCACCTGTAGCAAGTATGATGTGTTTGGCTTCTAATGTTTGTACTGAACCATCTGCAGCCGTTACTTCCACTTTCTTTAAGGGTTTTATTTTACCCCAACCCTGAATGACTTCTATTTTATTTTTCTTGCAGAGAAACTGTACTCCTTTGCTCATAGCACCTGCCACATCACGGCTGCGTTGTATTATTCCACCGAAGTTTGCTTTGAATCCATTTACATCAATACCATATTCAGCAGCATGTTGCATGTATTCAAAAACCTGAGCACTTTTTAATAATGCCTTGGTAGGAATACAACCCCAATTCAAACAAATTCCACCGAGTTCAGCAGCTTCCACCACTCCTACTTTCATTCCTAATTGCGAAGCACGTATTGCAGCCACATATCCACCCGGACCGCTGCCAATTACTATCAGATCATAGCTCATAAATGAAATATTTTTAGAGGGCACGAAGGTAATTTATTTTGTCAACGCAAATTTTTTACCATCCATCCAAAACGCAAATACTTTTTATTATGCATGAATGGTAATAAGTATTAAAAATGAAGCTTATTGGTTTCTTCCGGAAAATCTTTTTTTATAAAAGGAGAGAAGAGAAAAATAAATTAAGAGCCTGTTTAAATTTTATTAAAAATGTTATTTTGCCTTCGAAGTTACCCTAATCCCTGAAGGGGAACAGTGACCGTGACTGTTCCCCTTCGGGGGTTAGGGGTTGAAGCGATTAATAACATAATTATATATAGAAACTTAAACAGGCTCTAAGCAAAAATTATTTCATTGATAATATTTCTATTGCTTGGTAATCTTTAAAACCTGTTTACCGGAGAGGTAACTTATTTGTATCAGATAAATACCGCTTTGCAATGATGATAAATCCAGTTTAAATTCCTGGCTTCCGATAACTGCTTCAAACTCTTTTTTAATCAGGTCTCTTCCAATTATATCCGTTATTGTCATGTTCAAGTTTTGCATTTCCATTGACTCCAGTCTTATAGTTAATTCATCCTTGGCGGGATTAGGAAATACAATCAAATTTGAAATCTGGTTATCATTTTCTGCAAGTCGTGGTGAACATGGAGCCAAAGATTTAGATTTTACACTTCCTGTGCCACATGCATTTACACCAGCCACTTTTAATTTGGAAGAAGTAGTTACAGTACCATAATTTATAGTAATGGAAGTGGATGCTGTAGTTAGAACGTTAGAAGGTGAAACGATACCATTTTCAACAATATGAGAACCACTGGGACCTGTCCATGTGTACTTAATTGCTCCCATAACCGGAGCAATTGAATAGGCATTACCTGTGCTTCCAGAACAAACACTTGAAGGCCCGTTAATATTTACTGGTGTTGCAGGAGTTGCTTTTACACTCAAAGTACGTACAGCACTGGTGCCACAACTGTTAGTTGCGCTAACACCAATAGTACCGGTGAAATTTGATGAGGGAAAATTAACCGTTATCTGGTTGCTTCCCTGACCACTTACCAAGGTTACACTTGCTGGTTTTGTCCAGTTATAAGTTATACCTGCAACATTTGTAACAACGTACTTAGTGTTACCAGCACCACATAAACCGGCAATCGGACCTGTAATGGCGCTTGGTTTGGATGCGATAGTGCCTCTCGGTATCACCATACTTTGAGATACAGAACCACATTGATTTGATTTCGTAATAGAAATTGAACCCCCATTGAAATTACTATTATAAGTAACGTTTACAGATGGAGTACCCTGCCCACTGTTAAGAAACGCACCGGTGGGAAGTGACCATAAATAAGTGACACCATTTTCAGGTGCAACAGAATAGGTACGTGTATTTCCTGTGCAAACATTTGCTGCTCCCCCTGATATAGTTATCACTGAATCATATTCCGGAGCATGAAGATCTGACTCGGGCATATAATCATACTTTATAGCAGTGCATCCTGAAGAATTGGTAATTTTAACACTCTCAGAAATATGGTTAGTGGTTATGAACTGCGAAAAAATACTGTAGTAACCCGACTGATCCATCCATACATAACTATTATTAGCGGCAGCAGTATCACTTATATTCACCGCTTTCATTTGTACCTTATCACAAAGATCCTGCACCCATTGAATCTCCGGTTGAACACCAGAAGTAAGCGAATCCATCTCAATAAAAGCTGTATCAGTACAACCGGTGGTATTTTGAGTAAATACAGCCATGTATTCTCCCTGGTCTGCGTTATAATATGGGATAATATAAAGCTGGTTTTGATAAGTGAATGCAGCGGAAGGCATGGAAGCACCTACACGATACCAAGATACAGTTCCACTCATGCCATTAAACAGAATCGGATCTATTAAAGCTCCACCTTCACCTTCACATGGTGAATCGTACCACTCATCCAACCTGTTAATTGCATTTACATTACACGGAGTTTGTGCATTTATATCCGGAGCAAAAATATTAGCTGTCATTAGAAAAATCAGCGTAATAAGAAATTGATTAACCTTTAGGTTTGAGAAAAAATGGAGCATTTTTAATTAAGATATTTTTTTAATTATTAACTATAAGTATATTCAGTAAATTGATTTAAATGGTGTAGAGGGAAATAAATAAATCGGGCTTATGTTTACAATTTACTAAAACTGTTACATGTTTCCAGTAAACATGTAACAAATATAAAACTTAATAATTTATCTCGCAAAACTATTTTGTTTTTTAAAAATATTTCATAATCAAGCTCCGCTCAGTGGATTCATTAAAACTTTTATTTTTGAATAGTAATCCTGTTAAACGTATGCTTACTCATGATCTGGGCCGAAACGAATTTGGCAATCCTGCAAACCTTGGCAATCTGCTTACACGCGAAGAAGCAGATCAAATCCTGAACGACTGGGTTAAGAATGATCGGCTGAAACTTCACATGCAACAGGTTGCAAACCTCATGTTAAGCTGGGCACGTGAAGTGGAACATCTCTCGGAAACGGAGCAGTTAAAGTGGGAGCTGGCAGGACTGTTACATGATGCCGACTGGGATCAATGGCCGGATAAGCATTGTAAAAAAATTATAGAAGAACTGGAACGAAGAAATATTGATCCGGAATTAATTCATGCAATTGCTTCACACGGTCCGCGTTTTTTTGGTGTTGAACCGGTTACAAAAATTGATAAGATGCTGTATGCTTTTGATGAGTTATCAGGTTTTACACATGCCTATTCTTTAATGCGGCCTGAAGGTTATAACGGAATGGAAGTAAAAGGTGTGATGAAAAGATTGAAGGATAAAACGTTTGCAGCAAATGTTTCGCGTGATGATATAAATGATGCATGCAACCGGGCAGGCATTACTTTACAGGAAGTGCTACAGTTTATTATTGCTCATCAGCGATAAATTTTTTTCTCCTGTTAAAATTTCATCTCCGGCATTTTCTTATGTTTCTCGTAAAGAAGATGAATAATTCCATCTGACAATCCAACCTGAGGAACGATGATTTCATTGATATTTCCGTTTTTCATTACCGTTAAAAATATTTTTGCAGCAGGCACAATCACATCCGCTCGATCAGGATTTAGATTAAGTTCAGTGATTCTTTCTTCAACAGTAAAATGCTCTAAATATTCATGCAGCTCTTTCAGCTTTTCATAAGTTAATGGTTTCGATTCTTTTTTCACCACCATTTTAATCAGCTTATTGATGTTTCCTCCTGAACCGATTCCTGTTAGTGGTTTATAACCTGCTGTTTTGGTTTTTATCCATTCTTTAAAACCACTCCATGTTTCTTTGCTCACATTTTCATGTAAAAACCGAATAGTGCCCACATTGAAAGATTGAGATGCGACAATGCGTTCATCTGAAAACAATGTTAATTCCGTACTTCCTCCACCAACATCAATGTATAGATATGATTGTCCTTTTTCCAAATGCTCTGCTATATGATTTGAATAAATAATCTGTGCTTCTGTTTTCCCATCTATTATTTCAATTTCAATACCACTTGTTTGTTTAACGAGCTTAATTATTTCAGCTCCGTTAACCGCCTCACGCATAGCCGCAGTAGCGCATGCATGATAATCAATGGCGCCAAACACTTCTATCAGCTGTTTAAATGCCTTCATGGTTTTGCATAGCTGCATCACTTTTTGCTGCGTAATTTTTTTATACCTGAAAGCATCTTCACCCAACCGCACAGGCATACGTAACAATTCTGATTTTTTAAAAAATGCAACGCCATCTTTTTCTATCACGGTGCATAAAAGCAAACGGATTGCATTGGAACCTATGTCAATAGAAGCAAATCGCATTTATTTTTCTTGGATTGTTTAAATGTTACCGTATAAATTTCGGTATTTCAAAGCCTTATTTTAATCTCAGTAAAAAAAATAATTAACAATCATCATTGGATCAATTAATAGAGAATTGATTGCAGCCAAGAAGATGATGGTGTAAAAAAATGTTTTCCTTTTTCTTCTGAAAATAAATCCAGCAAATTATTTTTTTTCTTTAGTTGGTTTGGAAGTAGCTGTAGGTATTGCCTTACGTGCAGGTTTTTTGACAGTTAAGGATTTTGGTTTTACCGGTTTGGATTTTTGTAACGCAACTGCTGATTTAGCAAATTTTTTAACAATGCTTTTAGCCACTTTCTCTACTTGCTTAACAGACTTTGATGCAGCTTTCACACTTCGTTTTTTTAATTCCGTCAGCACTGTTTTTACGATGTCTTTTCTAAGCTTTTTTCTTGCGGCTTTTTTCATATTATGAGGGAAATTAATGTAAGCGAATTTATGTATTAATACTTAGAAACTGTTTAAATTTTGTTCAGCATAATTTTATGGAGGCAAGTTGAATCATTGCTTCGCTTGTATCTAATAAATATTCCAAGACTTCGGAGCCTTCGGTGTTTTTAAACAAGGAAATAGTTCTTTCTATTATCCAACGCTTAGGTAAGACTTCAAATTTTTTCTGTTTATCGGTTCTTTATTCATGGTTAGCGTCAACCATTTTTTTGTATAAGTTTGTTTAAAGACCATTTCATCTCGTACTTTTTTTACCGTCACCATTAATAGTTGGAAAAAGCTACTCCAGACAGATGAAATGGGTGGTTGGCGAGGACTCCAAGCAGGAAAAGATTTATATTTCTACTTCAAACCCTTCTTCACACTTCTCTTCGCTTCCGAAACAGATTTGGTAATTGTTGCACCTTTTAAAACTTGTGTTTTTTCTTTGGTGATGGAAAGTGAATAAGCATAAGCTTCTTTCAACAATTTTTTGATATAGGTTTTGGGGAAATCGGATTTGTTTTTAACTAATACATATCTATACTGATTGCCTTTGCCAAGCAATAATTTTTCAGGGTCTGCAATTTTTGATCCCCAATAAAAACCAAAGTGAATATTATAGCTGCTTCTTCCAACAGCAATGGAACAAAACGTATTCCCTACTCTATCTGATGGCGACCACCCAAATGCCAACGCATTGTAATTATCATAAATTAATTCGTTGCAGTTAGGATACAAGTCCCACACAAATTCTCTCAGCCATAAAGCTGTTTGCTGAACATCATCAGGAAATAGCTTAAGAAATTTTAAGAGGTCTTTTGTTTCTTCTTTGCTCATTAGTTGAAATTGTGGTAACTAAGGTAATTAAGGTAAATGAGGTAATTTGTGATAACTGAGTTATCCGGAAGATTAAGAATTACCTTAATTACCCATAACCTTAATTACCCCGACATAGTTCTAACATCATTAACAAAATTTTGGACAGCAGTTTTTATCTGATCTCTTACTGTTCGTGTTCGTACTAATTTTTCTTCATTACTTCCTGTTAAAGCAGAAGGATCTTCAAAGCTCCAGTTGATTTTTTTATGAACTCCGGGAAATACAGGGCATTGAGATGCACTTGCTTCATCACAAACAGTAATTACATAATCATAAGCTCTTTGTTCTTTAAAAAAATCAAAAACATCTTTGGTTTGGTTTCCTGCAATATCAATTCCATCTTCTTTCATCACTTCCACTGCAAGCGGGTTAAGTTTTCCTGCTTCAAGTCCTGCACTCTCCGGATGAAATTTATCACCACCAAATTTTTTCAAATAAGCTTCTGCCATCTGGCTTCTTGCTGAATTATGAATACATAGGAATAATACTTTGATGGGTGTCATTAAAATAATGTTTCGGTTATTTGTTTTGGTGTTTCGTTTAGTTACTCCACAGGACCAGTCCGCATTTCTGATTTAAAACCCAATCGTTTGCCGGTCGATAATGCACCTTGCAAAGAATATTCTATTACATCACTCACTGTAATACTAGCCATCTGATCAAATGGCGGAACCATCACATCTATATCAAAGCTATAAAGCAATGCAGTTTCAGTTATTGCCTGCAAAGTTTTTTCATCCAGCACATCGTTTCCAAAATCATTAAACAAAACACCGAGTTGCTTTTTGCCTTCTACAAAAAAATGTTTTTCGCGATTGATGAATATGCGTGCAATCAACTGTCCTGAATCATGCTTTCGCTCAAACTTAAATGAGTCGGATAAGAAATTATAAATACTGATCATTGCACAGGTAGCCCTTGAATTATCAGCATGTACATAACCCGATTTCATCAAAGGATGCTTATCATCAAAAACAAAAACATTACTGTGCATCATGAATATTAAAATATCATCTGACACCTTCAACTCTGCCTCAAAGGTTCCTTTATCAACATATTGAATCTTTATTCTTTTATCTGTATCACCAATATAATTATTCAATGTTTTTTCAATCTGCAAAAGCAATTCTTTTAGCTTCATAAAAATTTCAAACGCAACATCAGTTGTATCTTTTGATAAAACTGATTTTGTTTTAATCAGCTCGAGTAATTGCGGATTGATATTGAGATCGCTCATTTATTTTAAAATTTCTTGGTCATTCCTTTACGTCATTGCGAGGAACGAAGCAATCTTCCACTATGAAACAGATTGCTTCGTTCCTCGCAATGACGCCAGCTTTTAATAAGCCCGTGCAAACAACACTCTTTGTTCTGATGGATTTCCAGTGAGGATGCACTTGCCATTTTCTTTTTTGTTGTTCAGTGGAATGCAACGTATTGTAGCTTTTGTTTTTTCTTTTATCATCTGTTCTGTTTCTGAAGTACCATCCCAATGTGCATACACAAACCCGGTTTTGTTTTCAATTATGTCAACAAACTCATTCCATGTATCTGCATTGTAAGTATGCTCTTCTCTAAAATTTAATGCCTTGGTATAAATATTTTCCTGTATCTGCGAAAGCAAGTGTTCAATCTTCACATCGAGATCAGTCATTTGATAAACTGATTTTTCTTTGGTGTCTCTTCGTGCCACTTCCACCGTTCCCTGTTCAATATCACGTGGACCTATAGCAATGCGAACCGGAATTCCTTTTAATTCATACTCTGCAAATTTCCATCCTGGTTTATGTGTGTCTCGATTATCATATTTAACACTGATGCATTTTACTGTCAATGATTTTTTAATTTTTTCAGCGTGTTCATTAATTGTATTGAGCTGATCAGCATTTTTATAAATGGGAACAATTACAACCTGTATAGGAGCAAGACGTGGCGGAAGCACTAAACCGTCATCATCAGAATGCGCCATTACAAGCGCACCCATCAATCGGGTGGAAACACCCCACGAAGTAGCCCATACAAAATCCTGCTTACCTTCTTTGGTGGTAAATTTTACATCAAATGCTTTTGCAAAATTCTGTCCGAGGAAATGGGATGTTCCAGCCTGTAATGCTTTTCCATCCTGCATCATTGCTTCGATACATAAAGTATCAATAGCACCGGCAAAACGTTCGTTAGCAGTTTTTGTTCCTTTGATAACAGGGATGGCAAGAATCTCTTCAGCAAATTCAGCATATACATTCAGCATTTTATTTGTTTCTTCAATGGCTTCTTCAGCAGTTGCGTGAGCGGTGTGCCCTTCCTGCCAAAGAAACTCTGCAGTGCGGAGAAATAAACGGGTACGCATTTCCCAGCGAACAACATTTGCCCATTGATTAATTAACAAAGGAAGATCACGATAGGATTGAATCCATCCACGGTAAGTGTTCCAGATAATGGTTTCTGAAGTAGGACGGATAATTAATTCTTCTTCCAGCTTTGCGTCCGGATCAACGATGACACCTTTTCCATTTGGATCATTCATTAAACGGTAATGTGTTACAATGGCACATTCTTTTGCAAAGCCTTCCACATGGCTTGCTTCCTTACTAAAAAATGATTTTGGAATGAAGAGCGGGAAATATGCATTGACATGTCCGGTCTCTTTAAAACGCCTGTCGAGATCCTGCTGCATCTTTTCCCAGATTGCATAACCATAAGGTTTTATCACCATGCATCCTCTCACAGCGCTGTTTTCAGCAAGATCAGCTTTGGTAACAAGTTCGTTGTACCAGTCTGAATAATTTACACTTTGTCGGGTTAACTGCTCGCTCATCTTAGTAACTTTGTATTGAATTTGGTATAGTGTTTGAAATCATGACAGCGGACAAAATTGTAAAACATCAGTCACATTCACAATTATACATTAAACCGGTTCGTTTAAATAACATCTAAAACATATCCCATAAGGAGGAAATAAAAATGAAACAATTAAAAATTGCACTTGCTTTATCAACCATTGTAATTCTTGGTTCATGCTCATCATCACGTTATACCGCTTCACGCGATAATGATGATGTGTATTACAGCACACGCGACAGAAGCAGTGATGGTTATGATAACACTAATACTGTAAACAATTCGAATAATAATTCAGGAAGTCAAACTTCAGCGGATGATTATTCGAAGAATTCAAATAATAATTCTTCCAATGAACGTTTCCAGGATGGAGCCAACAACAATACTCCTTCTTCAACCACCACTGAACAACGCGATGGAAATACATACATCACCAATAATTATTATGATGATGATGATTATTACGATTATGCATACACTGCAAGAATGAGAAGATTTAATCATCCATGCGGATGGAGTTATTATGATCCTTATTATACCAATGCTTATTGGTATGATTACAATCCATACTCTTATGGTGTAAGCATTTATTTAGGATATAATTTCTGGCAACCGCATTATGGTTTTGGCTTTAGCTATGGTTACCCTTATTATGATCCATTTTATTCTCCATGGTATGGTTACGGTGGGTATGGTAGTGGTTATTATCATGGATATAATAATGGTTATAACAATGGATACTGGGATGGGTATTATGCAGGACTTTATAATGGAACCTTTAATCCATATTACTACAATAGTCATGATGCATACAGTTATTATTATGGGCCACGCAATACCGGAACATCAGGTAATACGCAACATGCACCACATGCAGTAAGCCAGTTATATGCAAATGCTGGTAATGATGTGCCCCATACTCCGAAAATAAATACCAATAATAACATCGAAGTAGTCCACCCGGTTAAATCTCCTTTTTCAACTCCAAAAAATGTGATGAACGCTGATGCTGCGAATCCAAAAAATCCGGTTAATAATGGTGATGTAGCAACTCCTAAAAATCCAAAGAGTAATGTTCCGGTTAAAAACAATACCGGTGATTACAGTGCGCCTGCGCATAATCCAAAATCAGATACTCCGGTAAAAAATCCAAAACAGGATACGCCTGTTCGCAATAACGATCCAAAAGATTATAGTTCACCGGTAACTACTCCGAAGAATAATCAGCCGGTGAAGAATAATGATTACAACTCTCCAAGGAATAACGAGTATTCAAATCCAAGGGGTAATACAAATGATTATAATGCACCTGCAAATAATAATCCTCGCAATAATGAATATTCAAATCCAAGGGGAAATACAAATGATTATAATGCACCTGCAAATAATAATCCCCGCAATAATGAGTATTCAAATCCAAGGGGAAATGAAGTACCAAGACCAAAACATATTCAGCCACGTGAGGAACAACCTGTGATTGTCCCTAAGACTGAACCACGCAAGCATGAACAAAATCAAGTAGCACCTGAAGTTAAGCCAAGGAGAAATGATTCCTATTCACGTCCTGATAATTCTAATTCTTCTCCTTCTTATAACGCACCACGACAGGAACAACGTCAGGAGAATTCAAATTCACCTGCAAGAAGAAGATAATTTTAAGAGACAGAAAAATGAAAAGAATAATTCAAAGCATGCTTGTTGCATGCTTTTTTTTAACCCTTAAAGCGAGTGCACAAAATGAAACTGATGTACTCCGATATAGTATGATTAACTATGGAAGCACAGCCCGTTCACTGGGAATGGGAAATGCATTTGCAGCCTTGGGCGCTGATTTAAGCGTGATAGCAACCAATCCTGCAGGTATTGCTGTTTTCCGCAGATCTGAATTTTCATTTAGTCCAACGTTTACACTTAAAAAAACAGAGAGTGAATTCTTAGGCAAGAAAACCAGTGACAGCAAGTTCAATTTCAACTTCGGCAACTTCGGAGCAGTGTGGCACTGGAATCAAAAAGATGAAACCAAAGAATGGAAAGGGTGGTCGTTTGGCATTGGTTACAACCGCCTGAATGATTTCAGCAGTAACAGCGTGGCAGAAGGAACCAATCCCAATAATTCATTGCTTGATAGCTATGTTGAACAGGCAAATGGAAATATTGATTCTACTTTATCTGATGCATTTCCATTCGATGTAGGTCTGGCATATAATACTTACCTGGTTAATCCTACCGATTCACCTGCCATTCATTATGCATCTGTAATTCCGCATGGAGGAGAATATCAAAGAAGGAAAACCAGCACTCGCGGAGGCCAGGGCGAATGGGATTTTTCTTTTGGGACTAATTACAATGACCAATTATTTTTTGGTGTGACACTTGGTGTATCTTCAATAAATTATCGTGAGGATGTAACCTGGGATGAAGTGGATCAGGATAACAAAATTGTTTCTGCCGATTCAGCTTTTGATTTTAAATCTTTCAAATACACGCAGAGTCTGAAGACTACAGGTTCAGGAGTGAATGGAAAGTTTGGAATTATTTATCGTCCGGGTGATTTGATCCGGTTAGGACTTGCAATACACACACCAACTGCGTATCTATTGACTGATGAGTTTTCCACTAACATCTCTGCAAAATTTGACAACACTCCATATCCTAACCAGGAAGCTACTTCACCGGTTTTTGTTCCTTTTGAATACAGGCTTGTAACCCCATTTCATGCAATAGGAAGCGCAGCAGCAGTATTGGGCAAGCAGGGAGTTATCAGTGCAGAATATGAGTTTACTGATTATAGCCAGTCAAGTTTGAAAGTAACTGATCCAACAATCGAGGTTTCATTCAGTGATGTGAATACAACTATAAAAAATAAATATACTGCTTCACATACTATTCGACTGGGAGGTGAATACCGTTATGATAAAATGCGATTACGTTTAGGTGGTTCTTACTCAACTACACCATTTGCATCCGGTTATAATGACAACAGCAAAACAGACCAAAGCCGTTATAGTGTTACAGGTGGTTTTGGTTTCAGAGGTGATAATTTTTATTTTGATGCTGCTTATGCTTATTCACACAAAGGTTCATTTTTTAATCAGTACACTATTAATAAAGTGCCTCAAGGAAGTATTACAGAAAATCTTGTTGATAACAGACTGATGTTTACATTAGGATTTAATTTTTAATAAAGTCATTTAGTTAATCTTGCTCCGTTAATTTCATCACTTTATTATTCTTTTGATCAGGAAAAAATAATTTTCCCTCCTGTCATTCTTAATACTTTTCCTAATATATTTCTGATAATTGCAAATGCTTTCCTAGTGCATTACCTACTCACACTGTCACACAGGAGGAGCATATTTACGAGTCAGCAATACAGCCTTTTTTCTGTTATGTATATTAACTATCCAGTACCTATTTTTACCTCCACAAAATGACTCCTCTACGCACCGTCACTGTCACTCGCTACATGCTACCTCTCCGTGAAGGAGGTTCATTACCCGCATTGGCAGAAGCTGATGATGGATTTAAATATGTTGTAAAATTTAAAGGTGGTGGTCATGGAGAAAAAACCCTCATTGCCGAATTGATTGGTGGAGAGATTGCAAGAGCTTTAGGTTTAAAAGTTCCAGAGTTAGTTTTTGCAGAGTTGGATGAGAGCTTCGGACGTACCGAAGGCGATGAGGAAATACAAGATTTATTGAAAGCGAGCTGCGGATTAAACCTCGCCTTACATTTTTTATCAGGTGCTTTCGCTTATGATCCCGCAGTTACCAAACCTGACCCATTGCTTGCTTCCAAAATAGTGTGGTTAGATAGTTTTATTACAAATGTTGACCGTTCTTACCGCAACACCAACATGCTCATCTGGAATAAAGAAGTGTGGCTGATTGATCATGGATCCTGTCTTTATTTCCAATACACGTGGGAGGGATGGGAGCAGAAAGCAACCTCGCCCTTTGAATATATAAAAGATCATGTGTTGCTGCCACATGCTACACAACTGGAAGAAGCCGACCGCATTTGCAGTGCATTGATCAACGAAAATAAAATCCGTGAAATAATGCAACTCATACCGGATGATTGGCTTAAATGGGAAACACGAAACGAAACCCCTGATGAATTAAGAGCAGTATATTTCGCTTTCTTAAATAAGCGATTGAGTAACTCCAAACAATTTACAAAAGAGGCACACGATGCAGCAAAAACACTTGTATGAATATGCAATAGTAAGGGTGGTGCCTGTGGTTGAACGCGAAGAATTCGTGAATGCCGGAGTCATCTTATTTTGCAAAAAAGAAAAATTCCTTCGCATGTATTATCAGCTTCATGAAGATAAAATTTTTGCGCTTATGCCTGATGCAGACATGGAAGAGATTAAAAAAAACCTCGAGGCCTTCCGTAACGTGGCTGACGGAAAAAAAGAAGGTTCACCTATTGCCCACCTCGATGAAGCCGAGCGCTTTCGCTGGCTCACCGCAGTGCGCAGTGCATCCATTCAAACTTCAAGACCTCACCCCGGTGTTTGTGATAATCTTGAAGAAACAATTAAGATGCTGTTTCAGGAGATGGTGGGGTGAGATCAAATTTAACTGCACCTGATCGCAAATTTTATTTTGTATTTTTATCTCTCAATTAATTAATACATATTCCATGAGCAGTTTGCACTTAAATATAAATCTCAGCTTTCAACAACTTATTGATGTTGTGAAGCAGCTTTCGCCTTCTGAAAAATTAATTTTAAATGATGTGATTTGGGACGAGCGAATGGAAATCCCTGAAGAGCATCAAAAATTAGTGCTTGAACGAAAACAAAAATCGAAACAAAATCCTGAGAGAATGTTGGATTGGGACAAAGCTTCCAAATCGCTGAAACCCTAATGGCGAAATATAAAATAAGCATTGACAGTGATGCTTTGTAGGATATTCAACAGATTACTAACTGGTATAATGATCAACACAAAGGTTTAGGAACGCGTTTTCAAAAACAAGTTAAAAAGCAAATCAATACTTTAAAAAGCAATCCTGAAATTTATGCTATTCGATATTCGAATGTGCATTGCATGCTGATAAAGAAATTTCCTTTCCTCGTACATTTTAGTGTTAATCAAAACCTAAATACAGTGGAAGTATTTGCTGTCTTTCATACCAGTAGAAATCCGAAAGTATGGGAAGAAAGAAAAAAATGATAAGCTGACAAAAACAGGGCGAACCAATTGCAGACCTGGATGAATAAGCATAATGAAATTAGTACCCGTTAAGAGGTTTATAAATTCGTTTGAAGCAAACTTAAATAAGTGCAAACTTGAGTCAGAGGGCATAGATTGCTTTCTTACCAATGAAAACTTTATGACTTAACGTAGCACCAAAATTTAAATATCTGTATAATATGATAAACTATGAGCTTTGATTTTAAATTTTGAAACCTATTATAAAAAAATATTACTTAATTGCACCCGCTTTAATAGTATCAACCACAGCAGGATCGAGCAAAGTAGAAGTATCTCCTAAATTATTTGTTTCGCCTTCAGCAATCTTACGCAGAATTCTGCGCATTATTTTTCCACTGCGTGTTTTTGGTAATCCCGTAACAAACTGAATTTTGTCCGGCCGTGCAATAGCACCAATCATTTTTAATACCATCGCATTAATTTCCTTTGTCTCTTTTGTTTCATCTTTTGGTATTGTTTCACAAATCACATAAGCATAAATACCCTGTCCTTTAATTGCATGTGGAAAACCTACCACGGCTGATTCAATTACATTAGGATGTTCATTGATTGCATTTTCTACTTCGGCAGTTCCAAGGCGGTGCCCTGAAACATTTATCACATCATCTACTCTGCCTATAATCCTGTAGTATCCATCATCATCACGTCTGCAACCATCACCGGTGAAATAAAGATTTTTATAAGTTGAAAAATAATTCGCTCTGCATCGTTCATGATCTCCGTAAGTGGTTCTCAACATTCCTGGCCAGGGAAATCTGATGCAAAGATTTCCTTCCACTCCATTCTCAATAATTTCATTTCCCCGTGCATCCACTAAGATTGGTTGAATACCCGGCAGAGGCAACGTAGCATAGGTTGGTTTGGTGGGAGTAATATGCGCTAACGGAGAAATCATAATTCCACCGGTTTCAGTTTGCCACCATGTATCAACAACAGCACATCTTTTTTTTCCGACCTTTTCATCATACCAATGCCATGCTTCTTCATTGATGGGTTCACCCACTGAACCTAATGTTTTTAATGACTGCATTTCAAATGGAGCAACAAATGAATCGCCTGCAGCCATTAAAGAGCGGATTGCAGTTGGAGCCGTATAAAAAATATTTACATTATGTTTTTCAATCGTTTGCCAGAAACGCGAAGCATCCGGATAAGTTGGAATTCCTTCAAACATTAATGTAGTTGCACCTGCAAGCAATGGACCATAAACAATATAACTATGTCCTGTAACCCAACCTATGTCGGCAGTACACCAGAAAACATCATTAGCATCATATTGAAACACATTAATAAATGTGTACCATGTGAAAATCATGTAACCTGCGGTGGTATGTACAACGCCTTTCGGTTTTCCTGTTGATCCGGAAGTATAAAGAATAAAAAGCATGTCTTCAGCATCCATCGTTTCTGCAACACATTCATTGGATACACCTTCAATTGCATCATGCCACCAATGATCTCTGCCGGTCTGCATTTTTATTTTATCCTTTGTGCGTTGGAAAACAATTACATTTTTTATTGACGTGGTTTTTTCTAATGCTTCATCCACTATTTCTTTAATAGGAATTTTTTTTGATCCGCGATAAGCACCGTCAGTTGTTATCATCAGATTACATTCAGCATCATTAATCCTGTCAGAGAGTGATGTTGCAGAAAACCCGGCAAACACCACGGAATGAATAGCTCCGATCCGGGCACATGCTAACATCGCAAAAACAGCTTCAGGTATCATTGGCATATAAATGCAAACACGATCTCCTTTTTTCACGCCTACCTTCTTAAGCATGTTTGCAACACGACTTACTTCTTTTAATAATTCAGAATAATTGATTTTTCTTACATCCTCATTTGTATCATTTGGCTCCCATATAATGGCAATTTTTTCAGGATGTGATTTAGCATTACGGTCTAAACAGTTTTCAGTGATATTCAGTTGTGCTCCATCAAACCATTTCACATTAAACTGATCAAAATCCCATTGCAATACTTTATTCCATTTCTTTTTCCATATAAAATTATCTGCTATTTGTTCCCAGAATTGCTCTGGTTGTTCGATGCTATGTTTATAATCCGCATGGTATTGTTCTATACTGGTAATCCGCTGACTCATCTTCTATAATTTACCTCTCAAAGCTATTAAAATTCATTTATGCCTGATTTATGGAAACAAGCAAAAAAAAATGTAAGTCTTACATTTTTAAAACTCAACCATTCACCTTAAAACTGTTCGGTTTCGCCCGAATAATTAACCCCTTTGCTGATAATTGCCATCGTTTATTTCAAGATCAAGCCAATTTGCGACAAAATAAAAAACAGATGAACAAAAATCTTCTTATCTTCTTGTGGTTGTTTCTCTTCGCAGTGAGCAGCCATGCACAAAGCTGCAATCTAGCTGTTACTTTCCAGAAGCAAATGGTGCTTTGCAACGGACAATGTACAGGAAGTGCTACAGCCAATGTTACAGGTGCTATAAGTCCTGTCAGTTACTTATGGTCGAATGGTGCTACCACTCAAACAGCAACTCAACTTTGTGCCGGACCAATAACGTTAACGGTATCAGATGTTGCTTGTACACTTGAAGTAACAACCAGTATTCCTACCAGGGGAAAAATGGGCCATTCCGATTACCAGATAAGTACCAGTTGTTTTGGTGCTTGTGATGGAAAAGATTCTTTAAAGGTAATGGGAGGTACTCCACCTTATTCTTATTTATGGAATACCGGTGCAACCACTGCAGTAATATCAGGTTTGTGCGCTGGAACTTATTCAGTAACCACAACCGATGTTTACGGATGTCAGCATTTCTGCCGCCATCACGTTGTCAGCGACCCTCCGTTGCTTGTTGCATTTGCTACCAGTACTAACGCAACTTGTTTCGGTGTCTGTAATGGTTCAGTAACTGTTAATGCATCAGGCGGCACACCTCCTTACTCATATACCTATTCATTTGGTGCAGGCACAGCTTCGCAATCAGGATTGTGTGCAGGTACTTATAATATTACAGTGACTGACGCACATGGTTGTACAACCGTTGCAAGCACAGTTGTTCAGGAACCACCCTTACTTGTTCCAAGCGTTTCTGTTAATTTTAATTTTGGACCCATTGGAGCGATGACGGCTTCAGCAACAGGTGGAACTCCGCCTTACTCTTATTTATGGAGTAATGGAGCAACCACTAAATCCATTTCAGGACTTTCAGCAGGAACTTATACTGTAACTGTGACTGATTCGCTGGGTTGCAATGGCAATACAACTGCAAGAGGAACTATCAATATATGGAATTGTAATCTTTCACTGAGCACGCAGAAACAATTTATCAAATGTTATGGTGAATGTACAGGTAGTGCTTCTGTAATTGCCACAGGTGGACTGGGAAATATTACCTATGCATGGTCAAACGGTGCAACCAGTTCCTCAATTAATCAACTCTGTTTAGGTCTTTATACAGTAATAGTTACTGACCAGGCAAATTGTTCACAAACTACAACAGTAAATATTACTCAAAAAGGTCCGTTAGGTCATTCACACAGGACATTAAGCACAAGTTGTTTTGGTGTTTGTGATGGAACCGATTCCATTCATGAGATGGGAGGTACACCGCCATACCAGTACTTGTGGAATACAGGAGCAACCACGCAAATAGTTACCGGATTATGCGCAGCTACTTATAGCGTTACAATTACAGATTCTTATGGTTGTGAAGATCATTGTATTCATATTGTAAATTCGCCTTTACCACTTTTAGCTACTGCAACCGGTACAACAGTTTGTACAGGAAGTTGCAATGGTTCTGTGACTATTCATGCTACTGGTGGAACAAAGCCTTACACATATACATGGGCGACAGGTGCTGGTGACTCAACTGCCACCGGCTTGTGTTCCGGACTTTATCATGTCTTAGTTACGGATGCACATGGATGTTCAACTACTATTGATCAGGCTGTTGGTGAAATTAATCCTAATGATAATAATGAATGTACAATTGATGCATGCGACCCATTGACACTCTCAGTATCACATACTCCTGTTAATACAAATGATAATAATGTTTGTACAACAGACGCCTGTGATCCTGTAACAGGGGTTTCGCACACACTGGTTAATACCAACGACAATAATGTTTGTACAACAGACGCCTGTAATCCTGTAACAGGAGTATCACATACACTGGTTAATACCAATGATAATAACGCATGTACAACTGATGCTTGTGATCCGCTTACTGGTGTATCACACTCACCTGTAGTTGCTGATGATAACAATCTGTGTACATCAGATGCATGTGATCCTTTAACAGGTATTTCACATACTCCTGTTAATATAAACGATAATAATATTTGTACAACAGATGCCTGTGATGCTGTAACAGGAGTATCACACACTGCAGTAAATATCAACGACAATAATCCCTGTACTGTTGATGCATGTGATCCTTTATCAGGAATAACACATATTTCAAATCCTCCTCCGGGCTGTCTTATAACAGGAAGTAATTCATGCTGTGCAGGCGGATCAGTACAATTGTGCGCTCCTGCAGGACTTGCCGGTTACATATGGAGCACGGGTGCAACAACGCAATGCATTACGGTAAATAACACAGGGAATTATACGGTTACAGTTACCAACTCAAACGGATGTAGCAATACATGCAATAAATATGTAACCGTTAATCAACCACCGAGCTGCACCATCACGGGAGGAAATATATGCTGGGGAAGTGGCTCAACGCAATTATGCGCTCCTTCAGGGCAAGCTTCTTACTTATGGAGTACTGGTGCAACAACACAGTGTATTAATGTATGCTGGATTGGTAATTATACAGTGACGGTGACAAATGCCAGCGGATGCAGCAGCACATGCAGCAAATGTGTAACGTTAAGTTATCCTCCATGTGTAATCATCACTGGCAACAGTGCCATTTGCTCAGGGGGTTCAACACAGTTATGCGGAAATGCAGGACTATCATCTTACCTCTGGAGCACCGGTGCTACTACACAATGTATAACAGTGACTACGGCTGGTAATTATACGCTCACAGCATCTAACGGAGGTTGCAGCAGCACAGCTACTAAATGCGTTACCATTGGTCAGCCACCTGTTTGTAATATCACAACAAGCACATGTAATAATAATAACTACAGCTATTGCGGTGGATATAACGGATGTAATAATAACTATGGTTGGTGGAATAATAATAACTGGAACAACTGCAATAACAATAACAATTACAGCAATAATAATATCACCCAATTGTGTGCAGGCAATGGAAACTGGAATTCTTATCTGTGGAGCACTGGTGCCACTACACAATGTATTAATGTATCCAGTGGAACTTATACTGTAACTGTAACCAATTGCTATGGCTGTTCATCTTCTTGCAGTTATACTGTGGCACCTCCTGCCCCGGTTTATTGGGGTTGCACTTTAGGCTTCTGGAAAAATCATACAAGCCTTTGGGATAATCCAAATGCTGCTATTCCGCAATGCCTTGCCAGTGCTATTTCTGCAAAAGGTTATAGTGGAAATGGAACCATTGGATCATCATTTAAAACAACATTTGGCTTAACAACAACGCAAATGACTAATGCTGGATTAAGTACGAATCTAACATTGCTGGGTGCATTAAACCTTGGTGGTGGAAATGGTAATAAACTTGCTCGACAGGGAACTGCAGCATTGCTGAACACTTGCGGATTGAATGGGCATTATACTTATTCTGCCTCGCAGGTGCTTAACAATATCCATAATGCGCTTGCTAATAATACTCCGGAGCCATTGGCTACGCAGTTAGGTGATGCAAACGAAGTGCAGCCGGATAAGTGTCCCGGTAACGGAAACAGAATCTCAATGACAGGGGTTGATGTGGATGATAAGATAACAGCCACTGCTTACCCGAATCCATTTAAATCAGAAGTTACCATTCAATTCACATTTGCAACGGCTATGCCATCAGTGGTTGTCGAGGTGTTTAATGCAAATGGAAGTTTGGTTTCAACTTTATTTAATGGATCAGCAAATGCGGATGAATTATATCAACTGAAGTTTAAAGGTGATCATTTACCGCAGGGTGTTTATATATATCGTATTAATACAACAGATAGAATATATTACAACAAGCTATTATTAATGAAATAAAACAAGCCTCTACTTTTTCTCAAAAGCTGCTTTCTTTCCGGAAGCAGCTTTTTTTATTTTATAACGAAGAAAGAAAGGTGCAATCATAAAAGTAATTATTTTATTAACGGAAAAAGGAAGGTTGTGCAGGCTTTTTTATAACTGACAATGCTTGTGTAAGAAAATTTAATTTTTCAAAATTGTTTTTTTTATTTCAACTTAAATTGCTGCATAATGTGGAAAATTTTAATTGTTATTATTTTTTGCTGTCGGATAAGTTATGCGCAGGAAAATATTGTTTATCGCGAATTAATTGTTCATACACCTGAGCTTAGCGAATGGGAAGTGTACAAGATCAGCAGACAGTTGAATTGCATTGAGGGGTTAAGATATCTCGGTTATTTTAAAGCCGGAAGTTGTTTGTTACTTCATGTGGATGCAAGCAGAATTGCCAATACAGATATTATCACAACCACCATACATCATCTCAATAAAAAAATGAAAACTAATGAGGTAAAAGGATACAGTATTTATGATATTCTGGATAACAAATATCCTGCTCTTACTGCGGTTGAAAATGAATAAATAAATAACGGATAAACATGAAATACACATTGATCCGTTATTGATTTTTAAAACTATTATAGCTTAATAATTTTTCTGGACAGTGAACCTTCGCCAGTATCAATCCGCACAAAATAAACTCCACGAGCATAATTTGCGATATTTAAATATTCCACTAAGCCGTCATGCATTTTAACAACCTGTTTTGTATAAATAGTTTTTCCTATTGCATCTGTCAAAGTAATTGAAACATCGCCACGTAATTTTCCTGATAAAGAAATATTTAATACATCCTCAGCAGGGTTTGGATAAACATTTACACTTTCACCTGTTATATTATTTTCAGCTATTCCTACAGGTGCAGTTATAGCGAAATCTTTATTATTAATATCAAAGAAAATATTGCCTACTGCTTCTACTAATATCCTTGCTGTAGTAGTTTGATTATTCGGAACAGTGAAAGTGTATGATCCGTTATTAGGAACATTTGCAGCTAATAAAATCGGGAAAGGATACGGAGTTCCGCTTGTTAGTGAGAGATAAATATTTATCATGCTGGTGTTAATAGGTGATGCAGTAGTGTTAGCCACATCCCACGTAATAGTTTGTGTTGAACCTGCAGGCCAAGATATACCGGTTGTATTTGGATAAGTGATGGCAAAGGGAATGGTTGTGTTTACCACATTCACTTCTATTAACTGATCATCATAGGTAACTCCTCCTCCGTTGTTACGGTTGTCGCGGAGTGTAAGACGAAAATCCAAAGTACGGGCATAAGTAGCTTTAAAATCACCGGGAGTATTTATGTTGCTGCGTATATTATTAAGCTTTGGAAATAATCTCCAGTTATTTAATGTAGGTACGTTGGGCATAAAGATAGGCGCGTTTCCAGAGGGTGAATTCCATGTTCCTGCCGGACCTAAATCAAATTCTTCAAAACTATAAGTAATAGTATCGCCATCAGGATCAGAACCAGCACCAGTTAATTTGAATGGTGTTGTCAAGGGAACATCATAATGATAAACGCTCAGATTTGAAACAGGAGGTGTGTTACCGGTAAGTGTTGTAACAGGACAACTGAACCCTGAACTAAGAGTAGTATAATCTTCTATCTCATCAAAACTTTTGGTATGAAAATATGGTATGCTGTGAGCCGCAAGGTTATCATTAGGACATATACCGGCATAAGCCATAATTGTAATTCCACTTCCAGGTTCATAAGCAGCAGATGCGGCTCTGTTTCCACCGCCACAATTACCGGATACACTGTTGAAAGTATGATTGCCTCCAAACTGATGTCCCATTTCATGTGATACAAAATCAATGTCAAATGCATCACCAACAGGATTGGATAATCCAGTAACACCACGCGCTTTCTGCGAACTTTGGCAAACTACACCTAACCCTGCAATACCTCCACCACCGGTGCTGAACACATGGCCGATATCGTAATTTGCTGATCCTATTCTTTGTGTTATTGTAGTTTGGTTCTCACCTAACATTATAGCTCCATTACTATTAGTGTAGGGATCAGTGGTTTCATCTATAAAAATTAAAGTGTCATCATTTGCAATCAAAGTTAAGCGGATTGCAAGTTCATGTTCGTAAACGCCTGTTACGCGGTTTACACTTGTTACCATTCCAGCCATTGCTCCGGGCACAGTTCCGCCAAAAACCGCTGCATACTCACCTGTACAAGCTAAAGCAAGACGGTAAGTGCGCAAAACCGTTCCTGCACTCCTGTTAACTGATCCACTATATTCATTTTTTCTTTTATGAACATCATTTGCAATTTGATCTGCATTATGCTGATTTAATTCATCCGCAGGATCAAACCCGCAAGCCGTAGAATGATATTTGTTAATTGCATCATACTTATAAAAACAAATATAGTTGGCATCAGTATTTAAATTAACAGGATTAATTAATACATCTCCATTAACTGAAAGTATCATTGCATGAAATCCAAATTGTGTAACGTCTATACGAACAGTTGCAGTTACATCGTCTATTCCCTGTCCCGAATAAGTTTTTATCATTGGGTATTTTGCTGCCAATGCAGGATGCATAACAGGCGACTCCACCATTTCGAAGCGGCTGAATCCTCCTTCCGGCATCGGTATCTGTAAAATCAGCGGTTGGGTTTTTGCTTCTTTAGTCTGTTCCATTGGAGCACTTGCAAGCACCGTGCGCATTTCATTAATATCAAGCGAAAGATACCTGGCTTTGCTAACGTCAAATACCTGTTCACCTTTTGATTTTGCTTGTTGAAGAGTTATATCATTCCACAATGATTTTTGGTTATTACCAAATGCATTTTGAATAGATACAAAAGCAAGTATTGTTACTCCTAAATAAATTTTTGATCTCATTTTTTTTGGCTTTATTTGTAGAGCAAAGCTATTATTTCCCTGCTACTAATCCAATGGAACAGAAAAGAAATCAGGATATTTTTTCAGCTTTAAGCACTCCTAATTCACGGCCCACTTTAGTAAATGCTGAAATAGCTTTATCAAGATGATGACGTTCATGTGCCGCGGATAACTGAACACGGATGCGTGAATTTCCTTTGGCAACCACGGGAAAGAAAAAACCGATTACATAAATTCCTTCATTCAATAAGCGTGCGGCAAACTCCTGTGCCAGCTTTGCTTCATATAACATGATGGGAACTATAGGGTGTATGCCTGGTTTTATATCAAATCCAACTTCTGTCATTTTACTGCGGAAGTATTGGGTATTGTCCCATAACTTATCACGCAATACCGTAGTTTCATTCAGCATATCAAACACTGCAAGTGATGCTCCAACAATAGCTGGCGCCAATGAATTTGAAAATAAATAAGGACGTGAACGTTGACGGAGGAGTTCCACAATTTCCTTTCTTCCAGAAGTAAACCCACCCAATGCTCCGCCCAAAGCCTTGCCTAAGGTACCTGTTATAATATCAACTCTTGACATCACATTCTTATGTTCATGCGTACCTCTGCCGGTTTTACCCATAAATCCAGTTGCATGACATTCATCAATCATCACCAATGCCTTGTATTTATCAGCAAGGTCACACATTTTATCTAACTGTGCAATGGTTCCATCCATACTGAAAACACCATCACTAACAATAATTCTATGACGAAGATTTTGTGTTTCCTTTAGTTTTTCCTCCAGCTCATTCATGTCATTATGCTTGTAGCGATAACGTTGCGCTTTGCATAAACGAACTCCGTCAATTATAGAAGCATGATTTAATTCATCAGAAATAATTGCATCCTGCTCATTAAACAACGGTTCAAACACACCACCATTGGCATCAAATGCTGCTGCATATAAAATAGTGTCTTCTGTTCCCAGAAACTTTGAAATTTTTTGTTCCAGCTCTTTGTGAATATCCTGTGTTCCGCAAATAAAACGGACGCTGCTCATTCCGTAACCATGTGTATCAATAGCATGTTTGGCTGCAACAATTACTTTGGGATGGGAGCTAAGTCCAAGATAATTATTCGCACAGAAATTAATTACTTCTACCTCACCTCGTCCCTCTCCCAGGGAGATTGAGTTTACAACGCTAATATCAGCACCTTGAGGTGTAGATATAATTCGTTCTGATTTATACAATCCTGCTTCGCGGATTTCATTGATTTCTTTTTCTAAGACGGGTTTTAATGTTTCGTACATAATGTTTATCGTTATTTTAATTTACCACTTCAATATTTTCAATCCTTTAATGCTTCTGAAATGTTTATCACGAGTTACTATTGGTAGTTTGTATTGCATACCAAGAGCAGCTATCCAAATATCATTTTCTGGAATAGGTGTTCCCTTTCTTTTTAAAAAACCCTTTATTTCTCCATAATACCTTGCAGTTTCAAGGATACAATCAAGTAGCTGGCAGGTAGTTGAAAACTCTAACAGTTTTTTTATGTTTTGATCCCTTTTCGTAGAAAGATCTGCTCCGTAAAATAATTCTCCTATTACAATCACCGGAATAAAAACACCATCTGCTTTCTCAATTCTCGATTTAACTTTTATATCATTTGCAAAAAGTGCAATAACAATATTGGTATCAAGAATATAAAACTTACCATTCATTCAAATCAGGTTTTTCGCAACCTTCAATTATTGCACCCTCCATCTCATTTAGATCCTCTTTAGAAAAAAATCCGGCAAATGATAATATGTCTTTATCCCTTTTTGAAGGAGAGGATTTAAATAATGATTTAATATAAGAAAGTACTTTGGTCTGCGAGGATAGCTCAAGAAAACCTAAATAGTGTAATATCTCAATATTTACTGCTGCTTTTTTCATTTCGTGAAATTACTGATTCCAAAAATACAAAATAAGGCTTGTTTGCTGAAGAAAACTACACGGATTTTATAGCTTGATAATTTTTTTAACCACTGATTGATTCGCAAAATTAAATTTCAGAAAATACATTCCTGGTGTTAAATTAATTAATGATAAGTCACTAATTGTTTTGTCAATAATTCCTTTATTGATTTCTTTTCCTGAAATATCCGATAACGAAATATTGACAGGAGATTTTAATTCAGGAATATTTATCCGGATGGAAGATAAAGTTGGGTTGGGAGAAATTTGCAGATCATTTAGCATATTATTTTCTTCGATGCCAACGTATGTTACAGGTATAGCTTTACAAAACTTATCATTGGAATGGTTGCTGTCAATATGATTATTTGGCGATGAACTAAACAAACAAAGATTGTAAGGCTGTGTAGGTGTTAATGGGAATTGGTAAGAAAATGTTCCCATATAAATACTCATAGTATCCTGAGGTGCAAGATTAATATTATGAACACTTTTTGTTATAGCATAAGGAATGCAAATAGTAAAAAACTGATAGATGTAAATATTGGCAGCAAAATCATGAATCGTATCCGGTCCAAAATTTTTAATTGTAGCATAAGCGTTAAATGTAATGTTATAAATGTTTTGTATTCCAATGGAATGAGCAATCATACTATCAACTTTAACATCTACAACTCCTGCATCAAATTTTTCAGCAGAAGTTTGAAAGTTTGAACCGTAAGATTTAACAAAACAATGTTGCCCTTCATAAGTTTTTTCATCACCTGCAATAACAAATCCTGAATCACTTGGAATTATGCTATTGATAATCCAATCCGGAGAGTTTATCCACACCGTTGGTATTTGAAAAAAGTTACCATCTAAAAAAACTATATCGTAAGTACCAGGACCAGGAGAATGTGCCATCACTAAAAAATTATTTCCAAAAGGGCAAATAGCTGTAATATTATCATACCAATTTGAAAGTTGAATCGAATCCAAGGTGCTAAATAAACTATCTGTTCGATAAAAAATATCCGATGAACTAAAAATATATTGATTATCTGTTTTCACGATTAAATTCTTAATGTTAATATTTTGAAAACCTGTTAAAACCGTGATCCCAGCTAAATCAGTTTTTACAAAACCGCTATCGCAACCGAACAATAAGTAATTATCAGGAGTTATACTAGCACTGTTAATTTCACCAGCAGAAAGAGTAAGAGAAGTTAAGCTATCACCAAAATTATTAGTGAAAATCACCTTGTTGTCTAATGTGAACAATAAATCACCGTTTGGCAATTCGATAAGATGTTGGTTTGAATTATAAAACGAAATATATTGATAAGACTTACTCCAGATATTATTGCCCATACTGTCAATTTTTTCCATCATAATTATGCCTACTCCTCCAACATCACAAAGCTCACTATGATCTATATAAACAAATTTGCCATCAGCAGTTTTTATAATATCGCTTACATCTGAATGTTCATAACTAAACGCTGGTGAAATATTCCATACAATATTATTGTTGTCATCAATACAACCAATATGCGGATAAGTTGCAAATGGACCAATGCCTACACTGTTAAAATTATAATAGTTTCCTATTGTCAAATATTTTTCAGAAGTCGCCTGAATTACTTTATTAGTTATTGAATAAAATCCTTGCTGATTCGCTACACTAAAATAATTTGGCTGTGCAGTTGACTTTAAAAATAAAATCAGGTTGATTAAGCAGAGTAAAAAAATTTTCATTGTAGTAGGTTTAAACTTAACTCAAACTTACACTTTATCTCAACATCAATTTTATACCAACTGATACCTTTTTCCTGGTAATGATTTAAGTATTCCGCTGAACTCAAGATTAAGCAATGCCATCGAAATTTTACTCAAAGGCATTTGACTCATGTGTGAAATTGTATCCACATCAAGCTGCGTATTTGCATTGAGCAATTGCATAATTACATTTTCATCAGGCGTAAGCTCAACAAAAAGTTTTCGTTGTGTTTCCGGTTTTGATTTTTCTTTCGTTTCCCAACCAAGAATATAAACAAGATCAGCAGCAGATTCAATCAGTGCAGCTTTATTTGTTTTTATTAACCTGTTGCATCCCTGACTGTAAGTATCATTAATTCTTCCGGGCACTGCAAACACATCACGGTTATAAGAAATGGCGATTTCAGCAGTGATCAATGCGCCACCACGATGGGCAGCTTCAATCACGATAACAGCATCACTCAAACCGGCAACAATCCGGTTTCGTGTCGGAAAATTTTCTTTATCAGGATTTGTTTCTGTTATGTATTCAGTTAACAATCCGCCATTAGCCAGCATTTTTTCTGCAACTGAACGGTGCGCTCCCGGATAAATGCGATCCAACCCATGTGCTAATACTCCCACTGTTGAAATATTATTTTTTACTGCTGCTTTATGTGCGCAAATATCAATTCCATAAGCAAGTCCGCTTACCACCATCAGATCAAGTGCCGACAAATCATTGATTAACTGCTCGCAAATTTCTTTTCCATATTCGCTTGCTTTCCTCGTTCCAACAATGGCAATCACTTTCTGCTGATTAAAATCCGCATCACCTTTAAAATATAAAATGACCGGAGCATCACTGCAATTTCTTAATCGCTGAGGATAATTTTCTTCAAGAAAGAAAAACGTTTTGATTTTGTTTTTTTCAATGAATAAACATTCCTTTTCTGCACGTTCAAAAACTGAATGGTTGACAATTGCCTTTGCCGTTACAGGCCCGATGTCAGGTATCTTCAAAAGATTTTTTTCCTTTTCATGAAAAACTGCTTCCACGCCACCGCAATAGCTGATGAGGTTTCGTGCAAGCACCGGACCTATACCGGGGATAAGTGTGGTGGCAATTTGGTATTTTAACTTTTCATTAATCATGGAAATTCGCTCCAAAAATAAATTGTTGGTGAAAGATATTCCAAATCTGCGAGATTTGGAATATCTTAATTTCTCCTCATAAAAAATTATTATCTCTGCACATCCATTCGCACTATGAAAAAATTATTGATCTGTTTATTAATCTTCCTGACCTCAAAAATATATGCACAACAGGCAGAAGTAATTGGTGTGGTTCGTGATGCTATCTCACATGAATCAATACCCGGTGCAACGGTTTTATTTTCCGGTACTGCTTCAGGAGGAACAGTAACCGATTCTTCAGGGCGTTTTACTTTGAAATTAGATACAGGTGATTATACGCTTGTATTTTCTTTCATCAGTTATGAATCAGCATCAAAAAAAATCTCGATGCAAAACGGAGATGCAAAAATTCTAAACATTGATTTAACAGGTTCTTCAAAAGAATTGTCAACAGTAGTAGTGAGTGCAGGCAAATTTGAACAGCGTTTAGAAGAAGTTACAGTTAGTATGGCGGTTGTTAAAAAACAACATATCGAAAATGTAAACACCAATACAATGGAAACATTGATGGAAGAAATTCCCGGTGTTACTGTTATTGACGGACAACCAAATATCCGTGGAGGTAGTGGCTTCAGCTATGGTGCAGGCAGCCGCGTTTTAGTTTTAGTGGATGACTTACCAATGCTTGCCGCAGATGCCAATGATCCTAAGTGGAGTTTTTTACCAGTGGAGATAACGGAACAGGTTGAAGTTTTAAAAGGAGCCTCCTCTTCCTTGTTTGGCTCTGCTGCTTTAAATGGTGTAATGAATTTTCGCACCATTAATCCAACTTCGAAACCAGAGAGCGCGTTTACGCTTTATTCAGGGATTTATGATACTCCCCGAAGAAAAGAAATCCGCTGGTGGAATAAAGAAAGATTTGTATCCGGATTTAATTTAAGCCATGCACGCAAATTAGGAAGATTGGATTTGGTTGTTGGCGGACATTATTTAAAAGATGAAGGTTATCGTATGGGTGAAACGGAAGAGAAGGTGAGAGGAAATATTAAAACACGTTATCATTTTAATTTCTTACCTGGATTATCTGCCGGTATCAACGCAAATGTGCAACAGGCAAAAGGCGGAAATTATTTGCTTTGGAATGATGATACAACAGGTGCATACATACCGCAAGGTGGCCTTGATACTGGAACAACAACAATCAGTTATTACACAACCACACGAACCAATATTGATCCCTTTATCACTTACACGGGGATTAAAGGAAATCACAAATTGAGATCGCGTTATTTCAAAATAAATAATCAAAACAACACCAACCAGCAATCGCAGGCAATCATGTATTACGGAGAATACCAATATCAGCGAATGATTGGTTCCATCCTGACATTGACGGGTGGTGTTTCTTATTTGAAAAATGATGTAACAAGTGAATTGTATGGAAATCACAAACAGGAAAATGCTTCATTGTTCGGTCAGGCTGATTTAAAATACAGGCGATTGAATGTATCTATTGGTGGACGTTATGAAAATTTTGTAAACGATACATTGAATGCAGTGCACAAAAGCATTGTCCGTTATGGTTTAAATTATCATTTCTTCAAAGCAACTTATTTGCGCGCATCTTATGGACAAGGATTCAGGTATCCATCCATAGGAGAACAATTTATCAGAACACAAGTTGGAAAAATTGTTATTTATAATAACGATAGCCTGAAACCGGAAAGCGGATGGACTTCAGAAATTGGAGTTAAGCAACTCTTAAAATTAAATTCATGGGTTTTTGATTTAGACGCAGCTCGTTTCTGGAGTGAGTACAAGGATATGATGGAATTTTCTTTTGGTCATTATGGTAAACCTTCATCTCCTTTTTATGGCTTAGGTTTTAAATCACTTAACATTGGTAATACCCGTATAACAGGTTATGATTTTTCTCTCAGTGGAAAAGGTAAAGTATATGGATTAGGTATATTGTTTAGTGTGGCTTACACAGAAATAAAACCAATTAAAAAAGATTTTAATCCTGCTATTGATCCACTTAATTCAACAGCGAACTATAATGTTTTAAAATACCGCTATCGCAAAATGTGGAAGATAGATGGTGAAATTAGTTTTCGGCATATTTCAATTGGCTTAAGTGCGCGTTACTATAGTTTTATGGAAAATATTGATGCAGTTTTTCAGGAACCGATTCTTGGAGTTTATGCAATTCCGGGAGTTAAACGTTACAGACAACTTAACAATGGCGGTAATTGGATATATGATTGGAGAGCGAGTTATCAGATTCAAAAAAACACAACTATTTCTTGTGTAATTAAAAATTGTTTCAATCATGAATGGGCAACTCGACCTGCAGATTTACAACCACCACGCACTTATAATTTGCAGGTGAGTGTTAAGTTCTGAAATGAATTTAAGGTTACAATAATTTAAACAACCAAAAAAATTTGATTCCTGATTCGTACATGCTTATAATATTCACAAATGAAACCTTCTTTTTTGTTACTTTGTTAGATCAGTTTTATTGAGGCGAAGGAGAGAATTATTTGTTCCAACATATTGAAAAGACAAAATAGTAACATGGAAAAGACAAACGAAATAAAAATTTTTGAAGATAAAAAAGTAAGAACACTTTGGGATGCTGAACAGGAAAAATGGTATTTATCAATTGTGGATGTGATTGCCATACTTACTGAAAGTCCCAACCCAAGAAAGTACTGGAGTGTTTTAAAAACAAGGCTGAAAGCAGAAGGAAGTCAGTTGACTACAAATTGTAGTCAACTGAAAATG
>JANLZB010000037.1:0-62999 GCA_031366005.1 Bacteroidota bacterium | reverse complement strand
GGTACATGACATGATGGGCAGGTGTGTATTTAAAGAAGAAGGAAAACTAAACTCTCAGTACTACACCAGGGATTTACACATGCAGGCTTTTTCAAGTGGTGTTTATATTGTCAGCTTAATAACAAACAGCCAGCAGCTTGCAGGTAAATTTGTAAAAGAGTGAAACAATTTTTAACAATCCAATTTCACTCCCCATCCCATTCCGAAGTCGTCTTCCCTCTCCCTTGGGAGAGGGATAAGAGGGTGAGGCGATTGATCTCTTCCAATCAACCAATCTGCATTCCCTGTCTCCTTACCTATATTTCACAAGTTGCTTCCAGCATGACAAAAAATTATCCGCACCTTTTTTAAATTTCATTAGCCGCTGAGCCTTCGCTTTTATTTCGCGAGACTCTGCGGTTTAGGTGCACTATATTGCTTTATACTATATTGCACATCTTCTAAATTTCTTATGTAAGAAAGAAATCTGAATTTTTCAGCACCTGGTCAGCATCTCGCAATCAATCCCCGGAATCAACTTGTCAATCCTCAGAATTTCATTGTCAATTTGCACGATTGACATGCCTGTCATGTGAATTAAGCTGCATGTCATACGGATTAAGCTGCATGTCATACGAATTAACCTGTCAGATATAAGAACTGACAGGTCTGATAAAATAATTAACCTGCATGTAATATCAATTAAGCTGCATGTCATACGAATTAATTGGTCAGATATACGGATTGACAGGCACGTCATACGCATTAACCGCTCCGAGCCATGAATTAAACATTCACTGCGGACATCCCTGAATATCAATAAATAAAATAAATAAGCTGCCTGGTTAAGTTAACGATCAACACCAAAAGAAAAGCTAAATGTTTCTGAATAACCTTTACAAGCCTGTAATAGCTAAAATCTTATTCGTTTTTTAAATTAGAAAACAATGTAAGAAATAGCCGTTAAAAATCATTTCACTCCCCCTTCTCCGTTCTGCCTACTCACAACTCCATGCTCCTTTCTCTCTCAATGATCATCACCCGGAATATTACTTTCCGGAGTTGCAGAGTAAGGAACCGTTTGCGGAATAAAATCATCCGGTGCTCCGGGCTTGCCATAATCATAAGGCCAGCGGTGTACTTTCGGAATTGCACCAGGCCAGTTTCCATGTAAATGTTCAACAGGCGCAGTCCATTCAATTGTATTTGATTTCCACGGGTTTTGTGATGATTTCTTCCCTTTGAAAATGCTGTAAAAGAAATTAAATGCAAAAATTAATTGCGCAATGCCGCCAAGTATTGCAAAAATGGTGATCATCACATTAATATTTACCAAAGCATGAAATGGCTCATAAGCTGTATTAGCATAATATCTGCGTGGCAGACCGGCTAAGCCAAGAAAATGCATCGGGAAGAAAACTCCATATACAGATGTAATCGTGAGCCAGAAATGCAGGTAGCCAAGCTTTTTATTCATTAAGCGCCCATACATCCGCGGAAACCAGTGATAAACACCTGCAAACATTCCGAAGATGGCCGAGCTTCCCATCACAATATGAAAGTGCGCAACCACAAAATAAGTATCATGAACATTTATATCAAGTGCCGAGTCTCCTAAAATAATTCCCGTTAATCCTCCGGTGATAAAGAAAGAAACCAAACCAATGGCAAACAACATGGCAGGAGTAAACTGTAGATTTCCCTTCCATAATGTGGTGATATAATTAAACACCTTAACGGCAGAAGGAATTGCGACAAGCAAAGTTGTAAACACGAACACTGAACCAAGAAACGGATTCATCCCGGTAACAAACATGTGATGCCCCCATACAATAAAGGAAAGAAATGCAATCACAAGCATAGAACCAATCATGGCTTTGTATCCAAAAATGGGTTTACGCGAGTTCACAGAAATTACTTCCGAAGCTAATCCCAATGCAGGTAATAAAACGATATACACTTCAGGGTGACCTAAAAACCAGAATAAGTGCTGAAATAAAATTGGGCTTCCCCCCGCATGAGCTAATGGTGCACCATCAATAAAAATATCGGATAGATAAAAACTTGTTCCAAAACTGCGGTCAAATATTAATAACAATGCTGCAGCAAATAATACAGGGAAGGAGAGAATACCAAGAATTGCGGTAATAAGAAATGACCAGATTGTAAGTGGTAAACGCGTCATACTCATACCATCAGTCCGTAAATTGATAACGGTTGCAACATAATTAATACCTCCTAACAATGCTGACACGATAAAAAGTGACATACTCACTAACCATAAAGTCATCCCTAATCCCGATCCTGGTATTGCCTGCGGAAGTGCGCTCAACGGTGGATAAATCGTCCATCCGCCTGAGGCAGGACCCGTTGCAATAAAGCACGAAATAATCATAACCATACTGGAAGCAAAGAAAAACCAGTAAGAAAGCATATTCAAAAAACCCGAAGCCATATCCCGTGCTCCCACCTGGAAAGGAATTAATAAATTACTGAATGTTCCACTCAATCCTCCAGTTAAAACAAAGAAAACCATAATGGTTCCATGGATAGTTACCAGTGCAAGGTAAAATCCAGGATCCAGTTTCCCATCCTTTCCCCAATGTCCGATAATGCTTTCCAGGAAATGAAATTTAGTGTCGGGCCAGGCTAATTGCAGGCGGAACATCATACTCATACCCATTGCAACAAAAGCCATTAGAATGGCAGTAATTAAAAACTGCTTGGAGATCATCTTATGATCCGTACTGAACACATACTTGGTCCAGAAATTTTCTTCGTGCTCATGCTCGTGATGCGCGTGCGCATGCTCTTCATGAAGCACTTCTCCGGCATGTGACTGTTTTATTTCCATTGAATTATTTTTTTCTTCCGAAACAAATTTTTTATTTTATTGCAACCACTTTCTTTTCCTCACCTGAATTTTTTTCTGCCTGTGGTGCGGGAGCCGGTGCAGGCGCTGCTGATTTTTCAAACACCAGCTTTTCTTTGGTCAACCATGCTTTGAAATCAGCCGGTTCGTCCACCACCACTTTCATTTGCATATTGTAATGCGCTACTCCGCAAATCTTATTACAAAGCAATACATAATCAAATTTCTCATTCTTTGTAATCACTCTCATCTTAGCCGTAGTAATGGTCGGCTTAAAATAAAAATGCGTATTCATACCCGGCACTGCATTCATCTGAACACGGAAATGGGGCAAAAAGAAACTATGAATTACATCACGTGAGTTAATGACAACATCAATAGGAATTCCTACCGGCATGTGAAGCTCTTTAGTAATAATATCATCAGCTGCTGCACGATCATTTGAATCAACACCTAATGGATTGTTATCAGTAATCATCCTGAAGCTTGATTTTCCCAATTTATTATCCTTGCCTGAATAACGCACCGTCCAGTCAAACTGCTTTCCATAAACCTGAACATACATAGCATCATTATGCTTCACCTGGGTAATGTTATTCCATTGTTTCAAGCCTGCAAACACCAGGGCTATTAATACAACAGCAGGAATAACAGTCCAGATAACTTCCAGCTTGTTATTGTCATGATAAAAATACCCTCTGCGGTTTTTGTTATAGCGATACTTAAAAGCAAAACCAAATAACGCTATTTGTGTAATAAAAAATACAACAAACAGAATAACCCAGTTAACATTCATCAGTTTATCTAACCCCACACCATGCTCCGAAGCTGAAACAGGCAGCATGTAGTGGCGGTAACGAAGGATCATGTAAACCAAAAGAAATAATCCAAACCAAAGGAAACCCAGCATGAGCCAGGCATTCACTTTATTGTCCTTATCCTGCTCCGCTTCATCGCTTTCGCCACTCAGTTGAGATGCCAGTTGCGCAACATTTGCCAGACGCACAAGCACTAACACTCCAAATACAACAGCAAGTATTAAAAGTATATTCATTTTTTGTTTACAGTTTACAGTTTACAGTTAAATCCACACATCCTAAATCCATATATCCCAAAGTTAAATAACGTGATAAAGACTTTCTTCCATCATCGGATGATTCTTAATAACTAAAGGAGCTTTGCTTAGATGATGTTGAACAACATAAATAAATAATCCCATGAACCCGATTGTTGTTCCTATCTCCATCCAGCCGATATGCCCGAAAATCATGTGCTCTCCATGACTTTGCTGAATCATTGAACCCGGAATAAACATGATGAAATAATCCAGCCAATGACCAATAAATAATACAACTGACATAAACATCAGCAAACCTAACCTGCGTTTTGCATCACGCGTCATTAATATGATAAACGGAAGAATGAAATTGATAAAGAATGCACCTAACCAAATGGCTTTGTAATGATCCTGGCGAAGCATGAAATAGGTTACTTCTTCAGGTAAGTTAGCGTACCATATCAGCATGAACTGCGCAAACCATAAGTAAGTCCAGAATATACTAAACGCAAACATAAATTTTCCAACATCCTGCAAGTGGTTCGGTGTAACTTCAGGCAAATATCCTTTTGATTTCAGATATGCAAGCGTAAACATTAATCCCGCCAGGCTGGTGATAAACATTCCTGCAAAGGTGTACCAGCCAAACATAGTGCTGAACCAGTGTGGCTCAATAGACATGATAAAATCCCAAGCTGATGTTGATGAAGTGATTGCAAACAAAACAAGAAATGCTGCACCAAATCTTTTATTCTTATTATAGCGATCCACTGCATTGGCAAGGTTAGCATCCATGGCAAGCGAATTTTTTCTGAACAGATATGCAAATCCATACCATATGGCAAAGTAACCAATCATCCGGAGAACAAAGAATGGTGTGTTCAGATATCCCGACTTGCCTGCAATGATTGCATCATACTCCGGTGATTTCGGATCTGTAAGTCCTTCATGCGTCCAGTGATACAGTTCATGATGACCGGCAAACCAGATAACAAGCATAAATGCACCTGCAAAAATCAGGTACTGTCCCATCGCTTCCAGTATGCGTTTGATCACTACACTCCATCCCACTTCTGCAACGTATTGCACGGCTAAGAAAAATGTTGCTCCCAAAGCCATTGCAAGAAAAATAAAATTATTCATCAGCAGGTTTCCCCATTTCTGCGGATGACCTGTTATGAATTGTGCAGCAATCGCAACAACACCAATCACCATCATAATGATAGCGATCATTTTATTACGCTGTGGAAAAGTGTAGGGCTGTGTGCTTGTAATTTCTTTGTGATGATGATGTGACATTCCTGATTTACGATTTTAGATTTACTCCCGATAGCTATCGGGATTACGATTTAATGTTCGCTCTTCTTTCTTTTTACTTTATTACTCGATACTAAATACTTTTTTCTTACTACTTAATTCTTTATGCTCCCTTTGTTGAATCAGCAGGTGCTTTTGTTGCAGTGCTGTCTGATCCCGCAGGATGTTGTAACTGATGAACATATTGAATCACTTTCCAGCGTTCCATTGGTAATAACTGCGATGCGTGCGATCCCATCAGGTTTACTCCGTAAGTAATAGTGTGAAAAATTTTTCCGTCAGTTAAATCTTTCATGCTTCCGCCCCGTGACGAAACTCCTGCACTATAAGATGGAGGTGGTGGAAATTTTCCTGTTGCTATCAATGAACCATCGGCTTGTCCGCTTTCTCCATGACAGTGCATACACATAATGCTGTACAACCTTTTTCCTTCAGCTAAATTTTCTGCCGTTTGTGGTAATGGGTTATGCACATCACGACTGGCTGCTTCATAACCTTCTGGTGTGTTAGGATAATTAAAAAATGTAAAGCCACGCGGAATAGTTCCTTTAACAGGAATACGTGCTTCCATATTATTCTTGAAATTAGAATTGATACCATAGGTTTCAAACGAAGGAGAACGGTACATGTCAGGCATAAACTCCAGTCCCGGTTTTTTTGGATCTTTCGTACAGGAGGAAATTGTAAACATGCTGCCTGCTGTTGTTATCACAAGTATTGTTAAAATAATTTTGTTCATAGTTATTTTACCCGTGTTCATGTTATTCTTTAGTTGATATTGCTCCTGCTGCTTTTAGCATTGAATGTATCTGACCCACTTGTGCCTCATCTTTTGCCTGCACAGTCATCACGAAATGATCGTCAGCCTGGCGTGGATGGATTACATGAGGTTCAACACCTGGTAATACTTTGCTTCGCAGGAAAAAAGTAATTACCATTCCATGTGCAGCACACAACACAGTGCTTTCAAATGTAACAGGTATAAATGCAGGAAGATTTTTATATAAAGCAAAACTTGGTTTTCCTCCAATATCCATTGGCCAATCCCAGATGTTCATGTACCACATCATAAGTAATGCAAGGCTGCATCCAGTCATTCCATATAGAAAGCAACAGATGGAAAGGCGTGTCCTTCTCAAACCTAATGCCTCATCCATACCATGCACCGGAAACGGAGAGATAACATCTTTAACTTTTAAACCTTTGGCGCGAAGCGATGCAATGGCATCAAGTACCACATCATCATCGTTAAAGATTCCGTAAACAAATTTTTTATTTGTGCTGCTCATGTGTAATGGGTGTTGATGGTGATGGTGACTGCGCCATCTTTTTCTTTTTAGCTTGAGATGATGATGACTTAACAATAGTCTTCAACTCACTCATTGCAATCACCGGGAAATAACGTGTAAACAACATAAAAGGAACAAAGAACAATCCAAGCGATCCGATAAATATTCCGATCTCAACCCATGTTGGATGATACATCGTCCAGCTGGAAGTAAGATAATCGCGGTGAAGTGAGGTAACGATAATTACAAATCGTTCGAACCACATACCAATATTCACGAATATAGAAATCACAAATGTAGCAAACACACTTTCGCGCAATCGCTTGCTCCAGAAAAGCTGAGGTGTAATAACATTACAGGTCATCATGCTCCAGTAAGCCCACCAGTAAGGTCCTGTTGCACGGTTAATAAATGCATATTGTTCATACTCCACACCACTGTACCATGCGATAAAGAACTCAGTAAGATAAGCAACACCCACTATAGAACCGGTAATTAATATAATACGATTCATCATGTCAATATGATAAATGGTAATGTACTCTTCCATGTTCAGCACTTTGCGTGTGATGATAAGGAGCGTTTGTACCATTGCAAAACCGGAGAAGATAGCTCCTGCCACAAAGTATGGAGGGAATATGGTTGTATGCCATCCCGGAACTAATGAAGTAGCAAAGTCCATTGATACAACCGAGTGTACTGACAGTACAAGAGGAGTAGAAATACCTGCAAGCACCAGTGACATCTCTTCAAAGCGTTGCCAGTTTTTTGCTGAGCCAACCCATCCGAAACTTAATATAGTGTACCAGAATTTTCTTGCTTTAGTAGTTGCACGGTCACGCACAGCAGCAAAATCAGGAATAAGTCCGCTATACCAGAATACTAATGAAACAGAGAAATAAGTTGAGATGGCAAACACATCCCATATCAATGGAGAGTTAAAATTTACCCACACAGATCCAAATTGGTTTGCAACCGGAAACGACCAATAAGCCATCCATGGACGACCCATGTGACCAATAATAAAAGATGCAGCACAGATAACTGCGAAAATGGTCATGGCTTCCGCTGATCGGTTAATGCTCAAACGCCATTTCTGACGAAACAATAAAAGAATAGCAGAAATCAAAGTACCGGCATGACCAATACCCACCCACCAAACGAAGTTAGTAATGTCCCAGGCCCAACCTACTGTTTTGTTTTCTCCCCAAACGCCCAATCCCGTACCGAAGGTGTAGCTAACACAAATCACCCACCAGATAAGTGCCGCTGACGAAACAGTAAAAGCAAGCCACCACCATTTGTTTGCCTTGCCTTCTATCGGTCGGCATACATCATCAGTGATGTCATGCAAGGTTTTATCCCCTAAAATTAGCGGCAACCGAAGATTTGATTCTGTATTCATATTGCTTTATTTTTTTCCTCACCCTAAGTTCCCCTTCAAATCAGAGGAAAAGGATTTTTATTTTTTTATGCTTCTTTCCCTGCCTTTTTATTTCTCACTTTGGTTTGATAGAAAACTGAAGGCTGCGTGTCCAGCTCCTCTAACAAATGATAAGAACGCGGATCATTAAACAACTCGTGAACTTCACTCTCATCATTATTAAAATCACCGAATGTTATTGCATTGGTAGGACATGCCTGAGCACAGGCAGTTTTTATTTCACCGTCTTTTGGTCTGCGTCCTTCTTTCTTAGCATCTAACTTTCCATACTGAACACGCTGAACACACATGGTGCATTTTTCCATTACTCCCCGTGAGCGAACCACCACATCAGGATTCAATACCATCTTACCAAGATTATCATATTGGTTAAATGGGAATTGTTCATTCTCGTTATAACGGAACCAGTTAAAACGTCTTACTTTATAAGGACAGTTATTGGCACAATAGCGTGTTCCGATACAACGGTTATAAGCCATCATGTTCAATCCTTCTGAACTATGAGTAGTAGCAACTACGGGGCAAACGGTTTCGCATGGTGCATGATTACAATGCTGGCACATGAGCGGCTGAAACACCACTTCAGGATTGTCAGCAGTTGGTTTTTCCATCTCAGCATACATACTTAATTTACCAAGATTTTTTTCCTGCGCATTTTCTTTCGTTGTATCGCTGCTGTAATAACGGTCAATGCGGATCCAGTGCATTTCGCGGCTGCGCATTATTTCATCCTTGCCAACAACAGGAACATTATTTTCAGCAGTACATGCTATAACACAGGCACCGCAACCAATACATGAATTGAGATCAATACCCATGTTCCAGAAATGATTTTCTTTCGGAAAACCGGGTTTCTTTTCTGTTGCCCAGAGATTTACATTCTTTGGTTCTTTTTTACCGTAAGGAGTTTCAATCTCCAGAACAGGGTTGCCTGACCTTGGATTTTTTGTCCATTCGCCTAAAGTAGTTTCCTTCACTATCTCACGACCCATCATGGTGTGATGCATCTGTGTGGAAGCTAAGAGATATTCGTCATCAACCGTTTTATTTACTGTAACACCGGCAGCAAAATATTTTAATGCACCATTTGCCATAGTAACCAGCGGAAATGCGTTCACTCCTACTCCATCACCGGCTTTACCAACTTTTGTTCTGCCGTAACCAAGGGCAATTGCCATTGTTTCATCAGCCATACCTGGTTGTAAAAGAACAGGGCCTTTAACAGAAACATTTCCCATCTTTACTTCGATGACAGTGCCTTGCTTGTAACCCATTTTTTCTGCATACACAGGAGCTACAGCAAAGTAATTATCCCAGCAAACTTTTGAAATAGGATCTGGCAACTCATGCAACCATGGATTGTTTCCCTGGTTACCATTTGCAATACCTGTTTTTTCATAAAGTATTACTTCTACTCCTGTGGATGGCTTACCAATTTTAGCGGCAGCATCCTGTACGTTACCAACAAAAGCAGCAGCAGCGGCAGGAGCAGTAACAGTTTCAAAAACTCCGTCCTGTAATGATTTTGCCCAGAAAGCTTCGTAAGAACTTATACCTGATTGCATCGCGAAAGCATTGCCTTTCCATGCATCCTGTAAATAAGTATAGTAATCAGCTACAGGTGCATCAGCCCATTTTAACAAACTCTCTTGAGCTTGTCTGGTATTAAACAATGGCTGAATGGTAGGCTGAGTCAAGCTGAACATTCCTTTACGTGGTTCTGCATCATTCCATGATTCGAGATAATGATGATCAGGACACACATAATCGCAGAAGGTTGCTGACTCATCTTCGCGATCAGCAAAAGAAATTTTTAATCCTGCCTTAGCCATTGCATCTTTAAATGATGGCATTGTGTAAACAGGATTTGAATTATATAATATAACAGCGCCTACTGCACCATTATTTAAATCGGTAATTAAATTTCCAACAGCTTCATCATTACTGCTGCGGGTCATGTTCGGCTGATTCAGATCAATAGTAGAACCATAACTGCCCAGCATGCTATTGATTCCATTTATCAACACCTGCACATTAGGATCATTGCTGCGTGCCACTACCAAAGCTTTGCCTTTTGCACTTAATAATTCATTGGCTACAGCAGTAATTTCTTTATCCACGGCAGTGGAAGTAGCTACTGCGGCACCGCCTGTAGCGCCAGCTATCTTATTATAAAGATTTGCAATGGCTGCACCCATGCTGCTTGCACGAACACGGTAACGGTTATCAGCATTGGAACCTGTTAAAGTTAAGTTCGCCTCAAACTGTATGTGGCGACTCATGTTTTTCTTGTTTCGCAGTTTTCGGTTTTGTGCGTATTGTTTTGCAAACTCAATTGGCGAAAGCCAGTTGGCAAGAAAATCAGCACCGAAACTCACGATTACATCTGCATTTTCAAAATGATAAGAAGGTATAGCAGCTTTGCCAAATGAAAGCTCGTTGCCTTTTATCAAACCATAATAAGAAACAGCATCATACACTACATGTTGAGTGTTTGGATATTTTGCAGAAAAATCAGCAATAACTTTTTTGGTACTAGGGCTTGCAATGGATGAACTAACTATAGCAATTTTTTTTCCCGATGCTACAACCTGTCCTAATTTATTTTTTATTTCACTGTCAATGGTACTCCACTCAGCTGGTTTATGGTTTGCCAAAGGACCTTTTAAACGTGCGCTGTCATATAAACTTAAAACAGAAGCCTGAACACGTGCATTGGTTCCCCCTTTGGTAACACCTGACATTTCGTTACCTTCAATTTTAATAGGGCGGCCTTCACGTGTCTTTACAAGGATGCTGCAATAATCGTTTCCATCATAATAAGTGGATGCATAATAATTAGGAACACCGGGTGTAATTTCCTCCGGTTTGATTACGTAAGGAATTGCTTTTTTAACAGGAGCCTCGCAGGCAGCAAGAGAAGCTGCTGCAACACTGAACCCTAAAAACTTTAAAAAATCCCTGCGTGAAGTAGAAGTATCAGATGATGCTTTCTTTGAAACAATTTCATCAAGCGGCAAATTTTCGAAGAACTCATTATTGCGCAAGCGGACAAATTCCGGCTCATTGCGAAGTTCTTCTACACCTTTCCAGTATTTTTTTTCCATATTTTGTTTAGTTTACCGTTTTCCGTTTACCGTTTACGGTTGCTTGCGCAAGCCAACTGTAAACCGTAAACCATAAACTTTTTCAAACCATTTTCATTAATAATGACACCGGGCGCACTCTAAGCCACCAATTTTATCAACTGTTATCTTAGCGTCTTTTCCGAATTTCTTTTTAAGGTCTTCGTGCAGCTGGGTGTAATATCCATTGCCTTCCATTTTTACTTCAGTGGTGCGATGACAATCAATACACCATCCCATGGTTAATGGAGAATATTGTTTTACCTGCTCCATTTCCTCCACTGGACCATGACAGGTCTGACATTCTATTTTACCAACTACTACGTGCTGCGAGTGATTGAAGTAAGCAAAGTCAGGTAGATTATGAATGCGAATCCATTCGATTGGTTTTGGATTGCTGCCATACTTCTGAGTGGAAGGATCATAATCCAATGCCTTATAAATTTTAGCTATTTCATCTTTACCATACTTTGAACCCGACTGTACATATTTATGGCAGTTCATACAAACATTTAAAGTGGGTATGCCCGATGCTTTTCCTTTTTCTGCAGAACTGTGGCAATATTTACAATTGATACCATTAGTACCAGCATGTAACTGATGCGAAAATTTGATAGGCTGATCAGGCTGATAATCCTGTGTGATACCAATACCAGCCAGCGCATACCATCCTTTCCAGCTGCTCCATACAAAAAATACTATTAACAATACTGCAATTAATTTTTTATGCTCGCGAATCCAGTGTTTATAATGTGCTTTGCCAATTAATACAACTGGTTCAGGTAATCCTTCTTTTTCACGAACAACTTTTTCAAGCGCTTTCTTGGCTTTATTTAATGCAAGGAAAATAATAACCAATAAAGCAGTAAGCACTAATAATCCCCAGGGAAATCCCTCATCAGCGGCTTGATCAGTAGTTTGAGCAGTGGTGGCAGTGACAACAGCGGGAGATTTTTCTCCTTCAGCTTTTACATAAGCAAGAATGGCTTTTATCTCATCGTCCTTTAAAGAAAAAGTAGGCATTACCGTTTTGTTGTTCTGCTCGAACAACTTTACAGCATACGCATCACCGCTTTTAATTACTGACTGAGAATTATGAATCCATGGAAGAAGCCAGGCTTCATTACGTCTTTTTAGAATGTCTTTTAATCCGGGACCAATTACCTTAGAATCGGAAGTGCTGTGACACTGTGCACAGTTTGACTTGAAGAGATTTTCGCCATTTGGTTGCGCATGAGCGAAAGCTGCAAACAGCAAAAAGGCTAAAAACAAAGAGAGAAGTTTTGCTGTAAACCGTTGAATCATAATTTCATATTTTAGTTTTAGCGATGCCGGAAATTTTTTTACCTATCACTGACACTTTTTTACAGGTGGGCAAATTTAACAGAAACATTATTCCAACAAAGGGATTTGAAAAAAAATAAGTTGACAGTTGATGGTTGACAGTTGACAGTTGACAGTTGACAGTTGACAGTTGACAGTTGACGATTTGTTAGTTGATTTGAAATTAAATCACAAGTAATGAAGTGCCCGATGAATGCCTGATGGGTTCGGTTCACGATATCAAGACGGTATGTTCAATAAACTGTGTCAGCTTTATTGAACATACCCGTTTAAATTTTTTTGATAAGCGTTTGGCTTTGATTTTAATGCTTTAATTTGCTTGATATAAAAACCTGACGATGCGGTAAAAGATTTTACTAAAGTTTTATTGATGACCTTCAATAATTTATTTTGCGGATTGATATTTGCTCTTGCTCACTCTTACTCCAAAACACTACCAATATGAAAAACTTTACAAGAAAAAATTATTACGTTTTGCTTTGCGCTGATGAGTGCAAATGCACAATATGTAACAATACCTGATGCAAATTTTGTGAGCTGGCTGAACAATAATGGTTATGCAAGTTGCATGAACGGCAACCAAATGGATACGACTTGTAATGCAGTAATTAATGCTACTACTGTTAATTGTGCGTCTAACAATATTAGTGATCTTACAGGGATTAGTTATTTCGATAACCTTATTACACTTGGATGCACCAATAATCAACTGACCGCTTTACCTGGTTTACCTGCCTCATTAAATAATCTTTATTGTGATGGAAATTATCTTCTTATCTTACCGACATTGCCGCCAGCATTAATTAGTCTGAATTGTGAAGCTAATCAATTGACTTCGTTGCCCGCTATACCTGCTTCATTGAATTCGCTCGTATGCGGAGACAATCAACTCACTTCATTCCCGACTATACCATCTTCATTACAGGTTTTGCATTGTAATGACAATCTATTTACAACATTACCGACTTTACCAAATTCACTCACGAATCTTGACTGTGCTTCTAACGATTTAACTTCATTGTCCGCATTGCCTGCTACATTAACAAACCTAAGATGTCAGTCTAATATACTGACTTCCTTACCGGGATTGCCTGCCTCCTTAGGAGCTCTTCAGTGCGAAGCTAATCAATTGACAGCTTTACCTTCATTGCCTTTGTCATTATATTTTTTAGACTGCGGAGGCAATCCGTTAACTGTTTTGCCTGCTTTGCCTCCTTCATTATCTACTTTGGCGTGTTGGGGAAATCAATTGACTTCATTGCAGACTTTACCAGCTTCCTTAATTTATTTTGACTGCTCGAATAATCAGTTGAATATGTTACCAAGTTTACCAGGCTTACTGAGATATTTATATTGCTCGAATACTCAACTAACTTCTTTACCTCTATTGCCCACCACGTTAAATGAACTTTATTGTGATGGAAATCAATTAACTTCATTACCCGTTCTACCATCCTCATTAACATATCTTGAATGTCGTAATAATCTACTTACTTCGTTACCCGCTCTTCCCAGCCATATGGATTGGTTGGCTATTCAAGATAATCCAAACCTTACATGCCTTCCTCCGATAGATAGCATTGATGAATTTAACTGGTATGGCACTGCCGTTTCTTGTATGCCTAATATTATTTATATAACTGTTAGCGCACTCCCGCCAGTAACCAGTTTTCCGCTTTGCGATTTGATTAATCAAAACAATTGTACGGTTTATTGGAACTTAAGCGGCAGAGCTTTTACAGATGCTAATACAAATTGTGTGGTGGATAGCAATGAATTTTTACAAAACAACATTAAATTGAATTTGTATCAGGGCGGAAGTTTACTACAACAAACCTTTTCTGATGAAATGGGACGATATTCTTTTGATACTGATACAGGGAATTATACTTATTCAGTTGATACATCAGGCTTACCAGTGATTTTTAATTGTCCTATTGCAGGATTTTATGCTACTTATGTAACTTCTGCAAATTCTTTATTTTATAACAAAGATTTCTCATTGGAATGTAAACCCGGTTTTGATGTTGGGGTAAGCAGTGTGGTACTTACATCAGGAATTTTTCGCCCGGCTAATTTTGCTACAGTAAACGTGAGTGCCGGGGATATGAGTAATCTCTATAATCTTCATTGTGCTGCAGGAGTAAACGGTACTGTTAGAGTTATTATTAACGGACCTGCAAGTTTTAGCAGTATAGTAGCAGGTGCATTAACGCCTGTTGTAAATGGCGATACGCTGATTTATACTATTGCTGATTTTGGTTTAGTGAATATGTTAACTGATTTTGGAATTAGTGTTCAGACAGACACTACTGCGCAGTTGGGTAGCCAGGTTTGCTTTAATGTTACGGTATTGCCTTTGACGGGCGATAACAATACTACTAATAATAATTATACGCATTGCTATACAGTGGTTAACAGCTATGATCCTAATGATAAGCAAGTGAGCCCATCAGGCATCACTGATACCTCGCAACATGAACTCACATACACCATTCGTTTTCAAAACACTGGTAATGCACCTGCACAGCATATTTATATATTAGATACGTTGGATAATGATATTGACGAGAGCAGCATTCAGTTGCTTGCTTACAGCCATGAGCCATTGGTGCAGGTGATAGGTAATGTGATGAAGTTTAATTTCCCGAATATTAATTTGGTGGACAGTGTAACGTATGAGCCGAACAGTCATGGTTATGTGCAATACAGAGTTAAGTTGAATGATGGTTTGGTGCCGGGAACGGTTATTAATAATACTGCATATATTTATTTTGATTTTAACAGCCCGGTGGTTACGAATACTACGTTTAATCAGGTGGATATTGTTACTGACCTCACTTTACCCCCCCGCCCCCTAAAGGGGGAGATGGTCGCGGATATTTATCCGAATCCAATTGTATCAGGTGGTGAGTTGAAAATTGTTTTTAGTACGGGAAAGGAAGAGGAAGGCATGTTAGCTATTTATGATATGAGCGGAAGAAAGGTTTTTGCGAAAAGCATTTTTTCTTCAAGTCAATCACAAAAGGTGGGTTTGCCATTGATAGCAGCAGGAGTGTATGAATGTGTGGTAAGTTATGCCGGAGGAAAGATGCACAAGAAAATGGTGATAAGTGAAAAGCGTTAAGTAAAGAAAATAATAAACCCTGCCCTCTTTATTGGAGAAGGCAGGGTTTAGATTAATGTTTAATTAAACTTTTTCAGCTACCTGTTTTTTCTTTGCAGGAGCAGCTACTTTTTGAGCGATGCTTTTACCATTAGCAGCATTCTTTAAATATGTTCCCCAGGTAAGGTTATCAGCACCTTCTTTGTGATCTTTTGCTCTTTTGATACACATGTTAGCAGCAGTTTCAATCACCCATTCAAAATTTTCTTCACCTACTGAACTTACATCAGCATCGGGAGCGGGATTGCAGAAGTCAATTGCATAAGGCACACCATCGCGAACTGCAAATTCTACTGTATTGAAATCGTAACCCAAAGCTTCGTTTAATTTCAAAGTGTAATCGTGTATGAGATTAATGATTTTTTTATCATCATTAAAATGATTGTGAACATAACGCAGGTGATGCGGGTTGCGTGGTTCGTATTCCATGATGCGAATATCTTTTTGCCCGATGCAATAGCAGCGATAGTAAGATTGAAATTCGATTTCTTCCTGCAACATCATCACCAGCTTGCCGGTAGTTTGATGCGCCATGTAAAATTCATCAGCATTGTTCAGTTTATAAACACTTTTCCATCCTCCACCTGAGTGTGGTTTCATATAGGTTGGGTAACCGGTATATTCAAAAATATTATTCCAGTCTAAAGGCATTACCAGGTTACTGAATGATTTTTCATTGGTGTCCTCAGGCCATTGATTGGATGGAAGCAATACTGTTTTAGGAACAGGCACTCCTATTTTCACTGCCAGGCAGTTGTTAAAAAATTTCTCATCAGCGCTCCACCAGAAAGGGTTGTTGACAACAGCTGTTCCACACAGGGCGGCATTTTTTAAATAGGCACGATAAAACGGAACGTCCTGCGAAATACGATCTACTATCACATCATAGCCTGATGGCTCTGCCTGCATCACTTTGTCAATCTTTACTGATTCAGCAAAAATGTTTTTTTCATTTTTTTCATTGATGCGCTTAACCAATGCTTCGGGAAAAGATCGCTCCTGTCCATGTAAAATACCTACTTTTTTCATTTTGATTTTTTTTATTTTTTTATTGTTAAATTGCTATATTGTTAAAATTGTTTAATTCTTAAATTGTTGTATTGTTTTATTGTTCCATTGTTTTTGTTTAACCTAAATTTCTCAATTATCGAGTCAACCACAGCTGATTGTCTAATTAAGATTCATCCTGCCAAAGTAATTGGGCAGCATTTCGCGCCACACAGGCCAGTCGTGAACTGCATTAGGACGAACATCTAACCAATACGGAATGTTTTTTTGATTCATTATTTCAGCCAGTCGCACATTTTGCGGCAAACAAAAGTCATGTTCACCCACGCCTAACACGATGCCCATTTTATATAAATGCTCATTGTTTAATCCCGGAAGATAATCAACAGGGTTATTATAATATACATTGTCATCATAATAACCATCAAGGTGATTTTTAATATCAAAAGCTCCTCCCATACTAAAAGCATAATTAACCACTTCAGGATGACGGAAAGCAAAATTTATGGCATGATAACCTCCAAAGCTGCAACCGGCAACAGCTACTTTTGATTGACCGGTTTCATTCATTGCACGGTAAGCCACTTCCTCCAAAATCATCTTATCATAAAGGATATGATTAGCTATCCGGTAAGCGGGATGAATGAGGTCATTATAAAAAGATTCATTGTCAATACTGGAAGGACAATAAATTTTTACCAGACCTTTATCAATAAACCATGCAACACTTTCTATCAATTTGAAGTCTTTATTCTGATGATAGCTACCCATGGAAGTAGGATAGATGATAACAGGTTTACCGGCATGGCCGAATACTTCCATTTCAGTGCTAACTCCCGTAATCGGGCTGTGCCATTTAAAATATTCTTCTTTCAAAATATGTTTTTTTAGGAAAAGGAGGGCAAAAGTAGGGTTTGCGATCCTAATATGCAATTTGTTTTTTATGTTCGCACAAAATTAACAGTACCAATAAACAACACAAACACTTGCGAGTGCTCCATACATCATCATTCAAATGTTTTTATAAACATCCGCAGATTTTTTGTTTTAGTAATTATTTGTTTCCTTTGCCACTCATTAAAATTTACTAATCGTATTCACACTACTATGATTCAGAAATCTTTACGCCTCCTGCTTGTTTTTACCCTGGCAGCAGTTACGGTGTTTGCAGCTAAAACACCTAAAGCACCAAAAAGTAAAACTCCAAAAGCTGACAGAGCGTTTAATACTGCCCAGTATTACACAGCATCCAACCTTTATAAAAAGGCGTATGCAAGGCTTAAAAAGAATGAGTATAAATCATGGGCTGCCTTTCGGGCAGGTGAATGCGCCCGCATGATGAATAACAATGTGGAAGCAGAAGATTTTTATACAAAAGCAATTAAAGCCAAATACAAGGATCCGATTGTGTTATTGCGTCATGCCGAAGCACTGAAGCGAAACGGCAAATATGCAGAAGCTATTGCTGAATATAATGCCTATAAAGCTAAGATGCCCGAAGATGCGAAAGCTGACGCTGGAATACAGGCAAGCACACAGGCACAGGCATGGAAAGATAAACCAACGCGTCATCGTGTTGAAAATGTTTCCGACTTGAATTCGAAATATTATGATTTTGCCGTTGCTGTGAATCCTGAAATGAAAAACGGAATTGTGTTCACCTCTTCGCGTGAAGAGTCCAAAGGAACCAAGAATGATAATTGGTATGGAGAAAAATATTTTGATTTATTCAGTGCCTCCACTGATAACAATGGCAAATGGAGCACACCAACTAATTTTCCTGGTCCTGTAAATTCTGAATACAGTGATGGATCTGTAACATTTGACGCTACAGGTAAAACCATGTATTACACCACCTGTCCATCTTCAAAAGAAATAAAAAATGTTCAGTGTAAAATAATGATGACCAGTATGAAGGATGGAAAATGGGGTGATGCTTCTTCTTTACCTTTTAATTCTGATAGCTATACTACGGGACACCCATCTTTATCAGCAGATGGCAAGACACTTTATTTTGCAAGTGATATGCCGGGAGGAAGCGGAGGTAAGGACATCTGGATGAGCCGCTGGGATGATGGATCATCCGCATGGGGCGCAGCAACTAATTTAGGAACAGGAGTAAATACAGATGGTGACGAATTGTTTCCATACATAGCTCCTAATGGTAAGCTTTATTTTTCTTCGAATGGAAAACCTGGAATGGGCGGACTTGATATATTCAGCTCAGATAATAACAATGGTGTATTTGCTGAAGCAGTTAATCTTAAATCACCAATGAATTCATCAGCTGATGATTTTGCACTCTTTTTTACGGATAAGGATAAAGGTTATCTTTCATCTAATCGCGATGGTGGAAAAGGAGAAGATGATATTTATTCTTTCCTGATGCCGCCACTGGTATTGAGTGTTGCAGGTCGTGTGTATGATACAGATACTAAAGAAAGTTTAGAAGGTGCATTGGTTGAATTGTTCGGTAGTGACGGAACTTCGTTAAGTGTTAAAACTGGTAGTGATGGAGTTTATCGTTATGATTTAAAGGAAAATGTAAAATATAAATTGTCAGCTTCATTTACGGGGTACCTTACTAAATTCCATGAGTTAACAACAGTGGGTTTGGAAGCTGACCAGGCATTTGAGAAAGATTTCGATTTCCCTTTAAAGAGTACTTCGAAACCAATCACTGTACCGGAAATTTTCTATGATCTGGATAAAGCAACTTTGCGTTCTGAGTCAAAGAAAGCGCTGGATGGTTTGATCACTACATTGAACGAAAATCCGACTATCACGATTACACTTACTGCACACACCGATTATCGTGCTGATGATAAATACAATTTGAATTTATCTAACAGACGTGCTAAATCAGTAATGGATTATTTGGTTGCACATAATGTTCCTGCTGATAGATTAACTTCAGAAGGACGTGGAGAAACACAACCAAAGGCAATTGAAAATGATGAAGATTATCCTCCATTTAAGAAAGGTGATGTGCTTACAAAAGATTTCATTGATAAACTTGGAAGTAAAGATTTAATGGAAAAAGCACATCAATACAATCGTAGAACAGAGTTTGAAGTTAATGGTACTACTTATGTACCCAAACAATAACAATATTTGATTAACAAAAGCAGAGAGCATTCCTTACGGGATGCTCTTTGTGTTTAAAGTAGTACAATCTCTTCAAGGGTTTGAAACCTTTGAAGGGATAAAACAAGATCCAGAATGAGTAATTCCGAACGCTATAATCTCCGTGGTGTCTCAGCTTCTAAAGAAGATGTCCATAACGCAATCCGTAATATTGACAAAGGATTATTCCCAAAAGCATTTTGTAAAATTATTCCTGATTATGCCGGTGGTGATAAAGATTTTTGCACCGTTATGCATGCTGATGGAGCCGGAACCAAAAGCAGTCTTGCGTATGCTTACTGGAAAGAAACTGGTGACATTAGTGTATGGAAAGGAATTGCACAGGATGCGCTTATAATGAACCTTGATGATTTATTATGCGTTGGTGCTATAGATAATATTTTACTTTCTTCAACCATAGGTCGCAATAAACGACTCATACCCGGTGAAGTGATTGCATCCATAATTAATGGCACCGAAGAATTAGTAAATGAGCTTCGTAGTTTTGGAATAAACATTTACACCACCGGTGGAGAAACTGCCGATGTAGGCGACCTGGTTCGAACCATCATTGTTGACAGCACTGTAACCTGCAGAATGAAAAGAGCAGATGTGATTGACAATGCCAATATAATAGCAGGAGATGTAATTGTGGGTTTGTGTTCTTATGGACAAGCAAGTTATGAGCAGGAATACAATGGCGGTATGGGAAGCAATGGTTTAACATCAGCGCGTCACGATGTGTTTCATCATTATCTCGCAGAAAAATATCCTGAAACTTTTGATAATGGAATTGAGAAAAATCTAATCTATTCTGGTAATCTGAAACTAACGGATAAAACTGAACTGCAAACGATAAACGGTAAACTGGAAACCGATTACGGTAAATTAGTTTTATCAGCAACAAGAACCTATGCGCCAATTATTAAACAAGTTCTTGAAAAATTCCGTTCTCAAATTCATGGAATGGTGCATTGCAGCGGTGGTGGACAAACAAAAATTTTGCATTTCATTGAAAACTTACATGTGATAAAAAACAACCTGTTTGCTATTCCACCATTATTTAAAATTATACAAGAGCAATCACAAACCAGCTGGAAAGAAATGTATAAAGTTTTTAATATGGGTCATCGCATGGAGTTGTATGTGAATGCAACTATTGCCAATGAAATTATTTCGATTTCAAAATCATTTAATGTTGATGCAAAAGTAATCGGCAAGGTTGAAGAATCATCTGCAAAAAAACTTACTATAGAAAGTGAGAAAGGAGTTTTTGAATGGACTTAAAATTACATGCAATTATCTTGTTAGTTTGTTGATTCCTGCCTTGCCAACCATAAACTGTAAACCGTAAACTTTACTTTTGCACCATCATGCTTGATAAGTTAGAATCATTGGCTGCACGTTATGAGCAGATAGGAACTCAGTTGGGCGATCCCTCCGTTATTGCTGATCGCAAACGTTTTAAAGAACTAAATAAATCTTATCGTGATCTTGAAGAAATTGTAAATGCCTATCACGAATACAGGAATGTAGTAAGCAATCTTGATCACGCTAAAGAAGTACTCAATAATGAAAAGGATGAGGAGTTTAAACAGATGGCTAAAGAAGAGATGGAAGAACTCTCTGCTCGCAAAGAAAAATTAGAAGAACATATCCGTTTTCTTTTAGTTCCAAAAGACCCTGAAGATGATCGTTATGCAGTGGTTGAAATTCGTGCCGGAACCGGGGGTGATGAAGCCAGTATTTTTGCCGGTGATTTATACCGCATGTACACACGTTATTGTGAAAGCCGCGGATGGAAACCTGAATTGGTAGATTTCAGCGAAGGCAATACCGGTGGTTATAAAGAAATTGTTTTTAATGTAAACGTGGAAGGCGCTTACGGAGTTTTAAAATATGAATCAGGTGTTCATCGTGTGCAACGTGTGCCGGAAACAGAAACTCAGGGACGTGTGCATACTTCCGCAGCATCGGTTGCAGTATTGCCTGAAGCCGATGAAGTGGATGTGGAAATAAATCCGGCTGATGTTGAAATGCAAACTTCACGTTCAGGTGGTGCTGGTGGACAAAATGTAAATAAAGTAGAAACCAAAGTACAATTAACACATAAGCCCTCCGGTATCGTAGTGGTGTGCCAGGTTGAACGTTCGCAGCATGGTAACAAAGCATTGGCTATGAATATGCTTCGTACCAAACTCTATGAAAGAGAATACAAAAAGCACATTGATACCATTGCTTCCAAACGAAAAACTATGGTTAGCACCGGTGACCGTTCGGCAAAAATCCGCACTTATAATTATGCGCAAAGCCGCGTCACCGATCATCGCATCAGTTTATCCATGCATAACCTTCCTGCTTTTATGAATGGAGATATTCAGGAATTTATTGACGCCTTGCAACTGGCAGAAAATGCCGAGATGATGAAAGAAGGAGTAGCAATTTGATGGTTACTAATTAACGAATCGGTAACAAATGTCACGAATTTACTCGACAAATAATTCCTTATTACCGAATACCTCAATTACCAATTCCTGAATGACTCGCATTGACCTTTTTGATCAAATAAAAAAGAAACGTTCGTTTTTGTGTGTAGGATTAGATACTGATATCACCAAAATTCCGAAACACTTATTGGATGCAGAAGATCCTGTTTTTGAATTCAACAGGCAGATTATTGATGCTACCAAAGAATATTGTATTGCTTATAAACCCAATCTTGCTTTTTATGAAAGTCTTGGAGCAAGCGGATGGATAAGCCTTGAAAAAACGCTTCAATATATTCCTGAAAATATTTTCACCATTGCTGATGCAAAGCGCAGTGACATAGGCAATACATCAGCACTGTATGCACGCGCATTTTTTGAACAAATGAATTTTGATGCAGTTACAGTGACTCCTTATATGGGAGAAGATTCTGTGACTCCGTTTTTGAATTTCAAATCTAACGTTATCAAATCTCATGAGAAAGCTCCCCTCTCCTTTGGTGAGGGGCAAGGGGGTGAGGTTCATTGGGTGATATTGCTTGCATTGACAAGTAATGCTGGCTCAAATAATTTTCAAATGATAAAAGATGTATCCGGTCAATTTCTCTTTGAGCATGTAATTGAAACAAGCAGGCAATGGGGAAGTGCAGATAACATGATGTATGTTATAGGAGCAACACAAGCAGAGCAATTACAACAGATAAGAAAATTAATTCCTGATCATTTTTTATTGGTTCCGGGTATTGGTGCGCAGGGTGGTAGTTTAAAAGAAGTTGCTTTGCATGGAATGAATAACCAATGCGGCATGCTGGTTAATTCATCACGCAACATAATTTTTGCTTCACGCGAAAAAGATTTTGCTCAGGCAGCCGCCAAAGCTGCAAAAGAAGTGCAACAGGAAATGGAATTTTGGTTAAAAGAAAAAGACATTATTTAATAAGCAATTTTTTGGATAAAACCAGCCTTTTTCCAGATTAGAAAAATAGAAAAATATTATCGTTCATTTGTTAACAAATCATCCGCTTTTCAGTGGAAAGAAGCGCTTAAATGCGTATATTTGTTAACGTTTTAACACCCCCTTTAACTAATTGATAATGAACGAAGAAGTTTTGGAAAAAGAAATAAAAAATAATGATTACCTGGCTGACAGTATCCAGGTGCTGGAAGGTCTTGAAGCAGTGCGAAAACGCCCTGCGATGTATATCGGTGACATAGGTTTTAAAGGCCTTCATCACCTCGTTTATGAAGTAGTAGATAACTCCATTGATGAGGCACTTGCCGGCTATTGTAAAAACATCACTGTTGACATTAATCCTGATAACAGCATTACTGTAAAAGATGACGGACGAGGTATTCCCGTAGATATGCACCAGAAGGAAAAACGTTCTGCACTGGAAGTGGTAATGACGGTGTTACATGCCGGAGGAAAGTTTGATAAAGATTCTTATAAAGTTTCAGGAGGATTGCACGGAGTAGGTGTGAGTTGTGTGAATGCACTTTCTTCTCATCTTAAAGTAAATGTTTTTAAAAACGGAAAAGAATACGTTCAGGAATACAACATCGGCAAACCCTTGTATCCTGTTAAAGAAATCGGTGTCACTCACAAATCCGGAACTGAGGTTACTTTCTTACCTGATTCTTCCATCTTCATAGTTCATGAATACAACTATGATACATTGTCTTCACGCATGCGTGAATTGGCATACCTCAATAAAGGTATTGCTATCACACTCACCGATCTGCGTGAACTGGATGCAGAGGAAAAACCTGTTAACTCACAAAGATTTTACAGCGACCGTGGTTTGATTGAGTTTGTAGAGTATTTAGATGATACCCGAGAAAAACTGATTGAAGATGTGATTTACATGGAAGGTGAACGCAACGGAATTCCTGTTGAAGTTGCCATGCATTACAATACTTCTTTTAATGAAAATGTGCATTCGTATGTAAACAACATAAATACCCACGAGGGAGGTACACATCTTGCAGGCTTTCGCAGAGCCTTAACCCGTACCTTAAAAAGTTATGCTGACAAACAAAAATTTTTAGATAAACTTAAATTTGAAATCAGCGGTGACGATTTCCGTGAAGGATTAACTGCCGTAATTTCTGTTAAAGTACAAGAACCACAATTTGAAGGTCAGACAAAAACCAAGCTTGGCAACAATGAAGTGATGGGTGCTGTTGACCAGGCAGTGAGCGAGATGCTTGCTAACTATCTGGAAGAACATCCGCGCGAAGCAAAAAATATTGTAAACAAAGTGATCCTTGCAGCCACTGCGCGTCATGCAGCGCGTAAAGCACGTGAGTTGGTTCAACGTAAAGGGGCTTTTTCAGGATCCGGTTTACCTGGTAAACTAAGTGATTGTTCTGATAAAGATCCTGAAGCATGTGAGTTATATCTCGTTGAGGGTGATTCTGCGGGTGGCACAGCCAAGCAAGGGCGTAACCGTGCATTCCAGGCTATACTTCCATTAAGAGGCAAAATTCTTAATGTGGAAAAAGCAATGGAGCACAAGATTTTTGATAACGAAGAAATCCGCAACATGTTTACCGCAATGGGAGTGAGCAAAGGGACTCCTGAAGACGAACGTGCATTGAACATTGTCAAGCTTCGCTATCATAAAATTGTAATCATGACCGATGCTGATGTTGACGGAAGCCATATCACCACCTTGATTCTTACTTTCTTTTTCCGTCACATGAAAGAGTTAATTGAGCAAGGATACATTTACATTGCCACTCCTCCACTCTACCTCGTAAAAAGAGGTAAAGAAGAAAGATATTGCTGGGATGATGAAGGACGCAAAGCTGCCGTAAAAGAATTAGCCGGAGAAAAAGAAAGTTCGGTAACCATACAGCGTTATAAAGGTTTGGGTGAGATGAATGCAGAGCAACTCTGGCAAACCACTATGAATCCTGATAAACGTACATTAAGACAAGTAACCATTGACAGTGCAGCAGAAGCCGATCGTATTTTTGCCATGCTCATGGGAGATGATGTGCCGCCACGCAGAGATTTTATTGAGAAAAACAGCAAGTACGCCAAAGTGGATGTGTAAATAAATGCAGCTTCCACAATAAGCATAAAACATTTTCAAACCCGTTAAGAAATCCTTCTTAACGGGTTTTTTATTTTATCAGTGATTTACTGATAGACCTCTTTAATTATATTTTTCGTTCTTGCATAAAAACCTATTTGCATAAAGTTCTTTCACAAAAAAAAATAAATTTTCCCGCTTCGCTATGCCGAACTTGTTTCGGCATCTTTCAAATCTTTTTCTTCGGTAGCTCACGCTATTTTCTTCCTCAACTAATAGCTCAACACTTATAGTGACTTATGCAAGACCCCCTACCCACCGGGAATAAATTATCTTTATATCATGATTCAAAAAACATCTGTCCTAACCCTTCTGTTCTTACTTTTAATAAACATATCTTCCTGTAAAAAGAATGTTATAAAGGTAAATGAAGACTATGTTGGATACTGGACAGAGTCGGTTGATACAAATAGTGATCGTTGCCTTATGACCCTTAACATTTCCTCATCGGGCCATGCAAAGTATTATACTGATACGCATATGTCAGACTGTACTTATGTAAATAAAGTTTCCGGAAAAGCAAAAGTTAATAATGAGGAGTCGAGAATAACTATCAGTTTACACACTTACAAAATCGCCTTAAAACCAACGAAGATAGATACCATAACATTTGTTCGCGATCCTATTAAAAGTGCTATGAAAATGGAATTTGATGGCAAAACTCTATATAAAATTATTGGCAGATAATCTCTGCTACTAAGACCTCACCATTCCTTCAGGCGTTATGCCTGGAAATCAACCTATCCACTTCTTTCAGAAAAAATAATTTCCCACACCGCCATTCCGAACTTATTCCATCATCTTTCAAATCTTTTTCCACGTTAGGACACGCAATTTCCTACCCATATTAACAACAATGCTTTTGTAGTGATTCAAGGTATAGACAGGCAACTTCACGACATCGCGTTAGCTGGTGACATACATAAGTACAAAACTTCTATCCATATTTACCTCTATCTTTACACTATGGAAGTAACACAAGAGAAAAAAAGATTAGAAGATTTATATAAATACGAAATACTTGATACCCCTGCAGATGGTGCCTTTGATGAAATTACTTCATTAGCTGCCAAAATTTTTAATGTCCCTGTTGCTATAATTACATTAGTTGACACAGATCGTATTTGGTTTAAATCATCATTTGGGCTTGATATTGACCAGATTCCCCGGGATCCCGGACTTTGTAGCTCTGCAATAATGTCTGATGATATTTATATTGTAGAAAATGCGCGCTTAGATGCAAGAACACTTGCTAATCCACTGGTTGCAGGAGTATTAGGATTAGAATTTTATGCTGCCATGCCCTTAAAATCCCTTCATGGATATAATTTAGGAACCTTCTGCATAATTGATAAACATCCCAGGAAACTTGATGGTAGAGAAACATACATGTTAAGGCAACTGGCACGAATCGTAATGGATCAGATAGAACTCAGGCTTCAATACCGGTTAATGTTAAAGGAAATTCACAACAACTTGTCTTAAACGGTATTAATACTTTCAAGGACCACTCTTCACGCAACTCCGAAAAAAATTACTCTCCGCTTTTCCAAAACCGCACCTCACCACTCCTTCATGCGTCACCCTTGGAGCTCAATCTATCTGCATCTTTCACAAAAAAATAATTTCCGCGCACCGTCATGCCGAACTTGTTTCAGCATCTTTCCAATATTCACGCTTCTGACCTTGCGTTGCCGGGATTAAATTCACAAACAAATTTTCCGGGCATTTTCGCCCGTCACGTTTTGGTTACTTTAAACAAACCGATAACCCAGTCTTGCCAAAAACAACAGCCATTACGTTACACTTTTGCCAATTAACCGTTCGGCTTAACAGAAAAACTTAAACCCAAAAATTAATCTCAAAAAATCCTCTTAAACATTGAACCTCGTTACAATCAATATACTAAGTCCTTTCCATACAAGTGGAAATCCATTCCCGCCAAGGTTAACCCACACCAGCCAAACCAAAATCCATAACAGTTAATACGCAATCCTATTAGCCCAAATTATCAGCTACTGCCCGCCCATCCACCATCCATTCACATCAATCTATAATCTATAATTAATAATCTAAAATCCCTTCCCCAATCTAAAATCCGAAATTTATAATCTAAAATCAATTATCGCCAATCCGAAATCTAAAATTTAAAATCTATAATCACCTTATCTCTTTCTGCACTAAATTAGCACCCTCAAACAAAACAAAAAAACCCAAAAACAATGAAAGTAACTGTTGTAGGAGCAGGCAATGTAGGTGCCACCTGTGCCAATGTAATTGCTCACAAAGAACTTTGCAATGAAGTAGTGTTGCTTGATATAAAAGAAGGAATTGCCGAAGGCAAGTCGCTTGATATGTGGCAAACTGCTCCCATCAATTTATATGATACACGCATTATCGGTTCTACTAACGATTATTCAGCCACGGCTAATTCTGATGTTGTAGTAATAACCTCAGGCCTTCCGCGCAAACCCGGTATGAGTCGTGATGATTTAATAGCCACCAATGCCGGCATTGTAAAATCCGTTACTGAAAACATTGTAAAATATTCGCCTGACACCATCATTATTGTAGTAAGCAACCCGTTAGATGTAATGACTTACTGCGCATACCTCACTTCCGGTTTTGATTCCAGCAAAGTGTTTGGTATGGCAGGCATTTTAGATACCGCCCGCTACCGTGCATTTCTGGCAGAAGCGTTAGATATATCACCAAAAGATATACAGGCAGTGCTCATGGGTGGTCATGGTGACACTATGGTTCCGCTTCCGCGATATACCACCGTTGCCGGGATACCTGTAACGGAATTAGTAACGCCTGATAAATTAGCTGCCATAGTTCAGCGTACAAAAGTTGGCGGTGGAGAATTAGTAAACCTGATGGGAACTTCAGCATGGTATGCACCGGGTGCTGCAGCTGCACAAATGGTAGAAGCCATTGTTCGTGATCAAAAACGTATTTTCCCCTGCTGTGCCTGGCTGCAGGGTGAGTATGGATTAAAAGATATTTATCTGGGCGTTCCTGTTAAGCTTGGTAAAAATGGTATTGAACAAATCATAGAACTAAAGCTTGATGCTGATGAAAAGAAATTGCTTGCTGATTCTGCAGTCTCCGTTAAAGAAGTAATGAGCGTCCTTGATCGTATGCAGGAAGCAGTAAAATAAATTCTGTTTATCAAAAAAAAAAGATAACCCATGAATTAAAAGCTCATGGGTTTTTTTATATAGTAATTTAAAAGAATAAATATTTAATTTAAATAAATTCAAAATCAAAAAAAAATGGCAACAATTAATCCTTATCTCACCTTCAATGGTAACTGCGAAGAAGCATTTAATTTTTACAAATCCGTATTTGGCGGTGAATTTCCTTACATCGGAAAATTTAAAGATATGCCACCCAGCGAAGGGCAACAAATCTCTGAAGCTGATGGAGAAAAAATCATGCATGTATCATTACCTATCGGTAAAGAAACAATTTTAATGGGAAGCGATAGCTCCGCACAATGGGGACACGCTACTGTAATCGGTAACAATATTTCTATTTCCATTAATGCTGATAACGAAGAAGAAGCAAATAAAATTTTTAATGCACTTTCAAGTGGTGGCAATGTAACCATGCCGATGAACAAAACTTTTTGGGGTGCCTATTTCGGTATGCTCATTGACAAGTTCGGCATTAACTGGATGATGAATTACGATTACAACCAGCAGTCAAAATAAATTCTATGGATTAAATTATTTTTTAAGAAATCAGAAAAATTTATTTTTTCAGATATTTCTTATTTACCTCATCAAAACTTGGCAGGTCATTATAATGCCACATGTCAATCACGGTTCCTTTCTTCAGCAATATCAAACCCGGATTGGATCGAATAATTGTTTTCAAAGTAGTAGCATCACAATAATAATAAGGAAACATACTTTGAAATTCGTGGCGGAACTTATCAGTTTCAGGAGCAGGCGTTGAAGTAATACCAAAAAATTCAACGTCATGCTGCTGACATAAAGCAACAAAATCATTAATGCGTGGCTGCACTTTTTTATCAGTCTTATTCATATCATAAGCCACTAACATAAAAACATAATCATTACGGTTAAGAAAATCCAGCGTGTAATCATTATCCTTTTCATCTTTAATAGCAAAATCATGAATGTGCGGAACATCTCCTTCACGGATTTTTTTATCCTTACGATCAATAAATTTATAAGTCGAATCAATTTTTCCAAGCTGATCTGCGCTTAGCTCCACCTGCTTTCCGTTTTTCTCATAAATAAAAACCATCACCACACTATCAGTTACAGCGCCAGGTGGCAATTTCATTCCTTCATTAATATTTTTTCCAATTGCAAAAGGGCGAAAATCTTTTACAGGTAAATGTTGATAACAATGCCAGGTAAACCATGCCGTTAAAATTGTAGCTGCATAGGTTAAAATATTAGTTGCGCGCTCTGAGAATAGCGGACCAATATTTTTTCGTTGTGCGAAAATTGGAAGAATGAGCACCAGCAAAGCCATGTCTTTACCAAATGATTGCCACGGTTTCAAGTGCAATGCATCACCAAAGCATCCGCAATCTTTCACCACATCAAAATATGCAGAGTAAAAAGTAAGGAAACCAAAAAACACAATCATCAGCAAAAGCAACCAGCTTACAAGCACCATTCTGTAACCAACAAGCAATGCAAAACCTAATGCAACTTCAAGAATACTTATGCCCATTGCAAGAGGCAACGAGATATTTGAAAACCATGGTGTATTGAAAACGGTAAAATATTCATCGAGCTTATAGGAAAATCCAAGCGCATCATTTGCTTTTATTAATCCTGAAATAATAAAGAGCACACCAACTAAAATTCTGCAAATGTTTGTGATTACTTTCATAAAAATTTTATTTTTATTTGATATCTATTAATTACTTAATTAGCTCAATTACCTTAATTAACTTAGTCGCGAATATCTTATTAATGCTATGAACTTTTTATGAGTCTTGCTTATAGTTTGAATTGTCGTGGTCAATTGCTTACTATTTCTTCACCATTAGTGATGGGAATATTAAATGTTACTCCTGATTCTTTTTTTGACAGAGGCAAATTTAACGAGGAAACCAACATGCTGAAACATGTGGAGGAGATGCTAAGAGAAGGTGCTTCCATTATTGATATTGGTGCAGTTTCAACACGTCCGGGAGCAAAGGAAATTAGTGAAGAAGAAGAGATACAACGCTTGATTCCTGCTGTTAAATTAATTCATCAACATTTTCCATCAGCAATTTTATCTGTAGATACTTACCGTTCAAAAATTGCAGAAATGTCAATTGAAAACGGAGCTGCAATTATTAATGATATTTCGGCAGGTACGTTTGATGTAAATATGTTTAACACAATTGCTCGTTTGCAGGTTCCTTATATTATGATGCACATGCAGGGAACGCCACAAACAATGCAGCACAATCCTGCTTACAAAAATGTAACGCTTGACATTATCCGTTTTTTTGTAAAACAATTGGAACAACTCCGCAAGCTTGGTATTAAGGATATAATTATTGATCCCGGTTTCGGTTTTGGAAAAACGATAGAAAATAATTATGAATTGCTTGCATCACTTCGCAGCTTTGAGATTATTGATTGTCCGCTAATGGTTGGTGTATCGCGCAAAGCGATGATTAATAAAGTAATCAATACCAAGTCCGAAAATGCTTTAAACGGAACCACTGTTGTGAATACAATTGCCTTAATGAACGGAGCAAATATTTTAAGAGTGCATGATGTGAAAGAGGCGATGGAAGCTGTGAAGATTGTAGAACAATATAAATCAGGAATAAAAAAAGACAAACTTTAAATACTTTAAACAATAAATTTAAATTCTTTCAATGAGCAACAACGACATCATGAAAAAACTCCGCGTAGCATTACAACTTCGCGATGACGATATCATTCACATCTTAAAATTGGTTGATTTTAATATTTCAAAAACAGAACTCACCGCTTTTTTCAGGAGTGAAGATCATCCCAACTACAAACCTTGTGGTGATCAGGTGTTGAGAAATTTTTTGAATGGATTGGTAATTTACAAACGTGGAGTGAAAGAAAATTAGTTTCCGGTTTGCAGTTTACTGTTTCCAGTTATCTTGTACGCTAATTTAACTGTAAACTGTAAACTGTAAACTGTAAACTGTCAACTGTCAACTGTCAACTGTCAACTAAATCTATCCCTTATATACAAGCCATTTCCAGACTTCGCGGTAACTTACTTTTTTCCCATACATCAAAATACCGACACGATAAATACGTGATGCAATCCATGTTGTGAAAATAAAACCTCCAATCAATAATAACATTGATAATGCAACATGTTGCCATGGAACTCCAAAAGGAATCCTCACCATCATAACAATAGGAGAAGTGAACGGTATCACACTGAACCAAAATGCAACATTGCCTTGCGGGTTATCAATTACATTAACTGCAGCAACATAAGCAAGGATGAGTGGAATGGTGACAGGAAACATAAATTGCTGTGTGTCTGTTTCAGAATCAGCCGCAGCACCAATTGCCGCAAACAATGCACTGTATAAAAGATATCCTCCCAAAAAATAAAATATAAACATGCCAATGATCAAAGGAATATTTATCGAATCCATTACCTGACTTATTTTGTCTGCAGTATTTGGTTCATCATTTTGCATTTGCTCCATCATTGCAGTATTTGCCTGCATCCCAGGTTGAGATTTCATCATGCTCTCAATTTTTTCTTTATCCGTTTTTCCTTTAAACATTACATTCATTACACCGGTATAAATAGCCATGGTGAGTACCACCCATAATAAAAACTGCGTGAGCCCAACCAATGCTACGCCAATAATTTTTCCCATCATTAACTGAAATGGTTTTACTGATGAAATAATTACTTCAACAATACGACTCGTTTTTTCTTCGAGCACTCCACGCATCACCATCGCTCCATAAATAAATATAAAAAGATAAATAAGCAATCCTCCGGCAAATCCTAAACCTGAAGTAAGAGGAGTACTTGTTTCTTTATTTTCAAGATCACGGGTTTTGATTTCAACATCGGTTTTTATCTTATTTAATTTAGCTTCGTCAATACCTGCTTCGATGTATTTAGATGTATTGATTTCTTTTTCCAAAGTGAATTTAATCCTGCTCACTACATCAAACCCAGGTTGTGATTCCGAATAAAGTGTAACAGCTTTTTCTAAAGCAGGTAAATTGGTTGCAGGTGGAATATGCAATACACCAAAATAGCCGAGCTTATTACTGTTTCTGCGTAAGCTGTCCACAGGACTTCTAACAAAAACAAATTGCAACCGTTCACTGTTTTTAAATTTATTGGTAAACATGTTGGTTTCATCCACCACTGCAATTGTTTTTTTCTCGCTGTCAACTTTGTTTAATAAAAACACACTGATAAAAACAGCACCCATTAAAAGCGGGCCAACAAAAGTCATGATGATAAAAGATTTTTTTCTAACGCGTGTGATGTATTCGCGCCTTATGATGAGTGCTATCTTATTCATCCCATCACCTCCTTTATAAAAATATCGTTCATGCTGGGTATTATTTCTTTGAAGGAAAGCACTTGTACATTGGGCAATAAAGATGAAAGCAATTCATTGGTCTGTTGATCATTTTCTAATTTGATTCTTGCTCTCATGTGATCTCCTTCATTGGTATTTTCAAGCAACTGGTTACCATTCCACAAAGAGTTGGCAAGCGCGATTGAATTACCTGCATATTCAACCTCATAAATATTGCTCTTATACGTTTTACGGATTTCCTTTACTGATCCATCTAATATTTTTTTTGACTGATGGATTAAAGCAATATGACTGCATAATTCCTCCACTGATTCCATGCGATGAGTAGAGAGAATAATGGAAGTTCCTTTATCGCGTAAAGCATGAAGTTCATCTTTTACAAGATTTGCATTCACCGGATCGAAGCCGCTGAATGGTTCATCAAGAATGAGTAATTCAGGTTCATGAATAACGGTTACAATAAACTGCACTTTCTGTTGCATGCCTTTGCTCAGCTCTTCCACCTTTTTTCTCCACCATGCTTTAATTTCAAATTTCTCGAACCAGATACGCAAACGTGTTACGGCTTCATGACGTGTCATGCCTTTTAATTGTGCAAGATAAATTGCCTGCTCCCCCACTTCCATCTTTTTGTAAAGTCCGCGCTCTTCCGGTAAATAACCGATATGCCTGATATGATCCTGCTGCAAATCTTTATCATTGAAAAGAATCCTTCCTTTGTCAGGAGCAGTTATTTGATTGATGATACGTATCAATGAAGTTTTGCCAGCACCATTAGGACCAAGCAACCCAAACACACTCCCTTTGGGAACGTTAATGCTAACATCATCCAATGCACGATGAGCAGCGTAGTTTTTTGTAACGTTTTGAATGGAGATGATATTCATAGGAAATAAGTGCGTGTAAAAATAGGTACGCAGGCTGAATTAAAATGAAAAGGTTATTAAGTCGTCATTGCGAGGAACGAAGCAATCTGTCGCTATGAAATAGATTGCTTCGTTCCTCGCAATGACGTTAATAGATTCAATTAAAATATTCTTTCATTCTGTCAAAGAAACTTTTATCTCCCTTGCCTGGTTTGGGTTTAAAGTTTTCTGATTCACGCAGTTTTTCCATGATGCGTTTTTCGTCAGCTGAAAGATGCTGCGGTGTCCACACAGTTATGTTTACTAAAAGATCTCCGCGCTGATAACTGTTAAGACGTGGTATTCCTTTTCCTTTTAAACGTAATACTTTACCGGGTTGAGTTCCGGGCTCTACTTTTATTTTTGCTTTTCCTTCCAATGTTGGAATTTCAATACTGGTTCCTAAAGCAGCGTCAGGCGTGCTGATATATAATTCAAATAATAAATGATCTCCATCACGTTGCAGATATTCATGCGGAAGCTCTTCAATCACCACCAATAAATCTCCGGGGATACCACCACGCTCTGCGGCATTGCCTTTGCCGGACATAGTTAACTGCATGCCTTCGGCTACTCCGGCTGGAAGATTTATATTAATTACTTCTTCTCCATGCTGTGTTCCTGAGCCATTACATTTTTTGCATTTGTTGGTGATCACCTGCCCTTCTCCATGACACGTTGGACAAGTAGAAGTGGTTTGCATTTGTCCTAAAATAGTATTGGTAACTCTTCTCACATGACCTGAACCTTTACAGGTATTACAGGTGCTCATACTGTTTTTACCCTCTGCACCTGTACCTTCACAGGTTTGGCAGGATACTGCTTTGGTAACTCTTACTTTCTTCTCAACACCGGTAGCAATTTCTTCCAGCGTAAGCTTTACTTTAATGCGAAGATTGCTTCCACGGTTAACCGTTCTTCGTCCACCGCTGCTTTGTCCGCCTCCAAAAAAACTTTCAAACGGATTGTGTCCTCCGAAAATATCACCGAACTGGCTGAAGATATCATCCATGTTCATGTGATGACCGCCACTTCCTGCACCATTCACACCGGCATGACCAAACTGATCGTAACGCTGGCGTTTTTCAGGTGAGCCAAGTATCTCGTAAGCTTCGGCAGCTTCCTTAAATTTTTCTTCCGACTCATTATCACCCGGATTTTTATCAGGATGATATTTAAGCGCCATCTGCCTGTAAGCTTTCTTTATTTCAGTTTCCTGTGCATTACGGGTAACGCCTAATATTTCGTAGTAATCTCTTTTCATGAATTTGATTTGAGAATTTGATAATTTGATAATTTGATGATGACAATTAATGCATGACTCATCAAATTATCAAATCATCAAATCAGCTTCCTACAATCACTTTAGCGTGACGTATAACTTTATCGTTTAAATAATATCCTTTTTCTACTTCCTCCACCACTTTGCCTTTCATTTGTTTACCGGCATCAATGCTTGTAATGGCATCATGCAAGTCAGTGTCGAAATCAGTGCCGCCACTTTCCATCGACTTCAATCCTTTTTGCTCAAGCAATGTTTTGAGCTTATTATAAATCAACACCATGCCTTCGCGAACGGGATGTTTTTCTTCTAATCCTTCCGTTGCTTTTAATGCACGTTCAAAATCATCAAGCACCGGCAGCAAATCACCTATAATTTCAACTCCTGCATTCTTGAATAATTCTATGCGCTCTTTAACAGTGCGTTTTTTGTAATTCTCAAATTCAGCGTAAAGGCGCAGGTAATTATTTTTCTGCTGTGTAACTTCCTCTTGTAATTTTTCTATTGGATCATTTTCAGCAGGAGGTGTAATTCCTTCATGCTGTTGTGTAGTGTTATCTTCAGCCTGCGAACTTACCTGCTCTTCGTTAGATTCAATTATTGGTTCTTTTTTCATGTTTCTTGCTCTGTATTTTATGGAAATTTTCCTCCTGAAGCGCACCCAAAAACATTGCCATCGCAGCCTAAGAGGTCAATTTGGCAGGCGAAGATAGGATTTTGGTATGGAGTGGTCAGAAACGGTTGGGATAAAAATAAGTTTAAATATTTTAGGGAATTCCTTTTTTTGTTCTAAAGAAATATATTTTTGGTGTACCAATAAATTTTCTCTTTAAGAATTATACTTTACAGTTGTAATATTTTTGATGATACGATCAATGAACTATGAATACTTAATTTGCGTTCCATAAATAAAAATAAAAGGACCAAGCCGAAAATCCTGAAAGAGTAGGCATCATAAAAACAACAAAATCATGCGTCCATTTAAAATTTTAAGTATTGACGGAGGAGGATTAAGAGGAGTAGTTCCAATCACTGTTTTAAAGAAAGTGGAAGAGCTTACCGGAAAAAAAATTCATGAGTCATTTGATTTAATTGCCGGCACTTCCACAGGTGGATTGATAACCTGTGCTGTGAGTCTTAAAAATCCTGATAAACCGAATGAGGCTTTATACTCACTCGACCAGGTGATGGATGTATATATAAACCGTGGACATGAAATTTTTCCCCAGCATAATAAATTACAGGATTTGATTCATAAAGGAAGAGACCTCCTTAAACCCATGTTTGATGCAGATGGTATCGACAAAGTTTTAAAAGATCTTGTGAAAGGATATAGAATGAGTGATTGCCTTAATAACATTATGGTGTGTTCTTATGATTTGAACAACAACATGCCTTTATTTTTTAAATCACGTGATGTAAAAAGAAATCCTGCTCAAAATGCATTGTTATATGATATCTGCCGCGCTACTTCTGCCGGACCTACTTACCTTCCATCGTATCCGATGAATTATCCCAACGACAATGAAGATCCAAAAAGAAATTGCATTGATGGTGGTGTATATGTTAACAATCCTTCCATGGCTGCATTGGCTGAGTTCTCTAAACATTTTCATGAATACCTGCCGGAATCTTCTGAAGAAAATGATATTGATTACAAGAAAGTTTTTGTGTTGTCAGTCGGTACAGGCACTTATGCATGTAAAATTTCCGAGTCTGATACAAAAAGCAAAGGCGAACTATATTGGGCTACTCGCATAGTGGAGATTATGATGCGCGGAGTAAACCGCACCACAGATTATGAAATGCAGCAAATGATGGTGGCAGGAAATTATGTACGCTTAACAATTAATATTGACAGTGATGCACATTCTGACATGAGTGATTCAAGTGCTGAAACTACGCACTATCTTATTGATGCAGCACAGGAACAGATTATTGATAATGCTGAAAAGATGGAAGCACTAAAAGCATTTTTAAAGAAGGGAGGTTTTTTGCCAGGCGAAGGCATTAAAGGTGCTATTAATACGGTTATCGAAAAACCGAAACCGATGGTATAAAAGCATTTATTTCTGCATCATCAATGGTTGAAATTGACATTTGTTTTTGAATGTTTGTATGAGTTATTAATGAAACCGGAAACAATTTATATATTTACTCAAAGCATCTGAAATATCAGCGCCTTTTTCTTTCACTGTTAGCATACCTTTGTCTTCAAACAATTTGAAAACTATGTATCGCTCACGTTTTATTTTATTTCTCAGTATTTTATTTTCCTACAATTCATTCTCCCAATCGTTCAATATAAAGATGCTTACCTGGAATCTTTTAAATTATCCTTCCAGTTCTAACCCATCAGCAGATACTGCTGTTCGCAATCCATTTTATCGTACTGTAATTCAACATGAGAATCCGGATATTGCGGTAACACAGGAAAATGCAACTACTTCAAGTGTCTCAATGTTTTTGAATAATGTAATGAATGATGCAAGTATAGGCGGAGGAAATCAATACAGTGCCGGTGCTTACATTAATGGTTATGATACTGACAATGGAATATTTTATCGCACCACACTTTTTCAATTTATCAGCAATACTCCCATACATACTGCATTGAGAGACATCAATGAATTTAAGTTAAAGCATATTGCTACGGGTGATACCATTCGTATTTATTCATGTCATTTAAAAGCGGGTTCAACTTCTGCTGATTCGCTTAATCGTGGAGCTGAAGTAGATGATCTTAGAGCAGTAACAAATGCATTGCTCACAGGAACTGATTTTGTTCTATGTGGTGATTTCAATATTTATGGAAGTGGTGAGATAGCTTATCAGAAACTGATTCAGAACAACGCAAACGATGATGGAAATTTTGTTGATCCTTTAAATTTAACAGGCACCTGGAATTATTATCCTTACCGCTTTTATCATACACAATCCACACGCACTCGAAGCTTTGGCAATGGCTCCATCGGTGGACTGGATGACAGGTTTGATATGATACTTTATTCAACAGCAATTTCACAACCGGGAGGTATTGAGTTTGTTCCGGGTTCTACCATTGCTGTTGGAAATGACGGCTATCATTACAATGATTCAATTAATCAGCAGCCGAATATTGCAGTGCCCGTAAATGTGGCAAATGCATTGCACTATGCATCCGATCATCTTCCTGTAACATCAGTTTTTACTTTTACATCCATCACAGGTTTGCATGAAAACGCATTAGAAAATGTAGAATTAAATATTTCACCAAACCCTTCTTCACAAAATTTTACAATCAATTATTTTTTATCCCGACCTGCTAAAATCAGTATTTTAATTTATGACATTACAGGTAAAATGATAAAACAATTTTCAGCACAGCAGCAGGCAGCAGGCAATCATTATGAATTTATTTCATCCATTGAAAAGTTAAATGCCGGTGTTTATTTTGTCCGGATAATTGCGAATGATGTTCCTGTTGCAAACAAGTTATTTATTATAGAATAACGATAATTTTGAAAACTAAAAATCATAAAAACTAAAACAGACTATGCAAAAATCAATCCTTCTTGCAATACTGATAATCGGCTGCTCATTATGTAGTAATGCACAAACCGGAAACCGTGTGTTAATAGAACAATTTACTGAAACAGGTTGTGGTGCCTGCGCACAAAACGATTCTGCTTTTAATGCTGTGGTAAATGCAGATTCTGATAAGGTGGCAGTGATAAGTTATCATTGTTATTATTCTCTGGATACTTTTTTTACTTATAATAAAGCAGGTTATGACAGATATGCTTTTTATCAGATGAAGGACGGTTTCCCCTCTGCTATGGTTAATGGAAAAAAACCAACTCCAGGTTCTGCTCATCTTTCTTATGTAAAAGAACCAGTAATTAATGTTGCGTATAACGTGGCTCCGCAATTCAAATTCAATGTATCGTGTAGTTCAACAGGTAAAAAAAATATGCATAGTGCAAGCATAAATGTTAAGGCAACTGCATTAAAAACTAATCCTTCGCAGAATCTTCGCTTGTTTGTTGTGATTACAGAAAACAACATCAATTACGAACAGCGTTATCATATAAAATCTACCAATGGCATCAATGAGTTTAATCATATCATGCGTGCAATGTTACCCGATACCGGTAATATTATTGGCGCGCAAACAGAAGGCCAGGTAAGCAAGGTGAAAGTAAATTTTACCAATGATGATAAAGAAATTGATTTTAAAGAAATACGCGTAGTTGTTTTTGTTCAGGATTACGACACGAGAGAAATTTTGGGTGCTACTGTCACAAGCGATCATCCTTTTCATTAAAAATTCTTTTTAGAGATTAGTTCGCCTGTAGCCACAGCTCTTCCGTGACGAAGCACTTGTGATAAAGTTTGTTCGTTTTTATCCAAAAAAGAGGGAGAAGAAAAACTGAAACAGAACGTGTAAAACCAATCCTTGAATTTTTATAACATTTTTAGAATCGAAATTTACAATTGCATTCGTTTCATTAACCTTTGAATTTCAAAGGCTCGCCAAAAAACATACTTCAAAAAATTTTGCTGGTATTAACATTTGTTTCCTGATTCTATCTAAACTATGTATCATGAGACTCGATCACATTGCATACCGTGTAAAAGACCGTTTTAAAACAGCAAGATTATTTATCGAATGTTTTGGATATAGGATAGCTGAAGATCTTCCTGAAGGTTTTAAGATTGAGTTTGAAGATGGATCTTCTGCAGATTGCCTGGTGCTTTTACCACCTGAACAACAAACCGGCAACATGCCATGGATGGTAGAACATTATTTCAATCACGATTATACCAACTATCACATAGCACCCTGAAGTTTTTATTTCTGATGGCACCAATGATTCTATTGTAGGAAAATGGGTTGCTGACAGGGGTGGCGTTGGCGGTATTCACCACATGGCATTCCAGGTGGATTCAGTTGAAAGAACTATGTCAGAGTGGAGTGAAAAAGGTTTTGTGGAATTTGCTACTAACGAACCGCTAACCTGTCCGGGCTTGGTGCAGGTGTTTACAAAACCATCTGAACTAACCGGTGTTATTTATGAACTGATAGAAAGAGAAAACCATGGCTTCTGCCAGGCTAATGTGAAAGCATTAATGGAAAGCACAAAAGATTTTGTACAAAGAAAAAAGGCTGCCTGACATTTTTAAATACATTGACCTTACTGCAATTCACTTATGATTTCCTAAAACAATAATAATTATCTTTGAATAAAAACTATGTTAAGCGTACGTGCCATCTTTGATGGAAAAAATATAACATTGGTGGATAAAATAAAAGTGACTTCACCACAAAAAATTATTATCACCTTTCTTGATGAAAATTATGATGAAATTACCACAGAAGAATTAGCGAAAATGGCTACCAAAGGCAAATCATTCGATTTTATGAAAAACAAAAAGGAAGATATCTATTCAGATGATGATTTGAAAGTAAAATACAGATAATGAAACGAGGTACTATCGTGTTAACAAAATTTCCATTTACTGATTTGAAATCATCAAAAAGAAGACCTGCTGTAGTTGTTTCAAAAAAGTTAAGTAAAAAAGATGATGTAATTCTTGCTTTCATTTCTTCGGTGATTCCAAAACAACCTTCAGAAACAGATTTTATTTTTGATGATTCAAACCCTGATTTCAATAAATCCGGATTAAAGAAAAAATCTGTTATCATGACGGATAAATTAATAACACTTAATAAAAGTATTTTCACCGGTGAACTCGGTATAATTACATCCGCTACAATGAAAGTATTAAACAGCAAATTAAAATTAGCATTGGATATACCAGATTAATAGCAACTAATAAACAAGATACTGAAAATTAAATATGTTTTTCTGCATAATAATTTGACCATTGGATGGAAAGAAAACGTTACGGCTAACTCTAAAAGATTGATTTTATAAAGGTTTTTTTATTTCTTTTACAGGAAATATTTTTTACAAAATAAAAAACTAACCTTTTATTAAATAAATTCTAATCCTGATGAAAATAAAATTGTGGTCATTCAGCTTGATACTTTTACTTTCATGTCAATCAATCTGCAGTTCGCCACAGTTGCCTCCAATAAATAAACAAGCAAGTGCTGATGCTTATGACAGCGTTGCAATTATTTATGAAAAACAAGGGAATCATAAGGAAGCAGTCAATAACGAATTAATTGCATTGCAGTTAAGGAAAGAATCCGGTGACCGCAAAGGTGTTGCATCATCCTGTAATCTCCTCGGTACTGTTTTCAGAAAGCAGGGAAATTATGCCGGAGCCATGCAAAAGCATTTGTTTGCTTTGCAGATTCAGGAAGCTATTGACGATAAAAACGGGATTGCATATTCATATATGAATATTGGGATCATATATATTCTTCAGGCTAATTATCCGGAGGCATTAAAAAATTTATCAATTGCAATGAAAATGCATAAAGTAATCCACAATAAAAAGGGAATAGCTGATGCTTACGGTAATCTCGGTTGGTATTATGGAGTTCAGGGTTTCGATAACGAGTCGCTACAAAATACTTTGCATGCCCTGAAAATTTTTGAAGAACTTGGTGATAAGCAAAATATGGCGCTTTATCAAAACAACCTTGGTTTTATATTTAAGCAGGAAAAAAAATATAAGGATGCAATGAGTCATTTGATAATTGCAGCCAGATTAGCAGACGAAACGGGAGACAAAACCAACGTTGCTGAAATCTACGAAAGTATTGGAGAAACTTATTTGGCAATGAATGATAATGCACAGGCACTTTTATGGTTAACCAAAACAATGACAGCGGCAAATGATAATCATGCAAAAAAGGTGCTTAAGGAATGTTATCTCGCATTGTCAAAAGTTTATTCAGAACTGAAAGATTATAAAAAAGCTTATCAATATCATCAGCTTTATACAGATATTAAAGAATTAATGGATGATGAAAGCAGCAGGGAAGTGGCAGCCATGCAAATGAAATATGAAAATGAAAAGAAGAATAATGAAATTCAGCTATTACAAAAAGATAAAGCCCTTAAAGTGGAAGAAGCCCATAAAGAAAAGGTTATTAAAAATGCTTTTATAGGAGGTTTTTTGATGACAGTGATGATTGCATTTTTGCTCTATAAAAGATATGGTGATAATAGAAAGGCAAATTTAAAACTCACAGAAACCAACAACACGCTGAATACAACGCTCGAGGATTTAAAATCAACACAGGCGCAGCTTTTACAAAGCGAAAAGATGGCTTCATTAGGAAGGCTTACAGCAGGCATTGCACACGAAATACAGAACCCGTTAAATTTTGTAAATAACTTTTCAGAGTTAAGTGCTGAAATGATTGATGAATTGCTGAATGCAAATACTGAAGTTGAACGAAAAGATATTGCATTCAACTTAAAAGAAAATCTGAATAAAATAAATCATCATGGCAGGCGTGCAGATGACATTGTAAAAAAAATGCAGTTACATGTTTTAAAAGGAACAGGTAATGAATTGTTTGAATGAATGTTTTCTAATGGATGTTTTAATATACCTCTTCCTCCACTCTACCAAAACGAATAAGTCAACCCTGCCATTGCATTCAATCTGTAATTAGGATAATTATTCCAATAATAATAACGGCTCATGCCGAGGTTGTTTACCTGGGCAAATACAGTGAGTATTTTGGTGTAGTGATATTCGACACCGAGATTAAGATCAACAAATCCTTTAATTGTTTTATACACGGGAGTGGTAATACTTTTTTCATAATCAAAAGCATAACTGATACCGTTAAAATAAATATCAGGTTTGATTTCAATCTTATCCGCTATCATATATTTTCCTGTCAATCCAATTCTGTAAAGCGGCTTAAACAAGATCTTGGTATTTGAAATGTCTGACGCGTAAGAATTGTAATCAATGTTTAAACCGATGATGGTTTTTTCTGATTCATTGTAATCAAATTGTCCATGCACAGATATAAGATTCACATCATCATAGTAAGTTTCAAACCTCACAGGTAAATCATCTCTGTTGATGAAAAACACATCGTTCACTAAACGGCTATAACGCACAGAAGCATTTGCATTTACATCATGGCTCAACTTTGCAATTGCACCAAAAGAAATATCTAATTTATCATTGGTGTTTTTAAATAAAATTGTATCCGCTGTCATGAATTGATTTTCTTTTGCAAGACTGCGGAAATTATTTCTGCGTAACTCCCCTGTCCATTTTGCAAATAAAGAAAACTGGTCATCTATCACCTGGTATTTTGCTTCTATGTGTGGATAAAGATGATACAAAGATTGTGACGAATTACTCTCTACACTTCCATTAACACCCACATTCAGCATCCATAAATCCTTATTGAATTTGTAGCGTGGTTCAATGGTAAATATGTTACGATTATAATCCAGATAATTCTGGTGTGTCTGATTGAGATCTGCAATAAAATTCAGCTTTGCGTTACCATCATAAATATTTTTTCCAATGCTTCCTTTAAATATTTCGCCTGACTCATCACTGCTGCGGTTATCACGGAAGTTATAAATAGTAAAACCTGCGCTGTATTTAATGGCATCCTTATCTGCATTGTTATCCGCAAAAACAAAACTGCTGGCAACATCACTGAACAAATGTTTGGTTTCGTTTTTTGTAAACATTTCAGGGGGCGATTGATAACCATAAAAATGATACACATCACGGCTGTAATCAATATCACCATCCAACTGACTCTTGTCAAAAAATTTGGTTCCGGTTAAATTAAGTTTGTTAATACTATAACCGGGATACCCATATCCTTTAATTTTTCCGGTTGAAGAGATATGTTTAAAATGCGCACCCACATCAAAAGATTTTGAACGCAAACTGTTGTAAGAAGCTTCAATCAGGGGTGTGTTATAGTTGCCATAACCGCCTTTTACAAAACCACGATATAATTTTTTTATTATCTCATCTTTAATCTTCACTGGTTTGATTGGAGTGATATTGAAATTCGTGATCATTTGCTGAGGTTCCACATTATAATTTAAATTGGATGGAACCACTGTTGAAGTATCACCCTGCGGAGTAAGTGAAATTTTAAATGCATCATTCAGCACCGGCTCATATTCTTTAACGACATTAATAACTTCATCACCGAGATTTTTAACAGTTCCGTTCTGTGCATTTGCATTCTCTACTGTTGCAACGATTTCTAACAATAGCAACAATCCAACAATATTTAACAATTTATTTTTCATTCTATTATTGTTCATTATCCTTGCTAAGGTCTTCTTCTGGTTGAGCATTTTTATTTTCTTCATTATTATTAATCACATCATTGTTGGCATTATTAATCAATGCATCATACTTCTGTTTTGCCAGTTCCCTGATGTCTTCTTTGTCGGCAGGATTTTTTTCATAATTATCCAAAACACTTTTCAAAGTTTCTTTTGCCTGGAAGGTATCTTTCAAAGCAATATAATTATCTGAGAGCAATAAAAAACTTTTTGCAATCCAGTAATCATACGATGGCACCTGGTTAATCACACTGAAGCATTCATCTTTCGATTGTTTGTAATTAGATAACTTATACTGGATATACGACAGATTGTATTTTGCTTCTGCTCCCGTTTCGCTGGATTGCTTTGCAATGATGCTAAATTCTTTTTGTGCATTGGTATAGTCACTGGTCATCATTGCAGCGCGGCCATAAGTTAAATGTGCTTCATTAATTATTTCATTGGCAACTTTATCACCTGCAATTAACTTTTGTGCATAGGTAATACTCTGATCATATTTAGCAGTGAGAAAATAAGAACGCATTAATCCGGCTTGTGCTGATACAATATTGTCACGCAAATCTGCAATCTGCTCCAGCTTGCTGTAATTAGGAATTGCCTTTTCATACTGCTGTGCTTTGAACTGTATGTAAGCAGCTTTCAATAAAGATTTCTCAGTGTAAACATTTCGTGGTTGCTCAATGATGTATTCATATCCTGCCAAAGCAGCTTCATTATTTTTATTACGGTAATCACTTTCTGCTTTATAAAAAGTTGCATTCAGGCGAAAGCTCCCATTAGGAAACTGTGTTAAATAATTTTCAAAATCTTTTGCAGCATCATCAAAATTTCCTTTGAGGTAACGTTGTTCTGCTGCTTCATAAGTAATAGAATCCTGCGCACCGGTACTAACACTTGCATTGGGCACAGTTTTCACAAAATCAAAATATTCATTGGGACGACCGCTGTTGATATAAATATTTTTTACTCCGGTTAATGCTTCCGATGATTCATTGCTTCCGGGATAAGTGCTGATTACCTGCTTGTAAGTTGTCAGAGCCAGTTCATCCTGTTTATCATTATAATAAATCAAACCCATGTTAACCAATGCACGTTTTGAATAATTACTGGACGGATAATTTTTTATTATTTCATTAAAAGATTTTTTTGCTTCTTCACTGTTACTTTGTGCAAGTTCCGCACGACCTCTCTCAAACAATGCATCCACTCTGTATTTCGAATTAGGATAGCGTGACATCAACGCTTCCATCGTTCCTGTTTTGCCATTCATATCACCTTGCAAACCTTTAATGATTCCTTTTTGATACAAGGCATAATCACTTGAAGAAGCATTGTTATCAATGGCAGCGTTATAATAATCCAATGCATTTTCTGATTGATGAATCGCATAAAAACAATCACCCACCCGGATGTTCGCATCATCCCAATGCGTTTTATCTGTTTCAGGTTTGTTCTTTATATACTTGCGAAACCAGGTTTGTGCTTCTGCATAATCAGCTAATTTAAAACTGCAATAACCCATGTTGTAATTTGCAAGATTGTACATCGTGGTGTTAACCGAAGGCGGATTGAAAATATAAATACGATATTGTTTTATTGCCGCTTCATATTTTTCCTGGTTGTATAATGCTTCTGCTTTCCAGTATATTGCCTGTGCTCTCAATGTTTGATCTACATCATTTATGATTGCCTTCTCAAACATATTGATCGCTTTATCCAGATCTCCATCATTAAAAAATTCAACACCACGGTAATAAGCAACTTTCTGATACGCTTCTTTTGCGCGTCCTACTCTTGATTTAATATTTTCTAATGCAGTAAGCGCATCTTTATAATTATGCGTGGTGAGATATAATTGTGCTACTAACTCATTTGCTTCATCAGCATTTTTTGATTGTGGATACTGTTTGAGGAAATCACGAAACGCATTGATTGCAACAGGTTGAAAATTTAATTCAGCAGAAAGTTTTGCATAATTAAATAAAGCTGATTCTTTTATTGAATTATTAAAATCTGATTTTGCTGCTGACTGAAATGCATTGCGTGCACTTTGCTTGTTGCCGGTTTTCAAAAAACAATCTGCGAGATGATAGTATGCATTCTGCGCAAGCGAATCATTTACATCCACTACTTTTTGTAAATGAATGATTGCATTTTTATAATCCTTTGTCCGGTATTCAGAATAACCCAGACTATATAAATCATTACGGCTTAACGCAGGAATATTTTTGCTGTAAAGAGAAAACTGTTCAAGCGCATTTTTATAATCTGCCTTCCGGTAATAAGACTCGGCAACTAATCTGCGCATGTCATTTTCATTTTGCGTTCCGCCTTTTTCAATCAAGGGATTAGCATAAGAAATTACATCATCATATTTATCTTGTTCAAAATAAATTTGTGTGATGTAGTAAGGCACAATGCTTCCAAAAGTTTCAGAGCTGCTTAGTTTCTGAAATATTTCCAATGCCGTATTAAAATTATTATTTGCATAAGCAATATGGGCATAATAATATTGAGCAGCAGTTTGATAACGAGACTCAAGATTAATGATCTCTTTAAAATTTTTACTCGCTTTCTCCAGATCATTTTTCATGTAAAAGCAATAACCGCTTTTAAAATAATACTCCGGAATATCTTCTTTGGTTAAATAATAAACATCCGTTTTTTCAAAATAAGGCAATGCATTGCGATATCTTTTCTGACGATAATATAATTTACCGAGATAAAAATTAGCAAGACTTACTTTGGTATGCTCCGGATAATTACTGATGAACGCAAGCAATTTTGTTTCTGCATCAGGATGAAATAATTCAAATGCAGACACAGCCATATAATAATTTGCATTACTGATATTGGCGCTGCTGATACCCGGCTGGGTTAAATAATCTTCAAACACATCTTTTGCCGCACTGTATTTTTCGTTGATAAACAATTCATAACCATCCTTAAATAAACGGTCAGGATCGTGATAAATGGCAGTCTGCTGAGCCTGGAGCAGACAACTGTTAGTAGCAATAAAAAATAAAATCAATAATCGCTTTGTCATGAGTGTTGTAATACTATATGTAATACTATAAGACTTCAAAATTACACCTATGAAACGGCAGCAGTTTTGAAAATAGTATAGTGAGCCGGTTATTTATTAACAGAGGAATGTTTAAGGTTTGGAGTTGATGTCTTAAATTTTGTAAGCGCATCCGGTTATAAAGACTAAATAATTGTATTACACATTTTTTTAATTTTTAGCACCGGAAATTCCAATTGTTCTTTTTTCGTTCTCAATAAAAACTTTTAAAATCAAATTATGAAATGATGTTTAATGTATTTTTGAAAAAAATTCTTATGACTTCCATTATTATAAATGCTGAGTCAGCAAAAGATTTAAAGACTATTCTGGTGCTTGCTAAACGATTAGGTATGAGCACAAAATCATTAACCACCCAGGAGCAGGAAGATTATCTTTTATTGCAAGCCATGCTTAAATCCCGCAAACGGGATTATGTAAGTCGTGATGTAGTGATGAAAAAATTACATACGTGGAAGTAAGAATAGAGAAATCTATTTATAAGGATTTGTCCGTAATAAAAAACAAACAAACTGCTTTGGATATCGAATCTATTATTCTTAAAATTGAAGCAGCTGTTTGATAAAGTATAGAGATTACAGGATCGGTTTATTTATAGAAAACAATATTGTAGATTTAGTACGCTTTTTACATCGTAAAGATATTTATCGTCAATTTTCTCCAAAATAATTAGGATAAAAGTTTTTTTTCTCAATCAACCATATTGCTTTTCATAATAATTATTTTGCTTTCAACTCTTTTGTTACCTAAAACAATTGTTTGATCTGTAATTTTAATTTTGTCCCCATAGGTGAAACTTTAGTCAATATATTTTAGTAGTTATTATTATAGTTACATTAAGGAAATATTAAACCAAATGCGCATTGCGATTATTGATTGTGGAACCAACACTTTTCATTTATTAATTGTAAACATAATAGCAAAACGCAAATTCAAAAAACTTTATAAAACCAAAGCCGTTGTTAAGTTGGGAGAAGCAGGTATCACTAAAAATTTTATTTCAGAGGCTCCTTTTAAACGTGGGTTAAAAGCGCTGAAAAGTTTTGCAGATAAAATTGCTGAACACAATGTTGACATGGTGTATGCTTATGCAACAGCCGCATTACGAAAAGCAAAAAACGGAAAAGATTTTATTGAAGAAGCTGAAAGACAAACACGCATTAAAGTACAACTCATCACCGGAAAACGTGAAGCAGAATTAATTTATTATGGAGTGCGTGAAGCAGTGACACTGGGAGAAGAAAAATCCCTGGTGATGGATATTGGAGGTGGCAGTGTAGAGTTTATCATTTGCAATCAGCAGAAAATATTCTGGAAACACAGCTTTGAAATTGGTGCTGCCTTATTACTTGAAAAACTAAAACCATCAAACCCTGTAACCCATTCTGAAATTGAAAAGCTGCACACTTATCTTGAAAAAATATTAGTTCCTCTTTTTAAAGCCTGCGAAAAATTCAAGCCTGTTAAACTCATTGGTTCATCAGGTTCGTTTGATACGTTTGCTGAAATGATATTGAGTCAAAAAGGAGAACCTCCATTGAACAATAAAAAATCTTATCCGTTTAACATGGAAGATTACGCTATGGTTCATCATCAACTTATTAACTCAACTACTCAACAAAGGATGCAAATGAAAGGACTTGTTAAGATGCGTGTTGACATGATTGTGCTTGCAAGCCTGTTGCTTACATTTGTAATCGGAAAAACAGGAATCAGACAAATGACATTATCAGCTTATGCACTTAAGGAGGGAATTCTGGCTGATCTGATTAATAATTAATCATAAACAATTTTATTACTTCACTACTCCCTTCTAAATACTCCCTACTAAAAATACAATGAGCAAAGTACTTATTATAGATGACGAACGCAGCATACGCAATACGCTGAAAGAAATTTTAGAATATGAAGGACACATTGTGCATGATGCGGCTGATGGTGCAGAAGGTCTTTCAAAAGCAGGAGGAAATAAATATGACATCATTCTCTGTGACATTAAAATGCCGAAGATGGACGGTATTGAAGTGCTGGAGAAATTACAGGAGCTTGCGCCTGATGTACCGGTGGTGATGATATCCGGTCATGGAAATATCGAAACCGCTGTGGAAGCAATTAAAAAAGGTGCATTTGATTTTATTTCCAAACCGCTTGACCTGAACCGCGTGTTGATTACGATACGCAATGCAATGGATAAATCTTCATTGGTAATTGAAACAAAAACGCTGAAGCGAAAAATTTCTAAAACCAATGAGATGATTGGTGAATCAACTCCCATTCATAAAATAAAAGAGATGATTGAGCGTGTTGCCCCTACTGATGCACGCGTGCTGATAACTGGAGAAAACGGAACGGGAAAGGAATTAGTTGCACGATGGATCCATGAAAAAAGTAACCGCAGCAATCTTCCATTGATAGAAGTAAACTGTGCAGCCATTCCTTCTGAATTAATTGAGAGTGAATTATTCGGTCATGAGAAAGGCTCATTTACTTCTGCTATCAAACAACGCATTGGCAAGTTTGAGTCTGCACATAACGGAACACTTTTCTTAGATGAGATTGGTGACATGAGTTTATCAGCACAGGCAAAAGTTTTACGCGCTTTGCAGGAAAATAAAATTACACGTGTAGGTGGAGAAAAAGAAATAACAGTCAACGTACGAGTGATTGCTGCAACTAATAAAGATTTAAAAAAAGAAATTGAAAAAGGACTTTTTCGTGAAGACTTATATCATCGCTTAAGCGTAATTGTAATGCATGTGCCTTCGCTTAACGAACGCATTGAAGACATTCCTTTAATTGCCAACTATTTTTTAAAACAGATTTGTGATGATTACAATATGCCTGTTAAAACTTTTACCAAAGATGCTTTAGAGGAATTAAAAACCATCAACTGGACGGGTAACATACGTGAGCTTCGCAATGTTATAGAACGGCTGATTATTTTATGTGATAAAACTATTTCAGGTAATGATGTGATCACTTATGCCGGAGCAGGAAAGCAGGTGAGCTAATTTGCAATTTCTTTTAGCTGTAAAGCGAATACAATTCTGTAGTTACGCTCTCTTCTTGCCTTGCATGTAAAAACTGCATGGTCTTAAAAAATTTAAAGTACATCTGTTTCATAAAACTTTTTTGAGAAATATTGCCAGCCATAAAAGCTTTTTTATGCCCAAACCAAACTGCATGTATTATTCCAAAAAATAAAATTCCATAAAACAATAAAGAGCGCTTTAACATAAAAATTTTTGTGTTGAAACAAAATATACAACCGTTCATTTTGAAATTGGATATGATGTGCTTCGTCCATCAGAATATCGCGGCAAATAGATTTCAGCAACGCACAATCTGTTGCATCATGCAATGCCTTGTAAAATAACTGAGCAGCGCTTTCAACTATTATGACACTAATCGTCCACAACTCCATGCTTGTATTGAGGTATCGCACTTTCCGGAAAAGTGTATCACCCCAATCTTTTTTTGTCCGTTGCTCACCGATTACATCAATATATTTTCCAAGATTGTTACCATGCTTTTGCTCTTCCTTAATAAACAGTTTAACAGCTTCAACATATTCATCATCTTTAATTCTGGATGCATACTTTTTTGCTGCTGCAAGTAAATGTGAGCCATCACTGGTTTCACCCAATTGCCATGCTTTAAGTGAATAAAGAATTTTTTCTTTTTGCTCATCAGTAATTGTGGGCAACACACTCCAGTTTACGCGCTGCCTTGTTAAATTAATTTCAAAATGATTTTTCCAGTAAGATGATGATCGGATCATGTGTTTATAGATTTAGATTCGATCTATAACGAATACTATCTAAAAAAAATTATCAGCAATTTGCGATTAACTGTACTTTAACTAAAAATATGTTAAACTACTTTTCAATAAGAACTTAAAAAGTAAATCCAAGTCTGGCGTAAAATCTTCTTCCGTTACCTCCCATTTGCACCGCATCCCACGGACCAGCAGGTTCATTGTTAAATGCCCAATACTTTGCATCTTTCACAACTCCTAAATCAGGATGCACACCAAAAATATTATCAGCGCCAAGACAAAGTGTGGCGTGTTTACCAAATTTATAAGTAACAAATAAATCGCTCACTAATTTTCCTCCATACACATATTCATCTCTTACAGCATGCGCATCCGCATCAGCTGGAACATACGCGAGTAAATCTCCATGTTCAAATTCAGGAACGAAATCTCCTGGAGTTCCATCACCATATCCGAGAATAGTTGTTTTGCCGAAATATGTAAAGCGTGTACCAATGCTGAAGTTCCTGATTCCGTATTCAAGACTCAATACAAACTTTGATTCTGGTGCTGATGCAAGAATAAATGCCTGCTCGCGTTTGCTTAAAAAAGTGAGACGATGCGCTTCTGTATCATCTAATTTATCAGGAACATTTATTTTATCTATCGTCATCTTCTGAATATTACCTGCTGCAGTGGCTCTGAAAAATCCATGTTGTCTCACCTTTCTGAATTCAAGTACAATATCAATTCCTTTATTGGTGGTGTTTACCGCATTGGCAAAAAATTGTGCAAGGCTTGCGTTCAATATGTTTAATTGATTTGCAAGAGACGCATCCAGGGTAGTATCATCAGCACTGAACTGACCGGAGAGAACCACTCTGTCTTTCACCTGAACAAGGTATCCGTCAACCGTAATATCAAACCATTTAAACGGACTGTAAGTAAATCCGATATCAGCATTCACTGATTTTTCCTGTTTTAATTCAGGTATGCCTGCAGCTTTTGTTATAGGACTGTAATTAGGAGCAATTTTTACCTCTGCAACCACACCACCCTGAACAGTAGTGAACGTTGAACTGAAATTTATCTGTTGCAATGATGGTGCACGGAAACCTGTACTGGCTGATCCTCTTAAATTAAAATTATCAGCAATCTTATATCGAGTACTGAATTTATAATTGCTTGTAAAACCAAAATCGCTGTAATTTTCAGCACGTATAGCGCCAGTGACCAACCATTTTTTAGTAATGTCTAATTCTGCGTCAATGTATGCTCCGATAGTTGAACGGTTAGCTGATACTTCATCTGCCGGCTGATAACCGGGAAAACCTTGTGAACCTGTTGCCTTTGTTCCGCTGGTATCATAGTTTTTATAAGATGCTTCTTCACCTGCATACAAATCATATTGTTCAAACCGGTATTCTGCACCGGCTGCTAAATTGAATCCCTGTGCAACACCTTCAATGGGTTTGCTGAAGTTAACGTTAGTAGTGTTTTGCAAAAAAGAAAATCCTCCATCATCAAAATGTGTTTGACCAGCACCAAGCGAAGCATTGAAAGTTTTATCACCATAAAAATGAAAATCATTTTTACCGGTGTTGTTGCTTACATCCCAATTCCATTTTGAATGTGTAGTTCCTTTTATACCCAGTGCCAATGACCCATCAGAAACATGCGTTTGAATATGCGGATCAAAAAAAGTATCAGCAGCCATATCTACACCTTCGGGCGTAGTGTGCATAATATCCTCCATGTAAATTATATTTCCGTTTGCATCAGTTGGAAAACGCTCAGGTCTGGCTGACCAGTTTCTTGAAAAAGCAAAAGCATCTCCTGAACTATAATTATATCCTCCAAAAGCATAAATACTTGTGGTCTTATTACTGAATGGAACTTCTAAATTTACAAATCCTCCTGCTGAAGTAACGGAACCATCTCCATTAGCTCTGCGATAAATATTTACAGGTAAGGCCTCTTTATTGGTAAGATAATTAGTGGTGTCTAACACCTGACGAAAAGTTTTTCCCTGTTTTAAATAATTAGCAGAGAAATTCAAGAACCCTCCGTTTTTGCCAAGCGGAATTCCATAATTTCCATTGAAAGTAAATGTGGTTCCATCAAATTGATCACCATACTGATACTGATGAAAATCTTTTTTAAATGCGGGATTAAAATCTTTATCGTAGTAACCGCCATAACCAATATCACCAGAAAATTCATTTACATTTTTCTTCAATACAATATTCATCACTCCTGCAATTGCATCAGAACCGTATTGCGCTGACGCACCATCCCGCAAAATCTCCACATGATCAATAGCAGCAACAGGAATAGCATTTAAATCAGTTCCTGAATTACCTCTTCCTCGGGTACCGAATACAGAAACAAATGCTGTTTGATGCCTGCGTTTTCCATTGATCAAAACCAAAGTCTGATCAGGACCTAATCCACGTAAAGTGGCAAGGTCAATATGATCGGCCCCATCTGATCCGCTTTGCTTATTGTAATTAAGAGATGGTACTGCATAATTCATCATTGAAGTTAAATCCATTCTTCCGCTTGAGAGCGATACCTGTTTCATGTTAATCACATCCACCGGCACAGGTGATTCTGTTTTCACACGTCCTGCACTACGTGTACCAACTACTACTACATCTGATAATTGCTTCGCTGATGATTGCAACGCTACATTAATTTCTGTCTTGTTATTTACTGCTACTGATTGCGGCTCATAACCCAGCATTTTTATTTCTAAAAAATCATTCGGATTTGCATTGATATTTAATATTCCATCAATATCGGTGATTCCACCATTGGCAGTTCCTTTTACAATAACAGTTGCTCCCGGCAAGGCTGATTTATCGTTTGCATCAATAATTTTTATTTTAACAGTTTGGGAAAAAGTAAACACGGGAATTAATAACATGCAGAGGTGGAAGAAGATCTTTTTCATAGGATGTTTTTTTTGAATTGAGCAAACATAATAACAAAAAGGATTTTGAATGAATGATTACAGAGTTAAAGTTAAATAGCCGTGATAAATCAAATGAAGCTTTTTCTATATTCGCTCCATCTTAAAACAAAACCACATGAAACACAATTTATTTATTTGCCTTGCTATTACTTTCGCCATCGTAACAACTACATCCTGTAAAAAGAAAAAAGAGGGATGCACCGATCCGCTTTCTAATAACTATGAGTCAAGTGCTGAAGTATATGACGGAAGTTGTCAATATGGTGGTTTGGGTGGCAATGTCACTATTGTTGCAAAACCAGAACATCATGGGATGCCAATCATCAGTGGATCTCAAGGACATCCTGATAGTGTGTTTGTAAAGTTTAACGCCATTGAATCACCGGGAACTTCTCCCGCTGCTTATAATCTGCAAAGAGAAGGAATTGCAGGTGAAGATGGTGTTCGTATATCAGGATTAAAGCCTGGCAAATATTTTATTTATATGACAGGTTATGATCCAACCATCAACGAGTTTGTTAGTGGCGGAATACCTTATGTAATTACAGACAAGGAAGGGACAATAAACATAATTGTTCCTGTGAAGGAATAAAATATTATTTCCGGATAACATTTTCTATCAATAAAAAAGTGTTGCTTAAAAACCGCAAAAGATAATTTAGAGTCTGTTTAAATTTTTAAAAAATAGTTTTTTATATACCATCCCTTCGGGATTCTTAACTGTTTGCTTGATCTTTTTATAATCATAACACGCTTTCAGCGTTAAAAAATTCCGAAGGGATGGTATTTTTATAGTTAAATGAGTAAAGTTCACAGAGAGGATCCCGAAGGGATGATATATATTTCTTTTTGAATTATGAAATTTAAACAGGCTCTTACAATTAATTTTTGTTGAGAATAGCGGCTGCAATTTCATCGGCTTTATGAAACACACGATGACCGCAATCCAGTATAACAAGACTTTTTTTATCTGATAATTGCTTTTGAAATTTTATTCCCAGTGCAACCGGAATGATATAATCATATTTGCCAAAAAACATTCTGAAATAAATTTTGCGTTTGTTAATATGATTGGCAACCATCTTTAACCGTGGTTTATAAAAACGAAATGTCAACCATGTTCTGTAAACTAATTTGCGGTATTCTTCCTGAGCCAACTTATCATCAATGAACTCATGTACTTTTTCGTGAATTAGTTTCCATCTCAGGAATAAGTTATTAAACATCAGCACAGGATGAGGATTTTTTACAATACCTCTCAGCATCATATTACCGAGAAGTGTGTTACTAAGAAAAAAATAAAACGGATTTCTTTTTAAGCCATCAGGAGCAAGCAGAAAAACTTCCGTTATATTCTGACTCATTTCCTGAACAATTCCCAATACTATTTTGCCACCGAAGCTAAATCCCATCAATGAAAATTTCTCCCGATTATTTTCATGCATGTATTTTTCAATCATTCGTGTCATCACTGAAAGTTTGAAGGCTGGTAAATTCTTGTCAAGTGAGAGTGCATGACTGCCATGATAAAAAAGATCAAAAGCAATGATGGTGTATTTTGTTCCGAGGCATGATTCAAATGCCTTGAAATCTGCAGCACTCCTACCAAAGCCATGAAAGGCAAACATGAGTTCAGGTCCGTTACCGAATACCAGGTAAGGCAATGTAAAATCTTTGTACGTTAAAAACGAATACTTCATTCCGATTAATCGGGAGTAAAGCTACTTTCAATTATTTAAAAAAAGTATTTTCTTAAAAGAGAGTTTCATTATCAGTGATATTATTTAATTGAGATTGATCAATTAAAGCTAAGTGAAAGTAACTCCTAAAAACTGAATGGAGATTTTTTCATTCATAAAATAATTGCGAACAGTTTCACAAAGCGATTCCGCCATCTTCATAGTAATCATTAATCTGTTTATTGCGTTTTCCCGTCTCGAAACGGATCGTATTATAGCAATAACTTCTATTCAATTTCTACTCCTTGCTTTTCAATTAGATTTGCCTGAATAAAATTTCATTTTGAGATTTCACCGGTTATTGAATAATGTTAGTGGATTGCAGCTTTTTCAATTGCTTCGATTTGGCAGTTTTTTACTTACAGGAATTTTTCTCGCAAAAGGTAACATCAGCTTAGAGACCATTGGAGCATATGAAAGCCTCATGTTTATGTCAGCAGCATTGAGCTTTTTCTGGGTTAATGCAATGCTTAATTCTTTGCTTGCCTCCTATCCATCACATACAGAAAAGAAAAAATATCTCTTTAATGTGGCTGTACTGATAATGATAATCAGTGTTGCGGTATTTGTTATTTTGCGAGTGGCTGAACCAATGATAATTACTTTGTTTTCTAAAAACGCTTTACCGTATTTTCATCTTTTCACTTTTTTTCTACTTATAAATAATCCCTGCTATTTAATAGAATACATTTATCTTATACAAGAAAAGCCAATAGCTTTATTGACCTATGGAACAATATCATTTGCTGCTTCAGTAATGGTAGTAGTGATTCCACTTTATCTTGGGTATGACCTCGCAATATCCATCAAGGGCTTGATTATCGTTGCTGTAATCAAATTGTTATGGTTGCTAAAATTACTATTGGAGCATGGTGAAGCAAAAGTTTACAGACCTTATATCAAACAACACTTTTACCTTGCATTGCCTTTACTTCTCAGCTTTTTAATGAGTGGTTCTGCTGAATATATTGACGGCATGATGGTAACCCATTTTTTCGGAGCAAAAGTGTTTGCTATTTTTCGTTACGGAGCAAAAGAATTTCCTTTTTCATTATTACTTGCTAATGCACTCAGCATGGCTTTGCTGCCCGCTTTAAGCAGCACCAATCAACTGGATGAAGGCCTGGCCACACTTAAACAAAAATCTGAAAGGTTAATGCATTTTTTGTTTCCGGTGAGTATTGTTTTGCTGCTTACAAGCCAATGGTTTTATCCACTTGTTTTCAATAAAAACTTTGCAGACAGTGCCCCGGTTTTTAATGTTTATCTGTTGTTAATCTTAAGCAGGATGTTGTTTCCACAAACAATAGTAATGGCTTTGAAAGAAACCAAAATAATTTTTGTTATCTCAGTAATAGAAATTGCTGTTAATGTAATGGCAAGTTATTTATTGATGATGCGCTTTGGGTTACTGGGTATAGCTTACGGAACTGTAGTGGCATACATTGTAGAAAAAGGTCTGCTGATGTTGTATCTTTTCCACACTAAAAAAATTATTCCGGGTAAATACATTCCATTGCGGACATGGACTGTTTATTGTATAATCCTGATACTTTGTTATACCCTTGTGTGAAAAATTTATGAAAGAATATGGTCTTTATCCACTTGTCAACACTGAGTAAAAAAAAATTCATTCTTACGTTTGTATTTCAAAATGTATATTTTTACCGCTGATTAATATCAAAGCAATATCAAACATAATATTCACTTAAACCATTAAAAAATGAAAAAACTATTACTATTTGCATTAGCTGTTAGCGTAAGTTTAACAGTTAATTCACAAACGTCAAGAACAGCAGCAGGAGTTAAAAATTACTCTGTTTCGGTTAAGATGAAACCGATGAAAGCTGAAAACGCCACTACAGCTGTTGATAACCAGGTTCCTTATCGTTTAGGACCATTGCCAGCGGTTAAAAACCATTCGCATTATTCATCACGCACATCATCAACATTTGTAGAAACACTAATCGGAAAAACGATTTATGATTTACAAAGTAACCGTGGTACTGCAAAACGCATTTCAAACAATCTGGATGGTACCTTATCTGCAGTGTGGACGATGACTCCAATTGGAGGAAGCAATGGTGTTGACCGCGGAACAGGTTATAACTATTATGATGGAACCACCTGGGGACCCATTCCTACTGTAAGGATTGACCCAATCAGAGTTGGTTTTGTAAACATTGACTGGACTCCACAAGCAGGAGAATGGACATGTGCACATACAGGAGCTCAGGGTTTGATGTGTGATCACCGTCCGGTAAAAGGAACAGGCCCATGGGATACTACATTCGTTGGTACTTCTAATTTATTAGCAAACCAGGCTGATGTTTGGGCTCGTTTTGCTTTGGGTGGAGCCAATGGTATTTCAGTTCACGCAATTGTAAACTCACAGGGAACCGGTACAACTCCAGTATTGGCACAAAACGGACCATTGACTTACAGCCGTTCTACTGATGGAGGAATGACATGGGTTGATGATCACATCCAGATTCCGGGAACTGATTCTAGCTTTATGGCTGGTGTAGGTGCTGAAGAATATCATATTGATGCACGTGGTGATGTGGTAGCAGTAGTTACCGGTGGCTTTACTAATGATGTGGTATTATTTAAGTCTCTTGATAATGGAGCTACCTGGTCAAGAAGGGTGGTGTCTGCATTTCCACTTGGTCAGCCTTATGATGCTGCAACGCAAAATACTGATACAACAGGTGATGGTATAGGTGAGCAAATTGAAAGCAATGCAGGTGATGTAACCGTAACAATTGATAACAATAATATGTGCCATCTTGCATGGGGACACATGGTAGTTTCTGAAGATGCAGGGGCTACAAATGAAAGCTTTTTCCCAACAGATCCAACAGGTATATTGTATTGGAATGAAAACATGGGTGCTAGTGCTCCTATTGTTATTGCAGCTCCCCAAGACTTTAATGGAAATGGAAAGATTGATATTGCAACAAATCCTAATGACACTACCGATCCAGGTTTTGGAGTTTATAACGTAGGATTAGCTGGTCAGCCTTCTATCGGTATAGATGCAAACAACAGAGTGTTTGTTGCTTATTCAGCTCTTGATGAGCGTGCAGATACTACTGCATGGCAGGAATCATTCAAACATATTTTTGTTGTAGGTTCACCTGACGGTGGAGCTACCTGGTCAGCCCCTTTCACAGTGAATCCAAGTCCTGATGGAGATTTCCAGGAAGCAGTATGGCCAAGTGTTGCCACCGTGGTTAGTAACAACTGTATTCACATTGTTTATCAGCGTGATCCTGCTCCGGGACATACATTAGGAGCTAACGCAGGACAGGTTGCAAACAACCAGCTTAGTCCATCTGATATAATTTATGTGTGTGTAGCGCCATCAGAAGTATTAGGAGTTAAAGAACATAATACAGCTTCTAACGATTGGGTTTCTGCTAATCATCCAAATCCGGTAAATGGTTTCACTACTATTGATGTTACCCTTACCAAGACAAGTGATGTAAGCTTAGAAATTACCAACACATTAGGCCAGGTTGTTTACAGCGAAAAACATAACGGAACAAATGCAGGGGTTATGAGCATTCGTGTGGATGCGACACATTTTGATGCAGGAGTTTATTTCTACACAGTAACTGCTGGTGATCAGAAAGTGAGCCGCAAGATGATTGTTGAATAAATTCATTTTTGATAATTATAAAAGGAAGCTGTCTCAAAAGGGCAGCTTCTTTTTTTTGCATCCTGATAGCAACGCAAGCAAATTGATTTGTTGAGTCACGTTCTTCTGGCATCCTTTGTCACTTGTTGCGGTGAGGTAACGGTATGAACTCCCTGCGTCATTACAATATTAATTCATGATTGTTACCATTTACGAATTCAAATCGGCTTACTTTGTAAAACCATATTCAATCATGATAATTACTATGAACAAATTATTACTTACCTGCGTATTCTTCAGCCTGAACTTTGCCTATGCACAAAATGTATCATTAAACAAAACCACATCTATCAATGATATTGTTATTGGTTCATCAGCTAATGCGTACACAAGCCAGGGTTTTCGCACAGCTTTAGACTGCAATCCCATACTTGCCACAATCTCTTTTATTCACCGTGCTGATCCATCCACCGGTTCAGGAAATAATTCAGGTGAATTATTTTTTGATGTATCAAAAAACGGAGGAGCAATCTGGAGTATTAATCAAGGACCTGTTTATAATAATCTTTCGGGAAACAACAATGCACGTTTACCCAATGCAGTAATTTATAATCCCACTGGTAATTTAAATCCGAATAATGCATATCTCACTTATTATACTCCACTGAATCAAAACAACAGTTGGTTTGCCGATGCTTTTGGAACAGGAAGCATAGGCCCTTCACCCAATCCCACTCAGACAATTAATACACATCCTTATCCTGATGGAACTGATTTGAGTTTTCCTGATGCAATGATCATCACCCAACAGGGAGAAACTTTTGTAGCTGATGCGCGATTAACTGGAGGTAACTTTCAATCCTATGATGATACTTTACAACTACGTCATGGTGTATGGAATGGAACGAATGATATGAATTACTCCACACTCTTTTTAAACCTTCCGGTTGATCATGATAATAATGGCAATGCAAATTATGCAGGCAAGTGTGGTGTGGCTTTCGCCAATAACGGATTAACAGGTTATGCATGGATTAACGGACATTATAATTTCAATAACCTCGCACCTGATTCAGCTTATAACTTAGGAATTATAAAAACAACAGATGGAGGGCAAACCTGGGGTGAGGTGCATTATATCACTTTCAATGGTACAGGTTCAGGAACCATAAATAATTTACTGGGCGGAACCGGCAACGGCATTTACAGCACGTGGACAGAAAGTGATGGTATGGTGGATATAAACGGGAACCTGCATATTGTTTGTCCAATAGCACCACTGGCAGGTTCATTCAGCATTAACATTACTCCAGGAACATGGGGTTTGTTTGATGTATATACCATTGATGGAGGCAATACCTGGAAAGCAGAATTGCTGGATAAACCGGAAACATTTGAAGCCATATTTCCAGGGACCACTTCTTTTATTTCAGAAACCAACCGTGCACAGGTTGCCAAAACATGGAACGCTGATAAATTATTTTTTGGATGGATGGATACTGATACGCTTGCTTTCGGAACGTATGATAATCTTAACCCTGACATTCATCTGAAAGCATTTAATGTAAACACAGGATTGTGGACCATGGCATCCAATGCGACATCCAACCTTCTATTCACAAATGGTGAATGCACTTTTCTGAATATCGCTCCTTATGTAATGGGAGCTACAGGTACTTATACCATACCATGCACCTACACCAAAATTTTATCTCTTGCTGAATTTCCTGTTGAACATCATTACCTGGATGGCATTCAACTGACAGATGCGGATTTTACTATTACCGGAAACCCGGCAAATCTTAATAGTTTTATAGTCGGTTTAAATGAAATAGAAATAAGCGAGGCAGATGAGATTAATCTTTACCCAAATCCTGCATCAGATCAAACGCATATAACGATTAATCTTAAAAAGAAAACACAAGTGACTATTGAAATCCAAAACATATTAGGGGAAACCATCCAAACTCAAAACCTCATGCAACTTAATGCAGGTCAACACCACATCATCCTTAATACTAACGCTTACGCGGAAGGCATTTACACACTCTCCGTTCTGATAAATCATGAACTGATAACAAAAAAACTCGCCATCCATAAATAATCCATCCAATTCCCCTATTTTTTACACTAAGCACCTGAAAACAAGTTAATTAAATAAAACTTGCAGCGCATCAAAGCAAACTTGGAGCGTATCAACACAAACTTGCAGTCCATAATAGCACACTTGCAGTACAGCATGGCATACTTGCAATCCTTCAATACCCATTTGCACGACAGAATGGCATACTTACAGCCAGTAAATGCCCACTTGCAGCCTGTCAAAGCATCCTTACACCGCGTAAAACGATACTTGCAGCCCGTCAAAGCCAACTTACCGATCAGAAAATACATACTTCCCTACCTGAAAACCCGCTTTTTTTAAATAAATAAACACTTGCAGTAACCTTAAACTATTTTTATTTCAAGGGATAGCTACAATCAAAACATTCCAACCCGCCCGTACTAGATCAATTCCAATTAAAACTTTAAACTTTAAACCTCAAACTTTAAACCTTTTTCTATACATTTGCCCTCCCAAAAAAAATAATAATAATGTCTAAGATTTGTGATTTAACCGGAAAAACATCAATTGTTGGCAATAACGTTAGCCACTCCAATGCTAAAACCAAGCGCAGGTTTAATCCAAATCTGCATGTTAAGAGATTCTTTATGCCTGAAACTGGTGAATGGATTACTTTGAAAGTAAGCACTTCAGCTTTACGTACGATTAATAAAATCGGTATCAGCGAAGCTATTTCAAGAGCTATCGTTAAAGGTAAAATTTAGTCCTATAAGCCGTTGTTGGTGCCCCCACCAACAACTCATGATAGTAACCGGCAGTTTGTTTCAATCATTTATCTTCGGATCATGATACACAAGCTGCCGGTTTTCTTTTGGTTTGTGGTTGGTGTCCTCACCAATCACTCAAATGCTGTTTTCGCTCAATGGGACGATACAGATCGTTTAACACCAAAATTTCATGCTGAACGCAGAGAAGCTTTGCGCCAACTGATGCCCGCAAAATCAGTTGCCGTGTTTTTCTCTAACCCCATCCGAAACCGTTCTAATGACGTGGAATATCAGTACAGCCAGGATCCTGATTTTTATTATTTAAGTGGTTACCAGGAACCTAATTCAATGCTTGTAATTTTTAAAGAAGAGCAGCAGATGGAGGGAAGCAAGTGCAAAGAACTGTTATTTGTTCAGCCCAGAAATGAGCAGGAAGAAACCTGGACAGGTAAACGGCTCGGAGTTGAAGGCGCTCAAAAAAATCTGGTTTGCCAGGCCGTTTATAATAATTATGATTTTGATAAAATAAATATCCCTTTCGGGGAGATGGATCATATCTATGTGAGTTTTCCGGAAAGTCCCAATAAAGACATAAGTGAAAAAACAGATCTTGCGCGTTTGATTGATAAATTTCAACAGAAAACAAGTGGTTA
>JANLZB010000027.1:0-15777 GCA_031366005.1 Bacteroidota bacterium | reverse complement strand
AATTTTTATTCCAGTTCAGGAATTTATTCCGATACCATCACACTTGCAGGAGGTTGCAAGAAATTAGTTATCACACAACTTTCTATCACATCAATTATTGATAGTGTAAGTGCTGCTATTTGTCAAGGTGATTCTTTTATGGTTGGCACAATTGCTCATCAACAACAAGGAGTTTTTAATGATACGCTGACTTCGGTTTCGGGTTGTGATAGTGTTGTTATAGCAACAATAAGTTTTACACAACTTGCAATTGATTCAAACGATTTAACTATTTGCAAGGGTGATAGTGTAGGTGTCGGAACTAATTTTTATTCCAGTTCAGGAATTTATTCCGATACCATCACACTTGCAGGGGGTTGTAAAAAAATAACCATCACACAACTTTCCATCACTTCAATTATTGATAGTGTGAGCGCAACAATTTGTCAGGGAGATTCTTTTATAGTTGGAACTATTGTGCATCAGCAACAAGGAATTTTTAATGATACATTGACTTCTGTTTCGGGTTGTGATAGTGTGGTGGTATTAAATCTCAATTGGAATTTATCTACATCCATTTCCATTACATCAAGTGCGGACACTGTATATGTAGGAGATACCCTTCAACTGAGTTGTAGTAATCCACAAGCAGTAAATTATTATTGGTTTGGTAATTCAAGTTTCAGTAATCAATATTCAGCGAATACAAACGCTATCATAAACTTTGCTCAATGGATTTATTTATCAATAACAAACATTAACGGTTGTAAAGCGATTGATTCAATTTATATTTTTATTAGTGAAGAACCTGTTGTTGATACTTGTGATGATGCAATGCTTTTTATACCCAATGCTTTTACACCAAACAATGATGGGATAAATGATTTCTTCAAAATAGCAGTTGCAAATATTCAGATGAATAGTTTTAAGCTATTCAACCGTTGGGGCGAACAAATTTTTGAAACAAGCAATCCTGATTTTAGCTGGAATGGCAATTTTAAAAACATTAAATGCCCTATTGGAACTTACTTTTATTTATTGCAATACCAGAATTGTCTTGACGATCGTAAACGATATAAGCTTGGAAATATCACCTTGCTGAATTAATAACAGCTGAACAGTAATTAAATTTTTTGTCATCCATTATTACGGAGAATAGCATTTTTTTTACTGAACTTTGCAGTTCATTAAAATGTCTCCCTCATGGATTTAATCTTTAAAGATGTACTTTCTGTCACCATGATTCTTTTTGCAGTAATTGATATCATCGGATCGTTACCGGTAATTATCGAGACACGTAACCGTGTAGGATTTATTCACGCTGAAAAAGCAACCATTGCTTCTTTCTTAATCATGGTATTATTTTTATTTCTTGGTGAATCCATTTTAAAACTGATTGGTATTGATGTAAGCTCATTTGCCATTGCAGGTTCCATCGTAATATTTTTTCTTGCTATCGAAATGATTTTAGGAATACGATTATATAAAGATGATATTCCTGAGACTGCCTCTATTGTTCCGATTGCGTTTCCCTTGATTGCAGGAACAGGAACAATGACAACACTTATTTCTTTACGCGCTCAATATAATGTGGAAACGATCTTAGTTGGCATAGCAGTTAACACTATCATTGTTTACATCGTTTTAAGAATAATACAACCGCTGGAAAATTTATTGGGTAAGGCAGGCATCAGCATTATCCGGAAAGTTTTTGGAATAGTATTGCTTGCCATTGCAATAAAACTTTTCAGAACGAATGCACTTGTTTTAAAATTCTAAGTGTAAGATTATTTTACAAACTCTAAAATATTTTATGTTGAAATGAAAAATATTTTTAATCACTCACTTCTGCTAATAATATTTTTGTTGGTGACTGCTGCTGCTCCTTTGAAAGATGAAAGTGTCGGAATAAATTTTTTTGAAGGAACATGGCAGGAGGCTCTGCAAAAGTCAGCAGCGGAAAACAAACTTATTTTTCTTGATCTTTCAACAAGCTGGTGCGGATGGTGTAAGAAGATGAGACAATCCACCTATACTGATAAAAAAGTGGGAGCTTATTTTAATTCCCGTTTTATTAATGTTGAACTTGATGGTGAACACGGAGATGGAGAAAGACTGGCAAAAAAATTTGGTGTCACCGGATATCCTTCTCTATTTCTTATTGATAAAAATGAAATTGCTGTCCTCACATCAGAAGGTTACCAGGATGCTGATGGATTAATAAAATTAATTAAGACAGCATTGAAGGAAAAAAAATAAGTACTTATTATAAAACTTTGTTAACTGCTCTCACTCCCGACAAAATATATTTTACTGCTCTGTCGTTTCTGCCTTTCTTTGCTGAATGAGATTTCATTATTTCTTCTTACTCTTTCTGTTCTTAATATCGTGCGATGAAAATTCAACACCGAAGCCACGTGGATATTATCGTATTACATTGCCTGAACATCAATACAAAGTTTTTGATCCTGCGGATTGCCCTTTCCGTTTTGAAATTCCTTCGGAAGCACAACCACTTCGCGATACAAATGATGTAAGTGAACCGTGCTGGTGGTACATAACCTTTCCACAACTGAATGCGAATATTTATCTCACTTATAAAAAAATGCAGGGTGACTTAAATAATTATACTGAAGATGCACGTACACTTGTTTACAAACACACGCAGAAAGCAAATGGAATTAATGAGCAACTCATCATCAATCAAAAAGGAGCAAGTGGAATGCTTTATGATATTGGTGGAGAGGCAGCCTCTTCCATCCAGTTTTTTATGACTGACAGCACACATCATTTTTTGCGTGGAGCATTGTATTTTAATGTTGTGCCAAATAGTGATTCGCTTGCACCGGTGATTACCTACTTAAAAAAAGATATTGAGCATTTGCTTGGTACGCTTGAATGGAAATAAAATATTTAAACCCAGAGAGCACAAAGATTTTCTCGGAGAACCGCAAAGAGAATTAAATCTTCTGCGCTTTCTCTTCTTGTTCGGAAGACTTCACTCTGCAATCTCAGCAGTAAAATTTTTTACAAAACAAATTGTAACACTACATTAAGCAATCCCTCAGGATTATCTGCATGTACCCAATGTCCTGCATTTTTAACTACGTCTAACTCTGCTTTCGGAAAAGTTTTTTTAAAGGATTCAAATTTTGCGGTGTTAATGTAATCTGATCTTTCGCCCTTTACAAAAAGAGTGGGCAACAAAACTGGAGTTTCGCTTTCCATGGCAATTCCCATTTCTTCAATATCGCGTGCAATCACAGGTAAATTAAATCGCCATGCAAGCTGATTATTTTCTTTCCAGTATAAATTCTTTAAAAGAAATTGTCGTGTAACAACATCATCAATTTGTCCACCTAATTTTTTTTCTACCTCTCCACGTGTATGCAATTGATTTAAATCAACTGATTGCAATGCCTCAATTATTTTATGATGTTGAACAGGATAAGAATAAGGAGCCATGTCAACGACAATTAATTTCGATAATATGGTTGGATGATCAATGGCTAATTGCATCGCAGCTTTTCCTCCCATGCTGTGACCAAAAACAATTGGGAGTTTTAGTTGTTCCTGTTCTATCAAGGCTGCAACATCTTCACTCATCACTTTGTAATTATGTTCATCAGCATGAGGCGAATGTCCGTGATTGCGTAAATCAACTAAATAAACCTCAAAGTCATGTGTTGATAAGTTGCGTGCAAACGATTGAAGGTTATCACCTGAGCCAAATAAACCGTGAAGAATAATAAACTGTTTGCCTTCACCAATTTTTTTATAATGCAGTTGCATATTAGTAGTGAGTTTTGAGAAGCGAGTAGGGATTGTTTACGATTATGTAAAGAGTTAGTTTAATTCTATGAAAATTCCTTATCCCTTCTTTCTACTCCCAACTCCCTGCTTACTAAATAAATTATTTTTGCCATCCATGAAAATTAATATCCGCAAAAGTAGAAAAGAAGATATGTCACAAGTGCTCGAACTGATTCGTGAGCTTGCATTGTTTGAAAAAGCACCCGATGAAGTAACGAACTCTGTGGATGATATGATCCGCGATGGTTTTGGAGAACAACCGGTGTTTAAATGCATAGTTGCAGAAACAGAAAATAGAATTGTTGGTATGGCAATCTATTATACTAAGTATTCAACCTGGAAAGGAAAGGGAATTTATCTTGATGATATTATTGTAACACAATCAATGCGCAATAAAGGAATTGGCAGATTATTGTTTGAAGAAGTTTTAAAGGAAAGCCGCGATGCAGGAATGAATCAATTGCATTGGCAGGTATTAGACTGGAATGAATCGGCAATTTCTTTTTATAAAAAATATAATCCCGGTTTCGATGATGGGTGGATTAATTGCAAGATGACAAAAGAACAAATAGCATCATCTACGAATACAAATTAGTGTAAATGTTTAAGTTGTATCACAACATGTTGCATCTTCAAAAACCCCTAACCCCTGAAGGGGAACATTCGAGCGCGTGGATTCCCCTTCAGGGGTTAGGGGTGAGCGAGGAAAATTCTCGATTGCTGTTTTCTGTTTTACAAAGCTCTTTCTGCCTTGGTGCCTTGGTGGAAAAAAAAATAAAAAATGAAAGTATTTAAGTTCGGAGGAGCATCAGTCAAAGATGCAGCTGCAGTAAAAAATGTTGCTGCTGTTTTAAAAATGTTTCCCAATGAAGATTTGGTGGTAGTGATTTCTGCAATGGGGAAAACAACCAATGCTTTGGAGAAAGTTGTCCATGCTTATTTTCATGATAAAGAAAATGCACATCCTTTATTGAATGAAGTAAAAGAATATCATCACGCAATCATGGAAGAATTGTTTTCAGAAACAAACCATCCTGTTTTTGAAAAAGTAAATAATTTTTTTGTGGAGATTGACTGGGTGCTTGAAGAAGAAACACGTAGTTATGGTTTTATTTATGATCAGATTGTGTCAATGGGTGAATTGATTTCAACTGCAATTGTAAGCGCGTATTTAAATTCTGTTTCAATAAAAAATGTTTGGCAGGATGTGCGTGATGTGTTGCAATCAGACAATACATATCGTGAAGCAAAAGTGAATTGGGAAATGAGCACCGGTTTAATCAGCAATAAAATTCCTACCTTATTCAATAAAGAAAATCATATCGTGATAACGCAGGGTTTTATAGGAAGCACTTCTGAGAATTATACTTCAACACTTGGAAGAGAAGGGTCAGATTATACGGCTGCAATATTGGCTCATATTTTAAATGCGGAATCAGTTAGTATCTGGAAAGATGTGCCAGGTGTATTAAATGCTGATCCGAAATTTTTTAATGACGCACAAAAATTAGAACAGATCAGTTACCTCGATGCAATTGAGTTGGCGTACTTTGGCGCATCAGTTATTCATCCTAAAACAATCAAGCCTTTAGAGAATAAAAATATTCCGCTGTATGTAAAATCATTTTTGAATCCCTCTTCAAAAGGCACATTGATTGCAAAAGATTTAGAAACTAAACCCTTAGTGCCTTCCTTTATTTTCAAAACAAACCAGGTATTGCTCAGTATCTCTGCAAAAGATTTTTCATTTATAGCAGAAGAAAACCTCAGTAATATTTTTTCACATTTTGCTGAATGCGGAGTGAAATTAAACCTGATGCAAAACTCAGCTATCAGTTTTTCAGTTTGTGTGGACGATGACGAAGAAAAATTACCGAAACTTATTGAACAGCTTAAGAAAAATTACAAAGTGCTTTATAATAAAAATTTGCAGCTCTATACCATTCGTCATTATTTTCCATCCACTATAGAAGCACTCACAAATAACAGAGAAATTTTACTGGAACAACGAAGCAGGAATACTGCACAGATTGTGATGAAGGAAGAAGTGAAATAATTATTACGTTTGTGAGTGCTCGAAAAGGAAAAACATATCGAATATTGGGTAGTAAGCGCTGATGAAAGTTGGAAGTCTGCTGAAACCTTAATTTCAGGAGGTAGATACATGATGGCTTTATTCTGTTGGAATTTATGTATTGAAAAATTATTAAAAGCAAATTGGATTAAATTTAATGAAGAAAATTTTCCTCCACGCACACATAATCTATTACTCTTGCATGATCAGGCAAATTTAAATCTGAATGAATCAATGCAGGCAGACTTAAAAATTATTATGTTATGGAATATTGAAGGTCGTTATCCAGATTATCGCAATCTTATATATAAAGCGGCTTCAAAAGAATACCTTGAAAATAATAGAATATTAGTTGAAAAAATAAGAACATGTTTGATAGAAAAACTGCAATAAAAACCGCCCATGATTTTATTAGTGATTTAAGAACTTATGGTTACAACCCAAAAGAAGCTTGGCTGTTTGGCTCAGCCATTAATGGTGCTTCAAATCAATACTCTGATATTGATCTTGCATTATGGGATGAACAATTCTCTGGAGTCTCGTTTCTTGACGCAGAAAAAATAAAAATGCTTTTATTGAAATACAGATTTATTGAATTACATCCTTACAATACTTCTATTTCTGAAAAAGAAGATCCATTTATTGGAGTGATAAAAAAAACCGGAGAACGGATTCTTTGAAATGAGAATTATTTTTTCGTTTATCGAAGTCTCACCAACAACAGGAAAATATTGCTGGAACAACGAAGCAGGAATACTGCACAGATTGTGATGAAGGAGGAGGAGAAGTAGTTTCAATAGCTGACGCACGAAACTTGAAACTATTTCATTCCTTCACCAACTTTCCTTGCTTTATCACACCATCCTTATTAACCATCTCATATAAATAAATTCCTTTGGAAAGAGATATTGTATTGATGGCAAGGGTGTTGATAAACTCCTGCTCGAGAATTTTGCGAGAGGCAATATCATAAAGAATAATGGAAGTTGGTTTATTGTTTTTGGTATCAATGACTAATGTATTAGAGATGGGATTTGGATAAATGTAAGGGGAGATGTTCGAGGTGGGAGAATTGATACCGGTACAAGAGGAAAGAATGAGCGAAATATCGTCAATGTAAATGTAAGCCCAATTGTGTCCAGTATTATTAAGCAACAATGAATCTGTATTTAAATCATCTTTAAAATTCCCAATCGTTAAATAATTTTCACCCCCTGTTGCAATATAATTTACCGAAACATTTATCCAATTTAAGGTATCGGTAAAAAAACCTGTTGTATAATTGAGTTGAGGAATGAAAGGTAATGGATATGAATTGCTAACATTAGCAATAGAAGAGTCAGATAAATAAACACTGATATCATTAGTTGAAATGCTACAATTGTTTCCCAAATTAAAATACATTTCGAAATGATAACACAAGTTGGAAATCAGTGGCGATGACAAAGAGGTTTCAATGTACTCACGATAGTTGCTTCCTGTTGCGCCAAATAGAAGAAAAATTCCACCGTAGGCTACTCCACTATGAGCTTGTTGGAAACCAAAATTGTTATTAGGCACTCCTATTTGAATAGAAGTTGAACATTGATTGTAGTAATCAGGTGTAGCTCCAGTTGGGTTAATCCAAAATGATGCATTGCTTAATTGATCTATTCCAGTTGGGCAGGTAGAATACTGTTCAAAATCTCCATTCGGAATTAAATTTTGTGCTGACGCAAAAAAATTAGTAAACCAAAAGGCAAACAGAAAGATTTTTTTCATGTTAAGGTTTTTGTCTTAACAAAGCAGTAGTAACATGTAATTTGAAGTAGTTTCAAGTTTCGTTCACCGGCAACTTTAAACTTTAGTCTTCTTTCCCGAACCCGTCATCACCTTCAACATATTAATTTCTTCTTCAGTTAGAAATCTCCATCTGCCGCGTGGCAAATCTTTTTTTGTAAGTCCGGCAAAAATTACACGGTCTAATCTTCTTACCTCGTACTCAAAGTGTTCAAACAATCTTCTTACAACACGGTTTTTTCCGCTGTGTAATTCAACACCTACCATGCTCTTGTCGCCCGCACCTTCATCGTCATAAGCAATTTCATCCACTTTAATAAAACCATCTTCAAGCTCTATACCTTCTGCAATAGCATTCATGTGTTCCTTTTTCAACGGCTTGTCTAACTCAACATGATAAACCTTAAAAATGTTTGATGATGGATGTGTAAGTTTTTTTGTCATGTCACCATCATTGGTAAACATGAGTAAGCCTGTAGTGTTCCGGTCTAAACGCCCAACAGGATAAACGCGTTCTTTACCTGCACTCTTGATTAATTCCATCACTGTTTTTCGCTCTTGCGGATCATCGGTGGTGGTGATATAATCTTTAGGTTTATTCAAAATCAAATAAACCAGTTTCTCACTTTTCATCCGTTCACCGTTGTAACGGATATCATCATCGGTAGAAATTCTTGTGCCGAGTTCGGTAACTACTTTTCCGTTTACAGTGATCACGCCTGCCTCAATCAATTCATCTGCTTCTCTGCGTGAACAAATTCCGGAGTTCGCAATAAAACGATTCAAACGAATGCCTTCCGTTTGTGTGGAAGTAGATTCAGCAGTTGGTTTGCTTCTTTCTCTTTTTCCCGGACGCTTAAAATCTTTTTTTACATAATCACGTTTCTCCGAGGATTCAGGCCGGGATGGTTTTCTATCTGAAAACTTATTGTCAGAAAAACGGGATCCGCCTTCAGCCCTTGCTGTTTTATTTTTCGAAAAACTTCTTTTTGCTTTATAAAATTTTCCAAAAGGCTTGTCTTCACTGCTTTTCTTTTCTGAACGATACTCCCGTTCACCCGTTTTTTTGCGGTCATCTTTATTGCTTCCTCTTCTGTCTCCGCTAAAGTTTCTGTCTTTTGGCGTTCTGCGTTCATCACTGCTGCGGTCACGGTTATCTTCACCAAAACTTTTTTCTCTGAATGGTTTACGTTCGCCTCCTTCTCTTTTATCGCCATAACTTTTTCCTGATTTGCTTTCATCATCACCTCGTTCTCTTCTGTCATCACCAAAACTTTTTTCTCTGAAGGGCTTGCGTTCCGCTCCTTCATTTCTTTCACCGAAACTTTTTTCTGCTCTGCGAAAAGAACTTTTATTTTCAGTAAACCCTTCTCCTCTTTTTCGTGGCTTTGCGCCTGAAAAACTTTTATCACTTTTTTTATCTACACGTTTACGCAATGGTTTGCCATCGGATTTGGTCCACCCCGCTTCCGATTTATCCGCATCACGATATTTTTTAAATCCCGTGGTTGGCTTTTCATCTCTTTTTTTGAAAGTTTTTTTTTCATCACTCCCAAAAGATCGGGGTGATTCATCTCGGTTACGGCCGCGGCCGTCTGAATTATTTCTTCTCATTTTTTCTTAATTATTCAATCATCCAATTCACTCGAGTAAGGATAGAAAGCATCTTTGATGTGATTTATCCTCGGCTGATTTTGCACAAAGGTAATAGAGATGATGTCAAAGCGCACTTCGCACCCGAGGTTTTGCTGTATTATGAAATCATTTGCTGCATTGCTCAACATCTTTTGCTTATGTTTTCCTACTGCTTCATCTGGCGCTCCAAAGAAATCCGTTGCACGGGTTTTTACTTCCACAATCACCAATTCTTTATCGTGCATGGCGATAAAATCAACTTCTGCTTTCAGGTGACGCCAGTTCTGATGAAGGATAGTGAAACCATTTTCTTCTAAAAATATTTTAGCCAATGCTTCACCTTTTTTTCCGAGGTCGTTGTGTTGTGCCATTGCTTTATTGCCTCACCCTCTTATCCCTCTCCAAAGAAGAGGGAAGCCGGCAGCAGCTTTTATATACGTTGTATTTACTATTGTTTTCTATTCAACTTTTCTATTCAAACAGCTGTTCGCAATTATTCCTTGCTCCTCCGGGAGAGGGGTTGGTGGTAAGGCGAATCAGATTCAAATTTCAGTTCAACACCATCTCCAACACTTAATTCAACAGTTGCTCCCATTATCAACGCTAAGTTTTTTTTAATATGACCGGCAGGAAAATCAAAACAAACCGGATAATCAAATTCATTCACGTGCTCACGAATTATTTCTTCTGCTGTTTTTCCGAAAGGAACTGTATTGTCTTTCATATCACTCATGCCACCTACAATCAATCCTGCTAATTTCTGTAACTTTCCGCATCGCTTCAGTTGTATCATCATGCGGTCAATGTGATAGAGATATTCATCAAGATCTTCAATAAAAAGAATTTTTTCACTTGTATCAATATCTGAAACGCTTCCGCTCAATGCATATAACAAAGAAAGGTTTCCTCCACATAAAACACCTTTTGCATTTCCGTTTCTGTTCAATGATTGATTATTCGAAGATGAAAATTTATAATGCAACGGAACTCCGGTTAGTGCTTTACCCAGTGACTCAACAGGATCTTTATCAAACTTATCCGGTTGCATGTTAAACACCATGCAGGCATGGATGCTTTGTGTTTGAAAATTTGATTGGAGATGATTGTGCAACACTGTCATATCACTATAACCCACTAACCATTTTGGATGCTGCCTGAATTTTGAAAAATCGAGTTTGTCAATAATACGTACAGTACCGTATCCTCCGCGCGCACTGATGATTGCTTTTACATCTTCGTCATCTAACATCATTTGCAAGTCAGCAGCACGCTCCTCATCACTACCTGAAAATTGATTTTGTTCTTTAAAAATATTCTTACCTAATCTCACATTGAAACCCCACCCCTCCAGAATTTTAATTCCTTCAGACAGTTCTTCAGGAGAAACTTTTCTTGCAGGCGCTACTATACCAATTGTGTCTCTGGGTTTTAAGTAATGGGGTTGAATCACTTTATATCTTTTATACAAAGAAAATGGTTTTACGGTTTATGGTAGCGGTTGCAGTGAGATGTGATAAAACGGTTTCATTTAAATGAGAAAAAAAAGGATATTGAAAAAATCTTCAATATCCTTTTATGAACCCCGCGGGGTTTCAAAAATTATTTATCTGCCAAACAGAAAGTTTATTTCATTTTATTCACATGCAAAGCAAGCTCAGATTTTAAGTTCGCTGCTTTGTTCTTGTGAATTACTTTTTTCTTAGCCAGCTTATCTAACATTGCTGATAACTCAGGAAGTTTTTTCTCAGCTTCTGCTTTATCTTTTATCTCGCGCATATCACGCATAGCATTACGAGTTGTTTTTGCCTGGTATTTGTTGCGTACACGCTTTGGCTCGCTGTTGCGGATTCGCTTTTCTGATGACTTATGATTTGCCATTTTTCTTAGTTTAAAGTTTAAAGTTCAAAGTCTAAAGTTGTTTGAAAGTGACGTTTTTAACTTTAAACCTCAAACTTTAAACTTTAAACTCTTTTTCAGTAGCCCGTAGGGGAATCGAACCCCTGTTTCCTCCGTGAAAGGGAGATGTCCTAACCCCTAGACGAACGGGCCATGCTTTTTTCAAAGCGGACGGCAAAAATAGATTTATTTTTTGAATGGGCAACCGTATAGGAGTTTAAAAAGTTTACGGTTTACAGTTTGTGTCATAGCCACAGAAACTATAAACTGTAAACTAAATTTCTCTCGAAGCATCAAATTGTTCCAGATAATCTCCCACTCTTCTCAAAAAGCTACCTCCCAGCATCCCGTCCACTACTCTGTGATCATAACTGAGAGAAAGGAACATCAGGTGACGGATGGCAATTGCATCTCCATCAGGAGTTTCAATAACTGCGGGTTTCTTACGAATAGCCCCCATTGCCATAATTGCAACCTGAGGTTGATTGATAATAGGAGTTCCCATCACATTTCCAAAGGTTCCTACATTAGTGACAGTAAAGGTGCCTCCCTGAATTTCATCGGGTTGGAGTTTGTTGGATCGGGCACGAATAGCCAGATCATTTACAGCTTTAGTTAGACCGGTCAGATTCATACGGTCAGCATTTTTAATCACCGGAACAATCAGGTTTCCAGTAGGTAATGCTGCTGCCATTCCGATATTGATATTCTTTTTAATGATTATCCGGGTACCATCAATGCTTGAATTAATCATTGGAAAATCTTTAATAGCCCTGATAATCGCTTCTATAAAAACAGGCGTGTAGGTTATTTTCTCGTTTTCTCGTTTCTCAAAAGATTTTTTAATGCGTTCTCTCCATTTCACAATATTGGTAACATCCGCCTCTACAAAAGAAGTTACATGTGGAGAAGTATGTTTGCTCATCACCATGTGATCGGCAATCAGCTTACGCATACGATCCATTTCAATAATCTCTACATCACCACTTATGGATGTGGATGGAGCAGTTGAAACATTTGGATACGGAACTGGTTGTGGGCTTATAGGAGCGGAAACCGGTTTCATTGCAGGAGCAGCTACTTTTCCTGATTTTTTGGTTTCAACATAATTAAGAATGTCTTTTTTAGTCACTCTTCCCTCTGCACCTGTTCCATTTATTGTAGCTAATTCGGATTGGCTAACTCTCTCAGTGCTTGCAATTGTTCTTACCAAAGGAGAATAAAAACGGCTGTCAGAACTGGTAACAGGTTTTGAAGACACAACAGTCATCGTTTCTGCCATCATTGGTTTGGGAGCAGGAGCGCTAGCCTGAACTGGCTGTCCATTTTTTGCAGGTGATGTGTCTCCAACTTCACCGGCAGTATTAATCATAGCAATCACAGTTCCTACTTGCACAACATCACCATCGTTAAATAATCTTTTGGCAAGCACACCGGCAGTAGTAGAAGGCACTTCAGAATCCACTTTATCAGTAGCAATTTCTAAAAGGCTTTCGTCCGCTTCCACCTGCTCGCCTTCGTTTTTCAGCCAGCGAATAATAGTAGCTTCATGTACACTTTCACCCATTTTGGGCATTTTAAGTTCTATCTGAGCCATGATTTTTGTTTTTCTAAGAGAATAAAAATGAGGATACGAAAGTAGAAAATTCCTCTGACGCAGATTTAAATGATGGAAACAGATTATGAGAACAGATCACTCCCTTGCGATATGATTATATAATCTAAAAATCACTGTTGACTGAAATTTCGCATTCTGCTCCCAATTTATCGGGATCATTCTTAATTATCAACTTATCTTTGGGCCGTATTTTAAGAGTTAAATGGATCCATTAAGTTTTATAGGCAACACCAGCCCTGCAGCACTAGAAGATTTATATCAGAAATATTTAGAGAACCCTGAGAATGTGGAACCGGGATGGCGGAAATTTTTTGAAGGTTTTGAATTTGCACGAACTAATTACGGTGATAAATCCAATGTTGTTCCTGAGCAGATTGATAAAGAGTTTAAAGTCATCAACCTGATTAATGGTTATCGTATCCGAGGGCATTTATTTACCAAAACAAATCCTGTTCGTGAACGCAGAAAATATTTTCCAACATTAGAAGTTGAAACTTTTGGTTTGACTGAAAATGATTTAAATACTGTTTTTCAGGCAGGAAATGAAATTGGCATTGGTCCTGCTCCGCTAAAAACAATCATTGCACATTTAGATCAAACGTATTGCCAAAGCATCGGTGTTGAATACAAATACATCCGTCATGATGAAGTTTCAAAATGGTTAGAAAAAAAAATGGAGAGCAGCAAGAACACGCCTGTTTTTACCATTGAAGAAAAGAAACGCATACTTGAAAAATTAAATGAAGCCGTTGCATTTGAAAATTTTTTACAAGTCAAGTTCACAGGACAAAAACGTTTTTCGCTCGAAGGCGCTGAAACTTTAATTCCTGCTTTAGATGCTGTGATTGATACAGGTGCTGAGATGGGCATCAAAGAATTTGTGATCGGCATGGCGCATCGCGGAAGACTGAGCGTGCTGGCAAATATTCTTGGTAAATCTTATGAAGCGATCTTCAGTGAGTTTGAAGGCAAAGAATACGAGGAAAATACTTTTGATGGAGATGTAAAATATCATCTTGGATACTCAAGCAACATAACAACTCCTCATGGAAAAAATATTCACTTAAGTGTAACACCCAATCCATCACATCTTGAAGCAGTGGATGGAGTAGTGCAAGGAATTGTTCGTGCAAAGATTGACAATACACCTGGCGGAGATATGAGTCAGATTGCTCCAATATTAATTCATGGTGACGGAGCTATTGCAGCGCAGGGTATTGTGTATGAAGTGATACAGATGTCGCGACTGAAAGGATATCGCACAGGAGGAACAATACATCTTGTAATTAACAATCAGGTAAGTTTCACCACCAATTATATTGATGCGCGTTCAAGCACGTATTGCACTGATATTGGCAAAGTAACATTGTCACCTGTATTTCATGTTAATGGTGATGATGTGGAAGCACTGGTATATACAATAAGATTGGCGATGGAATACCGTCAGCGTTTTCATCGGGATGTGTTTGTAGATATTTTGTGTTATCGTAAATACGGACATAACGAAGGTGATGAACCACGTTTCACGCAGCCGTTATTATATAAAGCAATAGCTACGCATCCTAATCCAAGAGAAATTTATAATGCAAAATTACTTTCACAGGGAGCAGTAGAAGCCACTCTTGCAAAAGAGATGGAGAAATCTTTTAAAGATCTTTTGCAGAAAAATCTTGATGAGTCAAAGAAGATTGAAAAAACAAAAGTTACTCCTTTCATGGAAGGAAGCTGGAGTGGTTTGCGGTTATCAAAACCGGAAGACTTTGAAAAATCTCCAACCACAGCCGTTGACAAAAATATTTTATTGCAATTCGCAGATAAGATTACCACACTTCCAGCTGATAAACCTTTCTTCAATAAAACTGTCCGCTTGTTTGCTGATCGTAAAGCAATGTTAAAATCACCAGGCAAACTGGATTGGGCTATGGGAGAATTATTAGCGTATGCAACATTATTGAATGATGGATTCCCGGTTCGTGTGAGCGGACAAGATGTGGAACGCGGAACTTTCTCTCATCGTCATGCAGTGATAAGAGTGGAGGATAGCGAAGAACAATATGTGCCTCTTGCAAACCTGAATGAGAAGCAGGCAAATTTTTATATCTACAATTCTTTGCTCAGTGAGTATGGTGTGATGGGCTTTGATTATGGCTATTGTTTCGCTGCACCAAATTCTCTGGTAATTTGGGAAGCACAGTTTGGTGATTTTGCCAATGGTGCGCAAATTATCATTGACCAGTATTTAAGCAGTGCAGAAGATAAATGGAGAAGAATGAACGGACTTGTTTTGTTGTTGCCTCATGGTTATGAAGGACAAGGAGCAGAACACAGCAGCGGTAAGATGGAACGGTTTTTAGCTTTGTGTGCAGAGTACAATATGCAGGTTGCCAATTGTACCACTCCGGCAAATTTCTTTCATTTACTTCGCAGGCAGCTTGCACGTCCTTTCAGAAAACCATTGGTAATATTTACTCCAAAAAGTTTGTTGCGTCATCAGCGATGTGTTTCTGCTATTGCAGATTTTGCAAGTGGTGGTTTTAAAGAGGTGATAGATGATATTTCAGTTAATGCAAAAGATGTAACTCGATTGGTTTTTTGCACAGGTAAAATTTATTACGAAGTATTAGAACGTCAGGAACAGGAAAAAATAAAAGATATTGCAATCATCCGTTTGGAGCAATTGTATCCGCTTCCGCTCAATCAGATAAAAACACTTCTGAAAAAATATGCACAGGTAGAAGAATATTTCTGGGTGCAGGAAGAGCCGGAAAACATGGGAGCATGGAGTTATTTATTACGCGTGTTTAATGAAGTTGATCTGAAAGTAATTTCCCGTCCTGAAAGTGCAAGTCCCGCAACAGGTTCTCACAAGCAACACGAAAAAGAACAGAAAACAATTATTGATAAAGTGTTTGAAAAAGTATTGGTGAATAATTAGTATTTAAAAATGATTTCATTATAGAGATGCTGAAACAAGTTCAGCATG
>JANLZB010000089.1:0-29429 GCA_031366005.1 Bacteroidota bacterium | reverse complement strand
AAAAAACTCCTCATATTCTCCATGTGGACCATCATGAGCGTTGGATTGTTGGTGACACTTGGTTTTGTTAATCACGTTCAACAGGAATTAAAATGCAAGCATGTTTTTATCAGTTTCAACGAAAATGTGCAGCATGATTTTATTGATGAACAAGAGATTTTAGAACTCATCAAAAGCAAGGAGAAACTGGTTGGAAAACCGCTCGGAACTATCAACACTACGTTGTTAGAAAAAATTATCATGAGCAATCCCTTTGTACAGAAGGCAGAAGTATTTTCAACCATTGATGGAAACCTCAACGTGAGCGTTACACAACGCAATCCGTTGGTGCGAATTATTACTATGAAAGATGAACAATTTTATATTGACGACAGAGGTGGATTCATGCCGGTGTCGGATAAATATTCGCCTCCGGTGTTGGTGGCGAATGGTTTCATCTTCGACCGTTACACCGAACGAAAAATAAATTATGTTGCACCAAACATTGATGATACAACTACACAAATCAAACCGATGATTGAGCAAGTATATGAGCTTGCACAATTTATTGAAGCGGATACTTTTTGGAATGCGCAAGCGCAACAGATTTATGTAAACGAGAACCAGGAACTGGAACTCATTCCGCGTATCGGCAACCATCGCATTGTAATTGGTGATGCAGAAAACTTAACAGAAAAATTTAGTCGGCTGATGATTTTTTATACACAAGGTTTAAATAAAACGGGCTGGAATAATTACAGTGTTATCAATCTTAAATATCGCAACCAGGTGGTTTGCACAAAAATTAAATCGTAAATGGAACACACAGGAATCGTTGTAGGATTAGACATCGGAACCACCAAAATTGCGTGCATCGTTGGTCGCAGAAATGAGTTTGGTAAAGTGGAAGTGCTAGGCATGGGTCGCTCTGAATCATTGGGTGTGATGCGTGGCATGGTTGCCAATATTGAAAAAACAGTAGCTTCAATTAAGGAAGCAGTTGCAGAAGCAGAATCAAAATCAGGAGTGGAGATTAGTGATGTGCATGTCGGCATCGCAGGTCAGCATATAAAAAGTATGCAGCACCGTGGAATGATTATCCGAAGCAACACGATGGATGAAATTAGTCAGCGCGATATTGATGCGATTGTAGATGACATGTATAAACTCGCCATGCCACCGGGTGAAGAAATAATCCATGTGATACCACAGGAATTTATTGTTGACAACGAACAAGGTTTGAAAGACCCGATTGGCATGAGTGGTATCAAGCTCGAAGCAAATTGTCACATCATCACCGGGTTAATAACTGCCGCAAACAATATTCAAAAATGCGTGGTGAAAGCAGGATTAAAAACCGTTGATTTAATTCTTGAACCACTTGCATCTGCAGAAGCTGTTTTAACAGAAGAAGAAAAAGAAGCAGGTGTTGTACTTGTTGATATTGGTGGCGGAACAACAGACATTGCAATTTTTCAAGACAACATCATTCGTCACACTGCTGTAATTCCTTTTGGTGGAAACGTGATTACTGATGATATCAAAGAGGGATGCACCATCATCCGCAATCAGGCTGAATTACTGAAAGTGAAATTTGGTTCTGCTCTCGCGAAGCAAATGAAGGATAATGAAATTGTTTCTATTCCCGGTTTGCGCGGACGTGAGCCAAAAGAAATTTCTGTAAAGAATTTAGCATCTATTATACAGGCACGTGTAGAAGAAATTATCGAAAACGTTTATTACGAAATAAAAAGTTCTGGCTTTGAGAAGAAACTCATTGCAGGGATTGTAGTGACAGGTGGTGGCGCACAATTAAAACACATCACACAATTAGTTGAATACATAACCGGAATGGATACGCGAATCGGTTATCCTAATGAACATCTCGGCAAAGGAATGGACGAAGTAAAAAGCCCCATGTATGCAACCGGTGTTGGATTGGTAATAAAAGGATTGAACGATTTGGAAAAGACACGTTCGAGACGTTCAACCACTGCTACACCAGACACACCTGCACAAAAGCATAAGGGAAGCTGGTTTAATGTATTCTTCAATAAGGGTAAGGATTTGTTTACCGATGAAGGAGAAGACTCTAAGTTTTAGTCGGCAGTGAAATAAGTCGGCAGTCAGCGGTGGCAGTCGGCAAGAAAATAAAAAGGAAGAAAAAAATTCCATAAGAAAAAAATAAATCAGAGACAAATATATCGCGCAGCTCCCTTTCCTTTTGGAGAGGGGCAGGGGTGAGGCGAAGAGAGCAAATAAAAATAAATAGTAAATCCATTAATCATAAATAAAAAATCTTAAATCAAATATATCATGCAATTTGAACTCGTTAAAGACAAGCCTTCTATTATAAAAGTGATAGGAGTGGGCGGTGGTGGCAGCAATGCTGTTAATCACATGTACCGTCAAGGTATTAAAGGTGTTGAATTTTTAGTATGCAACACTGATGCACAGGCATTGGAAATAAGTCCTGTTCCTGCAAAAATTCAATTAGGGCCCAGTCTTACTGAAGGCCGCGGAGCCGGATCCCTACCTGAGGTTGGAAAAAAAGCTGCCATAGAAAACATTGACGAAATAAAATCGTTATTAGCAAATAATACCAAGATGGTGTTTGTGACAGCCGGTATGGGTGGTGGTACTGGTACCGGTGCAGCTCCCATCATTGCAGGTGTTGCAAAAGAGATGGGTATTCTTACTGTTGGTATCGTTACTATTCCTTTCGTGCACGAAGGACGTAAACGTAAACAGCAGGCAGAGCTTGGTGTAGAAGAATTGAAAAAAAATGTTGACGCGTTGTTGATTATCTGCAATGACAAACTCAGGGAAATACATGGCAATCTGCAATTGAGCAAAGCATTCGCTCATGCTGATGATATACTAACCGTTGCCGCCAAGAGTATTGCAGAAATCATCACCGTCACGATGCAGGTGAATGTTGACTTCGCAGATATTGAAACCGTGATGAAAGATAGTGGCGTTGCCATCATGGGTGCTGCTACTGCTGACGGTGAATTCCGCGCACGGCAAGCCGCAGAGCACGCAATTGATTCTCCATTATTAAATGATAATCATATTGAAGGCGCTCGTTACATTTTATTAAACATCACTTCCGGTGAACGAGAAGCCACAATGGATGAAGTGGGAGAGATCACAGATTTTATTCAGGAACAAGCTGGACAAACGGCAGATATCATTATGGGTATAGGAACGGATATGGCATTGGGTGATAAAATCGGTGTAACAATTATTGCGACTGGTTTTAAAACTAATACTGAAATTTCTGTTGACCAGAATAAAAAACCAGAGCGTATAGTGCATGTATTAACTCCTGAAAAAGCGGCAGAGCAAGTAGCTGTTCCTGTTGTTGAAAAAAAAGTTGTGAAAAATGAAGAGCCTGTTCATATTCACTCATTAGAACCAACACTCATTATCCGTGAACCGGTTGTAATAGAGTCGGCAGCCAGCAGCAGCCAGCAGCCAGCAGTTAAAACAATGGAAGTAAAGAAAGAAGCAGTTTCAAATGTTCAGCCAATTATTCAGGAAACTAAAGTAGAAGAATTGAAAGTTGAAACTCCTGTTACAAAAAAGGAAGAGCAACCAATCGTTTCATTCCTGAAAGAAGAGCCGGCTGCAATTGTTAAAGAAGAACAGACAATGACAATAATTCAGGAGCCGGTAGCGGAAATAATACAAGAACCTGTTTCAGAAACTAAACCGGAACCAATGGTCGTTGCTGAGGCTCCTGTAGAAGTAAAAGAAGAAGAGAAACCAATTGAGATTGATCTTACTTTAAATCTTGAAATTCCGAAGGCAGAGCCGCAGAAAACAGTTATTCCATTGCAGGAAGAAAAAATCCCTGCAGCCAGACCGCAGGAACCAAAAGTATTAACTCCGGAAGAAGAATTATTCCGCAGCACCCGTGAGCGGCTGATGAAAATCCGTGAGACAAACTACAAATTGAATTCGCCTAATGGAATTTTAGATCTTGAAAAAGAACCTGCTTACCGCAGAAGAAATATACAATTGGACAATGTACCTGCATCTAATGACTCAAATGTTTCACGTTACACGTTGACTACTGATGATAAAGATAAAAAGCCGGAGCTGAGACCGAATAATCCGTTCCTGCATGATAGAGTAGATTAAAGATTAACAATTATTTTTTTTGAAATGCGGTGCAGAGTTTTGCATCGCATTTTTTTTTGTTTTATAAAAATTAACAAATAAATTAAATGACGAGAAGGTATATATACTCTATATAGAACTCTTGATTAATTACTAAATAGTAATTTTGATTTGTTGTTTTTAATATAGAAAATCCATATTTATTTCGGGGTGTAGCGCAGCCTGGTTAGCGTGCCACGTTCGGGACGTGGAGGCCGGAGGTTCGAATCCTCTCACCCCGACAATTCAAAGCAAACAATTATCTCTGTAATATTATTTTTTAAGATTGATGTATTGTTTCAGGTTTTTAACATAGGTTTCAAACGCTTTAATTCCTTTTGCAGTAATCTTGCATGTGGTCAACGGATAGTTATCGCGAAAAGTTTTGGTAACAGTAATGTAATTTGCTTCAGCTAGTTTATTAATCTGTACGCTAAGATTACCTGCAGTGCTTGCAGTTTTTTCTTTCAGATAATTAAACTCCGCTTCTTTAACACTCACCAAAAGTGAAATCACAGAAAGGCGAAGCTGTTGATGTAATAAAGGATCAAGATCTTTAAACAAAGTAATAAGGTAATTAAGAAATGGAGGTAATTTCAATTATTCGTAACATTCGTAGCTGATTCGTTAATTAGTAACCAGCGTTTTTTGATAACGCATTTTCAACATGTATCCCGGAATAATATAACCTAACAACACTGCTGCTGCAAGCAACAATAATTGAATTTTGAAATCAACAAAGAAGCATGCTACAGCTAATATCCAGTTGATCATTCCACCAACCATCAATGCTTTGAAACGCAACGCACCTCCGGAAATATAAAGCCATCCTCCATAAACCATTATTAACATCGGATAACAATTAATTTGCAATTTTTGTTGTGAACCTAAAACAATAAACAGCGAAACCAAAAAAGCAACAAGCGCATGTTTGTTAAACTCATCGAAATATGTTTTAACTTTTTCGTGACGCTTTTCTTTGCGGCCATATATCATTGTAATCACTCCGCCTAAGGGCATCAGCATCCAAACTATTTCAGGATGTGCAAAGTCCATTGACATCAATACAAACTGCCCGATGCTGGCAAGGAACACCAACCATCCCCACAACAAGTAGTAAAAACTCTTGTCATGAAATTCCTGTTTTGCTGATTGAATCATTTGCTGAATTACTTGCAAGCTTTCCTGCTCAGTCATTATGTTTTCGTTTGTTTCCATGATTTAATTTTTTAAATGTTGGTTACTGATTAACGAATCAAATACGAATATCTGTCGCAAGCATTCGTATCATTCGTTACAGATTCGTTAATTCGTATGCAGGGTTACATATTTTTACATTGTTCCAATACATCTTTCGTCCTCTTCTCTCCCCAGTGTGGCATAACAGGATTTTCCAAATTAAAATTTTTATATTTCTCAATAGCTGTTTCCAGCAACGGTAATGCTTTTGCTTTTCCTCCACCATATTGTTCCGGTGTGTACATAGCAGATTGTCCTTGCAACATCCATGGACGGGGATTGGTGGGATCTAATTCTTTTGCGCGCGAAATGTATCCTCCAGATTGTGGACCTAAAGTCATACCGCGGTTCATTGGATCAACTCCGATTTTCATTGATAAAGCAAAGCCGCGTAATGCATAAATCTCTGAGTTATCAGGTTTGATAGAATCAGCCTTGTCAATGTAAGTTATTGCACGATCGTAATAACTGTCTTTAGTTGTGTTGTCTGCCTGGCGCAATCCCAGCAACAGGTTTGAATAGGCAGCATAATATTGTGCAAGCCATTCTTTTGGCTCGGCTGCAGCCATGCGTTCTACGTTGTTAGTGATAGTTTGCCATGTCTCTTTTGTAGAAGCTGTGTCCATCATGGAAACATTTTTCATCATCGCTTTTTCAAATTTTGAATTTTGTGCAGAAGCATTCAATGCTAACACTGCGATCATTAATGTGAGTAGTTTTTTCATTTTTTTTATTTGTTTGTTGACTTGTTTTATTGTTGACTTGTTGACTTGTTGACTTGTTAAATTGTTTTATTGTTAAATTGTTTTATTGTTTTATTGTTCTATTGATTTATTGTTGAATTGCCATTTTTATTCTAATGAACTTACTCTTTCTGCTAACTGCCAACTGTCAACTGCCGACTGAAGACTGCCTTCTTCCTTCAATCATCCGTTCTGTCTTCTCCTATACTTATAAAACAGCCTATGAAAAAAGTTCTTAATGCCGGTGGACCAACTTCCTGCCTTCTCATGCCATCATCACTATAACGATAAGTGTAAACATTTTTAATTCCCGGCACATTTCCTATGGAAGCAACAAGCACTGTAAAATGTTTTCCTATCATTGTTAGCTTACTTGCTGTTAAGCTTAAATTATGAACTGGTCTTGTTCGCTCTGATAACCATTCACCGGTGTTGGGATTAGTGTATGGCCGTCCGCTTGAAAATAAATAAGTGAAGCCTAAAGAAGTGCGCGCTTTCATAAACCAATATTTGAACACTACACTTACTGTATGTGTTGCAGCAAATGATGGTGTTGCTTTTACAGGATAATCAAGGTATTTACGTTTTGTATCAACAAATGAATAGGAGATCCAATAGTCAGCATACTTAATCGTTTTTTTGTCTCTCCAGAAAACATCAATGCCTTGTGCATATCCAGTTCCATTCGTCATTGTATCAGGAATGGTGCGTAATAAATTATTGTATTGCTTATAATAAGTTTCAATACGAAAAGTCCGCTTGTCATCAACATGTTGAAAATTGAGAATATAATGTGTAGCTTTTTCAAATCCTAAGTTGTTTGGATCACGCACATAACGGTAGTCAGGGTTCTGATAAAAATCTCCGTAAGCAAATGAACACTGGCTGAACTTACCTGTTTTGTATGCAAGCGAAACACGCGGAGCAATATTTACTTTATTAATTGCATCAGCGTTTTCTACACGCATTCCAACACGTGAAACAATTTTATGCGTGATGTAAATATCTCCTTCTGCATAGCCTGCAACGTCATTGTCATGGAAAGTGCTTTTGTAAATAGTATAACTGTTATGAATATCTGCTATCAGATATTCACCTCCAAAACGAATAGTTGACAATTCACCGAGTGAACGGGATAATGTTAAGCGTCCCTGGTATAAATCATTTTGGTTGATAATAGAATTTGTATCAATATTAATCTTGTCGCGATTGCAGCTCACAGAAGTTCCTGCAAACAGGGTCCATTTTTTTGAAAGCAATTCTTTATAAGAAGCATTTGCAAATAAATTATTGTTGTTCAAAATGAAATCTGTTCTTCTTGATTGAGTGGAATCATTAAGGTCAGGATAAGAGATGGAAAGATCACTCCCAGCCCAGCTTGCAAATATTTTTAACATTCCTGTTGAAGAAGTTTTCTGGCGAAAAATAACAGAACCATTATATGATTGCGGAGGATTTTTCCAGTCCCGGTTTTGTGTAACCAAAGCATAGTAAGGCCGAAGATTAATATAACCACCATACACTCCAATGCTTGATTTTTTAAAACGATGACTGTGGCCAATGTTTCCGCCAACACTCATCAAACCAATATTAGTGGTTGTTTTATCTGGCAAATCCTGGCTATCTAAAATTAAAGCAGATGATAACGCATGACCATACTGCGCAGAATAGCCACCGGTGCTAAAGCTTGTCCCTTTAAAAAGAAAAGGAGAAAAACGTCCGCGTTGCGGCACATCAGGCACACTGGTAAAATAAGGATTGTCAACCAGCACACCATCAATAAAAGTTTTGCTCTCGCTTGCATCACCTCCACGAACGAATAAACCTTCTGTTTCTCCAATTTGTTGAGTTCCGGGTAATGTTTGCAATGCTCCGTAAATATCTCCGGCTGCTCCTGCAGTGGTAACAATATCCAACGGACGAAGCATTACCATTTTCTTTTCATCACTTGCTTCAAACGATCCTGCAGTAACCGTAACTGTGTTTAATTCATTTGCTTGTTCTTTCAGCTTCGTATTGATTGAGATTTCTGTTCCATTAAGTTCAATTTCTTTTTCAAGATTTTCAAAACCAATCATACTCATTACAACTGTATGCTTTCCTGTTTCATCCGTACTGAAATTGAAATGGCCGTTAATGTCAGTGGTAGCTCCGTCATAAGTGTCTTTAATAAAAACATTTACTCCCGGTAACGGATTTCCTTTGGGATCGTTTACAGTTCCGCTGAGTTTGGTTTGTGCAAACAGCAAGGAAGGAATTAAAATAATGAAGTAGATAAGTAAGTATTTTTTCATAAACAAGTCGCAAATGTAAAGTGGTTTATAATATAAACCAAATAATATTTTGGATAAATAGTTTAAGTGATTGGTTTTGAAAATAATATTTTAATCAAAATATTGAAAATAAGTTTAGAAGCTGTTTAAAATTATGTGAAATAAAAGATTAAAGGGCATCGGAAACAAATAGAAAGACTCATTTTCTTAGGGATTGACTAAAATCTCAAAAAAATGTATCCAACAGATGTAACAGATGCCCAGTGGAAAAGTATAAAAAATTTAATACCACAAAGCGAACGCAAGCGAAAAAATGATTTAAGAGAGATATGGAATGCAATTTTTTCCTGACTTCCGCGTTTTAACACCCAAACTCAAAAACCGAATTCAAATATTTTTGTTCATCTGTAAGAAGAAGAATTTGCGGATACAGAGGAGAAATTATAGAGCAAGTAAAAAGCATGTTCGGTTATTTATTACAAATTATTTTAAGAACCGATAAACAGAAAAAATTTGAAGTCTTGCCTAAGCGTTGGATAATAGAAAGAACTTTCTCCTGGTTGAAAACACAACAAGGCTCGGAAAAGATTATGAATATTTATTAGATACAAGCGAAGCAATGATTCAACTTGCTTCCATAAAAATTATTCTGAACAAAATTTAAACAGTTTCTTAGCAAATGAAAGTTTTGCAATCAAAAAAAAATTACATTTGCACCCACAATAACAGTGCGGGGTGGAGCAGAGGTAGCTCGTTGGGCTCATAACCCAAAGGTCATAGGTTCGAGTCCTATCCCCGCTACCAAATAGCAATATAAAATCCGAAAGATCAATGACTTTCGGATTTTTTATTTTTCAGAGGGCACATTATATAGGACTCTTTTTTCAAAACCCGAAGTTTTTATCCCATACTCAATTTTTTATCAGATAGATTCAATGAGTGGGATTTCCTGGTTGAAACAGTAAAATCAGTTAATTGTGAATAAATTATTAATTGATTGAAACTCTTACTTCCATTTAAAAAAAAATTTTTAAGCATCATTCTTTTTTCAAGAAGAATTTTTTAATAAAGATAAATTTCAGCTGCCCGATTTAAATTGTGATCTGCGGTATGGATGATGTTACTTTGTATAATATTATTCATAGCAATATAAAAAGGAGTTATTTCTTTCTATCAATTCAAAATAATGAAAAATAAATTGAAATTTTAAAGATCAATACAATGGCCTTCATCAATAGAAATAAAAAAACACTGTCAGCGATGCAACTCATCACAACATTGATAATTATAATTTTTACAGCATGTAACAATGGTAAAAATAACTACGATGCTTCAGGCACATTTGAAGCTAATGAAACAATTGTTTCTGCAGAAGCAACCGGTTTAATCAAACAATTTGATATTGAAGAAGGACAGACAATTAAAGCCGGTAATTATATCGGTTACATTGACAGTGTACAACTCTATCTGAAAAAGAAACAACTGGAAGCACAAATAAAAACTACACTCAGTCAACGTCCTGATATTAAAAAACAATTGTCATCGCTGCAGACACAATTGAAAACAGCAGAGAAAGAACAGGAAAGAATCAACAGATTATTACAGGCAGATGCGGCAACAGCAAAACAACTGGAGGATATAAATGCCCAGGTTGAGCTCATTAAAAATCAAATTGCGGCACAACAATCATCATTGGGAATCACAACAGAAAATATTTCACAACAGGTAAATCCATTACAAATACAAATTGATCAGGTTAATGATCAGATTTCAAAATGCCGGATTATTAATAATGTAAATGGAACAGTGCTTGCAAAATATGCTGAAGTAAATGAAATGGCAACAACAGGTAAACCGCTTTATAAAATTGCTGATTTGTCAACACTTATACTACGGGGATATATTACAGGTAATCAGCTTTCAAAAATAAAACTCAATCAACAGGTAAAGGTTTTGGTTGATGATGCAAATGGTAAATACAAAGAATATAACGGTACGATTCAATGGATAAGCAACAAGGCTGAGTTTACACCCAAAACAATTCAAACAAAAGATGAACGCGCAAACATAGTGTACGCAATCAAAATAGCGGTTAAGAACGATGGCTATCTGAAAATTGGAATGTATGCGGATATTAAACTATAGTTGACAACTGTCAACTCTCCATTGTCCACTGATTAGGGATATTAAACTATAGTTGACAATGGAGAGTTGATAATGGACAATTAAATGAAAAGGAAACAAAAAAAATGAATAGCGAACATTCACTGTCAACTGTCAACTCTCCATTGTCCACTGATTACGCTATTGTGGTTAATAACATTACAAAGACTTATGGAAAAGAAAAAAAAGTTGCAGTTGACAATGTTTCTTTTTCTGTTAACAAAGGAGAGTTATTTGGATTGATTGGTGCCGATGGTGCAGGCAAGACAAGCATCTTTCGTATGCTGACTACTTTGCTGTTACCTGATGGCGGAAATGCGTCAGTTGATGGACACGATATTGTAAAAGACTACAAACACATTCGCAATAATGTTGGCTATATGCCGGGAAAATTTTCTTTGTATCCTGATTTAACGGTTGAAGAAAATCTGAATTTTTTTGCAACTGTATTCGCAACAAGTGTAGCAGAAAATTATGAATTGATAAAAGATATTTATGTTCAGATAGAACCATTCAAAACACGAAGAGCAGGTAAATTATCTGGTGGTATGAAACAAAAGCTTGCACTTTGTTGTGCACTTATTCATAAACCAACGGTACTATTTTTAGATGAACCTACAACAGGTGTTGATCCAGTCTCAAGAAAGGAATTTTGGGAAATGCTCATAAGATTAAAGCAGCAGAATATTACCATTGTTGTTTCCACTCCATATATGGACGAAGCTTCATTATGCGATAGAATTGCTTTAATACAACACGGAAATGTTTTATCAATCAATACCCCTGATGCAATTGTAAAATCTTTTCCTCATAAATTATATAAAATCAAAGCGGACAACTTGTATAGCTTGCTAAAAGATTTAACAAGCTATCAGAACACTTTGAGCTGTTTCACTTTTGGTGAATACCTGCATTTATCTCTAACGAATGATGATGAACAATCAAGAGCCGCTTTATTGAAACATCTTGAAAACAACAAACACCTTAATGTGGAAATGAAATCCATTTTACCAACCATTGAAGACTGTTTTATTAATTTATTAAAGAACTGAAATGAAAGAAACAGTTATCAAAACAGAAAATCTTACTAAACGATTCGGAGATTTCATTGCGGTAAACGAAATCACTTTTGAAGTTTACAAAGGAGAAATATTCGGTTTTCTCGGAGCTAACGGTGTAGGAAAAACTACTGCTATGAGAATGCTTTGTGGTCTTTCGACACCCAGTTCAGGAAAAGCAAACATTGCAGGTTTGGATGTTTATAGACAAGCAGAACAGATCAAAAAAAATATCGGTTACATGAGTCAGAAGTTTTCATTGTATGAAGACTTAACGGTTTTAGAAAACATAAAATTCTTTGGTGGCATTTATGGTTTGAGTGATAAAAATATAAAATCAAAAAGCGAAGCGCTAATAACGCAACTGGGATTGCAAAACGAAAAAAATAAATTAGTCGGATCACTTCCATTGGGCTGGAAACAAAAATTATCATTTTCTGTTGCAGTGCTGCATCAGCCTAAAATTGTTTTTTTAGATGAACCGACAAGTGGTGTAGATCCTGTTACACGCAGACAATTCTGGGATTTGATATATGCTGCTGCTGACAGCGGAGTTACCATCTTCGTTACAACACACTATATGGACGAAGCAGAATATTGTAACCGTATTTCCATTATGGTTGATGGTCGTATAAGAGCGCTTGATACACCAGGTAATTTAAAACAACAATTTAATGCAAACTCTATGGATGAAGTATTTTTTGAATTGGCGAGAGGATCGAAGAGAGTTGAGAGTGGAGAGTAGAGAGTGGACAGTTGACAATGGAGAATTGAAAATGGATGGTTGATAATGATAATTAATAAATAAATAAAATGGAAAATGGAGTTGGAGCTAAGTCTTATGCTTTTGCCATTAAAATAATAAAGACATACAAATTTCTTAGTGAAAACAAAAAAGAGTTTGTGCTTTCAAAGCAGTTATTAAGAAGCGGAACTGCAATAGGTGCATTGATTAAGGAAGCAGAACATGCACAATCAAAAGCTGATTTCTTAAATAAAATGAATATTGCATTGAAGAAAGCGAATGAAACTGAATACTGGCTAATGTTATTAAGAGATTCGGAATATCTTGAAGAGAAAATGCACAACGAAATAAATGCTGATTGCACAGAACTCCTCCGTATGTTAATAAGCATAGTTAAGACAACAAAAGAAAACCTCAACAGAAAATAAAGAATGATTCGCAAGAAGAATTTACTATCCATTCTCCATCAATTGTCAATTAAAAAAACTCACTGTCCATTCGCCACTCTCAATTCTCAATTAATGAAGTTCATTATCAATTCTCCACCATCAAATGTCAACTTATAAAAATCACTGTCAACTCTCCACTCTCAATTGTCAACTGAATAAATGAAACAGTTTTTAACATTCGTAAAAAAGGAATTCACGCATGTGTTTCGTGACAGGAAAACTTTGCTCATTTTGTTTGGATTGCCCATTGTACAAATAATGATTTTTGGTTTTGCTTTGACCAACGAAGTTAAAAACGCACATATTGTTGTTGTGGATTATGCAAAAGATATTGGAACACAACAAATCATTTCAAAAATAGAAGCAAGCGAATATTTTGAGATTGAAAAAATCGTAATGAGCAGAAACGAAATTGAAGCTGCATTCAGAACAGGTAAAATTAAAATGGCTGTGGTGTTTCCCGAAAATTTTTATCACGATTTGATGCATCAGAATAAAGCTCCTCTTCAGATCATTACTGACGCATCGGATCCAAACACGGCAAACACACTTACTAATTATGTCACATCGATAATAACGGATTATCAGATTGAACAAAACAAGTTTGCATTACAACCTTATCAAATTATTCCAGAAATACGCATGTTGTATAATCCGCAGTTAAAAGGTGTTCACAATTTCGTTCCTGGAGTGATGGCATTAGTGCTGATGCTTGTGTGCGTTATGATGACTGCAATTTCGATCGTAAAAGAAAAAGAAACCGGCACAATGGAAATTCTATTGGTCTCTCCCTTTAAACCACTACTTGTTATTATTTCCAAAGCAGTACCATATCTTATTTTATCGTTAGTAAATGTGGTTACCATTTTATTGTTAAGCGTTTTTGTTCTTGAGCTTCCCATTAACGGAAGTGTACTCTTACTCTTTGCTGAAACCACTTTATTTATCGTCACCTGTTTATCAATCGGATTACTTATTTCAGTAAGGACAGATTCACAGCAAACAGCAATGTTGATTTCATTAATGGGAATGCTGCTGCCAACAATATTGCTTAGTGGTTTTATGTTTCCGATTGAAAATATGCCTTTGGCTCTTCAGATAATTTCCAATATAGTGCCAGCAAAATGGTATTACATAATTGTGAAATCAATCATGATTAAAGGTGTGGGATTTTCTGCTATCTGGAAAGAAACAATAATCTTATTTGGCATGACACTATTTTTTCTGGTAGTGAGTATGAAAAATTTTAAAATCCGTTTAGCCTGAGAAATAAAAAATTAATCTGATGAAGACATTAAAATATCTTTTACAAAAAGAATTAAGGCAGATTTTCCGTAACAAATCAATTGTTGCTATAATATTAGCAGTTCCTATTGTGCAGTTATTAATACTTCCGCTGGCTGCAGATTATGAAGTAAAAAATATTAATCTTTCCATTGTTGATCATGATCACTCAAGTTATTCCGAAAAATTAATTTCGAAAATTACTGCATCTGGTTATTTCAAACTTACAGGTTACAATGCTTCCTTTACAGAAGCTCTTAAATTAATTGAAGCAGATAAAGCAGATTTAATACTGGAAGTTCCGCGAGGGTTTGAGCGTAATTTAATTCGTGAGAATCAACAAAAAATATTTATTGCAGTAAATGCAATCAATGGAACAAAAGCAAATTTGGGCGGCTCTTATCTCATTACAATTATCAGAGATTTTAACGGAGAAATCCGATTACAACTTGTATCTCCCTCAAAATTGAATACAATACCAACGATTGAAATAACCAGCTCTAACTGGTTTAATCCTTTAATGAATTATAAATTTTTTATGGTGCCAGGTATCCTTGCTATTTTATTAACGATGATTGCAGGATATCTCTCTGCATTAAATATTGTTAAAGAAAAAGAAATAGGTACGATAGAACAAATCAATGTTACACCAATTAAAAAACATTTGTTTATACTGGGTAAGCTCATTCCATTCTGGGCTCTTGGACTCATTGTATTTACATTAGGTTTAACAGTATCATGGTTGGTTTATGGTATTGTTCCACTCGGAAGTATGGGATTGTTGTATGGATTTGTTGCAGTTTATCTTTTTGCAGTTTTAGGATTTGGTTTATTGATATCTACCTACTGCGACACACAGCAACAAGCCATGTTTATTGCTTTTTTCTTTATGATGATTTTTATTTTAATGAGCGGTTTATTCACCTCCATTGATAGCATGCCTGGATGGGCAAAAATGATAGCGAAACTAAACCCAGTAACTTATATGATTGATGTGATGCGGATGATTGTGTTAAAAGGAAGTGGGTTTGATGACATAAAATATCATTTATTAAAAGTTATACTTTTTGCTATCGTATTAAACTGTTGGGCAGTTTTCAATTACAAGAAAACATCGTAGAAAATTAATTGCAGAATTTTTTTGAAGGAGAATGAAAATAAAAAAAAGCGTTTGCTATTAGGGAAGTAAATTTTATTGCAGAAATAAAACACTAATAAAAGTGTTGTATCAACTCCGCTTTTTTATAAAACTTTATCAATACTCATCCGATCCTAGCACCCAAATGAAAGATTGCAAGTCAATGTAGTCTCGGGGTTTTAAATCTTTATTATCCATACCTATTTCTACAGCGAAATCGAGCAGGCTTTGGTAAGTCTCCCAATTAGGTTTTGAATGATATTCAAAATCATAACCATAGTTCGATGCGGCCAGCTGCGTTACACGGGGCTTTAAAAAAATAAATTCATCCGGCTTTGCAATAAACCCAAACACTGTGAGAAGCGGCCATGTAAAAACTCTTGTCTGTTTTCTTGGTAACGATGCAACCACGTTAGCAAAATCTTCAAAGCGTTTTTGAATATTTTGTGCTCCATAGATATAATCATATAAACCATTGGCAAATGCTTTGGCTCCCACCTCTCCTTTTACTGCATCACGCAATGCCATCTTTTCAAAGGAGAATAAAAGATTTGTTTTTGTTTCAATACGTACCGCACGAAGAGCGATTTCTGAAAATTGTTTTTCTTTCAGCAGACGTGCAAATTCTTTCTTGTTCAATTGAACCATCCATTCCTCATGCGCCTGCCATTTGTAATTTCTTTCCCAAGCAATATATGTAGGATCATAAAAACCCTTTTTGAAGTAACGTAAAAACTTTTTACGGCATTGAGTTCTTTTGTCTGTTGTTGCAGCCATCAATCGCTATGAAAAAAAATTATGCCTGAAAAGCCAGTTAAACTTTTGTAAATTTTAACTTATACACGTTGTTGTGCAACGTGGCTAAAAAAATATTATAAATTAATCCTTTGTGTATTGGCTGCAAAATTCTTTATAAAACTTTTATGCCAAAAACGTTAGAGAAACTGTTAAACAAAATTATTGGCCTGATCCCCCTGAGCTGCTCATTGATGCTTTTATTATATAATTCAATTGCCATATTATTTTTTAGATACATTATCTGCATTGCAATTTTCAAGAATGTAAATACAAGTTTAAATCCTATTGTTTATAAAAAGAAGGAACCGATCAAAAAAAATTAGACTCTGCACATTCCCTCTAAGAGTGCAAACAACAAAAATTCAAATTCAACACCATCAAGAATTCAAAACACCAAACCTACAATTACAAATACAGAAAGCGTCAGTAAAAAAACGAAAAAATCAATAAAAACAAAGAGTCGTATGGAACCTTTTTGTATTACATGACCAAACCTAAAAAAAAGAAAATAGATTTTGCATTAATGAGCAAACAAGATCACTTGAAAACATCTAAACTTGGTGGATAAACTTCCGGTGAGTCAAGACGTGAGAAAAAAAATTGAAGCAACACGGCTACGATTAAGTATTAATGATTAATATTTGCATCTATAATTTTAATTGACCAAGTTAAAATTACTACCTAAAATAATGGATTAAATTATCATCTGCAATTCAATGAAAAAGCCCCAAATTAATGGGGCTTTTTGACTACTAATGGGTGGTGATCCCGCTGGGGCTCGAACCCAGGACCCCTACATTAAAAGTGTAATGCTCTACCAGCTGAGCTACGGAATCGGATCTTTCGATCTTTGGTCAACTCTTAGTCATGTAGGCTAAAAGCGCGCGCAAAAATAGGATTTCTATTCTTTTAAATCCAAAATCATTGAATTATTATTCAACATACAGTGAAACTGTTGGTAATCAATAAAAAGTATTTCATTTTTATTGAATGGGAGCCCGTTTAAATTCTTTTGTTCGATCAAAAAGATAGCGATAGGTGATAAATGTCTGATACAATGTAGCTCCCAGGTTTTCGGTAATCTTAATCATTTTAGGATTAAAATCTCCAATCCAGCTTAACACCGTGTCTTTATAATGTCCTTGCGGAACAATGGTTTTCTCCGCATACACTATCAATGCTGCCTCCAACCCTTTTCCCTGCCATTCTTTTACAACTCCAAAAACAACTCCTGTCATTCTTGTTGGAGTTTTCTTAAATTTATGATAAACGAAAATTAATTTACTTAACCAATTCAGGTCTCCTTTTACATAACGGAATATCTGGTTCAGCTCAGGAAGGTTAATATAAAAAGCAACGGGTTTATTTTTATGATAAATAAAAATAATTATATCAGGATCAATAGCCGGCTTCATTGACTTCAAAAGCTTTAATGCTGATTCCGGTTTCATTTCTTTAAAATGCGCTAAACCTGACCATGCACCATTATAAACTTCCCGAAAATCTTCTGCTATTTTTTCTATAGATTTTCCACGAATGTTGCTCATGCTGAAATCAGGATCATTTTTAAGCTGATTGTACTTACGTATAAAAATAGGTTGAGCAGGTACGCGTATATCCCGCCAAAAAACAAATTGTTTGAAATAATCCTGAAATCCATAGGATTCAAAAAATTGACGGTAATACGGCTGATTATAATTCAATGGATAAATTGGTGACTCATCAAAACGATCAATCTGCAATCCCCAAAATTGATTTCTATCTCCAAAATTCACTGGACCATCCATGGCTTCCATTCCTTTTGATTGAAGCCAGCTTATGCACGTATCAAAAAGTTTGCAAGCTGATTGCTCATCATTCACACATTCAAAAAAACCCATTCCTCCTGTAGGTTGATCAAATGATTTTGCTGTGGCAAGATGAAAGAATGCCGCTACTCTACCAATCAATTCTCCATTTTCATTTTTTAATAACCAGCGAATTACTTCACCTCCATCCTTAATTAATTTATTTTTTTCAGGATCGAAAATCTTTTCTACGTCTTGTTTCAGGTGAGGAATCCATTGCGGAATGTTTTTATAAATGATAAAAGGTACATGATAAAAATCTTTTATATCACGCGTAGTTTTAACTTCGATTAACTGCATATAGTTGCCTCTGGGCTTGCACCAAAATTAGATTAATATACATTTGCGTTCAATGATGCAGGATAAAGTGGTTATTATTACAGGAGCTTCTTCAGGAATCGGACTTGCCTGTGCAAAGAAATTTTTTAAAGAAGGAGCACATGTAGTAATGACTGCACGCAGCAAGGAAAAACTTTTAGAAGAAATAAAAAAATTCTCCAAACAAAGTGCTCGGGTAACTGCAATTAGTTGTGATGCAGGAATTGAAGAAGAATGCAAAGCAATGATTGACCAAACTGTAAAAGAATTTGGAAGAATTGATGTGCTGATTAACAATGCAGGTATAAGCATGCGGGCATTATTTAATTCGCTCGATTTAAAAGTTATTAAAAGTGTGATGCAAACAAATTTTTGGGGAACTGTTTATTGTACCAAATATGCGTTGCCTTACTTATTGCAGAGCAAAGGAAGTGTGGTTGGCATTTCTTCCGTTGCCGGAAAAAAAGGATTACCCGGACGAACAGGCTATTCAGCATCAAAGTTTGCGATGGAAGGTTTTTTAGAATCTTTACGCACAGAAAATTTAAGCACAGGATTACATGTATTGGTTGCGTGCCCGGGATTTACCTCATCAAATATTCGCAATACAGCTTTAAATGCTGAAGGAAAAATACAGGGCGATTCGCCACGTGATGAAAAAAATATGATGAGTGCTGATGAAGTTGCAAATGCTATTTATAATGCAGTGATAAAACGCAAACGTGATTTACTTTTGACAACCAATGGAAAGCTTACCGTATGGATGAATAAATTTTTTCCGGGCATGATGGATAAGGTTGTATTCAATCACATGCGTAAAGAAAAAGATTCTCCATTTTAAAAAATTTTAAATTTTGAGTTATGAATTTTGAATTAAATAAATAAAAGATAGATGAAAAATATATTATTGTTAATATTCACAGCAAGTGTTTTCTTGATTGCTTCTTGCGGAAGCGGAAAACAAAAAATGCAAAATGATATTGCTTCCGCTGAGCAAAAATTAAAAAATGATTCAGCTGCTGTACCTGACAAACAAAAAGCTGTTGATGTAATTCACCAGTATCTCGCTTACGCAGATAAATTTCAGGATGATTCAATGAGTGCTGAATATTTATTTCGCGCAGCAGACTTAACAAACGGGATTCATCAGCCTGAAAAAGCCATTGAGTTATATCAGCGGATTCAGCGTTATCCCACTTATTCTAAAACCTCTATTGCTTTATTTCTGCAGGGATTTATTTCTGAAACAGAATTAAATGATATACCAAAAGCAAAAGAATATTATGAAAAATTCCTTGAACAATATCCTGATCATAAATTAGCAAATGATGTGCGAGTCTCTCTGGCAAACCTTGGCAAGTCTCCTGGTGAGCTGATTAAAGAATTTGAAGCGAAAGCAAAAAGTGACAGTGTGAAATTAAGCACTGAGGTAAAAAAGTGATGATGAGATTTTGACGAACCACGTTATTCATAATCATGAAAGTATATGCAACGTAAGCTGACCAAAAAAGAAAAATTTCAAAGATCTGCAGAAGTTCCAAAGTCTGCGGGTAAGCAGGTTATTAAAGAAATTTCAAAAGATAAAATTTTACTCCGCTGGTTAGGTTTAATTGTTTCGTTGTGTGCTTTTATATTGTATGCCAACACACTTGGGCATGGTTATGTGCTTGATGACTACAGCATCATTTTAGAAAACAAACTTACAAGACAAGGCTGGTCAGCCCTACCTACTATATTTAAAACTACTTATCGCTTCGGATATATTTTTGTTTCTGATGATTTATATCGTCCCATAACAAAATCACTTTTTGCAATTCAATGGGCATTGTCTCCTAACAATCCTTCCATCGGACATTGGACGAATGTGATTGCCTTCGCATTAACGGGCTGGGTTTTATTCAATACATTAAATCTTTATTCAAAAGGAAATATAGTATTTGCTTTTGCAGCAGCATTGTTATTTATGGCGCACCCGATACATACTGAGGTAGTGGCTAATATTAAAAGTCTTGATGAGATTCTTGGATTGCTCTTTTGCATTTGTTCGTTGCGATATGTTTATGATTACGCGCAGAAAGCAGAAGTCAAAAAATTATTTCTCGCACTTTTATTTTATTTCTGTGCTTTGATGAGTAAAGAATCTTCCATCACATTTATGGGAGTATTTCCATTGGCAGTTTATTTTTTCACTGATGCACCAAAAAAAATTCAGCTGCGAACTTTTCTTTCATTGCTCTTTGTTGCTATTATTTTTATTCTTATCAGGCGAAGTGTTACCGGACTGGCCGCAGCAGAAATTCATGCAGGTATTGATAACTTACTGGTGCTTGCTCCTGATCTTGCACATCGTTTTGCAACGGCTGTTTTTATCATGGGCTTGTATGTAAAGCTCTTTTTCTTTCCACATCCATTGGTTTTTGATTATTCAGCATACCAGCTTTCAATCATCGGGTTAAGTGATTATCGTTTCATTGTATCATTTACATTATTTTTTGCTTTGGCAGTATTAGCAATATGGCAATTCAAAAAAAGAAACTGGATTTCATTCGGGATTTTATTTTTCTTTATCACTGCATCATTATCCTCCAATATTTTTATTCTCATAGGCACTTCCATGGGCGAACGTTTGATGTTTACTCCTTCACTTGGATGGTGCCTGGCAATTGGATATTTAATTTCAAAAATTTCTGCAGTTCAGGTTTCTTATCAATCTATCCGAAATTTCTTTCAAGAAAATATTAAACCCGTTGCGCTTTCACTGTTAATTGTAATTGCATTTGGTGTAAAAACCATTTCGCGAAACCCGGTATGGAAATCTAATTACACACTTTATAGTAATGATGTTCATCTTTCACCCAACAGTGCACGCACTCATTATTATCTTGGAAACCACATCAACAAAGAAGAGTTTACAAAGGAGATGTCAACAAAACAAAAGGACAGCATTATGCAGGTGAGTATTGCTGAGTTAAAAAAATCAGTAAGTATTTATCCTTCATTTACTGATGCATGGAATCAGTTAGGTGTAATATATGACCGGCTTAACAAACCTGATTCAGCAGTTTATTTTTATGAAACGGCTTTAAAGTACAACCCTACTGACCCTACAGTGCATAATAATATAGGAACAGTGTTTTTTAAACATGGAAATTATTCAGAAGCAATTAAAGCATTTAGCAGAGCATGTGAACTTAATCCGAATTATGCGGAGGCATTTGCAAATCTTGGAAGTTGTTACGGGATGCAAAAAGATTATAATACAGCTATCAATAATTTTAACCGTGCTATCACCATTGATCCTAATTATCAGCAGGCTTATTATTTTATCGGCATCACTTACCAGAGTATAGGTAACGCACAACAGGCGCAATTTTATCTGAACAAAGCAGAAGAATTAAAAGCGCAATAAATATTAATACAAATGTATTGCAGCCGCGCTTCAACCAAATATGCAAAACTCACCACACAAATTTTCTTAGTATCTCTTGGCTAAGTGCGGATTGTTGTTGGTGCGAAACGCTAAACACCAACAACGGCTGAAACTCAATTGAATTTTTTATCCCAATACAGCTTTAAATGCTGTTTGTGCAAAAAAAAGAAGCTGCCTTTTTGGGACAGCCTCTCTTTTAAAAAAATTATTATTTCTTATTTTTCAATAACTAATTTACGCATCACGTTTTTACGATTCATATTAACCCTTACAGTATAAATTCCTTGTTGCATAGTACTTAAATCAACCTTTAATTTATTCTGTCCATCTGATAAATCTTTTTTAATGTTTAAAATACTACGTCCTAACATATCTACTACATTGATAGTTGTAGTTTGATTTTTATCACTAAGCAAATCAATAGTTAATTGATTGTTTGCAGGATTTGGATACAAATTCATAACGTCTGATTGTTCGTCTTGCTCAATACTTATATCTGCTTCGCGGAAGTTAGAGGCACTGGTGCTAACTCTTAAATGATAGCAATTAGAGGCATCGAAAGCTCCATTGTAACCAAAAACCTGTACTTTATAAATGGTTCCGGTGGTGGCTGCATTGTAAATTATTTGCTCAGCAGTGGTGCCGCTATTTGCCGAAGAGCCAAGCAATGCACCGCTTGAACTTAAGTAGAGTTCTACATCATAATCAAAAGGAAGCCCATCCAGATCAATTTTCATTTTAGGTGCAGAAGTAGTGGTAGTTACTTTAAAATAATCTTTATCAGTTGCACTGCTTATCTTAGGATAAATATTCGTATTTGGTGCTATTGGCGCTGCTGTAGAAATGGTGTTATTTGTCTCATAATAATCAGTACCGTTGCAAGCCGTTGGTAAAGCTGCAGTAGTAAAATTTTGAGTTGCACTATAGGCTCCCCAGGCAGTACAATAGGCTCGTACCCTGTAATTGTAAATAGTACCGGAAAACAAACCTGATAAATTTACTGTAGTAGTTGTAACGGTTTTACTTGACCATGCAGTGGTTCCTGATACACGGTATGATACATTATATTTTGTTGCACCTGATACTGTTCCCAAATTAAATGTGGCTTTCGTTGGAGTAATACCTGTTATTGATAGTACTGCCGGTATTCCACATCCCGTAGTGACAGGAAGTGTTGTAAAGGTGGCTATAGAAGAGTATGCTCCCACAGTGGTACACACAGCTTGCACTTGGAAATCATAAGCAGTGTTAGCTGTTAAGCTTGAAATTGCTTTTGATGTGGTGGTGGATGTAGTAGATATCCAGCCACCTGCTGGTGATACGCGGTATTGAATATTGTAACTGGTAGCTGATGCTACAGCACCCCAATTTAGAGTAGCCGTTGTTTGAGTGATTGATGTAGCCGATAAACTCATCGGAGTACCGCAACCAGTTGCAAGCGTATTAAAGGTTGCGATTGATGAATAAATGCCGGCAACAGTACAAACAGCCTGCACCTCGAAATCATAGGCAGTATTAGCGGTTAATCCTGAAATGGCTTTTGAGTTAGTAGTTGATGTAACCAATGTCCAGGCACCTGCGGGTGAAACACGATATTGAACATTGTAACTTGTTGCCGATGCTACTGCACCCCAATTTAAAGTAGCAGTTGTTTGAGTGATGGATGTGGCTGATAAACTTGTTGGGGTACCACAACTATTTGCAAGTGTACTGAAAGTAAAGACCGTTGAATAAGTTCCTGCAGAAGTACACACAGCCTGCACCTCGAAATCGTAAGCCGTATTAGCTGTTAATCCTGAAATCGCTTTGGAGTTAGTAGCTGAGGTAACCAATGTCCAGGCACCTGCAGGTGAAACACGATATTGAATATTGTAACTCGTAGCTGATGCTACTGCACCCCAATTTAAAGTAGCGGTTGTTTGAGTGATGGATGTTGCTGATAAACTTACGGGAGTACCACAAGCAGTTGTAGTATACAAATCGCTTTCCCATGTACCTCTTCCATAAGTTCCAGCTCTTAATTTGCTTGTAGGATAAAATATTTCTAAATCCCTTATTGAAACATTAGGTAAACTGGTATTGAATGCCGCCCATGATGCCAATGTATTATCAAAGTAATAAACTCCTAAATCTCCCCCAACATATAGTTCGTCATTTACACTGTTGTTTTTATAAACTATAGTGTTCATTGGTAAGTTAGGAAGCCCTGTTGAAATATTAGTCCATGAAGTACCTCCGTTTGTTGATTTAAAAACCTTTTCTCCAGCGCTGTATCCTGAAAAGGTGACCCAAACTTTATTCGCATCAGTATTAGACACACAAAGGTTTGTTAACGCAGCATTTGCTACCGGAAGCGTACCAGTAATGTTTGCAAATGAAGTGCCTCCATTAGTGGATTTCGAAATAGCATTATATTTAATAGCATAAATAGTTGTTGCACTGCTTGGAGCAATTGCAAAGTCAACAATATTTCCTGAGCCTGTTGGAGTTCCTAAAGCAGACCAGTTAGTTCCCTGGTTAGTTGATTTGTATAATGCAGGATATCCTGCTGAATAAAGCGTGTTGGTGGTAACTGGATCCTGATGCCAAGTACTGTAAAAATCAGCAGTGTTGCCATTCGGCAGCCCTGTAGTAATGGCAGTGAATGAAGTGCCGCCATTAGTGGAACGTTTCCATGCTGCATATACATAAGAAGCATAAAGAGTACTATTATTTGTTCGATCAATAAAACATTCACCACCATCTCCACCGTAAACATTGGTCCATGTGCTTCCTGAATTTAAATTGGTTCCGTTATCCTGCATCCCGGCTATATATAAATTAGCAGTGCTTGCTGACAGCCCGATTTTTACTTGTTGAGAAATAGAAAGATTATTACTTATATCTGCCCAGGTAGTTCCATCATCGGTAGTTTTAAAAATCCCACCATCATTGCAGGAGAAAAAAGTGGTGCCGCTACCGGGCAAATAATTTATTTCATGAATATCAGCATGAACAAAGGGAGGATTTGCTCCACCACCAAACCAATATGTTTTAATCGTCCAATTGGTTCCACCGTTAGTGGACTGCCAATGGTTTACACCACCGGTAGTAACCACTTCGGCATTGGTAGGGTTTACTGCTATTGATAAATCATAAAATGCTTGTCCACCTGCATCCAAACCATCTGGATCATAACCTAATAAATTAGGACTTGATGAACGAAGTGAAAATGATGTTCCGCTATTAGTTGAACGATATAAGCCAAGGAAAGATTGGTCAGCAGCATTTCCTATTAAGGCATACACATAAGCAGGATTGGCGACACTAACCCCAATAGCTATACGTTGGATATTAGCAATGGCTGGTAAGCCCGAAGTAATCTGATTCCATGTAACACCATTGTCAGTTGATTTCCAAAATTCATCACTGGCAGCATATAATGTATTAGGATCGCCTGGTTTAAATTCCATGTCCTTAAAAGATGTGCAGCAATGGGTGAGGGTGAAAGATGAACCGCCATCTGTGGATCTGTAAATTGCAGCGTTAGTAGCAACCAATATATTTAAAGGATTGGAAGGATTCATCAGTATTTTGCATATACGTGTAAAATCTGACGGAGCAAAAGTTAATCCTGTGGCATTCCAGGTAGTTCCGCCATTAGTTGATTTTAAAATCCCGATGGAATTCTTGTCTCCTTCAATGTCACCAGTAGCAAGATACATGATGTTGGTATTGGTAGGATCAATTGCTAAATCGGAACAACCAATGACAGATAAAAAATCAGTATTGGTAGTCCATGATGTACCGCCATTTGTTGATTTCCATAGGCCACCATCAGGTGCACCAACATACAATGTATTTGAATTAGTTGGATCAAATCTTACAAAGTTAACCCGGCCTGCACCCGTACATTGTAAACATCCTCCTGGTTTTCCAACAGGTCCTAATGAAGTCCAGTTACCCGTACTTAAAGCAGAAGGATTTCCGCCTCTATTATTTTGCTGTTGATTTTGCTGCCATGCAATAAATTTCTCATAGTTAGTTGATGGCAACGACATATCACCCGATGGATAAACACGCGGAGCCATGAAGCTCTCCCATTTTTTATAAACTTCAAAGCCACCCTCTTCTTTTTCTATTCCATTCTCAACCTTACCTTCTTCCCTTGCCATTTCTTTTAATTTCCCTTTCCACTCCTTATTAAAGTTCTTCTGCACATCGTAGAAAGTCGCATTTTTATTTTTACTCATTTCAGTCCATCTGGCATTTCTGCTACCTTGACCGCTAACAAAAAGAGAATTAAGCATAAACAATAGGAATGCTATTCTTACACTAAATTTTGCTAAAGTTTTTTTGAAAGTTGATTGTGTACACATAATTTTAAGAGTTTAATTATTTGTTTATTTGATTTATTTCTACATTCTGATCATTGGCTCACAGTGCCGCCTCCCATTATTCCACTTATTAAGTTTCCTGCGGATTTAATTGCACCTCCTCTTCAGCAGCGCTGATAGCTTTTAGGATGACTTATCAGCGGGATGATTGGGAATATTTTTAATTGCAGTAGCTTAATTTTAATTTAACTATAGTTGCGAATCAAATATGAATATCCATTTACTAGAAAAGAAAATTTTGTGACGGTTTAGGATATGTGTTGTGACGAAATGTAAATAACCGGTGACTGATTGCAAAAATTAATAACAGGAAAATTAAATTTAACCTTCACAGGTCGCTTTACTCCTTTATTCCGAGGGTACTAAATAATTCGGTTCGGTAACTATTACTTATTGGAATTTTAAAACCAAAAGCTGAAATTTCTGTTGGTTCAACATTTTCAATTAAACTAATCTGCACAACAAAACCACGATGAATTCTTATAAATTTTTCAAGCGGAAGCTGCGATAAAAAATCGGTAAAGGTGGACCTTAAGATGGTGCTTCTTTTTTCTTTGGTATGAATTACAACATAATTTTCGCGGCTTTCCACATAAACGATTTCATCAAACAATAATTTAATAAAACGGTTGCTTTCGCGGATGAAAATAAAATTTTTCGGTGGTGGCATAAAATAAACGGAATGCTCTGAATTTTTTGCTGTAGTGTAATTGCTAAATGCAATTTCAATTGCAGCAAACAATTCTTCCTTTGTAAAGGGTTTTACAAGATAAGCATTGGGTTTTACAATTTTTGCGCGCTCAATTGTTTTGCTGTCGCTATAGGCGCTTAAAAAAATAAAGGGCAGATGATATTGTTCGTTGATTTTTTTTGCAAGATCAATTCCATCTTTTTTATTATTCAGATTTATATCGAGCAAAAGTATATCCGGTTTTTCCTTTGCTATCATTTCCAAAGCATCATCATAATTGGAAACAGGTTCACACACAAAATAACCCACGCTCAAAAGAAAGCGTTTGATTTTTTCGGCAATGATTAATTCATCTTCAACAATTCCTATTTTTATTTCAGTGTGCATCAGAATGATTGTCAGAAAAAACTTGAATACACAAAGTTAATTTTATTAAGTTTATGTTTATGACATCATGTTAAAGGGTGTATAACAAATTGCACCGTTATTAACCATCTTTATAACTTATACGAAGCAGACGCAGATTTATTGATGGGAACAGATTATTGACTGCGTCAAGATTACGGTTATCAGTAAAGTTTTTATTAAGTGAGATTGCTGTTTTTAATCTCCATAAAAATCTGTTCTCATCTGTAAATCTGCGTATCTGTTACGAGCTAATATAATCAGTGCAATTTGTCATACACTAATTTTAAAAGGAACCTCAAACACACTTCCTTTATCATTAAAAAAATTCAGTTTGCCCCCAAGTTGTTTTGTGAGCAGGTGAATCACCTTCATTCCAAGCGAGGTTGAGTTATGAATATCAAAATCAGCAGGCAGGCCCGGACCATTATCATGATAAATTATTTTATGGAATCCTTCTTTATCGGTTGCATTTAATTGAATGTGGATATGATTTGTTTTTCCTTTACTCACAGCATATTTGAAAGTATTTGTAAACAGTTCATTTAATATCAATCCTATTGGAACGGCTGCATCAATACTGATTTGAGTTTCGCTTGCAGTTATTTGAAATTCTATTTCAGTATTGGGTTTTTTAAACACGCCTGATACCTGCTTATATAAATCATTTACAAAATTTTTAAACTCCACTGTTGATATATCATCGGTCCGGTAAAGTTTATGATGTATAAGTGCTATGGATTGAACCCGGCTTTGCCCTTCAATAACAGCAGCTTTTGCTTTTTCATCATCAATGCCTTCGCTTTGCAATTCGAGCAGGCTGCTGATAACTTCCAGGTTATTTTTTACCCGATGATGAATTTCTTTAATCAATATTTCTTTATCCATCACCAACTGGTCGCTGCGATTTTTCTCTTTAGCAATTTTATTACGCTGGCGAAAAACTACCATGGAGAATAAGAGAACAACTGCAAGCCCTGCAAAAGTGGAGTTGCGGATATTTCGCTGATGTTTTATATCCTGTTGTGCAACGATATCTTTTTTTTCCTGTGCTGCTTTTACAATAGACTCTTTTTTATCAAACTCAAATTGCATTCGCGATTGCACCGCATTCTTTGTATTTTCTTCATTGAACAAACTATCGCGGTAAGTCACGTATAATTTGTAATGCTGCAGTGCCTGCTTAAAATTTCCCTGCGAACTGTCTAACTCAGCTATTCCCGCATAAGCGTTTTTGAAATAATCAAGACCATTGATTTCTTTTGCATACAATAAACCTTTATTTAGATAAATGGAAGCTTCGCTGTTTTTTTTCTGCTTCACATATACACTTCCAATACTTACACAGACCAAAGAGAGATGTGCTTTGTCTCCTATCTCTTCTGCAATTTTTAAAGCAGCAAAATAATTTTTCAGTGCTTCGGTATAATTGTTTTGTTGCTGAAACACATTTCCAATATTGTTGTAGGAAGTAGCCAGCCCTTGCTGGTCGCCTATTTCTTCTCTTATTTTCAGAGCGGCTAAATGATTAGTCAGCGCTTCGGTATATTTTCCCTGTACATTATAAATGCCTCCTATATTATTATAAGAATCAGAAATGCCTTTTTTATAACCTATTTCCTTTCTTATTTTTAAAGCAGCGAAATGCATCCTGAGCGCTTCTGCGTAGTTATGCATTCCGTCATAAACATTACCGATATTATTGTAAGAAGTGGCAATGCCATCTTTATCATTAAGCTCTTCCCTTATTTTTAAAGCTGTCAAATGAATTTTTAACGCTTCCGGATAGTTTCCTTCCTCTACATACAAACTTGCAATGTTATTATAAACAGAAGCAACACCTGTTTTATCTCCTATCTCTTCTCTGATTTTTAAGGAGATAAAATAATTTTTGAGTGCTTCGGGATAATTGCCCTGGTTAAAACCGATATTCCCGTTAACGGTAAAAGCCCTCGCTTTTTGTTTCAGAATTTTTGAGCTGTCTCCGGATTTTTGTGAAGAGAGCAATTCGTCATATATCTTAATTGCCCCTATGGTGTTTTTCAATGCCTCCGTGTAGTTCCCTAAATTAACTTGTACCGAGCCAATGTTCAGATGGGCATCTGCATTTCCCATTTTATCATTCAACTTGATTGAAAGTGCAATCGCCCGGTTGGAAAAATAAATGGATGTATCAGGATTATTATTTCTGAATTCAAAAGCAAGCCCATTAAGGGTGTTTACCTCAGCTGCGTTTCCACTTTCTTTTTTTAAAACTGAGAAGAGGGAATCGAGCAGTTCAATCCCCTTCTTTTGGGAAAAGCCAAATGGCGAAATCAAAACCAAT
>JANLZB010000034.1:0-56154 GCA_031366005.1 Bacteroidota bacterium | reverse complement strand
CCCTTACCCAAAGTCGCCTGCGTTTTTTGTATTTTACACCAACAACTGAACCATAGTTTTTGTTGTACAAAACTCCAACAACGGCTGAAAGGAGAGGGGAGATGTCTCCTGTAATTGTTCTTCCGTTGATGAAAAATAATTTTGAATAGCCTTATCATATTTTGAAGAAACAGCGAAAGCTTTCACCATCATTTGCTTTCGTTGTTCCAAAGAGCTGATTCCTTTTTGTTTCTCCAATATGTTTTGCAGAAAAAAATAATCCCCGCGTGACGAAATAATTAAAACATCATTAAAATTTTTTGCTGCTGCACGAATCAGAGAAATTCCGCCCACATCAATCTTTTCAATTATCGCCTCTTCCGCCTCACCCCGGCCCTCTTCAAAGGAGAGGGAGGTATACTTCCGAACAGTATCTTGAAATGGATAGAGGTCAACGATTACTAAATCAATTGAAGGAATTTCAAACTTTTGTAATTGCGCCTGATCATTTTCATTTTCTCTTCGTGCCAGTATCCCGCCAAAAATTTTTGGATGCAGTGTTTTCACTCTTCCATCAAGTATGGAAGGATAAGAAGTAAGATCTTCGACTGCTGTTACTGTACCTCCACATTGCTGAATGAAATCCTGTGTGCCTCCGGTGGAGTACATTTTAATATTTAGCTCTTTTAATTCTTTGATAATTGGTTCCAATCCATCCTTATGAAAAACAGAAATCAAAGCTGATTGTATTTTACGTTCCATGAAAATTTTTAAGAGGTGCAAAGGTAGAAATCAACAAACATTTTAGTTTACCAATTGGATAATGAATCATAAAAATTTATCAGAGCCTGTTTAAGTTTTATTTACCGTCTGTAATGAGGGTTTTATGCTGCACATGGTTTCTTAGAATCTGCACATGAGTAGCTCTGCTGCTGTGTTGTCGTGTATGTGTTCCACTGTTATGGTACTTTATTCTAAAACCAACGAATTATTTTTCTCATTTTATTATGGTATTAATTTCCACCAGCTTGCGATATTGCAAATGACCAATGAATTGCCATGCATAAATTATCATAAATGGTTCTGCATAATAACGCCATCTGTAACCCGAAAAAAATAAAATACAAATAGCAATGGATGCGATTACGGGGATAAGCATCATCCAGTCATCCACAGTAAATTTCAGTTTGAATAGTTTAAAGAATATCATACATAAAAATAAAATATGTGTTACCAAATTAATTGGATTATACCAATTCCAGGTTTTTATAGCACTAAAATTTTGAGGTAAAAAATAAATTGCGAGTTTTCTTAATTCAAGTTTTAAATCAATTAAAGGATTGTGTATGATCCATTTTGTAGCTAATTTTTCTGATGCTACACTTTTCTCATATTCATTTAATGATTCGTAATTTGCAATTTTTGAATGAACAAATGCAGAATAGCTGCTGCCGGATTGTTGCCAGTCACCAGCCCATCCTCCTCTTGCTGTAGGATTATGTCCCAGCAAAAAAGCAAATCCTGATTCAGTGCTTAAGATATAACTGCCAAATAATTTTTTATTTTTTTGTAATGAAGAGAGATGTGATACTGCCGTAAATAAGACAACAATTAAGACCATTAATGTATTTTGAAATTTTTTATGATTTAAAACAATCAAAACATAAGCGAGAAATAAAAATGTATAAACCGCTATTATATTAGGCCTGAATAAACAACTTAAACTCACGGCAACCGGAATAATAATATAATCAGATTTAATAATACCTTGCCTGTAACTTCTTATCAACTTATAGATGATAATTACTAATAATGACAAAGAAAAATTTTCATAAGAGATAGTGCTGCCGAGATAAATCAATGTGGATGGATAAAAACAATAAGTGATAGTAGCCCATAATGCATACTTGTCATTCAGTAAAAAAATTAATGATAATTTATAAAAGCAAAAAATGGAAATGCCAAATAGAATCAAATAACAGATTAATGAAAAAATAACCCAGAATTCTTTTTTTATATTAAGTTTTATAAGTGATTCATAAACAAAAACCGAAAACGAACCATGAAAAGCCGTTGGTTCATACACTTGTTTTTCCGGATTAAAAATGGTGTAACCTGATCCATTTAGATGATTTTGTGCAATGATAAAATTGCGTTCCTCATCAGGATTCATTGAAAGGTTATCGTTCAAAAAAAACAGCAGAATAATCTTAATAACAAGTGTTGTTACCACAAGTTTTAAAAGAAAGTTCATTGTCTTCATGAGGCAAATCAAATCAATTCTAAGCAAACTTCAGAAAGCATACACCTTGTATGGCATAAAGATTTAAAAGCAAGCTATAAATTTTGTGTATGAGAAAATTCCGCATTGTATCCTTTCTGTTTATTAGCCTGTATTTTTTATCCTGCCGTCAAAGTGAAGAGAATTTAATTTTTAGTCAAGAGCAACTAACTGCATTTATAAAAACACATTCCATTGCGAAACCATATAAGGTTGACATCGCTGCTTTTTATCAGAAAAGAAATTATACTGCTTCCTGGCTTAACAATCGTGGACTTAATAATCATGCAAAAAAGTTTTTAGCACGCTTACAAAACGAGTACCAGACAGGAAGTTATAATCCATCGCCACAGGAAGCAGCGCAGTTGAAAAGTTTAAATGAGTTAGCTTTCCGGAAACGGTTGAGATTTAAAACAGATGACTCGCTTGCTGCCAACACAGATTTTTTATTCACTGCTGTTTTCCTTCAATTTGCATCCGATAACTGGAATGGAACTAACGATGAATATCTGAAGAAATCCAAATGGCTGATTAAAAGAAAAGATATTGACCTTCCTCATTTGCTTGATTCACTTCTCACTATCAACGAGGAAGTCATTGCCACTTATGAACCTGTATATTATCAATATGGATTGCTTAAAAAACAATTGATTAAATACATAGAAATTGAGAGCAAGGGAGGATGGACAATGCTTTCACCTGACATTAAAAAACTTAAAATTGGTGATGACAATAATGATGTTCGTTCTGTTAAACAGGAATTATTTTTAATGGGTGACTTAGATAACAATGATAACACCACAATGTTTAACGATGAATTGGAAACAGCAGTTAAGTCATTTCAAAAACGAAATGGTATTGAACCGGACGGAATTATTGCTGACAAGACAATTGATGAATTAAATATTTCTGTTAAAGACCGCATCAGCGAAATACTTTTAAACATGGAACGATACCGCTGGATGCCTGAACATTTAAAAGGTGATAATCTGATTGTGAATGTTCCTGAATATAAGCTTCATGTTTATAATGATGATAAAGAACAATGGAGCTCTAATGTGGTGGTTGGGAATGATTCAAACAACACAGTAATATTTAATGATGTGATGGAGTACATTGTGTTTGCTCCTTATTGGAATATTCCGGGAAGTATTATTGAGAAAGAAACTGCACCTGGGATGGTAAAAAATAAAAATTATCTTGCTAATCATAACATGGAAGTGGTTGACCAATCAGGCAAAGCGATAGATGAATCGGATATTGACTGGAAAGATGTGAAAGAAAATTTCCCATATATCATCAGACAAAAACCGGGAGGCAATAATTCTTTAGGTCGCGTTAAATTTTTACTTCCTAATTCACACAATATTTATTTGCATGATTCACCAGCAAAATCTCTCTTTAATGAAACTGACCGTGCTTTCAGTCATGGTTGCATCCGTTTATCAGAACCATTAAAACTGGCTAAATACCTGTTGCGCAATGAGCCGGAATGGACCGATGAAAAAATTGAGGAAGCGATGAATGCAGAAGAAGAAAAAACGGTGAAGCTCGTAAATAAAGTTCCTGTTTATATTGCTTATTTCACTGCATGGGTTGATGGTGACGGAAAGCTTAATTTCAGAGATGATATTTATGGACATAATCAGCGATTAAAAAAATTAATGAACCTGTAAGTTTTTTTTGTTATTTAAGAGTGACCTCCATACCTTTGAGTTACATTATTGTCCAAAACAATTAATCTGTAACTTAAATTTCCCACATGCAAAAACCGCAAAATAACGGTTCGAAAATTATTATATTTTTTTCTCTTCTTTTATCTGCACTCACACTGAATGCAGGAAATAATAATGCCGAGAAAGAAAATATCGAACCTAATGCTGTTTCATTATATGATCAATTGCAATTATCAGCCGTTGGATTAAAATCAGAAACATTTCAAAAAGCATTAGCAGGTTATAATGAACTAAAAAAGAAAAATAATCTGCAGAAATCAGGGGTGCTTTCCATTGTTGATCTGTCTCAATCATCCAATTCAAAACGCCTTTACATTATTGATATTGAAAAACGCAAACTGCTGATGAATGCTTACGTTGCTCATGGCAGAAATTCAGGCGAAGAATTTGCAAAGGCATTTTCCAATAAAGCAGAATCCTATCAATCGAGTCTCGGATTTTATATTACAGGTGAAACCTATAATGGAAAGCATGGATTGAGTCTTCTATTAAAAGGACAGGAAAAAGGAATTAACGACAACGCAGAAAACCGCGCCATCGTGATTCACGGTGCATCTTATGTAAGCGAGGATTTTATAAAAAAATATGGCCGTCTTGGTCGCAGCCAGGGTTGTCCTGCTATTGCAGAGGAGTTATCAGAACCCATTATCAATCTGATTAAAGACGGATCTTGTTTTTTTATGTTTTATCCCGATCAATCTTATTTAAAAGCTTCTCGGTTTTTATAAGCTTCCGTGTTGGTGTATTTTAATTAAATCCACATCAAAAACTAAAGTTGCATTTGACGGAACCTGTCCGTTACCCGCTATTCCATAACCAAGTTTAGATGGAACAATAAATCGGGCTTTCCCTCCTTCTCTCATTTTTGAGATGCCTTCATTCCATCCTTTCACCATTGTGGTATCACCCATTTTAAAACGATAACCTTTTTCTGATGCATCATACACTTCACCATTTAAAGAACGAACCAGATAACTCACTTCCACATCATCACCCGCCTGTGGTTGATTGCCTGTGCCATCCACAAAAGAAATAAAATACAAACCGCTGCTCTCCTGTATTGCAGAGAGTTGATTGTCTGACATGTATTTACTAATCAATTCGTCCTCACTCCATACCGGTGATTTTTCCTGCTTCCGCAATAACGCTTTGTACTGAGAAGGAGTGAGAAGTTTGTTAATCTTAACATCAATACGCAGCTTTGACCCATGAGGCATTTGTGCAGGCATTGTCTGCTGAAAAACATTCTTATAAACGGAATCAGCTGTAACAAGAAATGCAGCGCTGTCACCCTCACCCATCATAGTAAATCCTTCTTCAAGACTTCCTTTAAACGGAGGGTCAGTAAGCTCGAAAATAAATGCATCGCCTAAAAATTTTGAATCATATAAAACCGAATCAGATCCATTTCTATAAATGAGATGCAATTGTAATGCATCACCCACTTTTGCTTTGCTGCCACCTTTATCTTCAAAAATCTTATATTGTAAACCTGTATCCGTTTTTTTCCAGTTGTTTTTTTTATTGCATCCTAAACTAAACAATATAATAAACGCAATTAATTGCAGCCGTAAACTGTAAACTGTAAATCGTAAACCCATTTTATTTTTTTATTTCTACTAATTCAATATTATAAACCAATGATTGTGCTCCATTGATTTTATTGCCATCACCTGTTAATCCATAAGCAAGATAAGAAGGCACAATCAATAAAGCTTTTCCTCCTGCTTTTAATTTCAGAACACCTTCCTGCAAACCCGTGGGCTCATCACTTTCACCAAGTTTAATATCAAGCACACCTGAACTGTCAGAGCTATAGCAATAAGTTCCATCCAGCAAATCCACTCTGTATTTTAATTTTACATCCGACATCCACTTTGGATTTTCACCTTTGCCTTTATTTAATATCGTGTATCGCAAACCCGTTTCAGTAGTATTCATTTTGTAACCGAAACGATTTATGTATTCATCAATCTGGTCATTCTCCTCTGCAATGCGTTCTTTATTTAAGTCAATCAGCTTTTCGCGCATTTTATTTTCATCAGGTTTTGGAGATTGGTTTGAAGAATGTCGACATGATATAATAATCATGAAACCAACAATAACAAATAAAGAAAATATTTTTTGCATTAAGAAACAAGTGCTGCTTTGTAATCGGGCAGAATTTCTAAAAACTTTGCAACTGTATCATTTAATGAAAGTTTTGACTTACCACCAGCGGCATTACGATGACCGCCACCTTCAAAATATTTTTCTGCGAGTTCTTTAACAGAAAACTCATCCTTGCTGCGAAAAGAAATTTTAATGATTCCATCTCCTTCGCTGAACAACGCAGCCATTTTAATTCCTTTTATGCTTAGCGCAAAGTTTACCACACCTTCAAGGTCTCCGGTCTTGTGCTGATAAGCATCCATCTCTGCTTTGCTTACCGCAACATAAGCAGCATTAAATTCATTTACAACTGTAAGTTTTTCTTGCAGACAAAAGCCAAGAAACTTCAAACGCATCAACGAAAAACTATCGAAAATTAATTCATGCACTTTGTAATGCTGAGCGCCTGCTTCTAATAAAGCTGCTGCTACGCGATGCGTATCGGGGGTAACACTTGAAAACCGGAAACTGCCTGAATCAGTCATGATACCTGCATATAAACATTCTGCAATAGCCGCATCAATTATTTTTTTATCACCAAACGCAACGATGAAATGATAAATAATTTCAGCTGTTGCACAAGTTTCAGGATAAGAGAAAGTATAATCACAAAAATTTACAGGATGCAGGTGATGATCAATCAATATTTTTTTGGCAGTAGTTTGCACTAATACAGTTTGCATTTTTTCTGCTCTGCGGGGATCGTTGAAATCCAGACAAAAAATTAAATCAGATTTATTGAGTTGCTCCGTTGCAATTTTCGGTGAACGGATAAAATCAATCACTTCTCTGCTTCCTTTCATCCATGCTAAAAAATCGGGAAACTCACTCGGAGAAACCACCGTAACATTTTTACCCAATGCCTTTAAATAATTACATAAGGCAAGTGAAGATCCCAATGCATCACCATCAGGTTTGTGATGGGTGGTAATAGTAATTTGTTGCGCGTTATTTATCAGCTCTTTAACAGCAAGTAACGCAGTGGAATCAAAAACGGGAATCATATATGAATTGGGTTTCAAAGGTAAACGATTTACTTTTGCGCCACTTTAAAAAAAACACGAGATAAACAATGAGTACAAACAAAACTTTTACAATGCTTAAGCCGGATGCTCTTCAAAACGGATACACCGGTGCTATTATTGACAAAATAATTAAAGACGGATTCAGGATTGTGGCAATGAAATATACGCGTCTTACGCCTGAAGTTGCAGGAAAATTTTATGAGATTCACAAAGAACGTCCTTTCTATAAAGATTTAGTGAATTACATGTCATCAGGAAATATCGTGGCTGCAATTCTGGAAAAAGAAAATGCAGTAGAAAGTTTTCGCAAGTTAATTGGTGCCACTGATCCCACAAAAGCAGAGGAAGGAACCATTCGTAAGTTGTATGCAAAGAGCATTGAAGCTAATGCGGTGCATGGTTCGGATAGTGATGAGAATGCTGCCATTGAAGGAAGCTTTTTCTTTTCGAAGCTGGAGCAGTTTTAAATTGATAAGATTCAATAATAAAAGAGGGTTTCAATTGAAAGCCCTCTTTGTTTTTTTGATGATTGGTTGAGAAGAAATAAACCTGATTACTTTTTAACCTATTGCCATATTACCCCTTTTCCTGCATCTGAAACCATTTAGCAGTTTTTTCTTCAATCTCTTTTTCTGTCTGCTGATATTGTGCTGACCACTGCGCTAATTGCTCATGTGTTGCATCTCCAGCATTCATCCGCTGCATCAATCCGGCTTTCTTTGCTTCTAAAAACTGCATTTCTTTTTCTAACTGTTCCAGTGCGCGTTGCTCTTTATAACTGAGTTTATTGGATTTGGTTTTTGTTTCATCTGCTCGAACTGCTTTTGGTGTTTTAGAGGTTGCTGATTCTTCTTTAACCTGATCAGCAAACATTTCACGATAATCAGTATAGTTGCCGTGTATGTCTTTTATTTTTCCTTTTCCATCCAATACAAAAACATGATCAACCAAACGATCCATAAAATAACGGTCGTGTGTTACCATTAAGAGGCAACCCTGGTATCCTACTAAAAAATCTTCTAATACATTTAAAGTAACAATGTCAAGATCGTTGGTTGGTTCATCTAAAATTAAAAAGTTTGGATTCCGTAATAAAATAGTAAGCAGGTACAAACGTTTTTTTTCACCACCACTCAGCTTTGATACAAATGAATATTGCTTGCTTCCTTCAAAATTAAAATGCAGCAGAAATTGGGACACACTAATCCAGTTACCGCTTCCTGTCTCCACATATTCTGCAATATCTTTCACTACATCAATCACACGTTTCTCTTCCTGCAGATTAATTCCGTCCTGAGAATAATAACCAAACACCATTGTTTCACCAGAGCGGATTCTGCCCTTATCAGGTTTTGCCAAACCCATAATCATATTCAGCAAAGTAGATTTGCCGGAACCATTTTTTCCTACGATTCCAATTTTTTCTCCTCGTTTAAAGGTGTAGGAAAAATCTTTGATCAGTTGTTTGTCATCGTAACCCTTGCAAACATTTTCCAACTCTAATATTTTACTTCCCATGCGGCTCATCTGCATGGTCATCTGCATCTTATCTTCTTTGCGTTGAGAATTTGCTTTTGCTTCAGTATCATAAAAGCTATTCTCACGCGCTTTTTGTTTTGTGCTTCGTGCTTTCGGCTGCCTTCGCATCCATTCTAATTCACGCCTGTATAGGTTTCTTGCTTTGTCAATTTCCGCTTTACCAATTTGCTCGCGCTGTTCTTTTTTCTCTAAGTAATAGGCGTAATTTCCATTGTAGGTATATGCTTTTCCGTGTTCCAATTCCACGATGGTATCACACACTGAATCCAAAAAATAACGATCGTGACTGACAAGCAACAAAGTTTTGTTTAACCGTGCAAGATATTTCTCTAACCATTCAATCATATCAAGGTCAAGATGATTGGTTGGCTCATCAAGAAAAAGTAAATCAGGTTGCTCAATTAACAAACGTGCAAGGGCTACGCGTTTTTTTTGTCCACCGGATAATTGCCCGACCGGTTTATCCAGATCATGAATGCCTAACTTCCCAAGCACTTCTGCAGCACGCGATTCATAATCCCAACCGTTCAGTGCATCCAAACGATCCATCACACGTTGCAGCTCGTTCGGATCTGCATGCTCGCCCAAATCAATTAATCGTTCATACTCACCTATGGTATGCATAACAGGATGATCATATTGAAAAATGCAATCCATCACCAGCGATGCAGGTGGAAACAATGGGTCCTGTTCAAGATACCCGACAGTGGTATCTTTTCGCATGGACACCGTTCCGCTGTCAGCTTTTTCTTTTCCTGCAATAATGCGGAGCAAAGTTGTTTTGCCACTTCCGTTTGCGGCAATCAATGCAATTTTTTGTCCCTCGCTAAGCGAGATAGACAAATCGGTAAAAAGAGATGTTTCAGAGTAAGATTTACTTAACCCTTCTGTAGTAAGAATATTCACGGGTGCGAAGGTACGCGATACCGCTGATTGCAAGTACCAGTAATCTGTTCCATAATCGGAGATTGCTTCGTGCCTCGCAATGACGGTTAAATTTTTATCTCATTTTTGTACGATGCAAAATTTGCAAACACGTAATGCAACAAAGGATGATGTTCAATTAATCAATTCTCTTGCGCAAAAAATATGGAGAATCCATTATCCCCAAATCATTTCCAACAAACAGATTGAATACATGCTTGAAAGAATGTATTCTCCTAATGCTTTATTAAAACAAATGAAAGCGGAAGGTCATTGTTTTGTGCTTTGTTATGCTGATGATAAACCGGTGGGATATTGCTCCTACAGTAAACAAAATAACAGAAATTACTTTTTGCATAAATTATATATTGATACCACTCAACATCATCGCGGTATAGGAACCTGGTTTATCAACACGGTGTTTGACAATATCAAAGACCTGGATAGTTTGCGGTTAACGGTAAACAGAAAAAATTACCAAGCCATTAACTTTTATTTTAAAACAGGATTTGTTATTGAAGAAGTGAAAGACTTTGATATTGACAATGGATTCTGGATGAAAGATTTTGTGATGGTTTTAAAAAAGTGATGAGTTATGAATTTTGAGTTTTGAGTTATGAATTAAACGCAAGACCATATTTAAACTCATAACTCATAACTTATTTTCTAATGCCCTATCTTTGAATGATGAAAACATTCAAGAATTATATTTCCGCTCTCATCGTTTTTAGCTTTATTGCTATTACCAATTCATGTACTGCACAAGTAGAAGATAAATCCGCCCCAATTCATTGGATGGGTTTTGAAGATGCTGTTGCTAAAGGAAATACAGCTCCTAAAAAAATGTTTATTGATTCATACACACACTGGTGCGGCTGGTGCAAGCGCATGGATGCAACTACTTTTCGAGACTCTGCAATAGTAAAATACATGAATGATAAATTCTATGCAGTTAAGCTGGATGCGGAAACGAAAGACACCATTAATTTCCAGGGAAACCGTTTTGTATATAAACCTGAAAATAAAGCCAATGAGCTTGCTTTATCTTTAATGAACGGACAAATGAGCTATCCGACATTTATTTTTTTAGATGAGAAGTTTGCTTTGCTAAGTCCACTTCCCGGTTATCAAACTCCTGAACAATTGATGCCAGTATTAAAATATTTTGGAGATGATATTTACAAAACCAAAAAATGGGAAGAATATCAAAAAGAAATAGGAGGTAATTAATTTTTCATTGAAAGTTTTATAATAGCTGATCAGCCGTAGTTAATAAAGGTTATCAGCTACTTTTGCATCGCTCATGTTCAGCATTTCGTTTTTATCCATCCTGGGTTATATTGCTGCTATCACTATAGGTTTAAGCCTTGGATTAATCGGAAGCGGTGGTTCTATCTTAACCGTTCCTGTTCTCGTCTATCTCGAGCATATCAGGCCTGAAATAGCAACTACGTACTCTTTATTTGTAGTTGGTATTACCAGTTTTGCAGGATCCATTCAATATACCCGTCACAATCTTGTTCATTATAAAACGGCATTAATTTTCGGGCTTCCTTCCATCGTTGTGATTTATTTAACAAAGCTTTGGTTAGTACCAATCATACCAACTGTACTTTTCACTATCGGAAGTTTTGAGTTTACAAAGGATATTTTCATCATGGTATTATTTGCAATACTAATGCTTGTTTCTTCGGTATCAATGATTCATCGAGGAAACAAACCTGATGTTAATTCATCGGAAAAAACAATGTACAATTACCCGCAAATAATTTTTAAAGGATGTTCAGTAGGTTTTGTAACGGGATTGCTGGGAGCTGGTGGAGGTTTTTTAATTATACCTGCTTTAATGTTTTTAGTAAAGCTTCCTATTCGTGTTGCAGTAGGCACTTCGCTGGTGATTATTGCTTCCAATTGTCTTATTGGTTTTTTAGGAGCTATCACTTTATATCCTGTTGAATGGAAATTTTTATTACTATTCTCTACCTTCGCGGTTACAGGAATATTTATAGGTGAAAGGCTTGCCAGAAGATTCAGCAGTCAACAATTGAAGCCATTATTCGGCTGGTTTATTCTTGCCATGGGAGTTTATATAATCATAAGAGAATTAATAATGAAAAACTAACTGGGGATTGATTACAATAATTTCACTTCAGGAATAATTTAAACTTTTCCCTTTATTTATCAAAATCAAACTTTAAAAAACAAATGATAGTACATCAGTTTTACGACAAAGGACTTGCACATGCAAGTTATGCCATCATCGGTGAAAATAAAATGGCAGTAATTGATCCTGCACGTGACCCACAGCCTTATTACGAGTTTGCGAAAAAACATAATGCTACAATAACTGTCGTAATCGAAACACATCCGCACGCTGACTTTATCAGCAGTCATTCGGAAATTGCAAAAACAACAGGAGCAACTATTTATGTAAGCAAGTTATTAGGTGCTGAGTATCCACATAAAACTTTTGATAATGGAAATGAAATAAAACTGGGTGATGTTATTTTAAAAGCATTGAATACACCTGGTCATTCGCCTGACAGCATCAGCATTTTGTTAATTGATGAAGATGAAAAGGAATACGCTTTATTCACAGGTGATACTTTATTTGTTGGTGATGTAGGTCGCCCCGATTTAAGAGAGAACGTGGGCAATATAGCTGCTACGCGTGTTGAGCTTGCCAAAGCAATGTATCATACCACCAGAAAAGTTTTGCTTCCCTTGAAAGATGACATATTGGTTTATCCGGCTCATGGTCCGGGTTCATTATGCGGAAAAACCACAAGTCCTGATTTATTTACTACAATAGGTCGTGAGAAAAGAGAGAATTACGCATTACAGCCAATGGATGAATCAACCTTTGTAAAAACATTGCTGGAAGATCAACCTTTTATTCCAAAATATTTTGGTCATGATGTAACAACCAATAAAACAGGTGCTGATGGATTTGAAGAAAGCATTAAAAACGTTCCACGTATTGCTGCTGATTCAGATTTAGATTCTCACACATTGATAATTGACACACGTCCGCAGCTGCAATATAAAAAAGCACATTTGCGCAACAGCATTAATATACAGCAAGGTTTAAAGTTTGAAACATGGCTGGGTTCTATTGTTTCTCCCGGAGAAAAGTTTTACCTGATTGCTGAAAATGAAAAAGAACTGGATAGCGTTATCCGCAAAACAGCAAAGATTGGTTATGAAAAAAATATTAATGGAGCATTGTTGCCTCCACCAAATATGAAAGAACAATCTCCGGTGTTTGATGCAACAGGTTTATCAGAGCACCTTAATGAATATACAATAGTAGATATCCGTAACACAGGTGAGAGCAAACAAAAAATATTTGATAACGCCATTCATATTCCTTTGCCTGAGTTACGTGAACGTGTTTCAGAAATTCCATTAGACAAACCCATCCTTGTGCATTGTGCAGGTGGTTATCGTTCCTCAGCAGGAAGCAGTATTATAGAAAAACAAACAGGTATTAAGGTTTTGGATTTGAGCGATGCAGTAAAAGATTTTGATAAGGTTAAAAGTTAATTTCTCTATACATATTTGAATTTATGGCTGATTTTTTACATTCATAATATTCAGTCCGGTAAATGAATACATATACTACAACAAACGCTATTCAAAAAGCAAAAGCTTTGAGATTAGTTATGTTTCTATCAGTGCTGGTAATGCTGATAAAGTTTGTAGCGTATTTTCTTACTTTATCAAACGCAATTTTATCCGATGCTTTAGAATCCATCGTAAATATTGCCGCCACAGCATTTGCTTTATTCAGTGTACAGTTTGGAGCACGAAGCAAAGACAGCGATCATCCCTATGGTCATGGAAAAATCGAATATGTTGCGACAGGTTTTGAAGGCGCTTTGATTTTTGTTGCAGGTATTTTTATTATTATCCGCTCTGTTAAAACTTTAATGTTTAACATACAGGTTAATCATATTGAAGAAGGTATGTTGCTGAGTTCTGCTTCAGCTGTTTTACTTTTTTTTATGGGAAGTTTTTTGAAAAGAAAAGGAAAGCAATTTGATTCCATCACATTAATTGCTGACGGACAACACATGATTGTGGATACATTAACCACCATAGGAATTGTAGCCGGACTGTTTATTTACAAACTAACCGGTTTAATATGGATTGACAGTGTGCTTGGAATTTTATTGGCAATCTATATTCTTGTGAATGGGTTTCGTATTCTTAAAATTTCTTTGGATCACCTGATGGACAGAGCTGACCCTGAGATTATGAAAAGGATTGCAAATGTGGTGGAGCAAATTAAACGTCCTCAATGGATTGACATACATAACATGCGTATTCAAAAGTTCGGTGATCTCTTGCACGTGGATTGTCACATGACACTTCCATTTTATGAAACATTAGATAATGTACATGAGGAAATAACTCAATTAGAAAAAGGATTGAACAAAGCATTCGATAATCGTGTAGAGCTTTTTGTGCATACTGATCCTTGTCAGCAAATCCCTTGTCGCATTTGTCCTGTGATAGAATGCAAAGCACGCCAACATACATTTGAAAAAAGAGTTGTTTGGACGGCAGAGAATTTATCACTTAACCAAAAGCATTATTTGGAATGAGTTTTCGGTTTACAGTTTACGATTTCTAACGCACGAAACCGTAAACTGTAAACCGTAAACAATCATTAAAAACCATGATTGAAATAGCAGTGATTGGCGGAGGTGCAGCAGGTTTTTTCTCTGCAATAAAGTGTGCTGCTGATAATCCAAACTGCCTGGTAACGATTTTTGAAAAGTCTTCAAAGGTATTAGCTAAAGTTCGTGTATCAGGTGGTGGCAGATGCAATGTAACACATGCTTGTTTTGATTTTAAAAAATTACCTGAGTTCTATCCACGAGGGAAAAAAGAATTGATCGGTGCGTTTTCAAGATTCAATGTAAACAATACAATTGAATGGTTTGAAAGCAGAGGGGTGAATTTAAAAACAGAAGCTGACGGAAGAATGTTTCCGGTAACGGATAACTCTCAGACAATTATTGATTGCTTATTGAATGAAACAAAACGATTAAACATTTCCATTCATTTAAATCATGCACTTCAGCTAATAAAAAAAGTAAAGGAAGATTCATTTGAACTAACCTTCGCAGATGAAAAAATTTTTCATTGCAATAAATTAATTCTTACAACAGGCGGCTTTCCCCAATTAAAGAGTTTTGATTTCATAGCATCATTAGGTCACACCATCATCCCTCCTGTACCGTCATTATTTACTTTTAATATTCCTCATTCACCGTTAAAAGGATTAGAAGGCATTGCAGTTGCTGATGCAATCATTCGTTTAGAAGACAGCAAACTGGAAGAACAAGGTGCTTTATTAATTACACATTGGGGAATAAGCGGACCGGCAGCAATAAAATTATCAGCATGGGCTGCAAGATGGCTGAATGAAAAAAATTATCAAACCAGCTTACACATTAACTGGCTACCGCAATATGATCAGGATAAACTAAACGAATTTTTTAAGCAGCTAAAACAAACCCATCCATCTAAAAAGATTTTTGCCAACTCGTTTTTCAATTTACCACAACGATTGTGGGAGCGTGTTGTTAACTTAGCGGGAATTGCCGAAGCAGAAAATATTTCTGATGTAAATAAGCAGAAAATAAACCACCTTATTCAATTATTAACTGACATGACTTTAATATGTCATGGAAAAACAACTTATAAAGAAGAATTTGTAACCTGTGGCGGTGTGAGTTTGAAAGAAGTTAATCTTCAAACGATGGAAAGCACAAAAGTGAAAGGACTTTATTTTGCAGGAGAAGTATTGGATATTGATGGTGTTACTGGTGGGTTTAATTTTCAGGCAGCATGGACAACCGCGTGGCTTGCTGGTTTGAATGCAGCCAAAACTGATTAATAATGGTGAGTTCGGAATGAGATTTACAATGCTGATGCAGAATTTATTCATGCAAGAGACACAGATTTACAGATAGAAACAGATTAAACATTAAAGGATTAGTACAGTCCCGATTAACCGGGATACCTGCGGTACTAATTATTCTTTGAAGCAATCATACAGCAGGTATTAATCTTTAAAAATCTTAGCTATTCCCATCTGTAAATCTGCGTCTCCTTATCAAATAAATTATTAATAACAATACTTACCTGCATCACATAAACTCTTTGCAATTCTTCTTCGTGCTTCTTTGGTGTTGAATGGTTTTGTTTTGCAAAAACGTTTTAAGCCTAACAACATCATGCGTTGTTCATCACCTTCTTCACTCATGGAAGTAATGGCATTTTTACCTGCTATATTGATGCGGTCCATTGCATCATTTATATATACATGTAAAATATCAAGCTGATCTTTTGTGGATTCTTCGCCCTTAATGCCTACCAACTTCTGTACGCGCAGCAAAGCTGATTCACATAAATAAGTTTCCATTGCCATGTCAGCAATGTTTATAATGATTTCCTGTTCTTTAGCAAGCGTCATCATAAACTTCTGCACTGCAGCACCTGCCACCATCAGAATGGTTTTTTTCATATTAGCAATTGCTTTTGTTTCTTCGGCAAACGGTATCTGTTCTCCGTTACCAAATTCAGGTATTGCCATCAATTCCTTCTGCACAGCAGTTGCAGGTCCCATCAGGTCTAATTCACCTTTCATGGCTCGTTTTAAAATCATATCAACAGTAAGCAGGCGATTGATTTCATTGGTTCCTTCAAATATCCTGTTAATGCGTGAATCGCGGTAAGCACGATCCATTGGTGCATCGGCACTGTATCCCATGCCACCGTAAATCTGCACTCCCTCATCCGTTACATAATCCAGGCACTCTGATCCTGCAACTTTTAACATAGCACACTCCACAGCATACTCTTCAGCAGCTTTAAGCATGGCTTCATTAAAAGGTTTACCATCAGCAATCAGTTGTTTTTCCTGTTCATCAATTAAATGGCTTACACGATAAATTGCAGATTCCACAACAAATGTTCTGATTGCCTGTTCCGCCAGTTTATGTTTTATTGCACCAAATTTTGCAATAGGTAATTTAAATTGTTCGCGTGTGTTGGCATACATAATAGAAAGTGTGCTCACCTGCTTGCAACCGCCCAAAGCAGCAGCAGCCAGTTTAGCACGACCAATATTGAGAATGTTAAATGCAATTAAATGCCCTTTGCCTATTTCTCCCAACACATTTTCTACAGGCACTTTGCAATCAGTAAAAAAAACCTGTCGTGTGGAAGAACCTTTTATTCCCATCTTGTGTTCCTCTTCTCCCAGCGACAATCCCTCGTAAGTTTTTTCTACAATAAAGCCGGTGAACTTATCACCATTCACCTGGGCAAACACTATAAACAAATCAGCAAAACCGGCATTGGTAATCCACATCTTTTGCCCGTTGATAACATAATGCATTCCATCTACACTGAGTATTGCTTTTGTTTTTGCAGCCAATGCATCAGAACCTGAACCCGGCTCGGTTAAACAATAGCTTGCTTTCCATTCCCCTGTTGCCAGGCGCGGAATGTATTTTTTCTTCTGCTCATCATTACCAAAATATAAAATGGGCAGTGTGCCAATACCTGTATGTGCAGCCATTGCCACGCTGAATGAATGACCGGCACCCAATGTCTCTGTCATCAGCATGCCTGTGATAAAATCTTTTCCAAAGCCACCATATTCTTCAGGTATGGATACACTGAGCAAACCAAGCGCTCCTGCTTTATCAAGCAATGAAGGCATCAAACCGGGCTCCATTGCATCAATACGTTCAATGTTTGGATACACTTCCTTCACTAAGAAATCGTGCGCCATATCACGCATCAGGTGATGCTCTTCAGTAAATTCTTCCGGTATAAAAACATCCTGCGGTGTTGATTGCTTTATGATAAACTCTCCGCCACGAAGAGTTGTGTTTTTTATTTGGGTATCCATAGTTCGAATTTGTTTTGATAGTTTGTTTAGCCAGACCTCTGAAGTTTTTAAGCCTCGGAGGTCTATTATATAATATTAATTCGTGTTTTTTGTTGATACGTTAAAAACAGGAAAATGTTTTGTTTTAAAAAGCAAAGGTCGGAAATTGGGTTATGATTGAATTAGTTGATGTTTTCCAATATTGCTATTAAACTTACACTTAATACATTTGCAAAGCATTTTAAGATAAAACCCTCAACATACAAGTATGAAAAAAACAGTGCTCCTATCAATGATGTTAATTGTAATGGGCAGGTTAGCCATTGCACAAACATCCAATGCAATCCTCTTTACTGAAAACGGTGAAAAGTTTACAGCCATATTAAATGGCTTAAGGCAAAACGATAAGCCCGAAACCAATGTTAAAATAACAGGGCTTAATGCAGAGTGGTATAAGCTTAAAGTGATTTTTGATAACACCGCGCCTGGAGAAAAGAATTTTAATCTCGGCCTTGAATTAGGAACTGAAACATCTTATGCCATAAAGAAAAACAGCAAGGGAGAATATGTGCTCCGGCTGATCAGCTCCGTTCCTGTTGCACAAGCTCCTGCAACGGCACCTGCTCAAACTGTGGTTGTTTACAATCAGCATCCGGCTCAAAATGGTGCTACAGTATCACAGACTCAAACTACCACCACCCAAACCACTACGCATGCAAACCCAAATGATATTAATGTAAATATGGGAGTGAATATTGGTGATCAAGGTGGAAATATCAGCATCAGTGTGCCTGATATGAATAATGAAGCTACTGAAACGCACTCCACCACCACTACAACTGTTACGCATACTACCACTACGAATGTGTATGAGCAAGATCCCGTTCCGGTTAGTTCTCCCTCCTATCTCCCCGGCTACACAGGTGCTGTAGGATGTACTCCTCCAATGACTCCTGCAGAATTTTCGGATATAAAAGGAACTATTGCTTCCAAGTCGTTTGAGGAAACAAAAATTACTATTGCAAAACAAATCATCAGCAGTCATTGCCTGTTTGCCTCCCAGGTTAAAGAAGTGATGCAGTTATTTTCTTTTGAAGAAAGCAAACTTGAAATTGCAAAGTTTGCCTATAATCATACTTATGATATTGGCAATTACTATAAATTGAACGATGCATTTACTTTTGAAACTTCTACTGAAGAACTCAATCAATTCGTAAACGCGAACAAATAAATTCTACTTTCATTTTGTCATCCGGCAGCAGGCATCTTTTCTTTTTACGGCTCTCAGCAGTTTCAGGAATGCTGGGTGTAATGCTCGGAGCGTTCGGGGCACATAAATTAAAAGCAGTGCTGACTGCAAATGATATTGCCATTTATGAAACAGGAATCCGTTATCAGTTTTACCACACTTTTGCATTAATTGCTATAGGTATTTTACTTTATTTAAAACCCTCCTCTTTACTTATTAAAAGCGGTTATGCATTTGCCATGGGTATCTTATTATTCAGTGGTTCTGTTTATGGATTATCACTTCGCAATGTATGTGAAGTAAACCTGAACTGGCTGGGTCCGGTAACTCCTGTTGGTGGTTTATTTTTAATATTGGGCTGGTTATTGTTATTATTATCGTTTAAAAATTTCAATCAAAACAAAAACTCATGAAACTTACTCAAATCTTATTAATCAGTTTTGTAATGATAGGTTCTTACGCTTGCAATTGTCATAAAGATGCTTCTAAAGACACCTCTTCTGCTGGCACTTCCACTCAAAATACAGGAGGTGGAACACAAAACTCCACCACAGGTACTAATACATCTAATACTACAATAACAACACAAACTACTGCTTCATCCACCACCAATAAAATGCAGGGAGATACAGTTTCCGTATGCAGGCTTGCTGTTTCTTTTATCAGCTTTGGTGCAGGCACTGATGCTGAGGCACGACCAATGCTCGATAAGTATGTTCAGCAATTTATGGATGCAACCACTAAACGAATAGTCTATGATGCCATTCCATGGGGACGTGAGGGCGAAATGGATATGTGCTTTACGCTCGATAATCTTTCACCGGAAGAGCAAACAAGGTTTATCAATGGCGTACGCGACACTTTCAAAGGTCACGAACTGGTAAGAGTGGATGAGAATAAAAAGAAAATGACCAGGAGGAGATAATCCTACAGATTTTTTGTCTTGTACAGAGCCAGGATTCTAATCCTATCATCATACTTATGATAAAAATTCCTGAAAATCCCATACCCTTATCCATTCTTAATTAACATTCATTTAACGCTCTGTTTTATCAACAAGTGATGTGAAATAATATTCACCACTCAAAATCAGGCTTTCATCATTTTTTAGACGTAAAGCTGAAATTAATCATTGACCAAACCTGATATTTTCCCTTTCTTTGCACAAATTGAAAGAGCCATGAATGAATACGGTCATAAAAATCCAAACGCCTCGGTTGCTGATATTGGTTTAAAGAATGTGAGTGCTGCTTATTGGAACCTTAGCCCTGCTGAGCTTGTTGAAGAAACTATTTTAAATGGAATGGGTGAACTCACTGATACCGGTGCGCTTGCTGTTGACACCGGGGAGTTTACCGGTCGTTCGCCTAAAGATAAATTTTGCGTGGCTGACACTGAAACCAATGACTCTGTTTGGTGGGGTGATATCAATATTAAATTTGATAATGAAAAATTTGACCGTTTGTATGCACGTTTAACCGCTTATCTAACCGGTCGTGAGGTTTATGTGCGTGATAGTTACGCTTGCGCTGATCCGCGTTACCGTTTAAATGTACGCGTAGTGACTGAGTATCCTTGGAGCAACCTGTTTGCAAACAATCTTTTTCTGCGCCCATCGCGTGAAGAAATTGAAACCATTAATCCTGACTGGTTAATCATTAATGCTCCGGGATTTAAGGCTGACCCTGCTATTGACGGAACACGCCAGCATAATTTTGCAATCATTAATTATACTAAGAAAATAATCCTTATTGGCGGCACTGGCTATACAGGAGAGATCAAAAAAGGAATATTTACAGTGCTCAATTATGTTTTACCACAACATAAAAACGTGTTGAGCATGCATTGCTCTGCCAATGTTGGTAAGAATGGTGATACTGCTTTATTCTTCGGATTATCAGGCACAGGTAAAACAACATTAAGTGCTGATCCTAACCGCGGTTTGATTGGTGATGATGAGCATGGATGGAGCGATGACAGTGTGTTTAACTTTGAAGGAGGCTGCTATGCAAAATGCGTTAATCTTTCTGCTGAAAAAGAACCACAGATATTCCAGGCAATCCGTTTTGGTTCGTTACTGGAGAATACAGAGTTTATAGATGGAACCACTACAACTGATTACGACAGCATCACAAAAACAGAAAATACCCGCGTTGCTTATCCCATTAATTTTATTGATAACGCAGTAGAGCCTTCCGTTGCTAAGCCACCAAAAAATATATTCTTCTTAACCTGCGATGCATTTGGTGTGTTGCCTCCGATAAGTCGTTTAGATAAAGCCCAGGCAATGTATCATTTCATCTCCGGTTATACCGCCAAAGTTGCTGGTACTGAAATGGGAATTACAGAACCTACTACTACTTTCTCTGCATGTTTTGGTAAAGCTTTCCTCCCATTGCATCCTGCAAAATATGCTGAGCTGCTGGGCAAGAAACTTAAAGATAGTGATGTAAATGTGTGGCTGTTAAACACAGGCTGGTCAGGTGGTTCATTTGGCGTGGGTTCGCGTATGAAACTTGCTTACACACGTGCCATGATTACTGCAGCCATCAATGGTGAGTTGGATAAAGCAGAATATGACACACTTCCCGTATTCAAATTAAAAATGCCAAAGACCTGTCCTAATGTGCCTTCAGAAGTTTTAAATCCTCGTGAGGTTTGGAAAGACAAAGCCGCTTACGATAACAAAGCGCTTGACCTTGCAGCATCATTTGTAAAAAACTTTAAGCAATACGAAGCAGGCGCTAGCAAAGAAATTCTTTCCGCTGCTCCGAGTGTGCCGCAAGTGGCGTAATCACTCTCGTTGTCATTCTGGAAGAAACTTGTCAAATAGATGACAGGTGTGTTGGTTCAACACCATAGTTAGATTAGAAAACAAAAAGCAAAGCTCCGCAGTGTGGGGCTTTTTTTATACTTAGTTAATATTAATTTAACTTTGATAATCAAATGCCCAGTGAAAACAATTGAAATAATTGAAGCTGACGGATGGTTTGAGGTGAGGCAGAAAGGGAGTCACAGGCAATATAAACATCCTTTAAAAAAAGGACTTGTAACAATTCCTATTCATAGAATGTCTAATGATATATCAAAAGGTGTAGAAAAAAGTATTCTTAAACAGGCACAAATAATTATCTGACTAACATCATGTACAAATTTGCAGTTATCATTGAAAAAGCACCTGACGGAGGATATGGGGCATATGTTCCTGATCTCCCGGGTTGCGTTGGCATGGGCGCGACACGTAACGAAACCATGGATAATATGATTGAAGCAATCCGTTTTCATATTGAAGGAATGATTGAAGAAGGATTACCTGTTCCAATATCAACCTCGGAAGCGGAAAATCTTGTAATTGCCTTAAATTAAATTTAAGGACACAAAACAACAAAGTAATTTTTCTGTTGCTTCGTTCCGTTATTTCTGCATGAAATCTTTCAAATAGCTGAGAGATCTTTGTTCAATGCCATAGGTAGATTTAGAAAACTAAAATTATGAGCTTTAAGAAATTAAAACCATTCTTAAGAATTAAAACTTTTGGTTATTCCAACGAATAAATATTCAGTAGTTTTGGCTGCAACAAATACCAAAAACATACATGAAAAAACCCTTACAACAATTATCTATTATCGTTGCATTCATTCTAAGTGTAATCTTCTCGCATCAAAGTGCCAATGCACAAATTCCCACCAACTGTTTTGAGATCCAGAGCATTTTAGTAGCTGCCTGTGGCACTCCCGAAGGAGAAAATGAAATGGTTCGTTTTATTGTAGGACCAAATGATTTACCTGTTTCATTACTCACTGTCCAATGGCCAAATGCAAGCAATAATTTTCTTGGTATTTGTCAGAATGCGCAGACCACTGCCAAGGTGGATACCATTAACTCCTCCATTGCCAATTGCGGTTATGTGATGGAACCTGTTGGAGGTATATTGCCCGCAGGCCGTACAGTAATACTGGTAACAAGCACAAATATGAATCCGGTTGTTAATTCATTCGCGGGCTTAACCGATACATTAATCATGATCTTTCAATGTGCAGGAAACACTTCCGGGCATTTTAAAAATTATGGTACTACAGGCAATCTCACCCGCACACTTGTTATGACTGTTGATGGATGTAGTGATTCTGTTACTTATCATATAGATTCTTTAACAAAACAAAACGGAACTATAGGTGATGAGAACGGAGCAACGGTGTTATTCGATTTTCCGGGAAATGCAACTTATATAAATCCCGGTTGCGAAGCGCCCTTCAACGCAGTTTATGCATCATTATCAACGGATAGTACAGGTGTGTGTGCAGGAGATTCAGTGCATGTATCAGCTACAATCAGCAACAACAATTTCACTTCTTACTACTGGTCGGGCGGTAATGGTACTTATGCAAATGCGAATTCCTTAACTACCACTTATCAAACAAGTACTACCTTTCATGGAAATGACAACCTGGTATTTGTCATTATCGGCAATTGCAATGACACTATTTACAAAACGCTTCCGGTGCTGATAAATCCATGCACTATCGGAATTAATGAGAACGAAAACGAAAATTACATTTCACTTTTCCCAAATCCTGTTGCAAACCAATGTCACATCAAAGCAAAAGGATTTATCAATTCCATTATTTCCATTTATGATGTCACAGGACGAATATTAATAAAACAAATTTTTAATGAAGATGCCACGATAAATGTTGCGGGATTAAAAGCAGGTGTTTATATGTTACAAGTGAAGAGTGAAAAAGGAGTGAGCATTAACGGTAAACTAATCAGGAATTAAAAAATCACTTTGACAGTGATGCCTTAACAAATATCTTAGCAAAAAAAATTCGCATGAAAAAATTAATCATTTTATCTTTTTTGATGCTCACCGCATCATTAACATTTAGCCAGTCAAAAACTGAATGGCCAGAATTAAAAAGCTTTCACAGCGTGATGGCGCAAACGTATCACCCGAGTGAAGAAGGGAATCTTAAACCCATTAAAGAACGTGCAGGTGAATTAGTGGAAAAAGCAGAAGCTTTGCAGAAGTCAAAAATCCCTGCTGAACATAATAATGACAAAATTAAATCTGCTGTTGATCGTTTAGTTACTGGTTCGAAAGAATTAAAAACCATGGTTGACAAAAAAGAATCTGATGAAGCAATTACTAAAAACCTCTCTGCTTTACATGATACATTTCACGAAATAGTTGGCTTATGCCAGAAAGATGACGGACACGGACATGAGGAAGAGCATGGACATGATTCGCATGAAAATCATCAGCATTAAAATTTACATTAGTAAATTACAAAAAAAGGTTGCCCTTAAATGAGCAACCTTTTTTGTTGTTAAATACAGCATTTTATCTTTCATTATGCTCACCAACTGCAGCGTTGATTTTCATACCCCAAATTTCTACACGCGCCCTATCTTTACCCTGATTGGGAATGGTTTTATAAACAAAAGCGATTTTTCCAATAGATTTTTCACGACCCGGTACATCAATCACTCTGCTCTCTTGCCCTGCGCTAAAAGTTGATTTAACAGGCACATCTTGTTTTGTTCCGTCCTCATAGGTAATTGTCATATCACTGATTTCTATTCCTGCATCAGTAACTTTAAATTTCAATTTCGCAAAACGATCAGCACCTAATATCGCCACTTCATCTCTTTCCTTATTAAAGGTCACAATATTTTCAGCAATTTTATGCCAACCTGCTTTATCGTTTAATTCAACAACAGGTTTTGGAACAATGTCATTGGCAGTTGCATTGTTATTATTGTTGTGATGAACATTTCCATTATCATGATTAACATTTCCTGTAGTCTTATCATCTCTCATAGATCCTTTAGCCCATATTTCAACATGTGCACGATCTTTTCCCTGATTAGGAGCTGTTTTGTAAACAAACTCAATACGCTTAATATCTCTTGTTTTTCCATCCAGATCAATCACACGGCTCTCACCACCTTCTTTAATCATAGAACGAACAGAAATATCCTGTTTGTCGCCATTCGCAAAATATACATTCAGGTCCATGATTTCCAAACTCGCTTCAGTCACAAAAAATTTCATTGCTGTGAAACGATTATAGTTTGTCACATTAATTACATCACGATCCTTTCTTAGGTCAGCATTTGCTTCTCCAACTTTAACCCAACCTTTGCGGTCATACATATCAGCAGTTGGATTATTTGGATTTTTCATGCGATCCATACGTTCACGTTCCAACCTTGCACGTTCACGATCTGCATTATTTACATCAGCAGTATTATTTTCAATTTTTAAACCATAAATTTCAACATGCGCTCTCTCATCTTTTCTGTTCGCCATTGTTTTGTAAACAAATACAATTTTATTGATTTCGCGCTGTGCTCCGGGTAAATCTATTACACGGCTTTCTTTTCCAACTTCTAAAGGAGTACGTACCTGTACATCCTGTTTAGTTCCGTTTTCAAACCATACTTCCAGATCCTGCAAATCAATCGGGGCATCTGTAACTTTAAATTTCAAAGCAGAGAAACGATCAGCTCCCAGTACTTTCACTTCATCGCGATCTTTTTGAAAATCAACCGTTGTCTCACCTATCTTATGCCATCCCGGTGCACCACTCACCATAACAGCAGTTTGCTGCGCTTTTACAATGCCTAAGCTTCCTGCAAAGGCAATTAATAACATTACAAATTTTCTTTTCATGATACAGTCGTTTTAAATTTTTTTTTGAAATAATTTCAATTTGAGGATTTATATCCTGCTGCCACTATTAAAATTCTGTGCCATCTATACAGTTATTTTAATCTTCTACTTTTGCTGCATTATATATGATGATAAAACCTTTTAAATCAATTGGTCAGGTGTTTGAAGCTTTTACCAAAATAAAAGCGTTAGTGGTGGGTGATGTAATGATGGATGCTTACTTATGGGGCCGTGTAGAGCGTATTTCGCCCGAAGCGCCTGTTCCTATTGTGCATGTTCAGAAACGGGAAACCCGCCTTGGAGGTGCTGCTAATGTTGCCATTAATATTCAGGCAATGGGTGCAACACCTTTATTATGTTCGGTGATAGGAAATGATCGCACAGGTGATGAACTGCTTGCGCTGATGAAAAACCTTAACATGAATACAGATGGAATGGTGAGATCTGACGATCGTGTAACAACAGTAAAGACCAGAGTTATCGGCAACAATCATCAACTGTTGCGTGTTGATGATGAAGTTACAGATTTGATTGATGATAAAGAAAGCAGTCTGTTATTAAAACGTGTAATTAAAATACTTGACAGCCACCAGGTGAATGTGATCATTTTTGAAGATTATGATAAAGGTGTGTTGAATGAGAAATTAATTGAAGAAATAGTAATTGAAGCAAAAAAAAGAAATATACCTACAGCAGTTGATCCCAAGAAAAATAATTTTCTGTGTTATAAAAATGTTTCGCTCTTTAAACCCAATTTGGGTGAATTGAAATCCGGTTTAAAGGTGGATATAGATAAAACCACAGCATCCGACATCGAACAATCTATTGCTATATTTAAAAAAGATCACAGCATTGATACAATCATGGTTACACTTTCTGAGGCTGGTGTATTTTTCAGTAATAACGGAACCAGTAAAATTATTCCTGCACATGTACGTAACATCAGTGACGTGTCAGGTGCAGGAGATACCGTAATAAGTGTGGCGGCATTATGTCTTGCGTTAGGTATGAGTTCTGAATTTATTTCAGCTCTTGCCAATCTTGCCGGTGGTTTGGTTTGTGAAAAAGTTGGAGTTGTTCCAATAGATAAAAAACAATTGCTTGAAGAAGCTGAACAACTTTCACTTTCGTGAAGTTATCTTAAACATTAAATTTTTTTATGCCGGTTATTCCTGAACATTATGAAGGCTCTTCAAAGAGAGAAAAAGTGGAACACATGTTTGATAGCATTGCCACGAAATATGATTTGCTCAATCACGTTTTATCTGCCGGGATAGATAAAACCTGGAGAAAAAAACTAATCCGTATTCTTTCAAAAGAAAACCCGAAAATTATTCTTGATGTGGCTACCGGGACTGCCGACCTTGCCATTGCCGCTGCTTCTTTAAATCCGCAGGAAATTATCGGAGTGGATATTTCAAATCGCATGCTTGAAGTAGGACGTAATAAAATAAAAGAAAAAAAACTTGACTCATTGATTCAGCTTATTCATGCTGATAGTGAACAATTACCTTTTGAAGAAAATAGTTTTGATGCCCTCACAGTTGCTTTTGGTGTGCGTAATTATGAACATCTGTTAATTGGATTAAAAGAGATGTATCGCGTTTTAAAACCCGGAGGTATATGTTTGATTTTGGAATTTTCGCAACCACAATCTTTTCCTGTAAAGCAATTGTATAAATTTTATTCAAATTATATTTTGCCTTTTGCAGGACAATTATTTTCAAAGCAACGTTCAGCTTATGAATACCTGCCTGAGTCAGTGAATGCTTTTCCTCATGGAGAAAATTTTTTAAATATTTTTAATGAAGCAGGATTTAAGAACACTAATTTTTTATCCCTCACGTTTGGTATTGCTTCAATATATGAGGGAAAGAAAGAAAAACTTTAAACTCCTATTTTTACGCTTTGAAAATAAATGTCTGAAAAACTTTTAAAAATATTTCTGTTTTTAATTCTTGTTAGTTCATCAAGTGTATCTGTTGCCCAGCATACGCCTGTTAAAAATCTTGAGAAGTATGATAAGTCACGAATGAAATTTGGTTTTCTCTTAGGCATCAATAAAACAGATTTTAAAGTTGTGCGTAACAATGATCTCTTTAAGAGTGACAGCATTTTAATGCTTGAGCCTAAAGGACAACCTGGCTTTAATCTGGGTATTGTTTCGGATTTTAAGATAACTGAAAACGTGCATATACGTTTTGTTCCGGAGCTTGCATTTTCACAGCGCGATATTCGATACAAAGTTCTGTATGCAAATAATAACCTGCCTTACGTAACGAAAAAAGTAGAGTCAACATTTATTAATCTTCCATTTGATATTAAGTTCAGGTCTGCACGTGTTGGCAATTACCGCATGTATGTGTTAGGCGGAGCACGGTATGCAATTGATTTAGTTTCTCAGGCAAATGTGGTGACGGAGAAAGATGTGGCGATAGTAAAATTAAAGCGCGAAGATTTTGGTTATGAAATTGGTTTTGGTTTGGATTGTTATCTCGAACTTTTTAAATTTTCTCCCGAGATAAAAATGTTCCAGGGTATTCCAAATATTCTTGTGGAAGATCCGGCAGCATATACCACTTCCATCAAATCATTACGCTCAAGAATTTTTACTTTATCATTTACCTTTGAATAATGGTGAATTAATTTAAAATGATGGTTGTTAAAACCGAGCTTGTTTTGCTACCTGAACAGGTGGCCAATGAGCAAGAATATATTTTTCATCTCAGCAAATCATGTAATGTTTCTCAGGATTCCATTTCAGGTTTTAATTTGCTTAAACGTTCCATTGATGCACGCGGGAAACAACCTAAATACCGTTTGCTTTTTGAAGTTTTTATTAATGAATCTTTTTCTGAAAAGAAAATTACACACCGCGATTATAAAAATATTTCAAATGCAAAACCTGTTCTAATTGCGGGTTGCGGGCCAGCAGGTTTATTTGCTGCAATACGTTTGATAGAGCTTGGTTTCAAACCCATTTTAATTGAACGTGGTAAAGATGTAAAAAACCGCAGGAGAGATTTAGCTGCAATTAACAAGCAAGGAATTGTAAATCCTGAAAGCAATTATTGCTTTGGCGAAGGTGGTGCAGGTACTTATTCTGATGGAAAACTTTATACACGTTCAGATAAGCGTGGAAATGTTCAGCGGATTTTAGAAACATTTGTTGAGCATGGAGCAGAAAAAAATATTCTCATTGATGCGCATCCGCATATTGGAACTAATAAGCTTCCAAAAATTATCACCTCCATGCGTGAAAAAATTATTGCATGTGGTGGAGAAATTTTATTCAATACAAAACTGGTTGATATTTTATATGATCAAAATATTTTAAAAGGTATTCGTGTTAGAGATTTGATCAATGAAAGCGAATACAATATTTCAAGTGAGGCATTGATTCTTGCAACAGGTCACTCAGCACGTGATATTTTTGAATTATTGCAAAAGAAAAATATTTTGATTGAAGCAAAACCTTTTGCACTTGGTGTGCGCATTGAACATCCTCAAACATTAATTGACCGCATACAATATCATTGTGATAACCGTAGTGAATATTTACCTCCATCTTCTTACAGTCTTGTTCATAATGAAAATGACAGAGGAGTTTACAGCTTCTGCATGTGTCCCGGTGGAATTATTGCACCTGCTGCAACTGCTCCTGGTGAGGTGGTTGTGAATGGCTGGTCACCATCCAAAAGAAATAATCCGTTTGCTAATTCAGGAATTGTGGTTGGATTAAATCTTGTAGATTTCAAACCTTTTCAAAAATCAAATAAACTTGCTGCATTGCATTATCAACATTCAGTGGAAACAAATGCTTTTGAAGCAGGAGGAAAAACTTTAGCTGCACCTGCACAACGCATGATGGATTTTGTAAATAAAAAAATTTCTGCTGATCTTCCTTCCAATTCCTATATGCCGGGAGTGACATCCGTTTTACTCGATGATGTATTACCAAAAATTATTTCTGCTGCATTGAGGAATGGATTAAAAGTTTTTGGAAAAAAGATGAATGGTTATTTAACTAACGAAGCAATATTGGTTGGAGTTGAATCACGAACATCATCACCGGTTCGCATTCCTCGCGAAAAAGAAAATTGCATGCATCCACAAATCAAAGGATTATTTCCGTGCGGAGAAGGAGCAGGATATGCAGGAGGAATTGTTTCAGCAGCGATGGATGGAGAACGGTGCGCTGAGAAAGCGGTTAAATTTCTTGATTGAAAATTATTCCTTAACAAACTTTTTAACCACCTTACCATCGGAAGTTATTATTTGCAAAAAATAAATTCCTTTGGGAAGTGTTCCGATATTTAGCATAGCTCTATTTACATTGATATTCTTTTCTAAAACGGAACAACCAAGTATGTTTAAAATATTTATTGATAAAAGTTTTTGATTAGATTCAATGCTGATTGCATCACTTGAAGGATTGGGATAAAAATTGACTGTATTAATGGATGGTATTTCATTTACGTCTGTTACACTATCGTAGTCGATGATGCTCACATCATCAATGAGATAATAAGCAAATTGATAACCATTGGGGTCTAAGATTTCTTTATGAGAGGTAGAACTGTCTCTGAAATTGCCAATGGTTAGATATTTTTCACCTCCATGCGCAATATAAATTTCACTTACATGCATCCAATTCATTGAATCAGATAAGAAGATAGAATCAGGGTTTTCAATACTTGGCGAAACAGGAAAATTAGTGATAGTAGTTAAATACATCGCAGTATCAGATAAATAAGCTCCCATATCGGTTATTGCTATTCCACTCCATTGAGCTAGAGAAAGAAAGTATTCTATGTAGTATTTGCTTCCGTTTATTAATGTATCAAGTAATTCTACCTGAATATATTCAACTGGATTGGGGTAAAACTGATTTATTCCATACCCATAAATACCAGCATACGCTCCACCACTAGAATGATCCAATTGGTATCCAAATATTGAAGCAGGAACTGTTCCTGCACATTGATTATAATAATCTGGAGTACTTGGATAAACAGAAGGATTATACCAATTATTTACAACTTGAAATTGTGCGGGAAAAGTTGGGCAAGAAATATAAGATTCAAAATTTCCATTTGGCACTAAATTTTGTGCAAAAACATGATTAATACTTATTAAAATAAGTAATATTATCCTCTGCATGTTATTAATTCTAATCCACATTTATATCTCCACAACCAATTTGAATTTATTAGTCACAAGATAGGGATATAATTTCAGAGGTGTCATTCAGGAGGAATTTCGTCACATTTAAAACAACCTGCTTGAGTAACCTTCAAAGCAACATTGAAAGTCAAATCCTTCAATCCATTCTTTACGGGTTCACCAACTTCCCTGCATCTATTTGACAAGTTTCCTCCTGAATGACGATGACACATCATTCCAAAAATCGGGATATGACTTACTCACCACATCAGAGTTTTCAATCGTAACGTTTTTCATCTTCAAAGCAAGCGGTGCAAAAGCCATTGCCATGCGATGATCATTGTAAGTTGAAATAGTTGCTCCAAGATTCAGATCAATGCCTTTAATTATTTCAAATACGCAAACCCCTGACAGGGTTCCAAACCCTGTCAGGGGTTCCAAATAATTTTTTACAACAGCATTCAGTTTCTTCAATTCGGTTTCCATTGCAGCTAACCGATCAGTTTCTTTATACTGCAATGTTTGCAATCCCTTTAAACGTGATGGGATATTTAACGCTGCACAAACTACACATACCGTTTGAAATAAATCAGGACAATTCAAAAAATCATATTCAAAAAAAACAGGAAGAGAAAAGTTTTGTTGTTTAATAATTCGTATCCCCTCTTTTTCAAAAGAAGTTGAAACGCCAAATGTTTTCATAATTTCAGCAATCACGCAATCGCCTTGCAAACTGTTTTGATAAAGATTAGGAAGAAAAATATTTGAACTTTCTGCTAATGCAGCCATCGAATACCAATACGAAGCTGCACTCCAATCTGATTCAACATTAAAATCTTTTGGCTGATATAATTGATTTGAAACAGTAATTACATTTCCTCCTCGCTTTACGTCCGCTCCAAAATATTTCATCAATGAGATCGTCATTTCAGTGTATGAAGCGGAAACTTCTTTACCTTTTAATTTAACTGTTAATCCATTTTTAAAATATGGGGCAATTAATAACAATGCACTGATAAACTGACTGCTGATGCTTGCATCAATTTCAATTTCTCCACCATGTAAAGAGGAGTCATTATCCCGATTGATCGGAATTGCAGAAGAATTAACATTTTCAACAAATTCAATTTTTGCTCCCAATTTATTTAATGCATCAATCATTGGTTGGATCGGACGTTGCAACATTCTTTCGCTTGCAGTAAGAGTTACCGGTTTTTCTCTTAATGTTAGATATGCTAATAAAAAACGAAATGTAGTTCCGCCATCTCCTGCATTTAAAATAGTGTCATTACTGTTTAATAATTTTTTCAGTGTTACAGTATCATCTGCATTTGATATATTTTCAATTTTAAATTTTTTATCACACAGTGATTGAATAATTAAAACACGATTGCTGATACTTTTCGAAGCCGGAAGAATAATTGTGCCTTCAAGATTTTTCTTTTGAGCAGCGAGAACAATTCTATTTCTCATGTGAAAATAATTGATCGTCATTGCGAGTCCCGATAGTTATCGGGATTTGCAATAACGGTTCTTTCGTTTATCATTCTAATTCCCAATAAAAATTCAGAGAAGCAATTATTTCCTGTTCATTGCAACTAACATTGTACTTACACTCTCCTATTGCTCTAAGTAAACTGAATTGAATTTTATCATGCGTATTTTTTTTATCCTGTCTCATAAACTCCAGCAACTGCGCATCAGCCTGCTTAGGCACAATGTATTTAGGAAAATGTTTTAGTATCAAATCACAAATTGATTTGAGGTCTGTTTGTGAAAGACCTGTTTTTTGATTGGACAACCAAGCCTCACAAATCATTCCTGCAGCAATAGCTTCACCGTGCAATATCGGACTTTTATCATGCATCAGCGATAAGCTTTCAAATGCATGACCAATTGTGTGCCCAAAGTTCAAAATTTTACGTAGCCCTTTTTCATCAGGATCTATGTTTACAATTTCAATCTTTGCTTTTGCAGCATCAGCAATCAGCTTTTCATTTGGTAATTCTTTAAAGGAAAATGTTTGCAATTCTTTCCAGAGATTATTTTTTTCTATCAATGAATATTTGATAATCTCTGCAAAACCATTTCTTATTTGTCTCGCTTCGAGTGTCTCAAGAAACGGAGGATAAATAAAAACTGATTGCGGATGTGAAAATATTCCGATCTGGTTTTTCACACTTTCAAAATCAACCCCTGCTTTACCTCCAATAGCCGCATCAGCCATTCCTAACAATGTTGTTGGAACATTGATAAAGTCAATTCCTCTCTTATACGTTGCAGCTATAAAAGCACCGATATCACTAACAATTCCTCCACCTAAATTAATCAGCATATCATTTCGCTTAACATTTAATTGCATCAACTGTTTCCATAAAAGTATGGCTGTCTGTATATTTTTATGTTGTTCCCCGGGTGTGATTGCCAGTGTATGCAATTCAATTTCTTCCGGTAGAAATTTCTCAAGTTCAGGCAGACACTTTTTGAGTGTATTAACATCCACCAGGATAAAAACACGTTTGAGTGCGGAAAGTTGAGTCTTTAATTTTTCTAGCGCATCATCACCAATAAAAACTGAAGTATCTAAAACATTTAGTTGTTGCAAGAATGGAATGGAGTTGTTGAGTTATTAAGCTGTCAGGTTGTTTTCTTTGGATTTATTTTCTTTATTCATCTGTTGCGTTTGCTGATGAATGGATTCTTCGTGAATAATTCCATAAAGCTTCAAAATAAATTCACGTGTGAGTTGTTGTGATTCACCATTTGCTGTTCGTGTACGGATAATTTCTTCCCAACGTTCAGGTTGTAATATGGTGATGTTGTTCCGGTATTTGTATTGACCAATAGTTCGCGCAATAGCCATGCGTTCAGCTAACGAATGTAAAATTTCATCATCCAGTTCATCTATTTGATCCCGCAAATCTTCCAGCCTGCTTAACTCCACAACATTATCCGTTGTAGGATTTCTTAACACGAGTTTATTTAATAACTGCCCCAACTCCTCCGGAGTTAATTGTTGCGCTGCATCACTCAAAGCAGTTTTTGGATTGACATGCGATTCTAACATTAAACCATCATACTGCAAATCCAATGCAAATTGAGAAACATACTGCAACATAAAAGTATTTCCACAAATATGACTTGGATCACAAATTAATTGAATGCCAGGCAATCTTCTTCTAAGTTCAATTGGAATTTCCCAGTTAGGTTTGTTCCGGTAAGTGCTGTTTTCATAACTTGAAAATCCTCGATGAATGGCTGAGATACGATTTATACCTGAGTTATGAATTCGTTCAATAGCGCCTATCCATAAATCCAAATCAGGATTGACAGGATTTTTTATCATCACCGGCACATCAACACCTTTTAATGCATCAGCAAGTTGTTGAACTAAAAAAGGATTCACTGTTGTGCGCGCACCGATCCATAAACAATCAATTCCTGCTTTCAGAGCTACCTCAATATGACGCGGTTGTGCTACCTCAATAGTAACCGGAAAATTATATTGCTGTTTAACTTCCTGTAACCAACTCAATGCCTGCTCACCTGCACCTTCAAACGTATCAGGTCGAGTGCGTGGTTTCCAGACACCTGCTCTGAAAAGCTGAACATTTTTTTGAGATAATAAACGGGCTGTTTCTAAAACCTGATCACGCGTTTCTGCACCACAGGGTCCTGAAATTATTAAGGGGCGATTCTCTTTGAAAATTCCCCATTCATTGAATGGTTTAAAAATCATAGATAATTGAAAGGATCAAAATTAGGGAATAGTAGGGAGTTATGATTAGGGAGAAGAGATGTACTGACATTAATGAATAACCTTTCCTACTCCTAATTCCCTACTTTGATAACCACTATTTTTGATCATCCTAAAAAATTATGCAGAAAAAATCATTCGATAATATCCAAAAAGCTTACATCCCTCAGTAAAAAAAATACAAGTGCCGATTCGAAACAGAATTTTATCTAAACAATCTATTTTTGTATTGACGAATAAATCATTTGATAATGAAAAATATTGAGCATAATCTTCCGGTATCCATACAGCAAATAATAAGTTGGGTCAGACAATGCACTCCGCAGGAAAAAAAAATAATTGCAGAGGAGCTTTTTAAAGATTCAAAAGAGTTATTGCTTGCAAGTGAAAAGTCGCTATCGAAAGATTGGCTGAGTGATGACGAAAATCAAGCATGGCAATCTTTATGAGAGGTGAGATAGTTGTTATTTCATTCCCGTTTTCTGATTTATCGGGTTCCAAGCGAAGACCCGCATTAATAATTGCTGATTGGGGAGGTGAAGATGTTATCCTCTGTCAAATAACAAGCAAACAAAAAAAAGATGGTTATGAAGTTGTATTGAATAAATCTGATTTCGAAACCGGCAGTTTGCCTTTAGATAGCCACATCAGACCTAATAAATTATTTACTGCAGACAAAAACAGTTTTATTTCTATTGCTGGAAAAAAAAGCAGTCAAACATACAGAGGTGATTGAGCAACTCAACAAATAAATCGCTCTTTAGTAACCCTTCATCTATGCAACAAGTTTCTTTCGATAATATCAAAAATGCTTTTGAATATAAAAGTGATGCGGAAATCAATCGCTCTTACTGGTTGTTCAAAGCCATTAGCAATAACACTTTGGTGAAAGCGGGTCCGGTATTGGTTGACATCGCATTAAAATTGCATTTGCCTATTTCAGGAATTGTAAAAGCTACATTATTTAAACATTTTTGCGGAGGTGAAAACATCAATGAATGTTATGAAACTGTTGAGCAACTTGCGAAGTTTCATGTAGGAAGTATTTTAGATTACTCGGTGGAAGGCAAGGAAGAAGAGGCAGAGTTTGATCATTCAGCTGAAGAAATTTTAGCAACTGTGGAGAGGGCAAAAGGTGATCCGCACATTTCATTCTGTGTTTTTAAAGTTACCGGTTTAGCACGACTTGATTTACTCGAAAAAGTGAGCGCACGAAAGCAAATTTCAGCAGAAGAAGAAAGTGAATTCGCAAAAGTGAAGCAGCGAGTTAAAAATATTTGTGAACTTGCTTTTAAAAATAATGTTCCCATTTTTATTGATGCAGAAGAAACCTGGATTCAACAGGCGATTGATGACATGGCAACTGATATGATGATGTTGTACAATAAAGAACGTGCGATAATTTACAACACCATTCAAATGTACCGTCATGATCGTTTGGAATTTTTAAAGCGATCATACCAGCATGCTCTTGCAAATAATTACAAGCTTGGTGAAAAGATTGTGCGTGGCGCTTACATGGAGAAAGAACGTAAAAGAGCGTGTGAGCTTGGATATCCTTCTCCAATTCAACCGGACAAAGCAGCAAGCGATCTTGATTATGATGCAGCGCTTAAATTTTGTGTTGAACACATTGATCAGATTTCAATTTGTGCAGGAACACATAATGAACAAAGCAGCATGTTGCTTGTTCATCTTATGCAACAAAATAATATTGCTCCTACTGATCAACGTATTTATTTTTCACAACTGTTGGGTATGAGCGATCATATCAGTTTTAATCTCGCTAAAGCAGGATATAATGTTTGCAAATATGTTCCTTACGGACCTGTGAAAGCAGTGTTGCCTTATCTCATGCGAAGGTCACAGGAAAATACTTCTATCAGCGGACAAATGGGACGCGAATTAAATTTACTCTCACAAGAAAGAAAGAGAAGGAAAGAAGAAAAATGAAATAATTTTACTTTGCAAAAAAGAAAATGAATACATTAAACCATGATTCATTTTTTCTATCTAATTACCATTGAAATATTTTAATTCAAACAACCCTCTGAATGAAAAAAATTTTATTTACTCTTTTGTTTGCCCTTACGGGAATTATTTCCAAAGCGCAACACAACATATTACTCATTATTGCCGATGATTTAGGTACTGACTATTGTGGTTTCTATGAAGACCATGCTGACACAGCAAATATTCCGCATATAAGAAGTCTTTTAAGTAATGGCGTTCGTTTTAAAAATGCAATGTCGAATCCTTTATGTTCATCAACCCGCTCCGGCATCTTTACAGGTCGCTATAGTTTTCGAACGGGAATGGGTACTGTTGTTGGCGGACCAACTTCCAATCAGTTGGATACTGCTGAAATAACAATTCCGCGATTATTAAATATTTATGATCCTGATATTGCAAAAGCACAGATTGGCAAATGGCATTTACATACACAGTTGCCTGCTTCACATTTAATTTATCCCAATATAATGGGTTACGATTATTATGCTGGAAATTTTCTTGGCGCGCTCACTGATTATTATAACTGGACAAAAGTTACCAATGGTGTTACCAGCACAATTACTACTTATGCTACCACAGAAACAGCCAATGATGCCATTGCATGGATGAAAGCGCAAAACACAAATCCATTTTTTCTCTGGCTTGCTTTCAATGCTCCTCATTCTCCTTATCATTTGCCACCTGCAGGAATGTATTCTGATACAACGTTGACAGGAACAGTTGCCAACATTAATATGTATCCGAAAAAATATTTCAAAGCAATGCTTGAAGCGTTGGATCATGAGGTGGGAAGGGTTTTTGATTCACTGCAGGTATTTGGTAAGTTAGACAGCACGGATATTATTTTTATTGGTGATAACGGAAATGCAATTCAAACCGCGCAGATTGCAAATGTGAATCAAGCCAAGGGAACCATTTATCAATATGGTGTTCATGTACCATTTATTATTTCTGGTCCATCTGTTGTAAATCCGGGCAGAGTAAGTGATGCATTGGTAAATACTGCTGATTTATTTGCAACTGTTTTAGAATTGATGGGAGATACAACCTGGCAATTGCAAATACCGGTTAATAAACCTGTTGACAGTAAAAGCATTTTACCAATTCTGAAAAATCAAAACTCGCAGATAAGACCATGGGCATTTACAGAAATTTTCAGAACACCTACCGATTCCGGTGATGGAAAAGCAATGAGAAATAGGGAATATAAACTTTTGAATTTTGATTACGGTCACCAGGAATTTTATAATCTCACTAATGATTCGCTTGAAACAAATGACTTGCTTACCGGAACATTGTCTTCAACAGATATTATTAACTATAATTATTTATGTAATGAAATGACGAACTTAACAGGATCCGGTACATTTTGTACTTCTGTAGGAATCAATGGCATTGAATACACCAATAATAATTTCGGATCTTATCCAAATCCATTTTACAGTCACATTTATTTAAACACAAAAAATAAAAACGCAAAAGTGGAGCTAAGCGATTCCCATGGAAAAATAATTTATACCGGTAATAATATTGAATCGCAGAATTTTTCATTTCTTGCAGATGGAATTTATTTTTTAAAAATTACAGGCACTCCATCAAATCAGATAAAACTTATTAAACAATAAATAAACACAACATGAAAAAACTCTTACTTGCATTGTTCATCGTTACAGGAACTCAGGCAATTGCTCAAATTACTCCTGAAATTTATTCATGGATTCGCAACACAACCGGAGCAACAGGATATAATAACATTCCATCCAATGTGCAGGTTGTACAATACTCTACTAATAATGTTTATGTGAGCTGTACTTGTATTCCCGGTTATAGCATCGGTCCGTGGGGAGGAAATCCAAATGTGCCAAGCAATCAGAATTTTGTTTTTAAAATTACACGCAATCCGCAACAGAATACCGGAACATTAACAACGATTGGTTTAGGCCATACAGGAGTGTGGTCAAATGGCGTAAGTGTTTTTAATGTATCTGATGCTCAATCATACATGAACCAGGGTATCTGGAACCGCAACGCCTATTTTTGGGAAGGTCCGGGTTTTGATAATTGTCTTGGACATCCGCAACAGCAGGGAGAATATCATCATCACGTAAGTCCCACATGTTTATACAATGAAGCTGATAGTTTACACCATTCGCCAATCATCGGCTATGCCTTTGACGGATTTCCTATTTATGGTGCTTATTCCTATACAAACACCAATGGTACAGGAGGTATAAAAAGAATGAGAATCAGTTATGTTTTATCTTCAGCAACAACCCGTACCAATGGACCTGCTGTGAGCGCAACATATCCGGCAGGTTGTTTTATTGAAGATTATATTTACAATGCAGGTGCCGGAGATCTGGATGCACGCAACGGACGTTATTGTATAACTCCTGAATATCCCAATGGAATCTATGCATACTTTGTTACACTTGATGATTCATTAAATCCTGCATTCCCTTACACCATGTTTGGAACTTATTACGGATTGGTGCAACCCGGTAACATAGGACCTAATTCAGGTCATGCTACAATCACTGAACCTACCACAGTTTATAATGGAACAGCGAGTATTGATGAATGGAATCCTGAAATAAAATTTACACTTATGCCAAATCCCGTTCGCGATTATCTGTTTATTTATTTTGATCCGGCAAGTGCCAACAATATCAGAGGAGAAATTTATAATGCAACAGGACAATTGCTTTATAGTCAGGAAAATTTGCAGCCGGGCATCAGCTATTCATTTGATTTTACAAAATATCAATCAGGAAATTATTTCATGTGGTTAACCAATGGCAAGCAACGCTATCTTCAGAAAATTATTAAGATTGAGTAATTTGAAATTGAACCTTTTTAGGTTAAAATTGATATTTACTGAAAATTGTAAACTCTTTCAAATCCTCGTAGCCATCAGCAGATTCAAATCTCTGAAAGGCATCTTGCAAACTTCAGCTACGTATTTATTAGTTACAGTGCCACGATAGAGATACGCAGAGCTGCGGATGTATTTATCGCGCCACAGCAATGCATCCATCCCACCTTCTTCGCTCATGTTTAAAAGCATGGGAGTAAAAATGTTGCTTAATGCATAAGAGGCAGTACGTGCAACACGACTTGCAATGTTTGGTACGCAATAATGTATCACTCCATATTTGCGGAAGATGGGATTGCTGTGATTGGTAACTTCTGAAGTTTCAAAACATCCGCCCTGATCAATACTTACATCAATAATTACAGAACCAAAACGCATCTCGCTTACCATTTCTTCAGTTACAATTATCGGAGATCGGCCTTCACGTGCCAGAACTGCGCCAATTGCTACATCGCAGGTACGTAATGCTTTTAATAAAACTGATGGAGTGAGAATGGAAGTGTAAACGCGTGCCCCAACATTCTTTTGTAATCTTCTCAATTTATATAATGAGCTGTCAAAAACTTTAACGCGTGCACCAAGTCCCATGGCAGCACGTGCTGCAAACTCTCCAACTGTGCCAGCTCCTAATATTACTATGTCCGTTGGAGGAATTCCGGTGACACCTCCCAGCAATTCCCCTTTTCCGCTATGAGCGCTGCTCAAATATTCCGCAGCAATTAAGATAGAAGCGTTACCTACTATTTCGCTCATTGCCTGAATCACAGGAAAAATATCTGTTTCATCTTTGATGCATTCGTAAGCAAGAGCAGTTATTTTTTTTGCACTTAAGCGATGCATATAGCCGGAAGGCTGCATAGCGATTTGCAATATGGAAATGAGCGATTGTTTCTCTTGTAATAAATCCACTTCTTCGATAGAAGGCGGTGCAACTTTCAAAATCAAATCCGCTTTATAAACTTCTTCTGCATGATACGCAATTTGAGCTCCTGCTTCACTGTAGTCCGAATCGGTGAAGTTTGCGTTCTTACCTAAATCCGTTTCAATTAATATACGGTGACCGTTATTCACTAAAAGTGCAACAGATTCAGGAACTAAAGGCACACGGTTCTCCTGGAAAGAAATTTCACGCGGTATGCCAATAAATAAATCTTTTTTAAGCTTGCTCACTTCTAAAACTGATTCCTGTGGCATGAGTACACCTTGCTGTGCCAATGCCTGTTGTGCTGGTATTTTTTGAGTCATGCTCTGCAATTAAACATAAGCTGTTTTAGAAATGGCTTGGAGAATCAATAATTAACCGGATTGAACGAGTACCGTTTTTTGATTCGATAAAAATAGTCGCTTTTGGGAAATTTAACAAGTGAGGTATTTTTTCTGACCACTCAACGAAACAATAGTTATTGCTGTAGAAAAAGTTTTCGTAACCAAGATCAAATGCCTCCGCTTCAGATTTAATGCGATAGAAGTCAAAGTGGTAAACGGATTCACCATTCTTGCGTAAGTATTCATTCAGAATAGAAAATGTGGGGCTGCTTACATTTTCATCAACACCTAAATGTTTACAAAAAGATTTAATTAAAGTTGTTTTGCCTGCACCCATTTCCCCATACAAAGCAAAAAAAATGTGTGGCTTACTTTTGGAGATTATTTCACTTGCAACATTATCCAGTTCATCAATACTTTCTATTTCAAAAGATTCAATCATACTTTACTGGTGAGAGAAATAAACGGTATCAGCATTTCTTCAGGCGAAATACCTCCATGCTGGAAAGTATTGCGATAATGATTTACATAATAATTAAAATTGTTTGGATACGCGAAAAATTTATCACCCTTCACAAAAACATAAGTAGTGCTCACATTCAATTGTGGTAGAAATGCATCAGCAGGTTTTTTTATTTCGAGCACATCTTTCTTTTCGTAATTGAGATTTTTTCCCTGCTTGTAACGAAGATTTGTATTGGTGTTTCTGTCACCAATAATTTTTGATGGTTCTTTAACGCGGATAGTTCCATGATCAGTAGTGATAATTACCTTACATGGTTTTTGTGAAATGCGTTTTAAAGTTTCAAGCAGTGGCGAATGTTCGAACCAGCTTAAAGTAATGGAGCGATATGCTTTTTCATCATCAGCTAATTCACGTATCACCTGCATCTCAGTGCGTGCATGCGAAAGCATATCAACAAAATTATAAACGATCACATTTAATTTATTCTGAAAAAGATTGGGTATTGCATCTACAAGATTTTTGCCTGCATCAAAATTGGTAATCTTATTATAAGAATGTTTATAGGTCTTTTTAAAACGTTGAATCTGGTCAACAAGAAATTCCTCTTCGTGCATATTTTTTCCACCCTCATCATCATCATTAAACCAAAGCTGTGGAAAACGTTTTTCAATTTCAGATGGAAGCAATCCTGCAAAAATTGAATTACGTGCATATTGAGTTGCAGTAGGTAAAATACTGCAATAGGTATCTTCTTCAACAACTTTAAAATATTCCATGATGGTTGGTTGAATAACTTTCCACTGATCTAACCGAAGGTTATCAATCAAGATAAAAAACACAGGTTCTTCTCCTGAATCAACAAAGGGAAAAACTTTTTTCTTGAATAACTGATGTGAAAGCAATGGTGCTGCATCAGGATTTTTTAACCATTGCATATAATTATTCTCCACAAACTTGCTGAATAAATTATTCGCTTCATTCTTTTGCATGGTGAGGATGTCATACATCCCCTGGTCATTGGTTTTCTCCAGTTCAATTTCCCAATACACTAATTTGCGATAAACCTCCACCCATTCATTAAAACTCAAGCGGTCGCTCATCGACATTCCGATATTCCTGAATTCCTGCTGATAACTTTGATTGGTTTTTTCAGAGATCAACCGCTTGTTATCTAAATTCTTTTTTATAGAGAGTAAAATCTGATTTGGATTAACCGGCTTTATCAGATAATCTGCAATCTTGCTTCCGATTGCTTCTTCCATAATATATTCCTCTTCACTCTTGGTAATCATGATTACAGGAATATTCGAATTCACATTTTTTATTTTCACAAGTGTTTCAAGGCCGCTTAAACCGGGCATATTCTCATCCAGAAAAATAATGTCATAATCTTTTTTACCTACTTGCTCAATTGCGTCCAGTCCATTGCTCACTGTCTTTACATCATAACCCTTATCCTGTAAAAAAAGCACGTGCGGCTTCAACAAATCAATTTCATCATCAGCCCAAAGAATACTTAGTTTTTCCATTTATTATTTATTGTTTTATCAATTTCGTGTACAATAAAAATGCCCACGTTTGTGAGGGCAAATTTAGCTTAGTTGAGGGGAATAAGGTGCTTTAACGATATTTGCCTGGAAATAGTATTGAGTAAAGACCCTTGACAAAAAGAAAAATTTTTAACGACCCCGTTTATGGTTTTATCACCATACCTTACAAAATAATTTTTGATCTGATTGAGCATCCTTATTTTCAAAGATTGAGGAGAATCCGTCAGTTGGGTTTAACTCATCTGGTGTATCCAGGTGCATTGCATACACGCTTTCATCATGCATTGGGAGCCTTGCATCTGATGTGCAATGCGATTGAAACCATCCGTTCGAAAGGACATGAGATTACAGAGGAGGAAGCAAAAGCAGTATGCATTGCTATTCTGTTACACGACATTGGACATGCACCTTTTTCGCATGCGTTGGAAGACAGCATTGTTACCGGAGTTAAGCATGAACAAATTTCAGAATTGTTTATGAATGCGCTTAACGAACAAATGAATGGCGAATTAACTTTGGCTATTGCAATTTTTAAAGGAACGTATCATAAAAAATTTCTTCACCAGTTAGTAAGCAGTCAGTTGGATATGGACAGGTTGGATTATCTAAATCGTGATAGTTTTTTCACTGGCGTGGAAGGTAATATTGAATCGGAAAGAATTATCAAGATGTTGGATGTTTTTAATGATGAGCTGGTGATAGAAGAGAAAGGAATTTATTCCATTGAAAAATTTATCATCGCAAGGCGGTTAATGTATTGGCAGGTTTATCTTCACAAAACTGTTATTTCTGCTGAGCAATTATTAGTGATGATATTGAAGCGCGCAAAAGAAAAAATGATGGAAGGAAAAGATTTGTTCGCTCCCGATTCCTTTAAAAAATTTCTTAGAAACACTTACACGTTAGATGATTTTCTTTCAAAACCTAAACTGTTGAATCAATATTCGTTGTTAGATGATTATGATATACATGCTTCCATTAAAATGTGGACACAAAATGATGATAAAGTATTGGCAATGCTTTGCAATGGAATGATAAATCGTAAACTTTACAAAATAAGAATTCAAAAAGAACCGTTCGCGGAATCATCACTAAAAAATTATCGTACAAAAGCAATGCAGCAAATGAAAATTAATGAGCACGATGCGGAGTTCCTTGCTTTTACCGGAACAATAAGCAACAGTGCTTACGATCCTAATGAAGAACAGATCAAAATTCTTTCACGTAATGGACAGCTGCAGGATTTAACAGAAGCAAGTGATCAGTTTGAACTCGCTGTTTTAAGCAGACCGGTGGAAAAACATTATATCTGTGTGATGCCCCAAATCCTTGGTTAAATTGTCTAATCCACCGTAATCGCTATTTTTGCCGTCCCGATGATCGGGATTTCCGAATGGAATATACCGCACAGCAAATAGCAGCTTTATTAGGTGGAATGGTAGAAGGTGATGCTTCTGCTGCTGTTAACCGTCTTGCAAAAATTGAAGAAGGAGTTAAGGGTTCATTAAGCTTTCTGGCGAACCCTGTTTATACTCCTTATATATATACAACCAATGCTTCTGTTGTAATTGTAAATAATGATTTTGTTGCTGAACATCCTGTTAAAGCTACTCTTGTCAGGGTTGAAAATGCTTACCAGAGTTTTGCAAAATTGCTCGAAGTTTATAATGAAGTGCAACGAAATAAAATTGGTATTGACAGTTCAAGTTTTATTGAAGCAACTGCAACCATTGGAAAAGAAGTTTATATCGGTGCATTTTCTTACATAGGGAAAAATGCAACTATTGGTGATAAGGTAAAAATTTATCCCAATTGTTATGTAGGCGATAATTGTGTGATCAAAGATGACACAACTTTATTTCCCGGTGTTAAAGTTTACAGTGATTGCGTAATCGGAGCGGGTTGTTATTTACATGGAGGAGTTATTATTGGTGCTGATGGATTTGGATTTCAACCACAGAGTGGAAATTATAAAAAGGTTCCGCAGATCGGAAATGTAATTATCGAAGATCATGTTGAAATAGGAGCTAACTCTACTATTGATCGTGCAACATTGGGATCAACAATTATCCGAAAGGGAGTTAAACTTGACAACCTGATTCAGATTGCACACAATGTAGAGATTGGAGAAAACACCGTGGTTGCTGCTCAAACAGGAATTGCTGGTTCCACCAAGATTGGAAAAAATTGCATGATAGGCGGACAGGTTGGAATTGTCGGGCATATTACAATTGCTGACGGAGTTAAGATTGCTGCACAAAGCGGAATCGGTTCAAGCATCAGTAAAGAAAATGAAATTGTTCAAGGTTCACCTGCATTCAATATAAGCGATTATAAAAGAACTTATGTGCTCTTCAGAAAACTTCCTGACCTGGAAAAAAAAATTTCAGAGTTAGAGAAAACAATTGCAGAGCTTAAGCAAACTGCAAATCCCTGAAATATTATTTATGTCTGTTAAACAAACTACTATTAAAAAAGCCGTAACGGTATCAGGCGTTGGCTTGCATACGGGTGAAGAAGTCACCATGACTTTTAAACCTGCACCGGCAAACCATTGGTATAAATTTCAGCGGATTGATTTACCCGGCAAACCAATTATTGAAGCAGATGTAGATAATGTTGTTGATACATCACGTGGAACTACCATTCAGCAAAACAATGCAAAGGTGAACACAACGGAGCATGCATTAGCGGCATTGGTTGGATTAGAAATTGATAATGTACTTATTGAATTAAACGGACCTGAAGTTCCGATTATGGATGGTAGTTCAAGGCCATTTATTGATGCACTTTCTAAAGCAGGAATTGAAGAGCAGGACGCAACACGTGAATATTATGAACTAACTGAAAACTTAACTTTCGAAGAACCTGCACGAAATGTTGAGATGCTTGCTGTGCCAAGTCCTGATTATCGTATCACAGTGATGGTAGATTACAACAGCCCTGTGCTCGGAACACAGCATGCACAGTTACATCATATAGAAGAATTTAAAGATGAATATTCATCATGCCGCACATTTTGCTTTTTGCATGAATTGGAAATGCTTGTTAAACATGATTTAATAAAAGGTGGTGATTTAAATAATGCGATCGTTGTGGTGGATCGTCCTATCAGCCAGGAAAAACTGGATGACCTTGCAAAACTTTTTCACAAGCCAAGTGTGCAGATAAAAGAAAAAGGAATATTAAATAATGTTCAGCTCCATTTTCAAAATGAACCAGCACGTCATAAGTTGCTTGATATAGTTGGTGATTTAGCTTTGATCGGAATGCCAATCAAAGGACATATTCTTGCTGCACGGCCTGGTCATGCTGCTAATGTGGAGTTTGCACGAAAAATAAAAGCGTTGATAAAACGTGATAAAACAAAAAGCAAACATTATAATGCATCAGCTCCTGCAGTTTGTGATATCAATAAAATCACATCAATGCTTCCGCATCGTTTTCCTTTTTTATTGATTGATAAAATAATTGAACTGACAGATGATCATGTGGTTGGAGTTAAAAATGTAACCATGAATGAATGGTTTTTTCAGGGACATTTTCCAAACAATCCTGTGATGCCCGGAGTTTTACAAATTGAAGCAATGGCACAAACAGGCGGAATATTAGTATTAAGCTCAGTTCCCGATCCTGAAAATTACTGGACTTATTTTTTGAAAATAAATGAAGTTCGTTTTAAACAAAAAGTTTTACCAGGTGATACTTTGATTTTTAATCTTAAACTTGTTACGCCTATTCGAAGAGGGATTTGTCACATGAAAGGTGAAGCAACTGTAAATGATAAAGTAGTGATGGAAGCTGAGATGATGGCACAAATTGTTCGCAAGAGTTAGATAATGATTTCACCGCTTTCATCCATTCATCCTTCAGCGCGTATTGGAACAAATGTTTCAATAGATCCCTTTACCATGATTCATGGTGATGTTGAAATCGGAGAAGGAACGTGGATCGGTTCCAATGTTACCATTTATGACGGAGCACGTATTGGTAAGAATTGTAAAATTTTTCCTGGTGCAGTTATCTCTGCTGTGCCACAGGATTTAAAATATGCAGGTGAAAAAACCATTATTGAAATTGGTGACAACACTACCATACGCGAATATGTTACCATTAATAAAGGCACGGTTGCTTTAGGAAAAACTTCTGTTGGAGCAAATTGTTTATTGATGGCTTATGTGCATGTTGCACACGATTGTGTTATTGGTAACGATTGCATTCTTGCAAATGGAGTAACACTTGCAGGACACATTACCATTGATGATTATGCAATTATTGGCGGACTTTCTGCCGTTCACCAGTTTGTACATATTGGAGGACATGTAATGATTTCAGGAGGTTCATTAGTTAGAAAAGATGTGCCACCATTTACAAAAAGTGCGCATGAACCTTTGGCGTATATCGGAATTAATTCAGTTGGTTTAAGAAGAAGAGGTTTTGATAATGATGTCATAGGCAACATTCAGGATATTTATCGCACACTTTTTCAAAAAGGTTATACAGTAAATAAGGCGCTTACAGTTATTGAAGCAGAAATTCCTAAAACAGAAGTTCGTGATCACATCATCACATTTATAAAAAATTCTTCGCGTGGAATTATGAAAGGATACACAGGCTCAGATGATCCTGAAGATTTATAAGCACGTTCGCTTAAACCTCTGCGGTTTTAAAAAAAAATATTCTTCGATAATTTTAATGACAGCAACTATCCGCCTTGCTAATATTGGCAAACGATTTAACCAGGAATGGATTTTTAAAAATGTTAATCTTGAAATAAATTCAGAAGATAAAATTGCAATTCTTGGTTATAATGGATCCGGAAAATCAACCTTGCTTCAAATCATTTGCGGTTTTGTTACTCCATCCCAAGGAACAATTGAATATTATAAAGATGGTAAGTTATTAAGTAGTGAGGAAGTTTTTAAACACATAAGTTTTGCTTCGCCTTATATTGAACTGATTGAAGATTTCACGTTGCACGAAATGTTTGATTTGTATGCATCAATGAAACCCCTGCAAAAAAATTTAAGTGTGAAAGAATTTATTTCAATCAGCAGTCTTGAAAATATTGACAACAAACCCATTCATTTTTTTTCATCAGGAATGAAACAACGTTTAAAACTAACCTTTGCACTTTTAAGTGATGTGGAATTTATATTTCTTGATGAACCACTATCCAATCTTGATGCAAGCGGAGTTGAATGGTATAAAGATTTATTTAAAAATTACGCACTTAGCAAAACTGTTTTGGTTTGCTCGAATAATATTAAAGAGGAAATTACTTTTTGCAATAAGGAAATATCAATTCTTGATTTTAAAAAATAATTTATTTTTTCCTGATCAGCATAGTTAAAAGTATCCACAGCTCAAATAAAATTATAAAAGGAAAACGAATAATCTGATCAGCAATATTTTCAGGTTTAAAAATCGCTTTTATATACCGTTGAACTCTGCGAGGCATTACGTTTTTATAATCATCAACACGCGTTTTATCAAGCACTTTGTTTTTATGCGACACAGCATCTGAATAAGGTCGCGGAACATGCAGATCATTTAAAGTGAAGCCAAGCGCATTTTCCAACTCCTGCTTTACATTCACCTTTTCCAATATAATATCCTCATAATTTATTGTGAGTTTACATTTAGGATGAACACTCACTTTTTTGCAGACTTTCCAGTATTTGTAATATAAATAAGTTGATATTAAATACCTGATTGTTTTACTTGAATTCAATCTTGCAGGTAAAAAACCGGGCATCGGTATCCATTTGGTAAATGCAATGGATTGAATATTTGAAAAGGGATTTCTGTTTATCAATATAAATTCCGGGTTATCAAAGTCCCGCAAAATCTCTCTATAAAAAAGCGTATGCATTGGGCTTTTCTCAACAAAAATTTCTGTATTGTTTTGTATTAATTTAAGTTTAATTGCATTTCTAAAAAATTCAGTATGTGAAGATGATTTAGAAAAAATGTCTTTTATTTCTTCTTCTTTCAACAGATGAGTAAAATATTTTGCTTCGAGATAAGTACTTAACTGGAAAGGTTTGCGATAAACTCTCGTATAGAATTGAGATTCCCACACCGTACCAAAAATTTTTGGCTGATTCATTACCAGAAAATTTACCATCAATGTGGTTCCTGATCGCGGTGCACCCAATACAAACAATGTTCTAATCATTTTTGCGAAGAAATAACATTCATTTGAAACTTGTGTGTTTTAAAGATATTTTCTTTCAATTTATTTTCAAATAAAAAAAATCAATAATCATTAATTCCTTACAAACGTTAGAAAGCTCGATCACTTAATAAAATTGAAGGCAGTGTCACGATATATTGTGTTAAAAAAATGATACGAAAATCTGATCCGATAATTACTTACGACCACATACGAGACGATGTAAGACGTGATAATCAAAAATCTCCTGCATTTAATACGAAGTTAGAAAAGTTGACATTTGTTGCCGAGAGCATTTTAATTCTATTGCTACTTGTAAGTATTATATTTCTGGTAATATAAAACCAGAATAAAAAACTTTTATTCTGGTCAACAACCTAATATTACTTATGATTAAGCCACCTGATTCAAAAATAAATTGAACTCTCCACGAAGCTCATGAAAAATTTTCTCAAACTGATCTAACTTATCACGTTGAATATTATGTAGCTTTTGAATGTTTTCTTCCGCATCCGGTGCGTTGGTATTTTCTATTTTCTCAATTAAATTTTCATGCTCTTTAAACTCATGGCGGATAATATCCAGAACTTCTCTCTGCCTGATAAATTGATTTTGAAAATGCTCAACTGTTGCCATCACTTCTTTTGGTGCACCTGGATTCGCCACATTTTCTAAATGACTGTTAAATTGTTTGATTTCATCACGATAGAATTTTAATTTATTCTGCCATTGATCGTGTTCTGATTTCATTTCCATCAATTGTTCTTTTGTTTGCATGGTGTAGATTTTATATAAATTGTTAAACTTAATTTGAATTAATTAAAATAAACAAGCCAGGAATATCCTGGCTTGTTTATCTTAATTTAATAACTATTTCAAAAACTATAAGGCGATTAATCAGTACCATTTACCTGTTACTTTACCACCTCAAATATAATACATAATTTGCATTTGGAATCAATTGTTGATTTTTTTAAAACATCGAATCAGAATGTAATTCTTATTATTTTTTATTCAAAAATTTTTGAAATGTAAGATATTTTTCCTGGAAATATATTTTAAGATTTCTGCTTACAGAATAACGTTATTTAATAATATGATATAGCGTTTTTATAGTGAAAGTTTTTTATATTCTCTTCATTTTTAACAAACTAAGATCTTTTGATTAACCATCACCACCCAACACTTTATCATTTCAGGTAAATTCTTACAAAAGAAATATCAAGCATTAATTGTCTTATTTAAAAGTGTGTTAACGCATAGATTGCATTTATAAAAATTATAACAAATGAAATCGTCAATTAAAATTTATCATTTAATAATACTTTTTTCATTGGCATATTGCACTGCATTTTCACAAGTACAATATTCAAGAAAATACAGGGTAATTGCTTATAAAAAATTCAACCCATTTGTTTCAAGCATGTCTAATGAAGTTGAGATATTACCTGCTATGACGATTTATGTCCCAAATACATTCACTCCAAATGGTGATGGATTAAATGATTCATTTGGAATTGCTGGCGAAGCCATAAAAGAACTTCATCTTGTAATTTATAACAGGTGGGGACAAAAAATATTTGAGACAAACAATATTAATGATCGTTGGGATGGAACTTTTAATGGCACTCTTGCACCGCAAGGATCCTATTCATATAATGTATCAGCCCAAGGTCCTACTGGAGCGATACAAAATAAGAAAGGCACTTTTAATCTCATTCAATAATCTTCTCTGTTTGTCTATCCTATTAATTACATACCTGATTCGTCATTTTCGTAAAAAGCGAAAAATTTATACTCATTAAAATTTTGAGCAGTATATACCCTATCCATCTCCCAAATTGATATATTTTTCATGATAATTCTATGGGCGAATTTTCTAATTATCAGGGCGAATGATTAATAATTATTGGTTAACTAAAGCTTGTATCTCTTTTTTCAAAAATTTTTCTACTGAAAATCAAATGGTTACCATTTGTTAATATATAGTTTATTGTATAATAAATAGGGTTATATATATTTGAAGAATTCCCTCAATATTTTAAAATTTCTATTATTTATTTTAATTATCACTGACGAGGCTCGCCATATAATTATTAAAGCTAAATACAAACCAAATGCTCAACAAAAAACTATTATTGAACTTTGCGATTGCAATCACATCGGTTTTTGGAATCAACGGTATTACCAACGCACAAACTTTTCAACCGTACAATTATTGGACTTTTGACAGTCCGAATAATTTGAAGGATTCAATGAATCATAGTGATCTTGATCCTGCCTATTACAGCACTATTTATAGTGTAACAAACGCAGGTTCTTCAGGAGTGGGTAAATGCCTTACCTTAACAGATGCGGCAAGTAGAATCGTGGCATCGGATCCATTACCCTTAGATTCAGGTTTTACAGCCGAATTTCTTTTCAGGCCTTCAAAGGATATCAATGAAACAGTATCATTTTTTTCAAGAAGAGATGGAGGACTTAATTTTCGTTTTGGTTATGCTACTTTCCGTTTTACAACTAAAATTCTGCCTACCGGATCTAACATAGCAATAACTGACAATTTTGATATTATGTTATCCGGAACCGGACGTGGTTCTTATGATTATTATACCGATGGCAACTGGCATCATTTAGTTTTTAAATACAATGCCAAAACAGGTGTGAAGGAAGTTTGGGTTGATGGTCAATTGCCTGATGGATTTTCTACTGTTGTAACTCCTACAGGGCATTTTGCAAGCAACACTTCTAGTCCGGGTTCCAATATTTGTGATCTTAATTCTAATACCTATTATTATAAATACTTTGGTGATTTAGATGAAATAGCTGTATATACTTATGCTCTGCCTGCTAATATGATTTACAAGCATTATAATGAATTCACACTAAAACAACATTATAGTTTTTCTAATTCAACCATTGCACCTCCGCCTCCAGCTTCAATAGCCGGTGCAATAGATCCTAATGAATATGCTCCAGGACATCCTACTGTAAATGTTGATGCATTGGTTCAGTTAAAAAATTATCCTGCACCCCGATTTAAACCCGGGAATACCTTAAAACGTAATATTCCAGTATTTAATTACGGATATTTATCCGGACAATCTTTAATGTCCAATTCAGTAGCAGTTCCCCGCAGTGTTCAGCTTCAAAGGGAATTTGTTACTACCTATAATTATACACTTTCTGTTACCGGCAACACGCACAATGTATCCAACTTTGGTGATTCTACAACATTTGACGGATCCTGGATAAAACTTGCAAATGATAATCCATCGTGGGAAACATCTGCTATCGCTTTTTGGGCGCAGACCAGTCCTTCTTCAATCGGAAAAACAGCTACCAAGCCTTACATGCGTTGCGGTTGCCTGCCTAATCCATCTTATTTACATAATGCAACAGGTCAGTTACTGGATCGTTCAGGAAATGTGGTTACAACAGGTAAAACCTTAAGTCCCGAAGCACCTTTAGATTCAATTTATTTTGATGGTCAGGCACAGCGTTATTATTTGACCAGGTTATTTGCAAAAATGACAAGACCTTTAAATAATCTATTCGAAAACGGGGAAATTGTTTATCATTATAATTACACAGGTATTCAAAACGATCCTGTTGTTGCCGCAGCAATGGCTGCCAGTGGTCTTGATGGAAAAAGTTATGTAGGAAACCGAATGAGAAGGTTTTCGGATGCTTACACAAGCCAGTTTAAGACTTTGTCAGGAATGTCAAATACGCGCTTTATTCACTATCAGATAACAGGACATGATGATGGATGGAAATACGATCAGACCAGAACAATCAATACTCCGGTGAATGGAAAGCTTTATTCAACAGGAGATATTTATACCAGCAACCCACGCAACTGGAGATATATTAATGGATCATATCATGGCTGGCAGTATGTAGTAGATTCAAGATTTGAAGAACTAAAATATGGCGATAGTTTGTTTTCTCCGGTTGTGAGTCCAGGATGGTCTTATGACGAAGAAAGATTTGTACGCCCCGGTCAGTGGTTAGGATTGTTAAAAGCAATTGCAATGACAGGAGTTGATCATTTCTTTACGGGTTATTTCGTTGAAGTTATTCCTCCACAAAATCCTGACAATTACATCTGGATAATGGCATTACCACCAATGGTTCAGGCTGTTTCCAGCCGTTATGAAGATTTATTACGAAATGGACATTTAATGGATGGAGATGTGCCAAATAGCATTACCAATACCACTCAACCAGGATATTCATTTAAAGCAGGTGGATTCAATAAGTTGGTTGTAGCACGCAAACACAATACGCTGAATAAATATGCAATAACAGGAACTATCCAGCCTTATTCGAATATACAGGGTAATAGCCCTTTAACAAGTACAGCTTCAATTAATCTTGATGGACAGACTTTAAAATTTAACATCAGCAGACAAGGAAGCACATACATTTATGACAAAACTGTGCCTTCGGCTCCAGTATTTTATCAATTAGACGGATGGCATGAATACAAACATCCCTATCACTGGAGTAAGACATTTGATATAGAAGCTGAATTATTTGATAATACTGCGCCTGTAAGTATAAAAACCAAGGTTCCTGCAGGAACTCCAGCAGGGGATTTCACAAACTACACTTCCTATATATCATTCAATACAGCTGGAACTGTTGAATACAATTTTCAGCCGCGTGGAACTACACCTGTCTCACATTATGTTTGGGTGCTTGCAAGAAGTAAAGATGGTTCTGTACAAAATTTTAATGTAACACTTGATGGTAATATTACCAAGACCGTAGGTTGTGTTCAGGATACTAACTGGACATGGTATCGTTATGATGCAGGTTCGCAGACCTCTTTAGCATTTAATAATCTTTCCTTACAAAGTCATAAACTTTCTATTACTTGCAGCACTACTAAAGTTGAGATTGACAAAATCACTATCTCTCCTAACAGCGGGAATATTTATACTTTAAATGTAGCGCCCATTTGCACCACAGGTGTGTCCGGGTTAGCAATTATTACTGCAAGCGGAAGTACTAATCTTTGTCCGGGAGGAAGTGTAACATTAACAGCAAATAATGGTACTGCATATTTATGGTCAACCGGTGCCACCACCAAGTCTATCACCGTATCAACGTCTGGCTCTTATGTGGTTACTGTAACAAATGGAACTTCGGCTATTTCACTTCCTGAAGTTGTTGTAGTTAATCCTTTACCATCAAATGGTGTTACTGTTTCCGGCTCTACAACTATTCCTTGTGGCGGCTCGGTAACATTAACTGCAAATAGTACTACTAGTACATATTTATGGAACCCCGGTGGAGAAACAACACGATCTATTACTGTTAATAATGCGGGTAATTACTCTGTTGTAATCACTGGTGCAGGAAACTGTTCCGTAACTTCTCCGGTAACAACCGTTACAGTAAGCGGATCGGGAACTCCGGCAACAATTTCAGCTTCTGGTACAACTACTTTTTGCCAGGGAAATAGTGTTAACCTTACTGCAAATGCCGGAACCACTTATATGTGGTCAACAGGTGCAACTACCAGGACCATTGCGACAGGAACTGCAGGTACATATTCGGTAACAGTTACTTATGCTTCTGGTTGTAGTTCTACTTCTTCAGGCACTACAATCACTGTTAATCCGATTCCTTCAAATGGAGTAACTGCTTCGGGTTCTACTACTTTTTGTAATGGAGGTTCGGTTACTTTAACTGCCAACAGTGCAACAGGAACTTATTTATGGAGTAACGGAGCAACCACTCGCGCAATCACTGCAACTAATGCAGGAAATTATTCAGTGGTAGTAACGGGATCAGGTGGTTGTTCAGCAACATCTACTGTAACCACTGTAACAATAAGCGGATCAGGAACACCTGCTTCAATTACTTCTTCAGGAACTACTACTTTCTGTCAGGGAGGAACTGTTGATCTTACTGCAAACTTAGGAAGCAGCTATCTATGGTCAACGGGTGCTACTACACGTACAATTACTGTTAATTCTACAGGAAACTATTCGGTGACCGTTACTTATACCGGTGGTTGTACTTCTGCTTCTCCTATTACTTCTGTAACAACTAATCCAATTCCTTCAAATGTAGTAACTGCTTCGGGTTCTACTACTTTTTGTAATGGAGGTTCGGTTACTTTAACTGCTAACAATGCAACTGGTACTTATCTCTGGAGTAATGGAGCAACTACCCGTGCGATCACAGTTACTAATGCAGGAAATTATTCAGTGATAGTTACCGGAACAGGCAATTGCTCTGTAACCTCACCGGTAACAACTGTTACGGTTAACGGTACAGGTGTACCGGCAACAATTACAGCAGTTGGCTCTACAACATTTTGTCAAGGCGGTAGCGTAAATCTTTCAGCAAACATAGGCAGCAGTTATCTCTGGTCAACCGGTGCTACAACTAATTCAATTACAGCAAATACTTCAGGAAATTATCAGGTTACTGTGACTTATTCAGGCGGTTGTACTTCTACTTCTTCTCCTATGGTTGTTATAGCTAACCCATTACCGCAAAATGGAGTTACTGCATCAGGACCTACAACATTCTGCAGTGGTGGTTCAGTAACTTTAACTGCCAACAGTACTACGGGTTCTTATTTATGGAATAATGGCGCAACTACACGTGCAATCACAGTTACTAATGCAGGAAATTATTCAGTGGTTGTTACCAATTCAAACAACTGCTCTTCCTCATCTCCTGTAACAACGGTTTCAATTGGCGGATCAGGAACACCTGCTTCAATTACTTCTTCAGGAACTACTACTTTCTGTCAGGGAGGAACTGTTGATCTTACTGCAAACTTAGGCAGCAGCTACCTCTGGTCAACCGGTGCTACTACTCGTACTATTACTGTAAATTCATCAGGGAACTATACGGTGACTGTTACCTATACTGGTGGTTGTACTTCTGCTTCTCCCATTACTTCTGTTGCAGCTAATCCAATTCCTTCCAATGGAGTTACCGCTTCAGGACCTACAACATTCTGTAATGGCGGTTCAGTAACTTTAACTGCTAACAGTGCAACTGGTACTTATTTATGGAGTAATGGAGCTACTACGCGCGCAATCACAGTTACCAATGCAGGAAATTATTCGGTGGTTGTTACCAATGCAAACAACTGCTCCTCCACATCTCCTGTAACAACAGTTACAATTGGCGGATCAGGAACACCAGCATCTATTACTCCTTCAGGAACTACTACTTTCTGCCAGGGTGGAACTGTTGATCTCACTGCTAATTCAGGCAGCAGTTATCTCTGGTCAACAGGTGCTACAACAAATTCAATTACAGCAAATACTTCAGGAAATTATCAGGTTACTGTGACTTATTCAGGCGGTTGTACTTCTACTTCTTCTCCTATGGTTGTTATAGCTAACCCATTACCGCAAAATGGAGT
>JANLZB010000081.1:0-6495 GCA_031366005.1 Bacteroidota bacterium | reverse complement strand
CAAGTGGCTTTCGTAACAGCTGGCCTATCGTAGAAACCATGTTTTTTGCTTGCGGTGATAAATAAGACTATGCAAACGACTGATGTGATTTTCATACAAGTTGTTTTAAAATAAAAAATTATTTTCAACTTGTTGATATTGCTGATAAGTTCCTTTTGCATAAATTGGTTTTTTCGCAATCATGAATTCATCCCAAGCTTCCTTCACAGTCTTTGGTCTTGTGTCCTTGGGTGTTCTGAGGTTCAGAAACAGGTCTAATTCCTTGCGTAAATAATCCAGTGATGGATTTACTCCATTTGCTTGAGCCTTTAAATAAATATCATTTACAGCCCCTTTTAATTTAGAAAGATATTCATTTAACCTTTTTTCCCTGGAATAAGATTTTCTTGCAGTTTGAGTTTCATCATTCCAAAATTTTGAATTGATTGTTTCCCCTGTTGAATAACGCAACCTTGCACCGTCATAACAGAAAGTCATCATAATTAAGTTTTCACCTGCATTGTTTGCAGTTGATTTCAGATAGAAATTTGTCTTTGCCATATTTTTATTTTTTTGATGTTTGTTTCACCAAATATGGCGCAGAGGTACAGCATTCTCCAAAACTTTCACCAAAAAGAAAGGTGGCACTTTAGGTGGCAGTTTTTATGTCAAAACCCCTCATTCACAAGAAAAAATAAAATCGGACATTTAACACACAAAATCACAATTTACAGAGGGAAAATGTCTTTATTTGTCACCAAAAATCAGACAAATAATGACAACAAGTTTGTTTTCCTTCCACCAACAGCATTCATTGTTTGATGCAGGTGGAAGGAACACCTGCATCGGCTAAAAACAATTTATCCTGTAAGCGTTTACTCTACAATAATACTTTCCCGCGCTACTTTTGGCTGCATCTGTTAGTTGTTGGAGAAAACTCCAGCAACGGGTTTAAATGTTTTGCCGGCAGTGGCATTTAGGTCTTCTAAAATTAACTTTGCCAAAGTTTTAGAACTTTGGCAAAGTTGCTCTCCCGAGGTGCATTTGAATAATGATTGTAAACTACAATAAATTGATCGCATATAAATGGAACGCGAAGCAAATTGTAAAGTATGCGGTGCAGTGAGACAAGGAAAATTTTGTCACAACTGCGGACAACCGTTTCTTACTCCCCGTTTAACTTTGAAAGGAATTTTTCACGAAGTGTTTCATTTTTTAACTCACTTCGACCGGGGCTTTCCTTTTACTTTAAAAAAACTGATCGTTGCCCCGGGAACAATGGAACGCGAATATGTGGATGGCAACAGGGCAAACTATCAAAAGCCCTTTTCAATGTATTTTATTTGCACCAGCTTTGCTGCGTTGGCTATCTATTTAATAAGCGAGGCGCTTATTCATTATTTTGATGCAGGTGATAGCAGGGAAGCGCGTTTTTTTCATCAGTATTGGGTGTTGCTTCAGGGTTTGATGTTTCCAATCTATGCATTGGTAACTTATTTATTTTACTTTAAATCGCGTTTTAATTATGCTGAAATTGTAGTGCTTCAATTGTATTCGTTTTCTTTTTTATTTATAGCCCTCACTGCTATCCATCTCTTTAAATTTCTTGCACCCGATTTGCAAACAAGATACATTGAGCTTCCCTTTATTATTGGGTACATTACTATCACTAATATTAATTTTTTTAATGAAACCGCGAGATGGATTAATATAATGAAGTCTGTTTCGCTGGTTGTTATTATTTATCTATTCGCCAGTTCCATTCAGGATTTATTTGTGGAGAAGTTTATGTAATGAATTCTTCCCCCGCTACTTTGGCTGCATCGGTTAGTCGTTGGAGAAAATTCCAGCAACCGCTGTAAATGTTTTGCATGCAGTGGCATTTAGATGTTCTAAATTAAACTTTGCCAAAGTTTTAGAACTTTGGCAAAGTTGCTCTCCTGAGGTGCATTTGAATAATGACAGTAAAGTACAATAAAATTGAGCGCATATAAATGGAACGCGAAGCAAATTGTAAAGTATGTGGTGCAGCGAGACAAGGAAAATTTTGTCCCAACTACCGGTGGCGCTGTTATACTTTACTATAAACCTACTCAGAAGTGAAAGATCGGTTAATAATGCAACGCAAGGTGCATAATGCAATCACTTTAATTGCTTTTTGATCCTTTGTGATTATGCGCTGGCATCATTCTTAAGTAAATAATTATAAAAACAAATTGTCATGAAAAAATTATGGATTAACCATTTAATAATGGTGCTAATGTTTTTTATTTCTAACACAGTTAGTGCACAAACATCAATAAATATTGAGTTGCAGCCTGTGTGGGGACCGGTGGGCTATGATTATGTAGAGTATTATTATTTTCCGGAGTATGAAATGTACTATTATGTTCCACAACGGCAATATGTGTATCTGGATGGAGGTAATTGGGTTTTTGTAAATACCTTACCTCCCCGAATAAGAACAGTAAATTTATACTCTACCTACAAGGTGGTGGTTAATGAGCCAAAGGCATACCTTCATTTTAATGAACACCGGGTGCAATATGTTAAATACAAAAATGAAAGAAGCCAACAAGTAGTGATACGCGACAGCAAAGACCCTAGATATTATGTGATTAAAGACCATCCTATGCATGGTAAAGAAAAGGGCGGGAATGAACATAACCAGGGAAGACCTGAACAGCATAACATGGGAAATAAACAGGAGCAACAAGATAAAAGGAAAGATAACCAGCCGCACGAAATAAGAAAGCCTAATGAGGCAGGTATCGGAAGAGCTCACGAAACTAATATGGAAAAGCATAAAGAAAACCATCTGGCGCCACATGAACAACATAAAGGCAATGGTGGAAATATGCATGGGGGCAATGATGGAGAACACGCCCATGGTCAGGACAGGAAATAATTTAACGGAGAAATATACCAACCACACGAGAAAAGGGGATAAAATAAGAATAGCACACAGCAGCAAACAGAGGCTTAATTAAAAAAAGGCTGTCAATAAAATGGACAGCCCTTCTTAATAATGATTTTTAAAGAATGATTATTTATTGATAATAAGTTTCTGAGTGTTTTTCTCACCATTCATTATAACCTCTACATGATAAACGCCAGAGCTTAAAGCAGACAAATCTACATTGGTGGGGTTTACTCCATCGGTTAACCCCTGTTGCTGATAAACTACTCTCTTCCCCCGCTAATTTTGGCTGCATCTGTTAGTTGTTGGAGAAAACTCCAACAACGGCTGGATGGCTGTAAAAAGGTTATAGCTAATTATTGCTCATAACTAATTACTTTCGACACCGCCTATGAGAAAAAGCCTTAAGATATTTTTTTCGTTGACAATGCTTATGCTGATGGCATACAACATTGTTGGGTATTTTTTTATTTTTTCTTTATCAGAAAGAACAAACAGGATTGAGATACAAAAGTGGTTAAGAGATGCTGATGACTCTAATCTTGTTTTGTTAAAGGTTTTGAAAGGCGATGCGTTTATCAGAGAAAGCAATCACGAAATAATTGTGGATGGAAAACTGTATGATGTAAAGAAAGAGTTCACACAGAAAGACGCCACTTATTTTTATTGCATTAACGATTCAAAAGAAGAGCAACTAAATAAACAGCTTGCAGAGAATGTTCAGTCATGCACAGGTTCTGGAACTCATCACAGCAATACAACAAAGATTTCGGGAAAAAATATTCTTCCTGAATTTACATTCTCTCATAGCATTCTCTTTTTCTCATTAACAAAAGCAGATTTATTATTTTCTTTTATCGCCAATCTTTCTACTACCAATGTTGACGATATTATCCCTCCACCACCACAAGCATAAGTGATTGATTTTTCCTTAAAGCTTATAAGGACGATTTATGTCTTTTAAGCTTTATTTATATTGATTTAAAATCAATTATCATCATTTATCATTCACTAATAAAACTTGTAATGAATAAAAATATAATTACTACACTTCTATTTATTGTTTTTACAATAGCAACATTCGCACAAACAACATTAAAAGGAAAAATTACTGACAAAGCAACCGGGAAGGCTTTAGAAGCAGTAAACATTTTTATTCCCGACTACCAGAAATCAGCTGCAACTAATTTAAGAGGTGAGTTTTCCTTTGAGGGAGTAGGAAAAGGAATTGTTAAAGTGCAGGTAACTCTTATTGGTTACAAATCTGTGGTGCAGACAGTAGATCTGGCAACTAATGCAGAGCTAAATATCAGCATGGAATTATCAACTACCGAGTTAGAAGAAGTAGTGATTACTTCTAACAGCAGCAAGTTGCAGGATAACATTCCTTATTCTGTCAATGTAATTTCAAAAAGCGAACTGCAATCCACAGGCACACCTTCATTGATGGATGCCTTGTCAAGACAACCGGGAGTAGATAAAATTTCTCTTGGTACAGGAATTAACAAGCCCGTTATTCGCGGTTTGTCTTTTAACCGAATTCTTCTTTACTCACAAGGCACAAGAGTAGAGAATCAGCAATGGGACGATCACCACGATTTAGGTATTTCCGATGTTGGAGTAGATAAGGTTGAAATTATTTATGGCCCTTCAGCGCTTATTTATGGCGCTGACGCATTGGGCGGAGCATTAATTTTTCAGGATGAAAAACCTGCTGTTGCAGGTACAACTGCTGGTGATGTAAATGTGGGCATTTATTCAAACACGCTTGGTTTAAATGGCGATGCAGGAATTAATGGTGCGACTAAATCTTTCTTTTATTCAGCACGCCTGGGAGCGCAGTCTCATGTTTCATATCATCAGGGTGAAGAAGAAAATTCACCACCGGGAAAAGACCCTGATGGCTTTGCGCCAAACTCTAAATGGAATTCAACAACCGGAAAAGCTGCAATAGGCCTGATACAGCCATGGGGAGTTTCCAAACTTTCTTACAGTTATTTTAACCGCTTATCAGGAGTTATAGAAGATGAAAGCGGGCAACTACCCAACTCCAGTGACGAAGCCGAACAAAAAGACCGCGATATGGAACCGCCTTACCAGGATGTAACAACTCATATTGCATCTGTGGAAAATACAGTGCTCACAGGCAAATCAAAATTGAATATTAATGTTGCCTATCAAATTAATAACAGAAAAGAATTTGAGCCAATGATTGACCCGAACGATTCCACCAAAAAAATTCCCAACCTTGCCATTGGTTTGTTATTAAACAATACTACTTATGATGTTAAATGGAGTTCAAATGCCGATAAGCCTTTTGGTATTACAATTGGTTCGCAGGGATTATTTCAGGAAAATATAAATAAAGGTCCTGAAATCCTTGTGCCCGATGCAAAAGTGAGCGATGTGGCAGGTTTCACTTTGCTACGTTATGATTTACCCCGATGGAATTTTCTTGGAGGTTTGCGTTTTGACAGGCGCCACATCGAAGCAACAGCCCCCATTGATGAAGATACTATCAATGGAAGACGAACATCTTTAGCTATTAAGAAAGATTACACACCCTTTACGGGCTCCTTAGGTTTTGCCTTCCATCCCAATGAGCAAATTACATTGAAAGCAAATTTTGCTTCTGGTTTCTCTGCCCCCAATTATGCTGAATTAGGTACTTATGGAAGGCACGAGGGAACCTACCGCTTTGAAATAGGCAATCCAAATTTAAATGTTGAGCAAAACACAGAAGGTGATTTAGGAATCATCTGGGAAAATGAATCAGTCACTCTTCATGCCAATGTTTTTTATAATAACATAAAGGATTATATCTACACCACTCCCAATGCAGATTCCATTAACACTGATGCCGGAGTATTTAAAGTTTATGCCATCACTCAGCACGATGCAACAATTAGCGGAGGTGATTTTAGTTTTGATATTCATCCGAAAGCTGCAACAGGGATTGATGTCAAAGCAATGTATGCCATCACCCGCGGCACGCTACATGGGGGAGGCAATCTGCCATTCATCCCTGCCGATAAAGTAATAGGTGAAGTAAAATTTATTAAAGAGAAATTTTACTCACTCATTGAGCCCTATATTTCTTTTGTGGTAAGCAGTTATATGGAACAAACCCGCAATTCTGAATTCGAGCTTCCAACAGGAAGCTATACATTATTAGATGTGCATCTTGGAAGCCAATTCAAAATCTGTAAGCATAATGCTGAGTTAATGATTTTCTGTAGCAACGTGGCAAACACTCCCTATTACAGTCATCTTTCTCTCGTGAGAAATATAGGAGTAAAGGAAATCGGAAGAAACATCGGTCTGCAATTGCATATTCCATTCGGTGGATAATAAAACGAATTTCTTATGTGATTATATCACTGCATATCATTAGTTGAATGTGTTGCAAACTTTCCTTCCGTGTTGCAATTCTATGCAGCGTTAATCCCATCAATGTAAAAAAAGACAATGGCTATTAAATCATTTAACTTTTGAATTAGATCTTGTGCCGTTGTTGGTGTTTTATACAAAACACCATAGCTACTTTTGCGGGATAAGTTAGTTTTTTGAGTAAAAAACAAAAAAGGGTGGAACGG
>JANLZB010000033.1:0-6133 GCA_031366005.1 Bacteroidota bacterium | reverse complement strand
GGGGGGAGTTGGCAACACAAAAGAAGAAGCATTTGAGAATTTCAAAACTAATTTCAAAAATTATTTAGAGTTTAACGAAGCTCCACGACCGGGAACAATTGTTCCTCTGCGTTTTGTGGAAGCGGAACAAATGGATGAGTTGGAAAAAGAAGCTGTTGATTTTTTTGAAAAAATTTTAGACATCAATTACTATAACTGTTTTATTTCTGACGAAAGTAGTTTGTCAAATTTTGGAAGACAAGATAGAGAAACATTGGATAAAATAAATTCAACTTATAATTTAGACTTAATAGAATTAGGAGATGGAAATATCGTACGACTTCTAAAACTTATAAAACAAAAAAGAGAAGTTTAAAACAATGAACATGGCTTGGCTCGAAACATATTTCAAAGGCGACCGCACAATATGGTTAGTGGTGATACTGCTTTCTATATTGAGTTTATTGGCGGTGTATAGTTCAACCGGAACGTTGGCGTATAAATACCAATCGGGCAACACCGAATATTATTTATTCAAACACTTTATCATTTTAGTTTTCGGTTTCGGGCTGATGTACTTTTCGCATTTGGTTAAATACACATTCTACGCGCGCATATCAAAGGTTGCCATATTCGTTACAGTACCACTGCTCTTGTTAACCCTTTTATCAGGCACCAACCTGAACGAAGCAAGCCGTTGGTTAACGTTGCCGATTGTAAATCTCTCCTTCCAAACTTCTGACTTGGCAAAATTGTCGCTGATACTTTTTGTTGCACGAACATTATCAAAGAACCAGGATAACATCAAAGATTTTAAATCGGCATTTCTTCCTGTGATGTTGCCCGTAGTAATTGTGTGCGCATTAATTCTTCCTGCAAACTTTTCTACGGCTGCAGTTTTATTTGCAACATGTTTAGTGCTGATGTTCATTGGTCGCATCAACATGAAATATATTTTCTCGTTAGTCGGAATTGGAATTGCAGCTTTTGGTTTATTTATTTTGATAGCTTATTTAACGGGCTACAATGGTCGTATCAAAACATGGGAAGCACGTATCGAACATTTTCAAAAAGGTGATGGTGAAGGAAATTATCAAGTGGAACAAGCGAAGATTGCAATTGCAACAGGAGGATTAATAGGAAAGGGTCCAGGCAATAGTTCGCAACGAAATTTTTTACCACATCCTTATTCAGATTTTATTTATGCAATCATCGTTGAAGAGTATGGACTGCTTGGAGGAAGTTTGGTGGTGATACTTTATCTCTTGCTCTTCTATCGCTCCATACAAATTGTGCGAAAGACACAACGTGCATTTGCAGCGTTGGTCACGATTGGTTGTGCGTTTAGTTTATGTTTTCAGGCGATGATTAACATGGCGGTTGCAGTAAATATATTTCCTGTAACAGGACAACCGCTCCCGATGTTGAGCATGGGTGGAACATCAATATGGTTTACAAGTCTTGCTTTGGGAGTGATATTGAGTGTGAGCGCAGAAATAGAAAACGAACAACAGGCAGTTGCTGAGTTGAGTGAAGAAGGGAGTGTGGCAACAGCGTGAAGTAATTTTGAATTATGAGTTATGAATTATGAATGTTGTATAATGAAGTATTAATATTAAAAGTACTCACTCGGAAGACGGCTTCCCTCTCCTTTGGAGAGGGATAAGAGGGTGAGGCGAATAACGAACAACAAAATTGAATAACAATAAAAACATACGCGTGATAATAAGCGGAGGCGGAACAGGCGGACATATATTTCCTGCAATTGCAATTGCGAATGCAGTAAAGAAAGCATTGCCTGATACTGAATTTTTATTTGTGGGTGCAGAAGGAAAAATGGAAATGGAAAAAGTTCCTGCAGCAGGATTTAAAATTGAAGGACTTCCGATTGTAGGAATTAAAAGAGAATTAACGATTGCTAATTTATCATTCCCATTAAAATTGATTACAAGTTTAACAAAGGCAACCAAAATTGTGAAGCAATTCAAACCTGATGTTGCAGTGGGTGTTGGAGGTTATGCAAGTGGTCCTTTGTTATTTGTTGCAACACGGAAAAAAATACCTGCATTGATTCAGGAACAAAATTCTTTTCCGGGAATCACCAATAAATTATTAGCAAAAAGAGTACAGAAGATTTGTGTGGCTTACGATAATATGGAGCGTTTCTTTCCATCGGAAAAAATTATCAAAACAGGTAATCCTGTTCGTGAAGATATTTTGCAAGTAGAAGGAAAGAAAGCAGAAGCGGCAAAATATTTCGGCTTAGATGAAAATAAAATCACACTCTTAGTTATTGGCGGAAGCCAGGGAGCAAGAAGTATTAATATGAGTTTGCTTGCAGGTTTAAAACAGCTGAGCGAATCGGGAATACAAGTGATTTGGCAAACAGGCAAACCATTGTTTGAAAAAGTAAAAGAAGAAGTTGAAGCATTAAATGCGTCACAAATAAAAGTGCATGATTTCATCAGCAGAATGGATTTAGCTTACGCGATGTGTGACTTAGTTGTAACGCGAGCAGGAGCAAGTACCGTTTCTGAATTATGCATTGTTGCAAAACCTGCCATCATGGTTCCGTTGCCAACGGCAGCAGAAGACCATCAAACAAAAAACTGTTTGGCATTAGTAGAAAAAAATGCAGCGATATTAATTCGTGATGTTGATGCGATGCAAAAATTAATTCCGGAAGCATTGCAATTGGCAAACGATAAAAACAAAAGAGAAGAGTTGATTAAAAATATTGCGCCTTTGGCATTGCCGGGTTCTGCAAGAGTGATTGCGGAAGAGGTGATAAAGTTGGCATTGAGATGACCTCACCCCCAACCCCTCTCCAAGGGGAGAGGGGAGCAGACATAGGTAGTTAAATGAGCGAAAAGGATTAATACAAAAGTGAAAAAGTAAAATTCAATTATCAGAAGAAATAAATTATCAGAGACTGCTTCCCTCTCCTTTGGAGAGGGATAAGAGGGTGAGGTCTAAAAAGAGAATGAATAAAAAACAATGAATCTGAGTGAAATAAAACATATTTACATGTTAGGCATCGGAGGCATCGGTATGAGTGCACTCGCTCGCTATTTTAAAGCGAACGGAAAAACCGTTTCCGGTTACGATCGTACGCAAACTACACTCACTATCGAATTAAAATCAGAGGGCATTGATGTTAATTATTTAGATGAAGTAGAAAATATTCCTACTCAATTGACAACTGATAATGCTTCACAATCATTAGTCATTTTTACTCCTGCCATTCCAAAGGACAGTGTTCAGTATAATTATTTATTGAAGTCTGGCGTGAACATGGTTAAACGTTCTGTAGTGTTGGGTTGGATTGCAGAACAATCGTTCACCATTGCTGTTGCGGGTACACATGGAAAAACTACAACCTCATCCATCATCACGCATTTATTAAAACAAGCGGATGTTAACTGCACGGCATTTTTGGGAGGCATCAGTATTAATTATGATTCCAATTTAGTTTTAGGAAATTATGATGATGCAACTAATCCACCGAAAGTTGTTGTGGAAGCAGATGAGTTCGACCGTTCGTTTTTAACGTTGCATCCTGATATAGCAGTTATCACTTCAATGGATGCTGACCATCTGGATATTTATGGAGATAAGGAACATCTTGAAGAGTCGTACCGGTTATTTGCTCAGCAAGTGAAACCGAAAGGAATTCTTATTCATAAAGCTGGTTTGTCAATTCCGGTAAGCGGTACGAAAATTTTTACTTATTCTATTGAGCAACCTGCAGACTATCGCGCGGAAAATATTGTGGTAGAGAATAATCAATATGTTTTTGATCTCGTTACTCCGCAAGACCGTTTTTACAAATTAGCATTGGGATTGCCAGGACGACACAATGTAGAGAATGCAGTTGCTGCCTGTGCAGTTGCCTTGCAATTAGAAATAACCATTGAGAAAATTAAAAATGCGCTGGCTTCTTATCAGGGAGTGCATCGAAGATTTGAATATCATATCCGTAAGAATAATCTCACATTCATAGATGATTACGCGCATCATCCGGAAGAGTTAAGAGCGGCAATCAATTCAGTAAAAGAATTGTTTCCTGATAAAAAAATTACAGGAATATTTCAACCGCATCTCTACACACGCACACGTGACTTTGCAGATGGTTTTGCAGAAAGTCTTAGTTTGCTCGACTCATTATTTCTACTCGACATTTATCCGGCCCGTGAACTTCCGATTGAAGGAGTTACCTCGCAAATGATTTTGAATAAGGTGAAATCAACAAATAAAAAATTAGTATCGAAGGAAAATCTAATCAATGAATTGCTGGTTTCAAAACCTGAAGTAGTGTTGACATTGGGAGCTGGAGACATTGATGCGTTAGTTAAACCAATTAAAGAAGCGCTGAGTAAATGAGATACAGAATAAAAGAGTCGCAGATTAACAGATGGGAACTGATTAAATGGGAACAGATTATTGCCTGCAGCAAGATTGATATTCAACCCGATGGAAAATCTGAGACAACATCTAATATAAAATCAATTTGGCAGAATATTGATCTCATTAATCTCAAAAAAAAATCTTTTCCTATCTGTTAATCTGCGTCTATTCCTTTCACAAAATATCTCCTCATGAAAATCAAAAAGATCAACTGGAAAAAAGTATTGGTGTTTTCACTATGGTCAATCGGTGGACTTGGACTGATTGTAACGCTTGGCTTTGTGAATAGTGTTCAACATGATATAAGATGTAAAGAAGTACACATTTCATTCAACGAAGATGTGCAGCATGATTTTGTTGATGAACATGATATCGCTGAATTGATAAGGTCGAAAGAAAAACTCATTGGTAAACCTATCGGAACTATCAACACTACACTGTTAGAAAAAATTATAATGAGCAACTCCTTCGTGCAAACAGCCGAAGTATATTCATCGGTTGATGGACGTATCAATGTGAGTGTAAAACAACGCAACCCATTGGTAAGGATTATTACTATGCATGACGAACAATTTTACATTGATGACAGGGGCAGTTTTATGCCTGTTTCAAATAAATATTCACCCCCCGTGCTCGTAGCAAACGGTTACATTTTCGATCGTTTTGCAGAGCAAAAAATAAATTTTGTAACTCCGTTAGTGAATGATTCTGCTATGCAAAATAAACCAGTGATTGAGCAGGTGTATGAGCTTGCACATTTTATTGAGTCGGATACTTTCTGGAATGCGCAAACGGAACAGATTTATGTAAACGAGAACCAGGAATTGGAACTCATTCCACGTATCGGCAACCATCGTATTGTGATTGGTGATGCAGAAAACTTAACAGAGAAATTCAACAGGCTTATGATTTTTTATACCCAGGGTTTAAATAAAACAGGCTGGAATAATTACAGTATCATCAATCTTAAATATCGCAACCAGGTGGTTTGCACAAAAAATAATTTGTAAATGGAACATACAGGAATCGTTGTAGGATTAGACATCGGAACCACCAAAATTGCGTGCATCGTTGGTCGCAGAAATGAGTTCGGCAAAGTGGAAGTACTTGGCATGGGTCGCTCTGAATCGCTCGGAGTGATGCGTGGCATGGTTGCTAACATTGAAAAAACAGTTGCTTCAATTAAAGAAGCCGTTGCAGAAGCAGAAGCAAAATCAGGAGTGGAGATTAGTGATGTGCATGTAGGCATCGCTGGTCAGCATATAAAAAGTATGCAACACCGCGGAATGATTATTCGGAGCAATACAATGGACGAAATCAGTCAGCGTGATATTGATGCGATTGTGGATGATATGTACAAACTCGCAATGCCACCGGGCGAAGAAATCATTCACGTGATACCACAAGAGTTTATTGTGGACAATGAACAAGGTTTGAAAGATCCGATTGGTATGAGTGGCATTAAGCTTGAAGCAAATTGTCACATTATCACAGGTTTGATTACTGCTGCAAACAATATTCAAAAGTGTGTGGTGAAAGCAGGATTGAAAACAGTGGATTTAATTCTTGAGCCACTTGCATCTGCTGAAGCTGTCCTAACAGAAGAAGAAAAAGAAGCAGGTGTTGTGTTGGTTGACATTGGTGGTGGAACAACTGACATTGCAATATTTCAGGATAACATCATTCGTCACACTGCAGTGATTCCTTTCGGAGGAAATGTAATTACTGATGATATCAAAGAAGGTTG
>JANLZB010000030.1:0-36635 GCA_031366005.1 Bacteroidota bacterium | reverse complement strand
GCATGTTCCTTTGATGGAAATGATGTCACCGGCAACTCCATTTCATACACTTGGAAAATTTTTTATGAGTGCTGTAATGATTTGGATAGTTGGCTGGGTACTTATTGGAGTCGTTCATATTCGTAGCCAATTATTTAAGCGATATGTAGGTATACTAATCATTGCGGCCAGTGTTGCCATAGCAGTTCCAACTCACTTTGCAGGCGGGCTGTCTGCACCACTTCATATTGTCGTTTCACTTCTCTTCGGAATATCCTGGATCGTTTTAGGAATGGCACTTTTAAAACAGGAAACGAATTGAGCCCCAAGTAAGCGTAGTTTGCCCAAATTAAAAAAATAGTTACTGAGCGTACTTATCTACCAGATTATCTTATCTACTTCATTTGCCTCCTGCCTGTGGCATTTTGTTTTCATTAGTATTTCTCGTGAACGAATACACAGAACAAGCATCATTATTTAATTCACCATATTCGGTTGCCAATCTGTTGCCAATTGATGGAGAGGTGCAGGTTATATTTTCGTTTTTTAATAAGGCAGACAGCGATCGTTTATTAAATTCATTACTCCATAACATCAATTGGAAACAGGATAAAATGAAATTCTACGGTAAAGAGGTAAACCTTCCAAGGCTCACCGCATGGTATGGTGACCACAATGCTGATTATAGTTATAGTGGTATTGAAATGAAAGCCAATCCCTGGACTCCCGAATTATTGGAGATAAAAGAAAAGGTGGAAACACAATCAGGAATCCGTTTTACTTCAGTATTGTTAAACCGTTATCGCAATGGTAATGATAGTGTAAGCTGGCATCGTGATAGTGAAAAAGTATTACGTGTTAATCCCGTTATTGCATCAGTAAGCTTCGGTGCTACACGAATTTTCAAATTCAGACATGTGAATGATCATAAGTTAGTGCGCGAAGTTCCTTTGCACCACGGCACTTTTGTTTTAATGAAGGGAGAAACCCAGCATAAATGGGAACACCATATACCAAAATCAAAAGCAGTTACATCCGAAAGGATTAGCTTAACCTTTAGGATTTTATTTAACCCTTAATCCATTATAGTTGCCACCGTATCGTCCAAGGTTAAACAATAGCAGATAGCACAAGCATTACCTGTTTACAAATGCAAACCATAGGCAAAAGGGGCAAATCTCCTATGGCATTATTTTTTCATTGTATTAGTCACACAAAAGCCAGAGAGGATGAAAAAAATAATTTTTACAGGTATGATCATGATATGTATGGTCATCCGTGCAAATGCACAATCCAATTCCGTTTCAACGGATTCAATTGAAAATAAGAATATAAATGTCTACAATCCCTCCTCAGTTGGTGAACAAAGTATTCAAATTGCCGATCCGCTTAGTACACAAAGCACCTTAAAACAAACATCAAATTCAAATACTGAAACCATTCGTTTATATTCCGGAAATCAGGAGGGCAACAATATAATTAGAACAATTGAAGTTCCATTGCCCCAGAGTAAATGAAGATTAAGTATTTCTTTTATCTGGATAGTATTTCCTTATTTTAATTTCGAAGTCTTCCCTCAGCCCCGCAAGCACTTTCATTTAAGCAATCTCATTTTCACCATTAGTTCTCCATCAACCATTATCTCTGCAAAATAAACTCCTTTACTCAAAAAACCCACGTCCATAACTTTCGTAAAATGCTTGCCGGTATTAATTTCTTCCAAATGCAAAACAGTTTGGTCTAAAATATTCTTAATCTCAATCATAACCCGCTTCCAATATTGTTTCTCCAGCCTTATCGTAAGTTCTGTTGAAAAGGGTATCGGATAGATAGTAACTACTTCTTTATTGGTTAGCGGTTCGGGGACATTTGTGCAAACATTTACCTGTATAGAAGCAGTATCAGTTGCACTGCAATAATTTAAGTCAGTGTAGGTATAGCTAATAAGATAAACTCCGGGTCCCACAGTTACCGGGTTGAAATTATTTACTGTTACTCCCGTCCCTGAATAAGTTCCCCCAGAAGGGTTGCCTCCTGTTAAAGGAAAGGACAGCATGTTATCACACACTCCCATAAATGGCGCCAGGCTCACTACAGGTAATGAATTAACTGTTATTGTCATCATTTGCGGCAGGTTGCTGCCACACGCATTATCTGCTGTAATAGCAATAGTTCCACTTGTTGCATTTGACACTGCTACAATACTAGTGGTTAAGGATGCACCCGTCCACCCTGCTGGTAAAGTCCATGAGTAATAAGCGGCACTATTTACAGGCATGATACTATATATGTTGCCAGACCCTTCGCAAACAGTATCCAAACCTGCAATAATTCCAGGTGTTAGAGGCGGATGTGTACAGAGCGACACATTTACACTGTAATCTTCCGTTTCTCCCCACGGATAACCGCTGCAAGCTGCACTTGCCTGCAGTTGATAATTCCTTACCCTCACGCGCATATGAGTAGTTCCTGAAACAGCATTCCCGGGCACCATAATGTAGTGTGATAATACTATAGGATAACCTCCCATACCCATATCAATAAATTCAGAAATTTCATATAAGCCATTTTGATTCCAGTCAATCCAGGCAGCTCCCCAGTTAAAAGTGCCGCTATAAAGAGTTACACTTAACGGGAAAGAATCAGACTGCGTCACGTTAGCCCCGGGTAAAGAAGTAAAATTTGCGTAGCCCTGTGTGCCGGTGGCTCCGGTACTATTATTTATTCCTGCAAATGTTACATTAATTATTTCCTGTCCATTGGTATTATTAGTTGAGCCCGGTATGCAATAACAATTAGTAAACAAATTCATTGTTACATAGAGTATGGTTGAATAAACAGATACCCCGCCATTTGTGCAGTTGACCTGGCAACGGTAATAAGTAGCTGCTGTTTGAGCCCCTGTATAATTAAGAGCAGTAGCTCCCGCTATATTAGTCCAGGTAACACTATCAGTAGACGCTTGCCATTGATAAGTAATGTTCGTATCAATATACGAAGTGTTTAAGGAAAGCGTAAAATTTTGACCATAACAGGCAGGGTTTGCTGAAGCAACTGTGGTAGCAGGAGCTGGTGTACCACTACAACCAATAGCACCGGCAAGAAACAAATTATAATCTTCGCATTCGCCCCACGTAAGCGCACCGCAGGCAGTTACTGAATTACGTGATGTTCGCACACGCATGCGCACATTGCCATTCACACCTGTATAAGGTACAGTTACATTTATAGTACCTGTCACAGTCGAAAAACTCGGTATAAATAATTGCTCACCGGGGTCAGCGAAACTTTGATTATTATTCCAGTCAACCCACACATTAGTAAGCGTGGTAAACTGCTGACTACCCACAGTTACCGATAGAGCATAAGTGTTATCCATCCATACAATAGTAGAATCAGTAGTATAATTCTCATAACCTGAGTTGCATGAACTGTTTTTATTAATGGTATTAATAGTCACATTATTAATATACTCACTGCAAAAAGAGGTAGCCGTACAGTATTGAGCCTTTATATGTAATGGGTATTGGACCAATAGCAATATAAAATATGTCAGCAGTGAATTAAATGAAAATAATTGTTTTGATAATGGTGTGGTGGCTTTCATCTGATTGAAATTGATTTTCGGTAAAATTAATGTATTCTCAGAGTATAACATAAAATCGACTGTGTCACCAATGAAAGAGTGAATTTAAAAGAAATGGCCAGCATCGAATTTTACAACAATTTTTTTTAAATCAAACTCCAATGAAAATTTTTAATGTTCAGTAGCCATAGAGTCTTCGCTTTTATTTCGCGGGTCTGTGCGATTTCGGAGGTATGAACAAAGATGGAGTTCTTCGACCTTACATCAGTTTCACAAGTTACTTCCAACATGACAAAATAATATCTGTACCTCTTTTAAATTTTCAAATCTCCACCCACACAATTCCGAAGTCGCCTCACCTCTCCTTCGGAGAGGGGTCGGGGGTGAGGTGGTGAAATGGTGAAGTTGTAATCATTCATTTAAAACCCTTGTCCATTCATCTTCAAAATAATCTAAAATAAAATTATTAGTCAAAACCTGTAACCTTTATTCCCTTTCCTCTGTTAAACCCCTATATTGAAACTAATAATTCATAATTCATAATTTAAAACTCATAACTCATAACATCTTAATTTATGGACAAAAACATCAATCGTGCAAACAACTGCAACATGCTTAACAGTGTCAAAGCATGCCTAACTTTTAATAATGGAATAATAGAATCCATGCCCGGTCTAAATACAGCAACTATCCGCTATTATGGTATCCTCGATTCCATTAACAGCAAATTAATCATTATTAACGGCACAACCGCTGGTATTACGCGCGATAAGAACAAAGCGCGAACCTTGATGCAGAATGATGCAATCAAAATTGCCGATCGTATCATGGGCTATGCAGGTGCCACTGGCAACAACACATTATCACAATCAATGTCCCAGTGTATTAAAGGTATTGAAAAAGCCAGCCAGTCAGTCGCAGTCAGTCGTTGTAATGTTATTAAGCAGGCTGCTATTGACAATCTTGAGCAACTTGCAGGATGGAATGTCTCAACGGAAGAAATTAATGCCTTTAACAACTGCATTATCACCTTTTCTGCTCTGCTCAACAAGCAAACAAACATTACCCACATCATATCAGTAGCCAAAGAAGAAGCGGACCAATTGATAAAAAAAGCAAAATTATTTCTTACCTCCACCATAGATAAAGGCGTCAGATCATTCATTGGCATCAAGCCAACCTTCGTTGCAGAATATAAAAAATCACGCAGGATAATAGACCTCGGTCACCGTCACACACAGTTTAAAGGCATAGCCATCAGCAAAGAAACACAACAGCACCTCAGCAATGTACAGATAGAATTTCGCAATCATACAGGCAGTGTAAAAGTATCTTCCGATCAAACCGGTAAATACCGCGAAGTCCTCTCACCCGATGTATATGATATGATTGCCACCCATCCGGATTTCCAGCCCTTCATTATTGAAGGCATAAAAATTCTGCCAGGTGAAATCAAAATAGAAAACATCGAAATGATTCCTCTCAGCAACTCATAACTCATAACTCAAAATTAATTTCTGTAAGATTTCTGAAAAATTATTCTCCTTTTAAAATTTCTTATAATAAAATTTACACCATTCAATAAATATAAAATATAAAAACAAAAGAAAATGAATACTCGAAAAAACATTAAACGTAACAACAACAGGCGCATGATTAGTTCAACTCAATCTTGCCTCACTCGCAACACGGCAGCTATAAGTACCATTCAAGGTCTTGTTGATGCTAAAACTATCTATGATCTGATAGTAACTGATATTGATAGTAAAATGCTCATCGTTGAGTCCACTACTAAAGGTATCACACAGGATAAGCATGCTTCACGCTCTATAGTACAACAAAACGCAACCATTATTGCTGATCGTGCGATGGGTTACGCAAACATGATAGGTGATAATGATTTATTCACCACCATGCACAATAATATCACAGGAATTAGCACTGCTTCCAACACTGATTGTATTTCACGTTGCAAAAAAATTAGCGATAATGCAAACACAATTATTCTAAACCTTGTTGATTGGAATGTTACTGCTGCTATGATCACCAGTCTTAATACCTCCATCACTGCTTTCGAAAGCCAGGTTACTAAGCAATCTGCCATGAGCGAATCCATTTCAGTAGCACTTGCCCAGGTTGATCAATTAATAAAAGATGCTAAGCAACTATTAAAACGTACTATAGATAAAGGTGTTCGTTCCCTTACTGCATCTTTCCCCACATTTTCGGCAGAATATAAAGAAGCACGCAAAACCCTTGATCTTGGTCATCGTCACACACAATTCAAAGGTGCGGCTGTTAACAAATCAACCAATCAGGAAATAATGAATGTGGATATCAGATTCATTAGTGCTGATGGAACATTTGAAATCAAAACAGATCAAAATGGTAAATACCGCGAGCGCTTAAATCCTGAGGTTTATAATATCACTGTTACTCATCCTGATTTTGAACCTTACACCATAGATGGTGTTAAAATTCAGCCGGGAGAAATAAAAGTTGAGAATTTTGAAATGATTCCTAAAGCATAAAAGATTTAAATTTCTTATCAAAGAGCCGTCTCACAAAAAGGGGACGGCTCTTTTGTTTTTTACTATTCATAATGCATCTACCCTCATAGCAAATCCAAGGTTAGCCAGGCACCAATCATGCGCGTTAAAAAATTTCTGACAAAGAGCGCTTGTAACTGTTAGAAATATTTTGAAAAATTATATCTACTTCATTATCTTTCCGGACAAATAAAATCTACCATGAAAAAAAAGACATCCATATTATTAGCTGCTGTATTATTTTCAATTCATGCATTCGCTCAGATTGAACAAGATGCTGAAGGCTGTAAAGATCACCCAATGTTTAACCGGATGCCGGGCTTTTGGATTAGCCAGTGCGCTGAAAATTTTGCTGTACTTGATGTGATAATTGGTCCTGAGGGAAAAACACAATCTGAAGAAGGCAACAGAACACATATAGATTATTTGTTCAATCCTGCAAATCAGAAATATCCAAGTTGGTTACAGGTGACAAGAAATTATGAAAATGCAATTCTGAAACTGGGTGGAAAAAAAATATATTACGATAATGGATATGCAACCTATAAACTTTCAAGAGATGGAAAAGAAACTTGGATAATGCTTTCTTTTCTGTCAGGTTCAGATATACAGTTAGAAGAATATACGCTCGACATCCTGGAAAAAGAACCTATGAAACAGGATATCTCAGCAAATGACATATACTCAACATTAAATACAACCGGGTCTGTAGCATTATATATAAATTTCGAAACCGGTAAATCCGCTATAAAGCCTGAATCGCAAAAAATAATTGATGAAGTTGCTGAAATGCTTAAAGCCAATCCTTCTTTAAAAATCAGCATTGAAGGACATACTGACAATGTTGGAACACCAGTATCTAACCAGGCATTGTCAGAAGCACGGGCTAAGGCAGTAATGAATGCGTTGATTGCAAAAGAAATTGATAAGAGCCGTCTTTCTTCAAAAGGTTGGGGTCAGTCAAAACCCCTTTCCGGCAATGACACAGAGGAGGGAAAAGCTAAAAACAGGAGAGTTGAAATTGTAAAATTGTAAATACTTTTTGCATTTTTGAATTAATAAAAAATTGTCTGTTGTAAATAATTAAGTATTTAAAATAAAAAAGGGCGAACCTGAAAAATGTGTGTCCGCCCCAACCAACCTAACCGATTATCTCTATTAAATATATATGCCATGTATTTTCAATCAACATTGGGGTATTTATGGGCTACAAATTGGATAGAGTTAAAAATGAATTCCCAATCCTGCTTCAAATAATCCTTTTTTCTCTTCATCTGAAAATGCAATTGAAACACGCGTAGTAAATATGTCGAGTAGGGGAGTGATATAAATTCCTCCGCCATATCCTGCATGTATTTTATCTGATGATTCATTCGGTACCCATACTCTTCCTGCATCGTAAAAACCATAAACACCATAAGTAAGTGGAAGGAAAGAAGTATTAAGCGTTCCGAATTCTATGCTTAATTGTGTATTCACATAAGCTGTTGTATTTCCTGAAAAGCGGTCGCGCACATAGCCGCGCAGTCCTGTAGTTCGCCCCAGTGTATTAAGTTTATAAAAAGGAATATCGCCTGTTGCATTCTCAAAGCCTCCTTTTATTCCTAAAGTAATGGGTAATAAACTCCGGCTTGATTGGTAAAACTCTAATGAAACATCACTATTTGAAAAATCTTTATCATCACTCACATTAAAATGCGAGTAAGTCTGCTTTGCAAAAAAACGAACACCGTGCTTGGGAACTATTGCATTATCACGGAAGTCAATATCCAGAGTTGTGGTGGCTGCAAAAAAATCGAGATTGTTTTTTCCGAAAACTTCCTGGTCAGTTGCGAGGAAATGATCCGCAAATAAAGTAGCATCATTTGATTCATAACCTACACCAAAGTTAAAACTGCTCTTTCTCCAGAATACTTTTTGCAATCCTGTAAATGCATTATATCCGCTGATCCTCGTTCTGTAGTATTCTCCTGGCAATGACAAGTTTCTCAACGTTTCATTTCCTGCACCATAATAATAACTTGCCGGATAAGGTTGTGCCATTTCTCCGCTTAATAACAAATCCCATTTTCCAAATAAATGATGAAACTCATCCGTGATTTTCACCTGCACGTTTCCCTCCGTACTGAATCTGTCACTTATTTTTAGCTTATTTGCATAACCCTCTTCACCAAAACGGTGAAAGACATAAGATACTCCTAATCCGAATTCAACACCATCCTCCTTAGTATAATAAATCAGAGGCAAAGGCAGATAAGTATCATAATGCACTGGCTGACGGTTATATTCAACAAGCGATTTGTCATCAGAGAAAATTACTTTGGAATCTTCTCCTTTTGTAATCAAATTCTTTTTTGCGTTTTTGTATTCATATATTCTTGTAACTTTCGCACTTCCCGATACAGTTGAAGTATTGCTTATAACATCATCTCCTTTTCCTTCAAAAATTCTTACATGTATAGAATGACGCGCTTTACCTGTTATGATAAATTCATCATCACCATCCAACCCATATACATTAATATATTCAGTTTCCCGGGGAAAAAATTTACGATGATACAATGTATCAGAAGTGTATTGCTTATCGGTCATCGTTACATCAACAGTATTATCAGGCATTCGCTCAATTAAAAAACGCTCTGCTTTGTTTGAACCGGTAACACTTACTTTCTCTGAAAGCAGATCATAATATTTTTTTACAGCATGCGGTAGTTCATCTCTTCGCGTTTTTAATTTCTTCGCTATTGTATTGCCAGATAACGGAATCACTTCTTCAGGAAATCTCTGAATTGCACTGTCAATAACAGCATCAGTCATTAAGTTTTGCATTTCGGTTGCCAAAGCAAGCCATTCTTCCTTTTGCAACGAAGTGAGCAAAAAACGATCAAGATGTCGTGCAGGATAAGTTAAAGATCGTATGTCGTGAAAGTGTTTTCCGAAGTTTTCAGCATTCGGTAAGGCCCATTTTCTGCTCACTAAATACGGCAGTAATCCATTCCACGAAGAAAACGCATGATCACGATCACGCGGAATGGGGAAATATTTTGTTTTATCACCATCGTTAAATCCGGCCCATTTCCAGTTGTCTTCATGCCGTCCCCAGTCACCAATCCATATATCAAAAATGCGTGCTTTTAAAAAAGCTTTTTCATCCACTCGGTTGTCATGGTTCTTGTAAAGTTTTTTAAACAACGCATAACTTCTTATCACTTCATCAGCATTAAAAGTAGCAGCATGATTATCTTCTGCTTGTGTTGGTTTCTCTTCCAGCATACCTAACATATCACCAAACTCTTTCTGAAACATTCCAAGCTTGGGATCATCAGGTAAAATATATAATTCAGGTTTTGCATGATAAATAGTGGTAGCATCTAATAAATAACTTACAGGCAATGCTCCATAAGGATGTTGGGTTGCAGTAAACTGACGTGTTAATCCAGCCACAAAAGTTTTTCGCAACACCGGACTGAGTGCCCTCACCGGATCTTTATCCACGCTCCTGAAAACATAAGATTTATTATCAGCACCATTAAACGAAAGAGAATGGGTTTGCCTTCCCCCTCCTTTACCGGTTGCCGTTAATCCGCCTTTTGCAGTATCAAGATTTAGAAAGGGAATTTTTATTTCAGCTGTCCAGCTGGTGCGATGGAGTGTTCCTAAAAATAATTTTTTAATAATTCCCGCTTTATATTCTTTGCCCGCTACAGCCGTTCCCATACTATCTGAAAAATGATTGTCTATTATCAGTGCGGGTTTAATTACCTCTTTGCACGGAGTACAGCGCGTATTAACAGGCGCACCTGAATCATCACTCTCGCATGCTGACTGATAAAGTTCTTTAGAAATTATTTCCGGGTTATTATTCCCATTCCATTCGAATGCATTCATCATCACTTTTCCATTTGCATAATAATTAAGATTGATAAACCCGTTTTTATTGGACTTGAAAACAGTATTCTTTGCTTTACCCGCAGCAACTTTCTTTTCAATTGATCCGCTTATAACCTGGTAAGAATTTTCGAACTCTATCACCTGCATATTATTCTCATGCGCTGATGCATAAATAAATGGTGAGTAATCTTCCATCAGGTAACGCATCTCCTTCACAAAATTCTGATAGGAAGGATAAGCCATATCTTTTGATGAACCAATATTCTGATGATATGCTGCTTTAAATGATCCCAAAACAGGAGGAGAGAAATGATCTTTTAAAGTAATTCGACCTCCATACTTTCCATAACTCCAAACAGGATGATGACCTATAACAAGTAGATTTTTTTCTTTCGCTTCATCAATCACATCTTCTAAAAGTTCATTGAATTGTTGCTCTGTTAAAGCTTTGCAATCATCATCAGGAGCATAAGGTCTTTCATAAGGATGAATGAGCCATTGCGTATTTAAAAAAACTATTTCAAGATTATTTCCAAAGTCCATTACTTCCGGGCCGGGGCAACCCTTGCCGGGAATAAAAATTTCTTTCTGTGCAATTCCATTTATAAAAGCTTCCAATTTTTTTACATCCTTCCATCCATTCTTACCTGAATTATTCCAGTCCTTATCACCAGCAACAAAATAAACAGAAACATTTTTATTCTCTTTACCCACATCAAGCAAGCTTCGGATAAAAGTGGAGTCCTTAGCTTGCGGGTTTTTATTCAACCCGCTTTTATCTAATATATCTCCACAATAAATTAAGATAACAGAATTCTTAATAGTAGTAATTACAGACGAAAGTTTATCAAGATTTTCGCGGGATACATCCATTGTGTTTCCCACAATAAACACCTGTTGTGAAATAACGTTTTGTGCGTTTGAATTATTAAAAAGTATCAGGAAGAAAAATAAACTGTATATTTTTTTTAATCGAACCAAATTAAAAATGATTAAAATCTATACATCAACTCCATTTGCATTCCACCCTTTTCAGTTGGTAAAAGTCCCATATTAAGAGAGCTTTTTTGCTCCTTCGATTTTTTCGTTCTGTGTAATTCAGGAATTAAGAATCCTGTGGCAGCACCTGCAATATATCCTGTAATCACATCTGTAGGAAAATGTTTTCCTGCCTTCACTCTGAAATATCCATTCACTGCAGGCACGGCTGCGGCAAAAGCCCACATTCCTAATTTAATACCCGGTTTTAATGTGGGATGATAATCAGAAATAACTTTAGCAAAAAAGAAAGACGCAGCTGCTGTTTGCGAAGTATGACCGGAAAAAAATGATTGTCGTGATCCCTTTCCTGACCTGGTACCTATGGATACTTTTGTTGTATCCGGATTATACACATAGGGACGTGGGCGATTGGTTGTAAACTTTGCGATTGTAAACAATCCGTAATCCATTGTAAATACTTCTGCATACATAATCAGGAGTGTTCTAATATCCCTGCTTGTATGATTCTCTGAAAGAAATAATGCCGGTAAAATGGAAACAGATAACACCACATAATCACTCGTTCGAGCTATACCTGGTGACCAGTTTAATGCAGAGCTGCGGTCTAATTTGTTAATGGAATTAATATCCGGTGTATTGTTAAGTAACTGGTCTTTTGTATAGGGTTGTGTTTTATCAATTCCTGCTGCTAAAAATCCTCCTGCAAAGGTTAATCCTGATGCGAGCAAAAAAGGAAGCTCTTTAACAAAACTTTTAGAGTATGGCGGCTTAATAATTAAATGTTCGTGATTACTGCATATTGCGCAATAATCATGAAGGCTGTCCATCACGTGTTGAATTTGGGCTTTTGTTGAGTCCTTTGGATGTTTGATTTGAGCTTGTATATCGGAGCAATAAAATATTGAAATTAATATTGCCAATACTATCCTGTTTCTCATATTTTTTTTATTTAACTTATAACATCCGGTATCAGAATAAAAACCCTATGCCAACACTGAATAATCCATCTTCTTTTGAAATTCCATAAGTAAAATTCACAACCGCCTTTCCAAACGGATCAAACCAAATGCCACCTCCGTAAGAGTTATGCCATTGATTCGAATTTTCGCTATCATTCCAAACCCTTCCCTGATCATAGAATCCCAATAATCCGAAATGTGCGGGGAACAAGTAAGTATGAAAGCTCCAAAGTTTTATCCTTAAATCTGTATTGATATAGGCTGATGTTCTGCCGGAATAGCGATTGCGTAAATAACCTCTTAAATTTCCGCTTCCTCTGTTGAAATCCTGTCCTCCCAGAGTGCTTGCCTGATAAAACTCAAAGTTTCCCAATCTTGTTGTACCTCCAAGTCGTACTGCAAGAGTGGAACGAATACCAAAAGGAATATAAAGACAAAGTTGACTTTCAATTTTAGTGGAACTTAATGAAGCAACTTCAAATTCGCGTTGTGTGAGAATTGAAGTAATCCATTTGATACCGCGCAATGTTATCACACTGTCATCTACGTGCATAAACTGATATTCCAACTTAGCACCTCCATAATTGCGTGCAGTAAAATCCCGGATGTATCGCTCTCCTTCTGTGGAAGTAATAAACTTATCAGGGGTTTTCTCAATGCTTACATATTCATAATAAGGACCGAATTTTATTGAGTGACGCCTTCCTAAATATCTTTTTAAACCGGGAAACACAACTGCTTCATTTTGTTTTAGCTTATAATATAAACGGGAAACGGGTAGCCGCTCTGTTTCATTTCCCAAGCCAAAAAAATTATTATTGCTTTTCGGTGCAAGTAAGTAGGCTTCGGTATTAATTCCCCACTTACCGAAAACATCTACAAAATCACCTGTATAACGTAAATTGAATGAGACAGAATTAAGAGCAACATTTGCTACAATACGTTGTAAAGATTTATAGGGTTTTTTCCGGAAGCTTTCTTTTCTAAGTGCAACACCGCCACCAAGAAAAAGTCCATCATCAATATTATATCCGAAAAATGTGGCAGGTGCAAAAAGATTATAGTCGTTATCATAAAAATCATAACCATTCTCATGACCTGAAGCAGGTTTTATAATTCGTGTTTCGCTTCCGCCTTCTATAATATTTTTTTGCTTCTCATCATACACTTTTGTTTTATGACTCCATCCACTGACATGTGAGTTATCTATAATGCTGTCTTTATCATCACCACCCATCACACGAATTAATATTCCCTTCTTCACTTTTCCAGTTACCTGAATAATATCTTCTCCTCCCAAGCCATATAATCTCACTTCATTTGTTTCTTTCCTGTTAAAAGTTCTTTCAAATAGCAATTGACCTTTAGTGTTATCAGCGTTATCAAATACTTTAACATTAGTAGCATCATTATCTATGCGAGTGACTACAAAAATTTCTTTTTTATCGCTTCCCAACACATCTACTTCTTTTGCCAGATACGCATAATAACGATCAGCAATAGATTGTAATTTATCTCTTCTTGATTTAAGTTTACTTACTATTTCAGCACCATCTAACTGGTAAATGGGATCCGGCATTTGTTTAATTGCCTGTTCAATTTTTTCATCAGTGAGTTCACTTTTTAATTCTGCGGAAGTCCTGTTCCAGTCGTCATGCGACATTTCAGTTAACAAGGCATGATCAATATTACGTGCATTAAAATTAAAACCAGGTACATCACGAATATCATTACTGAAATTCTGAAATTTTCGCACCAGCCATTTACGTCCGGCAAGCCATGGTATTACTCCATCAAATTTTGCAAATGCTTGATCGCGGTCTTTCGGTATAGGCACATAATATTTTTTCTTGGCTTTTAATGCTTTGCAGTGTTCCGCATTTTCACTGCAATCAATTACTCCCCACTGCCATTGTCCTTCATGCCGGTCCCAGTCATGAATCCACATATCAAACAAACGGCTTTTCAGAAATGCATAATCATCCACCATCACACCATTGTCCTTATGCAGGTTTTCAAGCATTTCATCTGAGCTGATGGCTTCAGTGGCATATCCAAAATTTGCTTCCGGTATTAATTTACCTCCAGCTCTTTTTTCAAACAATGCAAGTGTGTTTGCAAAATCTTTCTTGTATTCAGCAAGGAGTTTATCATTGGGGATAAAAACCATTTTAGCATCGCTGTGTAAAATTCCAGCTGATTGTGCAAGTTCATCAACCACATAAGGTGCATAAGGATTGGTGGAAGAAGTCTGGTCTTTAACAACATCGGAAATAAGCGTGTTCAGCATTATTTCTCCCAGCAAACGTTCCGGATATTTTACCACAGATCTTAAATAAAATTCTTCACCTTTTGCATTACGCAACCTTAATGATTTGGTTTGCATTCCTCCGCCTTTCTTTAAAATCTGCAATCCTCCTTGTTCAGTACGCAGATCAATCAAAGGAACTTGTACAGGTGTAGTCCATGCTTTGCGGTAATGCTTGCCCAGCCAGAATTCTTTAAACTTACTTGCGCCTAAGCTGCTATCAGCCGCTGTAACGATTATGCTGTCAGCAATCTGTGAGCTGGTTTCTATGCGCGTGCTGTCGTTACGCTTGCCATATACATTATCTTTTAGTCGTTTGCGGTAAACCACTTTGCCTTTCGGAGTATCCTTGTCCGGTATGTACATCTCCAGCCATACCTCACCATTCTGCAGGTAACTCAGCTTAGTAAATCCGCATGCTGAATATGTAAAATCTGCATGATTGGTACGCGCTGCAAAATCCTTATCATCACTTGAATTAGTTACAATAAAATCTACTTTGTTATATTTCCAGTATTGTAAATTGTTTTCATGAGAGGATGCATACACCACATTATTAAATTCTCTTACGGTTTTAATAAGGTTCTTTCTCATCAATTTATAACGTGGATGAGCAATATCTCCGCTTGTTCCAATGCCTGAACGTAGAAACACATACAATGAGCCAAGAACAGGTAATGGCACATATAGATTCTTATTTATATCTGTGAGCGGAAACAGATGTTGTTTGAGCGAGTAAAAACCTCCGTGATTTCCGGCATTCAATAAAGGGTGATGACCAAGAACTAAAATATTTTTTCGCTGATTATTATCCAGCACATTTTTCACTTCATCCATCCAGTCTGAAAAATTTTTCAGCTTGCAATGTTTGTTGCGATCTTCTTTTTCCAATGTCCAGTAAGTGGTATTTAGCGGCACTACAGTTAAATCATCTGTCAATTCTATTTCTTCGGGACCCGGACATTCATGCTCCGGCAGAAAGATGTTTTTTCTGTTAAGCTTTTGTTCAATGTATTGTTGAGCGCGAAGCTCTGCTTCATGATGTTTTCTTTCCTTTTGGATAAACTCATCACCGGGAATAAAAATTATTTTGCCTTTGTCATTCTTTAAATACTCCAGCTTTGCATTCAGTTGTTCTTCATTTTTCCTGCGTTTCACTTGCGATTCAGCAGGTAAACCTTTGCTTGTTATATCATCATTCAAAAAAATTGTAACGTGATTACTGTCTGCAGCACGAAGATGATTATCCAGCATGGTAAAAACATCCGGAGAAAAATCTCTCTTTTCACCAAAGCCGCCTAATAGATATACAGAATATTTTAAAGGTGTGTCGGGCATTTCCCTGTTGCTCCATTCTTTTTCCTTTTTATTATAAAAAGGTTTTTGAGAAGCACAACCTCCCAGGCAAAAAAGCAGTAAAACAAAAACGGTATTATTTATACGCATGAAAACAGTTTACCTATGTTTCAATTTTTCTGATAAAGGAATTTTAAAATGTTTCCGTTTCCTTTTCTCCCTTCATTGCTGATATACATATTGCCCGCTAAATCAAAAGCTATGCCCTCGGGTTGTTTAAAAAGCTGAGGGGGTAATTTTACCACATGCATTAATTTTCCATTAGGATCAAGAATTGCCAGCAGCTTGCCCACCGATGATAAAACAAATATGTTATGACTGACAGGATGAACAGCCAGTGCTGAAGGTTCAAAATTAGTTTGCCGGTTTTTTGTATAAAAATGAATGATCTTATCAATTGCATTTTTGCGAATGCTATAAGCTTTCTTGCGCACCTCATTTATATCAATCAGAAAAAGGGGTTTCGCACTCAATTGTTTTGTCTGAATATTAAAAGTGTAGATGGCTCTTTTATCTTTATAATCTTCCTTGTCATTAATTATAGAAGGCTCTCCTTTGCAGGCAATCAACAATACTCCACGTGTATTATCAAAGGCAAGGCCTTCGGTATTATTTTCTTTTGAAAGCCCTGTATGGAATTTTTTTTTGATAATATTTTCTCCACCTTCCTGTAGATTTTTTAATTCATACAAGGTACCATTACTCCGTAAGACATAAGCTGTATCACTTAACACTGTTAAATCCTCGTAATCGCCATCTTTTGCAAATGGAATTTCACGTGTTGTGACTGCTTTCTTCAGATCATAAAAAAAGATGGAACCTTTTTCATCATCAATAAGCGCTACTTCATCATTGTTAATAAAACTCAGTCCTGATACTTCAGCAAGTTTTTTTTGAAGCACAAATTTCTCGTCCGGTTTTGAAATGACATAAGGGAACTGCAGCTTTTGGGCAATCTGGTTTTTACACTGCGAAAGAGAAATATTAAATACAAGTACGATAAATCCTAACGAATAAAAATTGTTATTTCCTGACTTCATAAATTACTGATTGTATTAAAACAATTATACCTTACTATATATTATCGTACCAACTTTTATAAGCGTTATATTTTAAATGAATTTTATCACCTTTGTTATGAAAATGGATTACTAAATATTAAATATGGATGTTTCAAATACACTTTTAACCAATCACCTTACATGGGAGTTGAAGAAAAAAAAATCATTTCTTAAGAGTGATGGCAATACGATATTACAAATGCGTTGTGGAAGGAAACGCGCAAAAGTTAAAGCAGGGGAAAATAATTTTACCATTCGCAATAAAAAATTTTGGAAAGCAACCACCATTATTGAGGAAGGAGATAATGTGATTGCTACCATTAATCGTTTTTTGGGAAGCAGCAAAGTGTTGATTGAATTGGAAAACAACAGTTATACTTTGCGACTAAGGAATCGTGTTTTGACTAAACTTTCCATTGGCACCGGTAATAAAGAAATAGTGCGTTATAGATTAATTTCAAAATTAAAGGCGCATCTCGATGTAGATATTAACGGAATAGAAATGAATGATAAAGAGTTGATGGTGTTGATAGCTGCTGGATATTTTATTTTTCAAGGAATTTTGAGAGAGAATAAAGCCATCATAGAAAAGATTGCTTTTACTGCATCGCTGAAAGAAAAACCGGAGACAGAAGGCATCTGATTATTGCGCTCTTAACGCTGCAATCATTTTAGAGGTTTTCTGCAGTTTGTATGATTTGTTTTTACTATGTGTAAATGGCGAAGAATAATAAGCGAGCAAATCTTTTTTGAGTTCATTATCCATATTGAGGAAATCTTTTCGCTTAAGCTTTTTAAGCAACCTGAAATAACTCTTATCCGCAAGCCGGTATTCACCCTGTATGCTGGGCTGACCTGTATCATAATTAATATTGCTCAGTAAAACTGTATCGTTCTGAAGTTTTTTTAAAGTGGAAGAATAGTGATTCAAAATGCGATCAAAGCTTTGTTCAAATATTTTTTCGACATTATCTACAGGTTCTTTAAATTTCATTTTTTTAAAGGGGCCAACCTTGGGAATAATACCAATGATAAGTGTAATGAGATTGGATTTGATATGAGGCACAACGCCTTTATTATACCCTTTGGTCTTTATTTTTTTTGTGTAGGAAGCTTTATCAGCCAATGGATTTGCCTCGGTAATAATTGATTTTCTCAGCTTCCATGCATCCCTTGTTAACTCCGGAAATAATTGCTTCGCTGAAAAACGAAATGAATTAATGGAAAGCGAAAAATTTTTAAATACCTCATTTAATTTCATTCCGTATGTTTTAAAAAATGCTCTTTCCAGTAGCGGCTCACTCACATCAAAGCCAATAAATTTTATCTGTGATTCAGAAGAGTAATTTCCTTTGGCTGTTTGCAAAACATCAAATCCAAACTCAGCACGCGCGTGTGCAATGGGCGCCTGTTCGTAAGAAACAGTATCACCAAATTCTTTTTTGAGTTTTGGAAAAAGAATCGGCACAGCAAGATTTGTTCCTGTTGAGTGTCCGTATTCATCAGCTATATAATGACAAAGCATACCAATTGCAAATGCATATTCATTAATATTTTGTGCTTCGTTAATTGCGTTCATAACAAGATCACCACTGCGTACATAGTGCACAAGATTTGTAAACTGAAGACATCCGAAAGGAAAATAACCTATGTCGGCAATCAGTGAACCGCCATAAACAAATGCCTTTGCCTTTTGCAAATCTTCAACTGTTGATGCAGGATATTTTTCTTTGAGTAATGGCGCAATCGATTTTTCCCATGAGGCATCAATTATTGCTTCATGCGAAAGCAATGCAAAGCCATTTGTAAATAAAGGAAACTGCAGCATAAAAATTACTCCGAGTATCCTTATTGTTTTTGCTGATATAAAATTCATTGCATTTGCATAATCAAACATTCGACCAAAGAATATTTCGCTTCATTTTTACTGGCAGAACTTTTGATTAATGTTGGTTTACATTTAATTCAGAATCTTTGATTGAATTTAAATTCATCGGATAAATATTTTTGATTTGTGAAAAAATTTACTCTCTTACTATCAGCATTACTGCTTGCTGCCGGATTTAATAATTTCTGTTTTTGCCAGGTCACTGAATCACCTACATTCAGATTATACCTTATCGGTGATGCAGGTGAAGACGATACTACTGAGAATACATTATTAGACTTGGGGAAAAAATTGCAAGCCAATCCTAATAGTGCCGTTGTTTTTCTTGGAGATAACTGTTACCGTAAGGCAGGTTATGGTACTTTACCTATGAATGTGAAGGGCTTTGACGGAAGTCAAACTACTGTGAATCGTGTAATGTCACAGTTGAATATTTTAAGAGGATATAAAGGCGCTGCTTATTTTATTCCGGGTAATCATGACTGGTGGAATTATACAAACTTCAGGCTTGGTAAAAGAGCATTGCTGAAAGAAGAAAATTTCATTGAAAGTATTTTAAGCACATCTCCTACATTAATTAATAAAGAAAATACTTTCTTACCTGACAACGGAAATCCTGGTCCCGTTTTCAGAGAGTTTAACGGAGGAAAAACAAGAGTGATTTTTATAGATTCATACAGACTGATTTTAGAAGAAGGCGAAAAGAAAAAAGATACACTTTTATTAAATACATTTTATCGTACACTTAAAAAACAATTGACCGAAGCATCTGCTAAAGGGCAGAAAATAATTGTTGTAGCGCATCATCCTATTCATGCTAAAGGTCATCACTCATTACCATTGTCAGCATTTCAAACTGCATTCAGGCGGTTTGCTGATGCAAATACTAATTATCCACCTTATAACAGGATGGCGACCCACCTTGACAGTTTGCTGAAAGAACATCATCATCCTGATATATATTATGTGGCAGGTCATGAGCATTCACTTGAATATTTTAACAATGACAGTCTGCATTATCTGGTGAGTGGCGCAGGCAGCAAAGTGGATCATGTAGATTTTAAAGGAACAGTGAAAGAAAACGAATACTTTATCTGGAATGAAGAAGGATTTTTTGAGATTGAATTTTATGGACGCTTTGAACGGGTGCTGATGTATCACCGGAAAACTCCGAGAGATAAACTGGAAGTACACTGCATTGAAGGATGTAATTGAAAACAGATTATTACTTGATTAATTCATTATTCAAAAAAATATTAGCGATCGAAAGTGGACGCAGATTTAAATGATGAGAACAGATTATTAGTTGAATAAGATTGTTAAGTGGGTTAGGATTTTTGCGTTATGATTCATTTTTATCACTAAATATTCTAAGGTTAATGATCTGTTTAATCTCTAAACAAATCTGTTCCCATCATTGAATCTGCGTCTTCAAATTAATCCTCCAAAAATTAATTTAATTTATTTAGAGCCTTAAATTTCATAATTCAAAAAGAATTATATATCATCCCTTCGGGATTCTCTCTGTGAACTTTACTCATTTAAATATAAAAATACCATCCCTTCGGGATTTGTTAACGCTGAAAGCGTTTTTATGATTATAAAAGATCAAGCAAACAGTTAAGAATCCCGAAGTGATTATATATAAAAAACTTTTAAAAATTTAAACAGGATCTTAGTAATAAATATAAACGGACTTATTTAAAAGCATAATAGAGCGTTAATCCTCTCGCATCACCATTAACATAAGGTGCAATGCCAAGACTATTATCCGTAACTTTTTTGTTTTTATGAAATGTTGGAACAAGCATTCCGCTTAACACACCCACTGTGGTGCCCACCAATAAATCAGAAGGAAAATGTTTTCCTGCAATGTGTCGCAGATAAGCTGTCGTTCCCGTAGCTGCAATGGAGATTCCATAGAATACGTAGCGCCAGTTAGAGTGAGGATGATAATCAGCATACACTTTGGAAGTAAAAAAAGTGGCAGTTGCCACCACCGATGGATGACCTCCCATAAATGCATCTTTATAATTACCGCTGGTAAGATCTTTCACAGGAATTTTATTGGTATCAACATAAGTTTCAGGACGATAACGATCTACAAAATAAACAGTTCCTGTATAAAAAACCCCGGTGATAGCAAATGCTTCAAGATACATGTAAGCGATTTTACCGGCATCTTTTCTCATTTTTTTATCCAGCATAAGTAATACCGGAGCAGGCATTGACCCATAAAAGAAATTGTCGCTGTAAGAAGCTGCTCTGTGATTTGACATGCCTGCAGCCCAACGATCGAATGCAGGAATATTCTTTTTATCAAGCTCTCTTATTTGCTGCTCAGTAGATGGTTCTTTATGATAAATTTTGGTAAAGGCAAAAGCCGAAAATCCTCCGCAACCGGCAACTATCGGAATATCAACAACAGGTTTTAAATGATATATTTTTACAGGTGTAGTTTCTACCTTGACAGGTGGATTAACAATTGCAACTTTTGAAGTATCAAGTGAAGTTGAATCCTGTTGCGCCTGAACGCAGTAAAAACAAATACTGCAGAATAAACAAGTGAGCAAGTGCTTTAATTTCATGTGTTTCTTTTTAAATTGCTTAATAAGATAAAAAGATGTGCCATAAGAAAACACGATAATTTATGGAATGAATTTTTATAATGAATGTTTTAATACAAACAATTGTATGCGGATATTTAAAAAAGTGGTACTAATCACTACAGGGATTATTGTTCTTGTTGCTTTGTTAATCATACTATTTATTTCTCCTATCAGCAAATACCTCGTTGAAAAATATGATGAGAAATATACAGGAAGGCAAATTAAAATGGATTGGGCAATTGTTAACCCTTTTACGGGTTTCATCCATTTAAAAAATACAAAGGTTTATGAATATAAGAGTGACAGTGTTTTTTTCTCCACGAATGATTTGAACTTCACGGTAAATATCCGGAAGTTGTTTTCAAGTCAGTATGAAATAACCAATATCATTTTAGAACATCCGGTTGTTAAAATCATTCAGGTTAAAAAGACATTTAATTTTAATGATCTTATTAAAAAGTTTTCATCAGATAAACCAAAAGATACAACCGCATCACCCGTTCATTTTAATATTAATACAGTAAAAATTAATGATGGTGAGTTTTATTTCAACGATAAGACTACACCAATAAATTATTTTGTTAAAAACACTTACATTGAAAGCAAAGGATTTCAGTGGAACCAGGATACAATTGAGATAAAATATTCTTTTGTGCCCGGTATAGGGACAGGTAAATTCAGAGGTAATTTTATAATTAACACTGCAAACAATGATTACCAGCTGGGAGCTGTGATAAATAAATTTAACCTGGATATTATTGAACAATATTTTAAATCACTCTCTAATTACGGAAGCTTTGCAGCAATACTGGATGCAGATATAAAAGCGACAGGTAATTTTAATGACGCACAAAATGTAAACGCAACAGGCATGCTTGCACTCAGCGATTTTCATTTCGGAAAAACAAAAAAGGAAGATTTTATCTCTTTCGATAAACTGGTATTTGGCATTCATCAGTTAAGTCCTAAATACCAGAAATATCTTTTCGATTCTGTATTGCTTACCCATCCATATTTTAAATATGAGCAATATGATAATCTGAATAATCTTGAGACAATGTTTGGTAAGTCAGGATCAAACCTTACCGAAGCAAATCAAGATCCTGCAAAATTTAATCTAATCCTGGAGATTGCAAATTATATAAAAGAGTTATCGCGAAATTTTTTCAGAAGTGATTATAAAATAACACGATTGGGTGTTTACGAAGGCGATTTTAAATTCAATGACTTTTCACTAAGTGAACAATTTGCAATGCACGCAAAGCCCATCCGTATCACAGCGGATTCCATTGATAAAAATGATAAGCGTGTTCATCTCTATTTAAAGTCAAGGATACAGCCTTACAGCAATCTGGCAATCACGCTTTCAATGAATCCTAAGGACAGTAATGATTTTAACATTTATTATAACCTGGAAAAATTTCCTGCAACCATGTTAAACCCGTATCTCATTTCCAGTACGTCCTTCCCGTTGGATAGAGGAACTATTGAATTGAAAGGGAACTGGAATGTGAGCAATGGTAATATCTCGAGTCAAAATCATTTATCAATTGTTGATCCGCGTGTCACCAAAAAAATTAAAAATAATGGTACTGGTTGGATACCGATGCGATTGGTGATGGCATTTGTTCGCGAACGCGGTAATGTTATTGATTATGAAATTCCGATTACCGGTAATATTAATAATCCTCAATTTCATTTAAATGATGTGATAATGGATGTGCTTAAAAATATTTTTGTTAAACCGGTAACTACACCATACAGGATGCAGGTTAAAGAAGTAGAGACTGAGATTGAAAAATCACTTACTTTAAAATGGCGTATGAACAACAGTGAATTGAGCAATAAGCAGGAAAAATTTATTGAAAAGATTGCACACTTTCTTTATAAAACTCCTGAAGCAAGTATTGAAGTTCAACCCCAGCAATACGCATTAAAAGAAAAAGAGCATATTTTATTTTTTGAAGCCAAGAAAAAATATTTTATTCATGCAAATAATATTAAAGGAAATACGCTGAGTGAAAGCGACTCAGAGAGTGTCGAAAGAATGTCAGTTAAAGATTCTGCTTTTGTACGTTACCTTAATAATCATTTGAAAAAATCACTCACTTTTACGATACAGGATAAATGCGCACAGTTAATTGATGAATCAATTGTGAATAATAAATTTAAACAGTTGAACGAACAAAGAGAAAAAAAATTCCTTTCATTTTTCGATAAGAATGATATAGGTAAAAGAATTAAAATTAATAAACCTGAAACAGTAATTCCATACAATGGTTTTTCACTTTACAAAATTGAATACAAAGGTGAAATGCCAAAGGATTTAAAAAAAGCTTACGATGATCTGGATGAGTTAAACCAAGAAAAACCGAGAAAAAAATTCAAAGAAGAACATCAGGAGAATAAGGATAAGTTATAATGTTTATTCAGGATCTTTTTTACCCCACTTTATCTTATCCCAAATGCGGTCATGGTAATAAAATATGATCATTGAATATACAGTGCTCACTGCAATAAAACCAAAAGCAATTCTGGGTCGTCCTGTTACATAATAGACAAAAGCAAATTCCATTATGCTGATGAGTATTCTGAAAGTAATGGTTTTTAAAATAGAACGCTGCACTGTCTCCACCGATGGATCATGATGAAACATCAGCTTTCTTCTTTTAACGGGAGTTTTTTTGGGTGTCTGCACTTTTGTGAATCTATTAATTAAGAAATTATTTTATCTAAAACTACTACTTATTTCTTTTCTAAAATATAAAGCACAGCGTTTTTTGGAAATAGCGGCACATGTCCTCGGAAGCCATGATTGTATAAAACACGTTTCAAACAAAACATAAAAAAACCATGAGTAATGATTAAGACATCGGTGTTGTTATTTGATAAGATCATATCCAAAAATCTTTCTGCACGTTGCATTGTTTGTGACCTTGTTTCGGGCATCATTTTAAAATTAAAATACCATGCAACACGTGAAAATATTTTTCGCAGCAGGGTTGGCAGATGAAGCTTAGCAAGAAAAAACGAAGCGGACATTACTTCCACAAGATCATCGGAAATAATTACCGGACCAGGATAAATCATGTTGGCAGTTTGCAATGCACGCGGTTGAGAACTGGTATAACATACAGGAAAGTCCGCAGCTTTAATTTCAAGTTTGGTAATTGCTGTTTGTGCAGTGTCGTAAGCATTTCTTCCTTCAATAAAAGTCACTCCTGTAGTAAATCTTTTATAACGATAATTAACTCTGGCGTGCCTGACTATTCCGATTTTCATATCAATGCGCTATAAAAGAATATGATCAATTCGTATGCTGATTGCAATTACCAGGCATATTTTTATCCAACCATTGAAGTCGTGCTATAAGCCACCCTTTGAGATAATTTATTTCTTCAGCGTAAGTATTAAAAATATATTTATTTGGCCACACATAAGTTCCGAGTATTTGCCAACGCTGAAAATTACGCTGTTGTGATTGATCCAACATTAAAGCAACTGAATCAATATAATTCATGAGATATTTATTGCTCAAAGTAGTTTGTCTTAATGAATACCAACGGCACTTCAATTCATTTTGAAAGAGGGAATCCTGCAACATTCTTTTCCACCAGAAAGGAACTAACCATTCCTCGTTTTTGCAGTAGGAATTAAATTCGTAAGCCCATCCTGCGGTATCATCACCGTGACAATAATTTGCATTTCCCATTGAAATATTAAAATCCCATATTGGACCCATTATAATTTTACCACCATGGCTTTCACGGTCTTTATAAAAATAAGTGCTTAAACGATAACCATCAACATTACGTGTAAGTTCATTTACAATAAAATAATCTATAAACGAATTTGTATCAAAATATTTCCGGAAGCCGGAATCATTGCTTGTAAAATAATTTCCGGCAAGTGCATCTTCTGCTTTTAACATATAGTTCTTAATATAATTAACCTGTTGCGGAACTATTATTTTTGAGTCGGGTGTATGAAATCTGAAAACAATAGTTTGCCATTTAGCATGGTAGGGTAGGTAAGGGCTTTCAAAATATTCTGAATGTGTTTTAGCTTGTTTACTTTTTTTTAGCGGAATGTCATGTGATAACTTATTTTCTTTTATGAAATTAAATTTTGATTTTATTATTCTTGTTACAAGATTAAATCCTGCTTTCATTTTATGGTAATTATCCTGGTGATGCAACCGGTCAATTTTCAAAATATATCCACCCGTTATTTTATCACCCGAAGTATCATCAGGCATTATTTCTGAAATATTTACACGATTCAAACTACATTTTATTTTCTCCTCAAGAATGTAGATTCCCTTGTAATCGTTATTAATAATCAATTCAACATATATAGTACGACTTGCGTATCTCCCCATATCACGTGAAATTTTATATGCAAGCACATCACGCATGAGTGACTTATCATCATAAGGAGCATACAGAACCCAATCACTTTCTGCAGGTAATCCTAAAAGTGAAACAAGCATCTCCAGATTAGTGTTTGTCCTTGTTTTGAAGTGATAAGATTTTTTTGGAAATCTTTTTGAAGAAGAACCACGTGTCTGAATATTAATTTTCCCGTAGCAGTTAAATGAATCAGTAACATGATTAATTGTATTTTCATTGGAAATGATTCCCATTTCTGCGGAGATATCACGATCGTTAGGTATTACTTTCTTATGAGTATTAATTATTATAACAGGAAGGTTTGATGATTTTAAAAACTGGTTGTTGAAGGATGATGTATTAAATGTGTTCTGGCTAAAGCCAATATTGAAAAAAATAAAACAGATGCATATTAAACCTGTTTTTCTCATTGAAGAAATTTAACAGTGAATCATGGATTCACATCGGGAAATAAAAATATCAAATCAGAACTTCCTAAATAAGAAAGTTCTGATTTGATTAATCCTTATTAGACTGCTCTGTTACCCTTGATGAGATTAAATAAAATTGAAATGATTGCTATTACCAATAGCAAATGAATGATAGATCCTGCACTGTAAGCAAAAAAACCAATTGCCCAGGAGATGATCAGGATCACCGCGATAATGTAAAGTAGATTTGACATAACGTTTGTTTTTTAAAGTACATTGATGTTACATTTAAAACCGATGCCAATTTTAGAACCGTTGCGTTTATTCCGCAGTTTGATAATTGGTATCTCAATAATTTTGATGTACATTAATAACAAACTGGAATAGCTCAATATATACTTTGGGAGTTGCTAATCAAAAAAAATATACTTTTGATTTTATTCATTCACATTAATCTTAAATAGCATTATGAAAAAAATAGTATTAGCATCTCTTGTCCTGTTATTGGCCTTTGCATCATTTGCTCAGGAAGCAAAACCAGGTAAAACAGAAAAAGATAATTCAGAAATAAAGCAATTGCAGGCAGACCGGGATACGATTAAAGCTGAAATAAAACGAAAAACCCTTGCAAATACAAAAGACAATAACAGATTTGTAAAACTTCAGAACGAAAAGAAGAAGCTGAAAGATCAACTGAAGACAGCAAAAAAATCTAAAAAAGAAGATAAGATTGATGCGCTGCAAACAAAAGTGGATGACAACATGCAAGCCATAAAAGACCTGGAGCCGCAGCTAAAAGAAGAAGAAAAAGAACTCGACCATCTGGATAAAGATTTGAAGAACGCAGAGAAGGCGCTCAAGTCAGCAAAAGACAAAGCAGCAAAAGAGAAAGCCAAGGGGAAAAAATAATTCTTGTAATTATTTAATAGTAACCTTTGATCTAAAACAAATCAAGGGTTATTTTTTTGCCTTAAAATGCTTTTGAGAAACAGATTTTTTATTATTCACTGGTGCATTTGAATACGGTTTGGTTGTTAATTGCATTAATGAACCATTTAATTTCTGAAAATCTTTTTTACTAAAAGATACAGCAATCCATACGATGATTACAACATAATAAACAGGAGTATTAGGCCGTGCAAAAAAATCTGACCAGAATTCAATTGATTTTTTCTCATCAGGTAACTGATACAAGCCAGTTGTTTTTGTTAGCGTGTAAAAGTGAAGTATGAGCACCCGCAACTTCAACATAGCATACAGGGTTATTAAAAACAAACCAATAATCATTGCAACCAGTTTTCTTTTTAGGGCGAGTGGGGTAGCGAGGATGAGCGCAAATAAAAAAGCTGTAGAAATATATCCTATTCTGCGGCTATTGATAGGAAATATTTCTGCCTTGTAGTCATTATTTTTCTGCAACAATGATTTTTTAGAAAGATAAATTCTGGTGTCATATCCTTCACCATATTCTTCTTTAAGCATTAGCACTCCTTCCTTTCCAAAATTTCCAAATAACTTATTGCCAATATTGCGAAAAAAGTTTTCATATTTCCTGTCTATGCCAGTTTGAGGCAACAGTAATACTACATAAGTTATTGAAAAAATGAGAAGGAATTTAATAATGATCAGAAAATTTTTCATACAGGCTTAACTTTACTTACTACCCTTCTTACCCAAAGAAACCAATAAGCTATACCTGCAATAATGAATATTATCTGCCATACTTCAATATGCATGGCTTCAAAAAATTGCGGTTGATAGACACCGATGAGAAACAGTGTGGCAATACGTACAACATTGAGCAAAAAAAGAAATAACAAACCCATTATAATACCTGATAGTTTTTGTTTCATCAATGCCGGAAAAGCTAAAATTCCAGCAACAAGCAATGCCATTGGCTCCAATGCATCACAGCCTTTGTGTATGCTTACTGAAAACTGAGCGGATTTTATTGTATCGTACAAAACAGTGGTTTGATAGCCGAACATATTTAATGCTTTTGAAGAAAGCAGCGCATAAAAATTTACCAGAGGGGCAAAAACATTTTTCTCCAAAGCAGGGATCCAGTAAAAGAAATAAAACACAATAATCTGCAATGCAATTAAAGATGCAATAACAAGGAATGGATATCGACTGCGCCACTCTTTTATTTTTGCTATGAGCGAATTTTTCATCAGTGCTTTCAATAAAGTTTAGTTGTTTAAAGTGGTTGAAAATAGTTTAAATAAATATATGTGTTAAAAAGATTTTTAAAATAATGCTTGTTTAATTCATTTGTATAAATTACGTTTGCTTTTTATTACCAATTACCACAGTCAATTTTTAGTACCAGTCAATTTAAATTTTCTTTAAGGATGTAAATACCGCTTTGCATGGGTATTTTCCTCGTAATGTGTTGATGTTTTTTGCAGATATTACATCGGAGTAGCCTCTGATAATTCTTGAAAAGTTTTTGATAATCAGTTTTTAATTCTTGACCATTCATGATATTAATTTAAAAAAATATAGTCATTTCCTGACAATGAATTGTTAGAGTTATGCCTTAATGAAAAATAATAATTATACAAAAATTAACTAATCAATTATAAAAAACGGAGGACAAAATCATGAGAAAATTAATCTTATTACGAAAAATTATTTTTATTGCAATTAGTATTTTATTTATTTCATTTAATTCTTTTTCACAATGCTCAATGCAATGTGCAATTGAGCCAGGGCAACCTTATGGCAAAATTAATTTAACAGTTACAGGAGGCAATCCTGCTTATGCTTATGCATGGAGCAATGGAGCCACAACAGAAGATTTATCCGGTTTGCCAGCGGCAACCTATACCGTAACGGTGACGGATGCAATGGGATGCACCTGTTCTTCAACTGTTATTATACCTTCTCGCCCAAGACATATGTATGGTAATATTACAGGTACGGTAAACGGAGTAGCGATAAATGCAGTTTTAAGTATCATTATGAATCATTACAATGGTTTTTCTGACGCAACTATTTCCCCGATACCTGCTTCTGTTGGATATTCATTACAACAAGCCATAAGTTTAGCAACAATAGGAGCGCCTCCAAGTGCATGTGAATTAAATGGAGCAAAAAATTTCTCTTCGTTAGGAATGACTTCAGTAAATAATTTAACCGATTTATGGTATTATAGTGGTGATACTTTAAAAGTTAATTATAATACCAATAGTTATGGCGGTGATACCATTTTTGTTACAGGCACTATAACCGGAACAGTTCCGGTATTAGCAACAAATTCCACAGTTAGTTATATCGGATGGACCGACACCTGGATTAAATCATCAACATCAATGAATAAGATGGAGCATACCGGTCAACGAAATTTTGTTTCAAATCCTACACCGCCACTACCACCACCACCACCATGGGGAGGAGGAAAAAATACACATATTACCAATAACGGAGGCCCGATAAACATGTTAGTTGATCAGGCTAGAGTTTGTACATCTCCTGTAGCAACCTATAATAATGCTACGTCTGCTTTACATTTTACTGAATTCAATTATGTGTATCCGCTTTCTATGGTATCTATTTGCAATAACACACAAATTGCACCTATTAGTGCAGTTTACAATTGCTTTTTGAATACCGGAATGGGAGCAAGCCACGTTACACTTGCAAATACAAATTCTACTCTTCAGGTTACTAATTTAGGATCGAGTGGTAATGATGGCGTTCGTGTTTCTTTGGGTTCTGCACCGAACTTCAGAATGGACTTAACAGGACTGCAATTAAATGCAACCGGTGCCTCAGCGGTTATTAATGCAAAGGGTAGTTTTAATAATGTACCTTTTTCTAATCTCGGAAATCTTGCATTAGATTATATTAATGCTACAACGGTACGAGCAACAACTAATTTCAGTTCAATAGGATCAACACAGATATTACTCCAGGTGGTGAATAACGGGACTTTGGTAGGAAGCAGTGTATTATCAAATGGAGTGGTGGGCACTTTTGGTACATCAACTCCTTTCAATCTTTCCGGTTGCGGGAAAAATCCATGGCCCAACCCTTTCCCACCTTATACGCCTTGCATAGTTATTTTTACACCTAATCCTATACCTTTTACAGATAACAACAATGTTACCTATACCGGTAATGAATTCAGATTTCTTGCTAATAATGCAACAGGCACTATTGAATATTTATCTGAGGTTTCACTGCAGGCTAAAAACGTAAATTCCTTTACTATAACAAACGAATTTAACAGTGTAACTGGACCTCATCAAATCCCCACTCTCTCCCAATGGGGCTTAATTATTTTTACTTTGCTGATGCTTTCAGTTACTATGGTTTTTGTTTACAGAAGACAAACTGTATTAGCTGTTGATGGTAATGTTGATGTACAGCAAAAACAATCATTATTTGACAGGAGTTTATACTTTAAAGCGCTTGGTATAGTATTACTGTTTGCAGTGGCGGGTATGGCAGTTGCTAAATGGTATTACGGAACAATAAGCACAGCAGATTCTCTGGGTACCATTGGCAGCGCAGCTATTGTGGCGTATATGGTGCATTTGTGGAAGATGAAGAAAGAATAATCTCTTTTATTCCATGAAGCTGGTTCGTATTACGCGAACCAGCTTCTTATTTCAATCCATTGTTGCGGATGATTTTTGGAGATAATCCATTGATGAATTTAGTGACTCTTAATAGATATATTAACCATATAAACCAAAAATCAAATTACTATGAAAACAAAAAAACTTATTAATTTAATTGCAATTGCATTAGTTTTACTAAGCAATGCAGAAACTTTTGCAGGAGCTAATGGAAACACACGGGCTAATTGTGGTGTACTTAAAAAATATACTGCAAACGCGCGCGTATTTAATTATGGCGTTCAATTAGGTTGGCAATACAGTGCGAGTTGCAGCTATGCATACGCATATAAATCAGCAAGCCATTGCTATGCTCAATGTACTAATTCATCAGCAGGGTGCTATCCGGTAACCTGGAGCGACAGATGGTGGGCTTCAGGCGGCAATGCATTTGCCCCTCCCGCAACTGCTCCGACAGATTCTAACGGAATTGCGAGATGTGAATTGAGTAGCCAAGCTTCTGTTAGTAATGGCCCTGTTCCTAATACAACAGTTGTAGAATTATCAAATTTTTCAGGATCAATGGTTGCTGCTACCAATACTTCTTATGGCTCAGTTTACCGCATCATTATTTGGAAAGGAACAACTGCAAATGATTCTGAACTGACATCATCTTCACAAGCACTTTATGACGGCAGCGTTCGTATTGAACATGGACAAGTGATTGCAGACGGTATTTTTAATCCTTCAGATTTTAATTATAGCATGACAATAGACAGTTTAGGTGCGCAAGTTATAAAGGTTGAACCAATACCCAACTTATCAAAAACAATAACATTGAATGTTAATAATTCAGATAATAGTGTTGCTGTGAGTGTATATGGTGATGCAGGTTTCGGCAATTATGATCCCATCTTTCCATATGTGATAAATCCTATCCCAACCCTTTCTCAATGGGGCTTAATCATCTTCACCTTGCTGATGCTTTCAGTAACAATGGTTTTCGTTTATAAAAGACAAAATGCGTTAGCTGTTGCTGGTAATGCTTACTCACAGGAAAGTCCATCATTATTTGACAGGAGTTTATTCTTTAAAGTGCTATCTATAGTATTACTGTTTGCAGCGGCAGGCATGGCAGCTGCTAAATTGTATTATGGAACAATAAGCATAACGGATTCACTCGGTACCTTTGCAAGCGCAGGCATTGTGGCGTATATGGTGCATTTGTGGAAGATGAAGCGAGAATAAGTTCCTCTTATTCTTTTCAGTGAAAGGGAGATTATAAAAAAAGGCTGGTTCGTATTACACGAACCAGCCTTTTTTTTAATCACACAATAAAAACGGGGATGGGAGGGGTGTAATTAAAAAAAACCTTGCAGGTTATGAAGCCTGCAAGGCTTTTTTATTAAATTTATTTATCCAGAGAAAGCTGAATCTGTCTTTACTGTTTCATGCTTGATTTTGCCATAGCAACGGGTGCCGCAGGTGTGATAACAAACGCAGGCTCGCAAACAAAAACTTCGACATTACTTTTGCCGTTTTCAAATTTAAATGGACCGAAGGTTTTCGTAGCTACTGTAGGACCTGAAACGGTAACGGTTCTTATTCCGGATTCAAATTCTTTAACAATGCAACTACCGTCAAAGCCTGTAATGGCAGAAGCAGCGTTGTAAGGTTTTTCATCTTTGATAAACTTATCAACCGTTACGGTGCAATTGATGTGTAATGTGCCTAATTCATCAGTTACCACTGCATTGAGGCGAGTGTGGCGCACAGGAGCGGGAATTTGTTTCAGGTTTGCCTTGTAGCCAATTACAAACAGGGGATTGGTGCCTATGAAGGCTTCCGCAAGAGGGGTAAGATTTTCGCGCATATAAGTGGAAGCATCGCGCACTACGGTTTCCAGCATAGCTCCTGCAGCTTTTTTATCTGCCTTTTTATTACGCGGAAGCGATACATAATCATTATAAGTTTTGAGCGAAAGCTGCCATTCGGTTAAGGAGGTGATGCCGAAAGGTACAAGGTCAGCAGGGGGAACAGCTTTTAACAAATCCATGCATTCTGACACTTCCTGTCCGATAATGGTAAAACCCATTCCTTTAAGTTTTGAAAGACTGATGTTAAGCGAAGCGTAAAGCGTGTTATTGCCTTTGCTTTTTGCATAAGCCATACCCCGCCTTAAATAAACAAAAGATGTGATGGCAAGGTTTTTTCTCAACAGTTGTCTTTGCCTGGTGAAGCCTTTGGTGTCGGCTGCCTGACGAACGATGAGTTCGTTAATTTGTTTTTCCCAATCCTGCATTTTGAGGATGGCGGAAGTAAACCCGGGAACAGAATTAACAAGAGATGACCACTGAGCGCTGGTGCAGTAGCTAAGTATAGCCCTGATGACCGCGAGTACTGTTTTAATGTTTTGATTCATTGTATTTTATTTTCCGATATATACAGATGGCTAAAAGGATTAGTTACAGTTATTATCAGCTTAAACCTTACATAATGCAAAGTTTTTTTTGTCAATGCATCATTTACCTCTGAAAAAAAGTTTTTAAATAATCTTAAAACTATGGGTGTGGAATTTTGCACCAGCAGCAGTTCAGGGTGGCAAAGGGTTGAAAATGCAAAAAACCTTACAACAAAAACGATTGATTGCACCACTAAAGTGAAGGATTGCAAAGCTGCAGGGAGGGATTAGAGAACTGCAAAGGGGGATTACAATATCAATGGCGAAGGGAAGAATGGTGAAAGGATGGATTAGATAACTGAATGGAGAAGGAGCAGAACTGCAGCGAGAGATTAGATTACTAAAAAGAGGGGAGAGCTGATTGCCATGACAAATGTAACAACCAAAACGCAGGATTACGGGATTAAAAGAGGAAGGTGAGATGCTGAAAACCCATTGCGGAGTCCTGAAAATCTATTTCTGATTCCTGAAAATCTATTTCTGATTCCTGAAAACACATTTTTAAATGCTGAAAGGTGAGATTACAGGGCTGAAATTTTTTTAAAGAATGCCAAAAAAGGTAAAGAGTATCCTGAAAACGTGGCTCATTAAGATAAAAGGAGGGTTTAGAATTCTGCAAACAGATTCTTGTTAGATAAAAGAAAGATCAGTTTGCCGCAAAGACGGATGAGGCAAATGTAAGAAGACTGATAATTAATACTGTGCAGAAAAAGTATGCTGGATTTATTTTAAACAATTAGGTAAATAAAGTTGGAGCAATCTAATTTAAAAGATATATTTGCTGAACGGATTCCCTTTTATAATTCGCGATACCCTTTAATTAATACCCCTTATTTTTTTACAGTTACTTCATTTATTGAAGCAATATCCATTGAATTAAGCAATACTTATACCTATAAAAACAAAACAAAAACTTAATAATCTACTATGAAAACAACTATTTACAAAACAAAAGCAACTGCTAAGCGATTGTTAGCAACATGCTTAACGCTATTAACATGTTGTATTATGAGCTTTACGGCCAATGCGCAGGTAGTTACGGTGGTTAACCCGGGTAACGTGGGTCCAACTGCTTTAGCTGCAACTTACACTTCATTAGCAGCAGCCATTACGGATTTAAACAGTAAAACCTCTATTACAGGTCCGGTGACCATCAACCTTAGCGGAGGTAATCCTCAAACATGTCCTGCAGGGGGTTATTCCATCTCAGCAACACTTGCGGGAGCTTCTGCAACCAACACGGTAACTTTTGTAGGAAGCGGAAATATCATAACCGCTCCTTCTCCTGCAGGTACATCAGGATCATTAACCGATGCGATTTTCAAATTCATTGGCTCCGATTTTATGGTTCTCCAGAATTTTAATATGAATGAAAACGTGTTAAACACTACCACTGCTGCCGGTACCAATAACATGGTGGAGTTTGGCGTAGCGCTTTTTTATGCATCCACTACTAATGGCGCGCAAAATATCACCATTATAAACAACACAATAACGCTTAACAGAAATTATCAAAATACGTTTGGTATATATTCAAATTCAACTCACACAGCCACTGCTGCAACCAGTTCTGCTTCTGCAACCGGAACTACAGGTGGGAATAGCAATATGAAAGTATATGGCAATACAATAAGTAATGTCAATAACGGGATTTTAGTGATTGGACCTACTGCTGTCGCAGATGCAAATACGGGGATTGATATAGGAGGAACAGGCGGTTCACAAGCAAACAGCATTACTAACTTTGGGACTACGGGTACTTTTTCTGCTTATGCCAATGTATCCGGTACTGTAAATGGAATTTTAGTTAGAAATTCTAATGGTTTTAACGTATCATTTAATACAGTAAGCAGTTCTGTAGGCGGTCAAACTGTGGGTAGTACAATGAATGGTATTCAAATACCTGCAGCCAGTGCGACCCCAACAGCGACATTTACCAACACCATTAATAATAACAATATATCGTTACAAAGCGGATTAACTTCAGCTTCAATGGTTGGAATAAGCTATCCTTCGGGTTCGGCAAGTGCTACCAGCAATTTACTTGTCAACAGTAATAACTTTAATACTTTTGGGCATACAGTTGCCGGTGCTTCGGGATCTATTACATTTATAACGGTAACCAGTACAAACTTTTCTACTTCAATCAGCAGCAATACCTTTACAAACATCAATTGTAATACTACAGGAAGTGTTACTTTTATTTCACAAAGCTTTACTGCTCCTGCTACAGGTACAAAAGCAGTAAATAGCAACTCAATTGTAACGGGATTTACTAAAACTGGTGCAGGAGGCACGGTTACTTTTGTGACTGACAATGGTTCAACTGTTTCAGGGGCGGTATCAAATTGTACTAACAATAATTTCTCCAACGTTACCCTTACAGGTGCAACCGCTATTACCGGTATTAGTTATACAGATGGAGGAACAGCACCAACAAGAACAGTAACGGGTAACACTTTAAATAACTGGACTACCGGGGCTGCAACAATTAACGCAATGAACTTTACTTATTGGAATGGAGCATCAAGTCTTTCAACTAATACAATAACGAATATTACCGGTCAAGGTGCAGTAACTGGAATTACAATAGGTTCTGCTGCGAATACAGCTACTTCTGTAACTATTGCTTCCAATACTATTACTAATTTAACTTCAACTGGAGCAGGAGGAGCGGTTACGGGTTTATCATGTATTAATACCTCTCCTCTTATTAATATTAATAATAATTCAATCAGTACTTTAGCAAGCACTGGTGCAACTTCTGTAGTGGGAATTTCAATTGGTGCAGCTACTACTACTAATGTATTTAAGAATACAATTTGTGATGTGTCAGGCAGTAATGCAAGTTCAACAGTTAATGGAATACTTGTTTCAGTTGGTACAACTGTTAATATTAGCAATAACAGAATTGGTGATTTACGTACCCCTGCTGCAAACGCTGCTAATCCTTTGATTGGTATTAACATTACAGGTGGTACAACGGTAAATGCTTATTACAATACTGTTTCTTTAAATGGGGCAAGCACGGGTGCATTGTTTGGTTCATCAGCCATTAGTGCATCTACCACACCCACACTTACTCTTAATAATAATATTTTTAGAAATTCTTCCACCACAACGGGGACAGGTTTAGCAGTTGCATACAGAAGAAGCTCAACTACGCTTACTACTTATGCAAGCACCTCTAACAGGAATGATTTTTTTGCTACGACCATTTTTACGGATGGAACGAATACGTTTACAGCAATCGGACCCGGAGTGGGAACATATAAGAACTTTGTAGCTGCAAGGGATGCAAACTCAGTTTCTGAAAATCCTCCTTTCCTAAGTACTTCTTGCGGTAATGCAAATTTTCTTAAAATTAACACAGCTGTTGCTACAAGTATAGAAAGTGGTGGAGCAAACATTAGCGGTTTTACAGATGACTTTGAAGCTGATGTACGGTTTGGTAATACTGGTTATGTAACTTGTACTCCAACCGCTGGCACTGCTCCGGATATTGGCGCAGATGAATTTTGCGGAACACCTTTGCCGCTTTGCCAGGGTACACCTGCTAACTCCACTATAACAGGTGCTGCAGCAGTTTGTACAGG
>JANLZB010000086.1:0-35241 GCA_031366005.1 Bacteroidota bacterium | reverse complement strand
CAACTCAGGCGACACGGAGTCTTCTCCGGGAATTAAATCCAAAAGGCAACCGTCTTCGCCCTGCATAATTGGAGCATCCATTGAAATATGTTTTCCTGAGGAGCGCATTGTATCGCGAATATCATTGGTTGAAATATCAAGCAGCGCTGCGAGTTCTTCATTGGTAGGCTCGCGTTCAAAATCCTGCTCCAATTGGCTAAAGGCTTTGTTGATTTTATTGATGTATCCAATTTTATTCAATGGTAATCTGACAATTCGTGATTGTTCTGCCAATGCCTGAAGTATGGATTGACGGATCCACCACACTGCATAAGAGATAAATTTAAATCCGCGCTTTTCATCAAAACGTTGTGCTGCTTTGATAAGACCAAGATTACCTTCGTTAATTAAATCACCTAAAGTAAGTCCCTGGTTTTGATATTGCTTTGCAACAGAAACCACGAAGCGAAGATTTGCTTTAGTGAGTTTTTCCAAAGCATCGCGATCCCCCAACTTTATTTTGATGGCCAGATGTACTTCTTCTTCGGGGGTTAACAACTGCACTTTCCCGATTTCCTGTAAATACTTATCGAGTGAAGCAGTTTCACGATTAGTAACCTGTTTTATGATCTTTAACTGACGCATACTCATATTTCTTATTTTAAATACAAGGTGTAAAACGATAACATTGAAAAACAGGTTACATCCATGTGATGCAGTGACTTACTTTTTGTTGTAAGAAATTTCATAGTATTGAAAGGATTATGTTTTGAAATCTGTCTTCTTTACGGAAATTCTTACAGAAGGTTGCGTTTAAATCTTTTCACCGTGCAGAATCAATTACGATATTTATATAAAAAAAAATTAAAGGTGGCTGTAAGTTTTTTGAAATTTGATGTGGAATTAATTAATGAAAAAGTGGTAAATAACCCGCAGCGTTTATATTTGTACACTACGCCCCCACTTCGATGAGAAATATTATTTTATTTATTATCAGCATACAATTTTTAATTTCCTGTAAACCTAAACACAGTACATCTGCATTAAACTCTTCAACTGATACTTCAGGTTTTATCAGGCTTGAAGACACAAAAACGCCTGCTGCCGATTGGTCTAAAGAAAATGTGGTGATTGTACATACCATTGCCGATCCTGATGATATGCATCCATCTAACGGAACTACTGCAATCAGAGCTGAACTGAATCTTTATACACAACAATTTTTAACACAAACGGATTTGCGTACATCGAAGTTAAGAGCAGGACTTTGCAAATCTTTACCTGAGGTATCAGCTAACGGGCTGGAATTTATTTATGAATTACGCGATGAGCCACAATGGGATAATGGTGATTCATTAACAGTGAATGATATTATTTTTACCGTGAAGGCAAGCAAGTGTGTACTCACAAATAATCATGCAATGAAACCTTATTGGGAAAGTGTAAAAGATTTAATTGCAGATAAGACTAATCAACGCAAATTTAAAATGGTGATGAAGCAGACCTATATACAGAATGTAGCTTTCTGGAGTGATTATCCAATCATGCAGGCAAAGTATCATGATCCTGAAAATATTTTATCACATTATACCATTAAACAATTTAATGATTCTTCATTTAACGCAACTGATCATAAAGATTTAGTGAAGTGGGCTCTGAATTTTAACGATGCCAAATATGGTCATGATATAAATTTTATGAATGGATTAGGAATGTATAAAATAACCTCATGGGAACCCGGACAATCAATCACGCTTACACGTAAAGAAAATCACTGGACAAAAAACTCAACTGATTATTTTGAATCCTCTTATCCTGAAAAAATTATTTACAAAATCAATCGTGATGCAACAGCACAAATGCTGGAATTCAAATCGCAAACTATGGACGCATCAGGTTATATTGGAAATAAAACATTGTTTGAATTACAGGCTGATGAAAAATTTAATAAAAATTATCACTCACGGTTTATACCAACTTATGCTTTCACTTTTCTGTCAATGAATACACGGCCTGACGGAACACAGCATCATAAATTATTTATAGATAAAAAAGTGAGAAGGGCGATGGCACTATTAACTCCATGTGATAACATTATTAAGATTATAAATAAAGGAGTGAACAAACGTATTCCGGGTCCTGTTTCATTGCTTAAGCCTGATTTTAACAATCAGCTTACTGTAATTCCTTTTGATATAAAACAAGCTTCACAACTCCTTGATGAGTCAGGATGGAAAGATACAGACGGTGATAATATACGTGATAAGATAATTGATGGAGAAAAAATAAAATTTGAGTTTAACCTGAATTACCTCACAACACAAACCGAATGGAAAGATATGGCAATGATGATTGCAGAAGCAATGTTGAAAGCCGGTATTCAGGTAAATCTCACTCCGATGGATCAAACTATTTTATTCACCAATGCACGCAATCATGATTATGATATGATGATGGGATCGTTTGCAAACAGTGCATTGCCTGAAGATTTCACTCAGCTATGGCATACACAAAGTTGGGTTACAAACGGAATGAATTATTCAGGATTTGGTGATGCAAAATCAGATGCCTTGATTGATAGCATTAAAGTTACATTGGATGATGCGAATAGAAATGAAATGACTAAACGGTTACAGGCAATTATTTATGATGAACAACCTTTTGTGTTTTTGTATAACAGTGTTCGCAGAAATATTTTACACAAGCGTTTTAACAATGTCGAATTTTACTATGACCGTCCCGGTATGTTATTTAATAACCTGAGAGTGATTGGTGTTGCTTCAAAAGATGATGTAAGTGCAAACTAAGAAACATGCACTACAATTATCTCATAAAACGGCTGCTCACTTTTATTCCTGCTTTATTTGTTATTACAATCATTGGTTTTACAATCAGTGATAATGCTCCCGGTGATCCGGTTGACAGGATGTTATCAGGCAGCGGTGATGAAAATCAAACCAACAGAATTTTTAAATCAGCACAATACATTCAATACCGTAAAGAAGCAGGACTTGATTTACCTGTATTTTATTTTTCGCTGCGTTCGATAGCTGAACCTGATACATTAAACCATGTAGCAAACAAACAACATCGTAAGTGGTTAACAATTTTATGCAGGCATTATGGCAACTGGAATGAAGTAAGCAATTTGTATAAGAAAATCATTACTGGAATTACTGCATCACATGATATTATGATTCAGCAGCAACTGTTACAATTATTTTCATTGACTGAACCTATGGTGATTCAACAGCGCATCACCTCATTTCCAAACAATAATTTTTATTTGAATCAAACCAAAAAAGCATTTTATGATTTACTTAATAATCAATCAAGGTGGAAATCACTCATCCCAGTTATAGCTTTTCACTATCCTAATCAATATCATTACTGGTTGTATGGCAATGGTGATCACAAAGGTGCAATAAGAGGAGATTTCGGTGTGTCATACACAAATCATCAACCGGTGGGTGAAAGAATTTTGCAACGAAGCGGCTGGACTTTATTTTTTTCATTGACATCTGTTTTACTTGCTTACATCATCAGTATTCCGATTGGTGTGAAAGCAGGTGCTAAGCCAGGTAGTAAATTTGATAAAATCACTTCCTCCGTTTTGTTTTTATTGTATTCCTTGCCTACATTTTGGTTTGCGACATTGTTGTTAATGTTGTTTGCTAACCCTGATGTATTTCAGATTTTTCCTGTATCAGGAGTAAAACCCGCAACAGGTTATCCTGTGGACAGCAGTCTGTTTGAAAAGTTCCGGATTTCAATTCCTTATCTTATTCTTCCATTGATTGCTTACACTTATAGTTCCATTGCTTTTATCAGCCGCCTGCTACGATCTACAATGACTGAAGTAATGAAACAGGAATACATTAAAACTGCAAGGGCAAAAGGTTTGAGTGAAAGAACAGTTTTATATCGTCATGCGTTTCGTAATTCATTATTACCACTCATTACCATATTTGGAAATTTATTTCCGGCTTTGCTGAGTGGATCAGTGATACTTGAAACAATTTTCAGTATCCCGGGTATGGGAGCAGAAACGGTTATGGCAGTGCTGAATTTTGATTATCCTGTAATTGTGGCTGTGTTTACAATTAGTGGAGTACTTGCTCTTACAGGATATTTAATTGCTGATATTTTATATACAATTGCTGATCCACGAATTCGATACCAATGAAGAATGAAATGAATATATCGGGGCTGTCATTCAGGAGGAAACTATTTAAGAGTTCGTATAAGTGCCTGAGCAAAGCAAATAAGTTTCTCTTTCAAACATTCTATTACCGGATATTCAAAAATAGTTTCCTCCTGAATGACTAGGACTGTTAGAGTTGGACTAATCACTTTGTTTGCAGTTGCACTTTCTGCTCCATTTGTTGCAACTGAAAAACCATGGTACGTCAGTTATCGTGATCACAATCTTTTTCCTGCGTTTAGTTTTAAGAAACAAATAAATATTGACAATAAAATTATTTCTTACCATGAGACAGACTGGAAACAATTGAATACTGATCAGATAATTTTTGCACCGGTTCCATGGTCACCTGTAAAAAGTGATTTTGAAAATGCGGGATATGTTAATCCTTTTGGAGAACAATTTTTTCGTGATAAACAAAACAATATTATAAAAATGCCATTGCGTTTCCGTCACTGGCTGGGCACTGATAAACGGGGAGCAGATGTATTGTCAGGTTTATTGAACGGAACGCGCGTTTCACTTTTTGTTGGAATTTTTTCTATGCTCATTGCTTCATTGCTCGGTGTGTTGTCAGGTGCATTAGCCGGATATGCAGGTGATGATTTGTTTAAGTTAAGAAGAGGGATGATGTTAATGCTAATCACAGGAATTATTGCAGCTATGTTTTATACACGCTTAATAAATGCAGATAATTTATTCTTTCAATTCATTCAATTTCTTTTTATTATAACAATGGTGTTGCTTTTTTTTTATGTGTTGGGATGGTTGTTTTCTAAAATATATTTCTTTAACAAAAAAATTTCCTTGCCACTGGATTCTTTAATTTCAAGAGTGATTGAATGGATTGTTTCGTTACCACGATTAATACTTGTGTTATCATTAGCTGCTATTACTCAGCCATCACTTGTTACTCTCGCACTTATAATAGGCTGCACCGGATGGACAGAGATTGCACGATTGACACGTGCAGAATTTTTAAAACACAAGCAATTGGATTATGTACAAGCTGCAAAAGCATTGGGCTATTCACATTGGAGGATTGTACTGAAACACATTTTACCAAATGCAATTACTCCGGCATTAGTCACCATTTTATTTGGTGTGTCATCGGCAATACTTGCCGAGGCCGGATTAAGTTTTCTCGGAATTGGTGTTCCACAAAATGTAGTTACCTGGGGAAATATGCTTGCATCAGGTAAAGAAAATTTTGAAGCGTGGTGGCTTGTAGTTTTTCCGGGGATTGCTTTATTTTTAACTGTTCTCCTTTTTAATTCAATAGGAGAAAAACTAAGAAGCAACTAAAAAATAGTTTAAGACAATTATTCTTTGATACTGAAAACAATATTTGCCAATGGAACCTCCTGCAGTTTATCATTATGAGCAGTAACCTCTTTTAGAAAAACAGTATCTTTTGGTTTTAGATCATTCATTGCCTTACGTGCAAGCAAAGGAATACCCCCATTACCAGTTCCGTACTCTTTGGTTTGAAAAGGATTCATGGTAATAATGGTGAAAACAAAATTGTGCAACAGATAAACTTTTCCTTTTTCATCCACCACTTTTAATGGAAGACTATCTGCCCATGCCAACGCATCCTGCAAAGTAACCTTTGAAGAGTTATCTGTATCAGAAACAAGATGACAACGAATTGGTTTAGGTGGTTGTGGTTTTGCATGTAGCTGTTTCTTTGCCTGTGCAACACTTAATATTTGAAATCCAAAAAGGAAAATACTTACAATTGCTAAAGACTTTTTCATCAGAGAGTTTGTTTATTACAAAGAAATTAAAATTTTATTTGTTAAGTATGAATAATAAATGAGAATGATGGTGATGAATATTACTTGTTCTATAACTTGCTTTTCAATTCTGCCATTTGAATTGCGGCAATTGCAGCATCAACACCTTTGTTACCGAGTCTCCCTCCTGCCCTTTCCTGTGCCTGTGTTACAGTATCAGTGGTAAGCACTCCGAAAATCACAGGTAAATTATATTGAATGCTCACTGTAGTTAATCCATTTGCAACTGCATTACAGATAAATTCAAAATGGCGTGTTTCGCCCTGTATCACACAACCCAAGCAAATTATTGCATCATACTTTTTAGTTTCTGCAAGATGTGTAGTTGCGGCTGTTAGCTCAAAACTTCCGGGCACATCACACTTAAAAATATTTTCTGATTTGGCACCACACGCTAAAAGTGTTTGTTGAGCCCCTTCAAAAAGAGCAGCTGTAATCTGGTGATGCCATTCTGCTACAACAATGCCGAACTTGAAAGGTCCGGCATCGGGTTTCTGGCTTTTCTCCAAAGGAGAGCCATGAGCACTTGACATATTAATTTCCGCTTAATGCCTCCGCACGACCGATGTATTTATCAATGTCGCGGGCTTCAGTACTGGTAGGATAATCTTTTTTTATTTCCTTATAAATAGATAAGGCGTCTTTATAATTTTTCTGCATCTCATAAACCATTGCAGTCTTCATCAAAAACATCGGACGTGTGAAATTATTTTTGTCCCAGTCAGCAGCTTTTTTATAATATTTTAAAGCATCATCAGTATGATTCAATTCCAAATGCGCTCCGGCAATTCCACCTAATGCCAATGCTCCCGAAACATCATCTTCTGCATCATAACTTGAAAGCGTTTCGATTGCTTTGTCATAGTCACCTTTTTTCAGATAACTCATGCCGAGGTAATATTTAGCAAGATTGCCTGAGTTTGACGATCCATAATTATTCACAATCTCCTCAAAGCCCGGAAAACTTCCGTCACCTTTAATAGCAAGATTTATTGAATCCTGACCGAAGTAGCGCTCCGCCACATACATTTCTTTCTTCGCATTTTCCTCTTGTGGCTTCACTACAAATTGCTGGTAGCCTAAATAAGCTGCAACAATTGCAACAGCAACACCGCCTATGATGCTTAAACTTTTCTTGTTGTCTTTAACATATTTCTCTGCCTTGTGTACACTTTCACTTAGGTCAATAGTTTCGTCCTTTACTTCTGCCATGAGGGTTTTTTAATGAGGCGCAAATATAGAATTTTTTTCATTCGGAGAAAATGACCAAAAGACAACATCAGTGTCCTTAACACACTCCTTAATCTAATGGAATTATTTTGCTAATTGTTCTGAAAAACAGTGTCATTAATTGGAAATGAAGAATTGCTAAACTGCAATCTCAAACGGAACAGTCCTTCTTTTACATATCCTGTTTTAATTACATTTGCCATCCCTAAAAAAAAACCCTTAGAGATAAATGAAAAAGATAATTGCAAGTTGTTTTCTTGTAGCGCTTACGCTGAATGCAAGTACGCAGACAGTAGCGCAGAAACAATCAAAACCTGCCGTACGTGTGCAGGCTAAACCAGCAAAACCTGCTGCCACCACTGAGGTTACTGTCAATGATCCTGTATTGCTTACCGTTGCCGGAGATAATATTCCGCGCAGTGAGTTCGACCGTGTATTCCGTAAGAACAACAATAAGGACAGCACTTATGATGAAAAAGCAGTGAGGGAATACCTTGACCTCTATATCAATTATAAATTGAAAGTGAAAGAAGCAGAAGCGCAAAAGCTTGACACAAGTGAAACATTTATCAATGAACTTTCCGGATACAGGAAGCAATTAGCACAGCCTTATTTAACTGATAAGGAGGTGAGCGAAAACTTAATCAGAGAAGCTTATGAGCGGTTAAAGAAAGATGTACATGCAAGTCATATATTGATAAAAGTTGCACCTGATGCTTTGCCACGAGATACCGTAGCTGCTTATAACCGTATTTTAAAAATACGCGAAATGATAATGAAAGGAGCTGATTTTGGAAAGGTGGCACGTGATAGCAGTGAAGACCCATCAGCAAAAGAAAACAATGGCGACCTCGGCTATTTCACTGGAATGCAAATGGTATATCCATTCGAAACTGCTGCATTTAACACCAAAGCCGGACAAGTGTCTGCACCTGTACGCACCCGCTTTGGTTATCATTTAATTAAAGTAATTGATTCACGACCTGCACAAGGTGAAATTCATGTAGCACATATAATGGTTAAGTTACCAAAAGATGCTTCTGATTCCACGGTTAAAGCAGCGAAGGCACGGATTGATGAAGCTTATGGTAAACTGAAGAACGGAGTTCCTTTTGATACCCTGGTAAATAAATATTCTGATGACAAATCATCTGCTAAGAAAGGTGGCGAGATTGCATGGTTTGGCACCGGACGTATGGTACCTGAGTTTGAGCATGCAGCATTCGGCTTGAAAAAAGATGGCGATTACAGTGAGCCTGTTAAAACTAATTATGGATGGCATATCATCAAGCGCCTTGAGAAAAGAGAAGTATCATCATTTGAAGAAAAAAAAGGTGAGCTGAAGCAGGCAATCATGAAAGACAGCCGTAATGATATGAGCAAAACTTCGATGGTAAATAAAATCAAAACTGATTACCAGTTTAAGGAGTTTCCTAAAAATAAAACAGAGTTTATACAATCATTAGATACAAACCTGCTGAATGGCGAATGGGATCTGAATAAAGCGGATAAATTCAGTAAGCCTTTATTTACACTTAATGAGGGAACAAACATAAAAACCTTTACACAACAGGATTTTGCAAAATATGTAAGCACACACCAGAGCAAACATCCTAATTCATCACCTCAGGTGATAGGCAATGAATTATATAATTCATTTGTTACAGAAAGCCTACTTGCTTTTGAAGAAACCAAACTCGATTCAAAATATCCTGACTTCAGCAACCTGATGAAAGAATACCGTGATGGAATTTTATTGTTCGACCTCACTGATCAGATGGTGTGGAGCAAAGCAGTTAAAGACACCAACGGACTGAAAGAGTTCCATGAAAAAAATAAAAACAATTATATGTGGCCTTCGCGAGCAGAAGCTGTTATTTATACTTTATCAAATGATGCTATTGCTGCTGAATTTCATAAGCAATTGAAAAAAGGAAAATACTCTGTTGATACTATCATTGCAAGAATAAACAGAGAAACACCGGGCAGTATCACGCTTAAGCAAGGTAAGTTTGTTAAAGGAGATAATGAGTATGTAGATAAAACTCCATGGGCAAAAGGTTTTGGAAATGATGTTAAGAAAGATAACCAGGTAATCCTTGTTGAGATAAAAGATGTGTTGCCTCCTCAGTCAAAATCACTGGATGAAGCCAAAGGTTTAATTACGGCAGATTATCAAAGTTATCTTGAGAAAAGCTGGATACAGGAACTACGCAGTAAATACCCTGTTAAAGTAAACGTGGAAGTTTTGCAGACCATGTGGAAATAAAAACATAAAAAATAATTGAACGCGGATTTCGTCCATCAGCATGATGTAAACGAAATCCGCGTTCTTACTATAAAATTGTTGACAGAAAAAAAATTTTGCATCCTTTTAAGTGCGTTAGTGGTGCTGTTGAGTAGCAGCTGTCAGTATTTAAAAAAAGAAGATACTCCTCAGGCACATGTTATTGCCAAAGCTTTTGACAAGAATTTGTATGATAAGGATTTGAAAGATATTGTTCCTAAAGGTGCGTCAAGCCAGGACAGCATCACCATCATTCATAATTATATTAATAACTGGTTGCGCCAGCAGGTGGTCTTAAAAAAGGCGGATGATAATTTAACTCAGGAGCAGAAAAACGTTCGTAAGCAATTAGAAGAATACCGCAACTCTTTGGTTACTTATATTTATGAGCGGCAGCTAATCAGTGAAAAGCTTGACACCACTGTGAGTGATGCAGAAATAGAAAAATATTATAGTGACAATGCTGCAAATTTTCAGTTAAAGGATAATATTATTAAAGTGTTGTATTTGCGTGTACCTGTTAATGCGCCTAAACTGGATAAGGTGCGCAAATGGTATAAATCAGATATTGAAAAAGACCGGCAGCAACTGGAAGAATACTGTCACCAGTTTGCAACCGATTTTAATCTGAATGATGAGGAATGGCTACTGTTTGATGACTTATTAAAAAAAGTTCCGATAAAAACTTACGATAAAGAAGAATACCTTCGCAACAATCGTTTTATTGAAACAAATGATACTATCAGCACCTGGTTTGTAAATATTAAAGGATTTAAAATAAAAGAAAGTGTAAGCCCGTTGAGCTTTGAAAAAGATAACATACGCAACCTGATTATTAATAAAAGAAAGCTGGAGCTGATAGAAACAATGGAGAAAACAGCTTTCGATCAGGCACTCAAAGAAAACAATATCAAAATTTACAATGCGAAAAAATAAACTTTTAATTCCTGTTATTATGTTGGCTCAAACACTTGCTGCCTTTGCTCAACCACAAGGTTCAGTGATTGACCAGGTAGCAGCTGTAGTGGGAGCCAAAGTGGTGCTTAAGTCGGATATTGAATCACAGTATCACCAGTATTTACAACAGGGAAATTATGGTGACAGTACTTTAAGATGCAAAATACTTGACCAGCTGATGTTAAACAAATTATTGCTTAACCAGGCAATATTGGACAGTGTGGAAGTAACGGAAGACCAGGTTTCGCAAAAGATTGATCAGAATATGAATTATTATATTCAGCAAATAGGTTCTGTAGAAAAGTTAGAACAATACTATGGCAAATCACTTCCTGAATTAAAAGAAGAATTTACACCATTAGTGAGAGATCAGTTGCGCATACAACAGATGCAGAGTAAGATCACCAAGAATGTTTCTGCATCACCATTGGATGTTAAATTGTTTTATGAAAGTATTCCAAAAGACAGTTTGCCGCTTGTTAATACGGAGTTAGAGTATGCGCAGATTGTGCATGAGATACCTGTAAGCGTACTGCAAAAGGAAGAAGCACGAAAGCAACTGGAAGAATTACGCAATCGTATTTTAAAAGGCGAAGATTTCAGCACACTGGCAGTTTTATATTCACAGGATAAAGAAAGTGCAAAGCAAGGCGGAGAATTAGGATTTGTAAACCGTGGTGACCTGGTGCCGGAATTTGAAGCTGTTGCATTCCGATTAAAAAACACCAGCCAGATATCGGAAATTGTGGAAACAAAATACGGTTATCACATCATACAACTGATTGAACGCAGAGGAGAAAAAATAAACGTAAAGCATATATTAATTAAACCCGGATCAACGGCTGATGACCTGACAGATCCACAATTGCTGATGGATAGTGTTGCTACAGCTATACGTGAAGGGAAACTAACTTTTTCAGCTGCTGCAGAAAAATTTTCAGATGATACTGATTCAAAATTAAACGGAGGTATTGCAGCAAACCCTTCCACGGGGGCTGTGCGCTTTGAAGCTGACCAGGTGGATCCTACTATTTTATTTCAACTAGATAAATTAAACGTAGGAGAAATTTCGAACCCGATGCTTGTTACAACAAAAGAAGGCAAACAAGCTTACCGGATTTTAAAGCTCCATAACAGAACAGCACCTCATAAACTGAATCTTACGGAAGACTATCAGCGTTTACAGGAAATTACGCTCAATCAAAAACAAGGCAAAGCACTCGAAGATTGGAAAAATAAAAAGAAGCAGGTTACTTATATAAGAATTGCAGACGAGTATAAAAACTGTGATGTCGTTAAATATTGGACAGTGAATTGAAGGAAATTGGCAAAGAGCAATTTGCAAAGGGCAATTGGCAAAATGTAAATAAGCAAATAGCAAATTAACAATAAGGAATAGGAAATTAAAAGAGGCAGTAAATATTTTAAATTATAAACTTTAAACTTTTAATACATGAGTAAAACATTTTCATCAGATGTGGAAGCAGTGGATGCATTACGTACTATTTATACAGAGCTCCGCAATGAAATAGGAAAGGTAATTATCGGTCAGGATGAGGTAGTAAAAGATGTGTTGATTTCTATTTTCAGTAATGGGCATTGTTTGCTTGTGGGAGTTCCTGGGCTTGCAAAAACATTACTTGTAAATACTATTGCACGTGTATTGGGATTAAGCTATAACCGTATTCAGTTTACACCTGACCTGATGCCATCTGATATTATCGGAACAGAAATACTGGATGAGTCACGTCACTTTAAATTTATCAAAGGCCCTTTGTTTGCCAATATCATTCTTGCTGATGAGATAAATCGTACGCCACCAAAAACACAATCAGCATTGTTGGAAGCGATGCAGGAACGTGCTGTTACTACTGCAGGCAAGCGTTACGAACTCGGAAACCCCTTCTTCGTGCTTGCCACACAAAACCCCATTGAACAGGAGGGAACTTATCCTTTGCCTGAAGCGCAACTGGATCGTTTTATGTTTAATGTTTTGTTAGATTATCCAAAGTTTGATGAAGAGATATTGGTGGTAAAAAATACTACCAGCAACTACAATCCAGAATTACGGGTGGTGATCAGCGGAGAAGACATTAGTTTTTTTCAAAACTTAATAAGAAGAATTCCGGTGCCTGATAATGTATTGCAATATGCTGTGATGCTCTCATCCAGAACAAGACCTAATACCAAAGAAGCACACTCAATGACCAATGATTACATAAGCTGGGGAGCTGGTCCGCGAGCTTCTCAGTATTTAGTTGTTGGTGCAAAGTGTCAGGCTGTTTTAAGAGGGAAATATTCTCCTGACATCGAAGATGTGAAAGCAGTAGCTCCTGCTATTTTACGCCATCGCATTGTGAAAAATTACAAAGCAGAAGCAGAAGGAGTTTCGATAGAAGATATTATTCAGAAGTTGCTGGTGTGAGGCCAGTTTAAAGTTGACGGTTGACAGTTTTGGTGTAATCTAACTGAAAGACTTATTACTCTTGATTTTCAAAAGAAAAGCCCTGCAGATAAATGCAGGGCTTTTCAAATCCAACTATAACAATATCATTAATCAATCACCGTAAATCGAATGGATTGAACTGTTTCTCCATTGTTTTCTAAGATGGCATAATAGCTACCGCTCTTAAGCTGTTTAACATTATAATTTAATTCGTAAGTACCAGCAGCGTAGGTTTTATTCTTAACCGGGGTTTCAATTACATTACCTGTCTGATCATAAATTTTTAACGAGAGTGTGGTATTATCCGTAGTAACCCTATATTTAAAAGTAGTTTGAGTTTTAGCAGGATTTGGATAATTCTGACTCATTAATAATTCAGGAGCTCCTAATTTCATTGTTGCATCTCCACCTGGATATAACGAGCTGCTGTTGAATGCAAGTGTTCCTCCACAATCACTGGTACCATTTTTCGGCAATGCCAGGTAAGGAAATACATTACGGAAAGGACGATCGTTTTTCTCAACACCTGTTGTAAATGTTAATACATCTTTAAGGTCTTGTGTAACCGGGCTTCCTCCAGGGGTGTAATCATCATACCATAAACCAATTGCAGCTAATACAACTCCACTTACCGCCTGTAGTTCTATACGGGTAACATCATCTTCGAGCCTGCGTCCGTTTGGAAATCCATCCATGTTTGGAATAAACTGTAATGCCGCAGATGTGTTGTAAGCAGGATCAGTGAGACCAAGCACTGCAGCTTTAATTAAGCCCATTGAACTGAAATTTGGATCATAGCGTGGTGTGCTTGGTACTGCCATGTTAAGGCGAAGCATATCACCAAAGGTTGGCAGGAAATTATTAATAAATGGTTTTCCGGCTGCCAGGGGATTTCCGCCTTTTCCGGTTGCTAACTGATAAGGACGAAGATTCGGTACACCTGTCATAAATATTGGTAACAAATCAACTGAACGCGGCTGATTGGGACGCAATAAATACGTTCCAAAAATGGCATCATCCAATGCTGTTCCGGTAACTGCAGAAGTTCCTTTCAATGGATAAAGTCCGCCATGTCCATTGCCGAAGTCAAAGGATCCTAGTGAATTGCGCTGAATGCGGAGTTTTGACAGACCTGGCACTGCACCACCAAACTGGCTGTCGTCCATGTAAAGAGCAAGCTCCGGATTAGTGAAATACTGATCTAATGCAGGATCTTCATTATAAGGTGTTAACGAATTCCAGTAATCTTTTTGACCAATTGGCATCACCACTTCGTTAGTCAAAGGCATTCCTATTCGGGAGATCTGAATCCAGTCACCGCTGTTTACAGGCTTGCCACCAGTTGTGCTGCGTACTGTTGTCATCTGGCGACTTGCAGTAGCGTACACGCCAATTACGAAGTCAGGATCAAGAATATTGACAGCTTCTTTCGCCTCTTTTCCATCTTTCTGTAAAACAGAGATAGGAGCTTTAATACAAATTGCATGAATGTTTTTGCATGCTAACCCATCGCGGGCACCCTTAGGCCGAACTCCTCCCAGATCAAATATTCCTCCTAAATCAACAAAGAAAGGATCATCCATCGGTCCGCAGAAAATAGTTTCTCCTGTGGTAGCTGTAGCTATTGCATTATCACTAACATCCCTGTAACTGGCAGCATTTAAACCCACAGGACCAGTGATAGAACGTGGGCCAATATTAGTGGGAGGAACAACGCCATTAGTTACAATAGGCATAAATGAACCGCCATTCATACTGCGTGAACAGGTATAGGTGGTTTTTAAATTTTGCTGGCCTAACCGGATATTAAAAAAAGTAGTAGGATCCTGGTTTACCTGTGTAAATTCAAAACGGTAAACAATATCATCACCCGTAGTGGATGCATTATTCTTTACGTGAATTTCATAACGCACATCCTCACCAAATGAATAATAATTGGGGCCACCCTGTGGTAATTCTGCAGGAACATAATTGGCAATAATGGTTACCGTGTTTTGCGCATTCGGACTTCTGAATACATAGAGATCTGTGTTGTCAGCCAATGGATCATTGGCGATTAGCGGAGCCTCCCTGTGGCTGGACGCAGTGATGTAAGAGTTAGAAGTAATAACTGCTGCTGCAATTATTACCAGCACACCAAGGAACATCCCGATTGTTTTTTTTGTGATTTTTTTTTGCATGATCTTAAAGTTTAATTGTAGTTTAATTTGATTAATTGAAAATTATACTGAAAATTTAAAAAACCTACGCTTAAAAAAGAATTACGGATTGGTAAGGATTGAAAAATATTTTTTTGATTCTCCCCTGCTCCAAAAAAAAGATTGTCTCCTGATAGGGACAGCCTTTTTACTGGCGATCGTGAGAAAATACGCACTGAAAGCCCTGAAAGGTGATTTCAAGAATGTGCATGATGTGGAGGCAGCATGGAACTTCGCTGAATGACCTTTGTGATTTCTGAAAAATCATAATTAAGATAGATAGGCGCGAATATATTGTTCGCAGTTTCTTTTTTGTTAATAATTGAGTTGAGAACTGAGAGGCGGAGCTAATATGTTTTCGCTTTCGGAAGTAAGTAAATAATTAAAAGTGTTTGGATCAAACGCTCCTATATATGAAATAACAATGTTATAGAATACAAACAGGAAAGCCAATAAAAATTATGTTTTCAATTTGGAATTCCTCTTATCAGTAAGTATTCAAAATTTTACTATTTGTAATTGTTCAGATTTTTCCATTAGGGTTAACCGAATGTAATATGTTCCCTTTGCAAGTGATTGTAGATTGACTGAAAATTCGTTTTGTCCCGTTACTGCATGAATATTTTTAAGTAGTGCAACTTTACCTGTTAAATCATAAATTACACACTGGCTGTTTTGATCATACGCTGTATTAAATTGTATCCTGACACTTTCAATGGCGGGGTTTGGATAAGCTAAGAGAGAGGTGTTTTGATTTTGTTCATTATCACTGAGACGGGGTGAACATGGTGTAAGTGATTTGCTTCGAGTGCTGCTGTTACTGCAATCATTATTGGCTCTTACTTTAATAACTGAGGAGGTGGTTACTGTTCCAAATTGCACGGTGATTGAAGTTGCCGTAGTGGTCAGCACGTTATTGGAAGAAGTAATTCCATTTGCGGTAATGTGTGAGCCGGACGGTACAGTCCAGGTGTAGTTGATTGCCGATATAACATCAGCAATTGAATAGGTATTTCCCGTACTGCCTGAACAGACTGTAGCGGATCCGCTGATTACACCTGGTGTAGAAGGTGCTCCTTTTACAGATATACTGCGAGCTGCACTTGAACCGCAACTATTGGAAGCTGTAACTGTTATAGTACCAGAAAATGAGGATGATGGAAAATCGACATGAATGCGATAGGTGCCCTGTCCTGATGCTATGGTAGCTCCTGCAGGAACTGCCCAGTTATAACCAAGACCTGAGGCATTGGTAACAGTGTAAATCTTATTTGTTAATCCACATAATCCTGATATAGCACCTGAAATTGCGGAAGGCCTTGAGGGGCTGCTCAATTGTGACTGCGGAATGTTCTCAGTAGTATTTGCGGAACAGCCATCACGGTTGGTGATGCTAACTGTTTCGGTTGCATGACTGGTAGAAAGATATTGTCCATAAATACTGTAATACCCATCCTGATCCATCCACACGTAAGTGTTATTTGCTGAGGTAGTATCGTTAGCATTAACTGCTTTCACCTGTACTTCGCCACAGAGATCCTGCACCCACTCTATTTGCGGAACTACTGCAGGCGTTAAAGTATTGGTCTGTACCCAGGCGGTATCCTTGCAGCCTGTACTACTTTCTGTATATATTACGTAATAAATTCCTTTATCTGTATTATAATAAGGTACAATATAAAGCTGGTTTTGATAAACATAAGCAGCGGCAGACATTGGTGCATCATTGCGAAACCACGCTACTGTTCCGCTGTGACCGCTGTAGAGTATGGGAGTTAGTGTTAATCCACCCCCTTCGCATGGAGAGTCGTACTCCTGATCAATAAAACTTATTGCATTAACACTGCATGCTTGAGCGAAGGTAAATAATGGGGTATTATTCAATATTAAAATTATCAATATGCTGATGAGCTTTGACAATTTATTTAATGCGGGCAATGTGTAAAATGAAATCATACTCTTTAGTTTTAATTGTGGAGATGTGCATCTGTGTGCGTGGTTTTAACTTTTCCTATATATGTTTAACATAGCTAAAAGCCATGCCTTTGCGTGGAATAAGGTTGTTGGGGTTTAATTTTCCCCAATCTAAACTGATTTACGTCATCCAATTAATGTTAAGTTGTCTTCTTAAAAAGTAATACTGTAATTCAAATAATATGAACATTAATTAAAAATATTCTGAGCAGGTCTATAAGCAATTTCCTGATTTTAATAATTTTTCAATCAATAAGCTATACTAAGCAATAATACCAACGAGGAATGCACTGCCGCAAATACACCGAAAGTTTATTGCGCTTTGTAAAGCAATAGATTACTTTTAAAGTGTGTGGGATATGAAAGACTTCTTAGCAGTCAGTTATTGTGCAAAAAAAACAAATCAGGGAATGTAAACTTCAAAAACAGCGCCCTCTCCTACTCTACCATTTGCTTTAATAAAACCTTTGTGATTCTCTGCAATTTTTTTGCAGATGGCAAGCCCTATACCTGTACCTGAATAATCCAACTTTCCATGAAGCCGTTGAAATATTTCAAAAATTTTATCTGCATATTCATTTTCAAAGCCAATACCATTATCAGCAAAAGTAAATCTATGATACCTGATATCAGAGATTGCGCTTTTAGAATCAATATCCTTACCAATAATTCTATCATAAGTAATTTTTAAGTATGGTGGAATTCCTTTACGATGATATTTAACAGCATTACTAATTAAGTTAACCATTAACTGTTTAAACTGAAAAGGAATAACATGTATAACAGGAAGCGGAGATGATTCAATTACCGCATTTTCCTCTTCAATGGCATTGGCTAATTCCGTTTTTGCATCCTGCAATATGATATTAATATCAGTCGGTTCAGGCGGTGGCGCAGTAGTAGCAGCCTGTGAGAAATCAAGAAAATCCTGAATGAGCAATTGCATTCTTTCCGAAGCGGAATAAATCTTATTTAAAAATTCCTTGGTTGAATTAGGTAACTTATCATAATCCTTTTCAAGAATCCTATTGCTATAGGTTTGAATTTTGCGCAATGGTTCCTGCAGGTCATGGCTGGCTATATAGTTGAACGATTCCAACTCTTTATTGGCACGCTGCAGTTCTGTATTTCTTAAACTAAGAAAATGGTTCACCTTATCCAACTCATCCTGGTTTCTTTCCAATTCTATCTGCGTTTTTTTTTCTTTACTGATGTCTCTGATAAAGGCAATAAAAACTGTTTTTCCAGCCTGGATGGATCGTGAAATAGTCAATGAAATATAAATTTCAATACCTTGTTTAATAAGGCCGGTGATCTCAATGGATTTATTCAGCACCCGTTCTTCACCTGTTGAGAGTAAGCGTTGCATTCCTTTTATATGTGCATCACGGTATTGAACAGGAATTATGATATCTGCCAAATGCTTTCCTATCACTTCTTCTTCAGTCCATCCGAAAATAGCTGTGGTTTTAGGATTCCATAAAATAATTTTACTGTCGGTGTCAATAACAATAATAGCATCGGGAGCATTTTTTATTAATTGCTGCAGATAATCTTCCCGCTCTTGTAAATCTATATTCAATAATTTATAATCAGATTCACTTTGAGTGAGTGCAGCGTTTATCCTGTTGATTCTTGCATTTTGAATATTATTTAATGTTTTAAATGAAGGTGCATCAAGAGCAACAGTAAAACGATCCACTTCTTCCATAATATGAAGATACATGGTTACATCGGAGGTGTAAGCAGGAACAAAATCGCGAAATATTTTTCTTCTCACAAAACTTATCAGAACTATATCTTCAATATTTATCTCATCACGATCTAAAAGCGGAATCTGATTATTTATCCAATTATCTAATGATGAATTTATATAGTCGAGTACTGAATTGGAAACAAAACTATTGAGCAGATTACGTGCGCCTTGTTTGGCAAATTCAAAAAGCGCTTCTTCACTCATTGATTCAAAAAAGCGCAACATGGGAATTTTTAATTCGCGCGACAAGCTCAGTTGCTCACGCACAAAGTCTTCAAAACGATTTTCTAAAAGAAACTTTGCATAGTCCGGAAAATATTTAAAATTTAAATTCTCTTTATCAAGAGCAGAGAGAATATTTACCGGTTTATCATCTGTTGACATTTAATCTTCTGCTCTTACTTTTTTAAATTCAGTTGAAGTGTGAATTGCGGTTTTCACTTTAATATAACTAAGTCGAAACATTTAACTGCACATGTTGAGTAGGTAATAGCGGCATATCATCAGAAAATATCTGCAACATTTCAGCTAAGTTTCCACGCATTTCAAGCTTTGGAATTTCTGCCAGTGTGAACCAGCCTGCTTCCATTGAGTTTTCATCGGCAATGGTTTTTACGTTGCCTGCTAGCGTTCTTGCTGAACAATAAATATAAAGCCCTTTTCTGGATACAGGCCGGTCAACATATTTCATAAAGAATATTCCATTCACACCTGCTTCATAACCTGCTTCTTCCTTTACTTCCCGCATCAAACCACTGATGATGTCTTCGTGCTCTTCGAGCGCACCACCTGGAAGATACCACTGATTTTTAAATTTTAAATTACTTTCTCTTATCAAAAGGAATTTTCCTTTCTCATGAATAATAGCAAATACCCGTGTCTTCATGATGATTAAAATTATTGTTTAAAAAAACAGATAAGGCTGATGTAAGACACCAGCCTTTAAAAAAAATAACTAACCTGATGTTAAATTACAATCCGATACCAAGACCGAGACTTACAGACAGACCATTATTTTTCAAGGCATCATTACCGAGAACCACAGGTTTATTATTTATATCTGAAGCTCCAATGTAATATCTCACATCAAAATTCCACCATACAGCTTCCACCAACCTGTAATTTAATCCGGCACCTACTACAGCACCGAAATCCACACCTTTAATATTCTCCTTGTAATCTGTTTTATGATCAATAGAAACGTTACTGCCGTCCGGATAAATAGTAACACTTTCTAATTTGTTTTTAGCGCCAAGCAGAAATCCAATTGAAGGACCCAATGTTACTTTAGGTCTTAAGCGATTACCATATTGACCAAAAAATACTGCAGCCTGAAGAGGTACTCTTAAATAATTAAGTGCAATATCATTTTTGGTTTTGACAGTTAAATTTCCTGTAGATATTGTGTTTTCGAATTTTGCTCCTTCAGCGGAATAAAGCAAATCTGCACTGATTCCAAAGTGTTCCTGGAAACTATAAACAAAAAATCCACCAGCAAGCAAACCGACTTTCGAATCAGCTTTATCTACTCCGCTTATATTTGAAATATTAATTCCAACGCGCGGACCAATGGTGAAATATTGTTGGAATGTTTCATTGTTTTGCGGAGCGACAGTAGTTGTCCCTGCCCGTTGTTGTGCTACAGCAGCATAACAAATACAAACGGCTGCAAACGATGTTATAATTTTCTTTTTCATCCTATTCTTATTTTTGAGTGATAGACATTATTAATTCAGACATGGATCAGGAACTGCATATAAAGCTCCATATATATTATCGCGCTGCATCAATTTAGATGCCCACAGATCATAATTATGTGTTTCTAATATTTCACTAATGGTAATTTTTTCAATCCACCACTGGTTATCGCTTATTTGTTTTTCTAATTGCCCGGAATCCCATTGCACATAACCTGCAAAAAAATTTACTTCACTCTCCATAATTTCATTCTTCTTTATAAGACTTTGCAATTGGTAAATATTACCACCCCAATAAATATCATTTGCAATATGCACTGCATTTGAAAGATATTTTTGCTGATGAATAAAAGAGATCATTTTAGTATTAATTGGTCCGCCATATTGTAGTCTTCTGTTTACATCTAATCCCGGCAATGCTTCATTCACCTGCAAATTACTTTCCTTATTCAGTATTAAACCCAGGGTGCTCTGCTGACTATGCTCTATGATCAGAATTACTGAACGCTGCAATATTTCATCGTTCCAGAATCCTTTTGATATAATGATGTTGCCGGGATCTACATCCGAGATCTCTTTAACCTGTATATGATGTTGAAATACTTTCATTAATATTTTATTTATTACTTTATGTAATCACAAAATCGTACCATTGCGTGTACCGGTTGATTAAAGTGGAAGAATTTTTACATTCCTGTAGAAATTATTTACCGATTATGAAGAAACACGTTGGACTGATTGAGTTATAGTTAATTTTTTTATTACCCAAGCATAAAAAATCCCGTGAATAAATTCACGGGACACTCAAACATCAATAAAAATTAAATTAACAAGTATGTTTATTTTATCTTACCAAGTTTGTCGTTAGCTTTAGCATAATTCTGATCCCATTCCTGTTGCCACTTTTTATCTCTTTTATCAACGGGAGTTTTCATCATTGACTTAAGATTATTTTTTCGGTTCTCAACATCTGATAATGCAGCGAAATATTTTTTCTTGTCAGCATCAGGAATTGAACTCTTGACCTGCGAAATTTTTGCTTCCAGGTTATCAATCTTCTGATTTAAGTCTGCATCGGACTGTGCAAAGGTGGAAATTGATATTGCAAGAAGAATAGAAGCGGCAAGTAATATTCGTTTTATAGTATTCATATCTGATAAGTTTTGTTTTCTATTATATCACTTAATTTTTTAAAGCTGATAGGTTTTTCCATAAAATAATCTGCACCATTTTCCAAAGCCCTGTTTTTCAAATGAGACATTGCACTGATAATAATAATGCAAATAGATTTATTTAATTTTCTGAATTCGGAAATTTTTTCAATACCATAACCATCCGGTAAATTATGATCGAGAATAAGCAAATTAGGCTCCATCTCTTTACATTTATTCAGCCCGTTTGTCAACGAATAGCAAATGCTGACATGCTTACTTTTCTTTTTTAAAAAGTTTGCAAGAAGCAAACAAATATCCACTTCATCTTCAATTATTAAAGCATTATTAACAACCATCGGTAAATTTTAATTCAATAATTTAATTACAGAATTTCCAGCCTGCAATTTTTCTTTGTCATTAGTATTTTTTCTGCCTCCAGATTTTTGCTGATCCTCATCAGCATTTGCAGTTGACTTAATTTGATTTGAATCATTACGTTTTATAAACGCAATTCGCTCGTTGATATACGTCATCTTGTTCATATCCCTTATTTTTTATTATTATTATTCTGTTCTTCCGATTTTTTTTCTTCAGCTTCTTTACGCGCCTTTTCTTTTTTCTTAAAATAACCTTTTAATAAAAAATTACTCTTTGCTGCTTCCATATTTTCATCCAGGCCTTTAGTTCCTTTTTTTAAATTCTCAATAGTCTGGTTAATATTTTGCGCAATAGAGGTATCATGAATCAATCTTCCTAATGTTCCATTTCCGCGATTTATATTATACATAATTTCTGCCAACTCACCCGAAACAACTTCTGCATTTTCAACCGTCACCTTTAAATTCGCAACTATCTGGTCAGTTTCAATAGGTTCAACTGACTGCAGATATTGTCCATTCTTTGCAATTGGAGAATCACCATTACCTTGAGTAATATTAATCACTCGATCTCCAATAATACCTTCGGAACCAATAGTAACCTTACAATCGGCTTTAATAAATTTTTGCACATCCTGATCAATAAGCATTTCTACTTTAACGGTTGAATCATTGATGATGAAAATATTATCTACTGTTCCCACATTGATTCCTGAAAAGCGAATATTATTACCAACCTGCAAACCACTTACGCTGCTGAACTTACTGTTAACTTTAAAGACAGGATTAAACAAATGTTTCTGTCGTCCAATATAAAATATAGCTATAACAAAAAGTATTATACCTGTTGCAACAAAAAATCCTAAGCGTGCTTTAAACTGAGCTGACTGCGTATCCATATTAATCCTTATCCTTTAAAAAAACTATTAACAAACTCATCTTTTGAATTTTCAAGATCTTTAAACTGTCCTTCTGCAAACACCTCTCCATCTTTGATCATAATAATTCGGTCTGCAATGGTGCGTGCACAGGCAATGTCGTGAGTGATGATAATGGAAGATGTATGATATTTTTCTTTTACATCCACAATTAACGAACTGATTTCTGCAGAAGTGATAGGATCAAGACCGGTGGTGGGTTCATCATATAACATGATTACAGGATCAATAATAATTGTTCTTGCAAGTCCTATTCTTTTTCGCATTCCTCCAGAGAGTTGTGAAGGCATTTTGTGCAGCGCTTCACTGAGGCTTACATTCTCCAATGCTTCTTCTATCTTTTGATTCAATTCCTTTTCAGTGATATTTTTTTTAATTCTTCGCAATGGAAATTCAAGATTTTGTTTTACCGTCATTGAATCATATAAAGCAGCACTTTGAAAAAGAAATCCGATTTTTTTACGTAAGTCGGTTAATTCTTTTTCCTCTAATGATAACACATCTTTGCCCAATACATTAATTTTTCCTTTGTCAGGAAACATCAAACGCACAATACATTTAATCAGTACGGATTTACCACTACCTGACTTGCCCAACACCACAAGGTTCTCACGTTTATATAAATCAAGAGATATGTCTTTTAAAACAACCTGGTTGCCAAAAGACTTTTGCAAATTGGTAATTTCAATAACCTTTTCGTTATCGGCAAACTCATCAGCTTCTTTATGAGTATTTTCCAGTGTTGCGGTCATCATTTTACAAACATGTCAGTAATTTGAACTGCAATAAGATCCACAACGATTACAAGAAGTGATGACAACACAACAGCTGAATTAGCAGCTAAGCCAACACTTTCAGTACCACGTCCGGCAGTGAAACCTTTATAACAACCCACCAGACCAATTACAAAACCAAAGAAGAAAGTTTTAACTAACGCAGGAATAAAATCAGAAAAAGAAACAGAAGCAAAAGCACGCGAGATATACAATACAAAATTAACGGATCCTCTGATGTTTACTCCTATCCAACCACCAAGAAAGCCCCATGCATCAGCAAACAATACAAGAATAGGAATCATAAATGTGGCAGCAAGAACACGCGTTACTATTAAATACTTCATAGGGTTTGCCGCAGAAACTTCTAACGCATCAATTTGCTCCGTTACTTTCATCGAGCCCAGCTCAGCTCCTATTCCTGAACCAATTTTACCTGCACAAATAAGTGCTGTGATCACCGGTCCTATCTCGCGAATGAGAGAAACTGCAACCATTCCTGGTAACATCCCTTCAGCACCGAAATCAGCAAGCACCGGGCGTGATTGAATGGTTAAAACCAAACCCATTATTGCACCGGTAATGCTTACCAGGCCTAACGACTTGTTTCCAATCTCATAACATTGTTTTAAAAATTCTTTAAATTCAAAAGGAAAAGAAAAAGCTTGTTTTACGAGTGAAGAAAAAAACAGAGTCATATCACCAACACTGGTTAGAAAAGAATTTGCTTTCTGCGTTCGCTTGAGCGTATTCTCAGTAAGCCGTATTGAACGGCCTGTTGCATACTCTTTTACTTTGATAACTGGAATTCGTTTCATAAGGGTTCATTGCAACCTTCCAAAAGCAATGCCTTAAATGATTTAAGCCATAATAAAAATTAGTTAAAATTAAATGGTAATATATTCTACACACTGTTGAGTGGCTTCCTCAAAATTCTAATAATAATTTAAAGTACACTTAAATAAATTTTCAGGCATGATTATTCATATCTTGCATATTAATTAATTTCAATTTAAACAATCAAAAAAAACAAATCAAAATGTCAGACTACGGAAAAGTATTAGGCGCCTTGGTGCTCGGTGCAGCAGCAGGTGCAGTATTAGGTTTATTGTTTGCTCCTGATAAAGGAAGTGAAACACGCAAAAAAATTGCAGGAAGTGCAGAGGAACTTATTGATCAGCTTTCAAGCAAAATTGATGAAGGCAAAGAAGCACTTTCCGGCTTGAAAGAAAAAGCCATGAACAAAGCAGAAGAGTGGAAAAACAAAGCCACATCAGCAGCAGGTGATATGGCAGATGCTGCGGAAAACGAATATGGAAATGCAAAATCAAAAGCACGTTCAATGGCTTCCAATCAAGCTCACTAATATTAAATAATTCAAAGACCTATGGAAGAGAAAGGCAAAATTGAAAACCTGATTCATAACATCAAAGAGTACGCTGAGACCAGAATTGATCTCGGACTACTGACATTTCAGGATAAAGCATCCGGAGTTATTTCTTCAGTTGCATCGGCTTTTATCATTGGAATTTTAAGTTTGTTCTTTATCTTTTTTGCAAGCGTTGGCATTGCATGGTGGATTGGTCAAAGCCTTCAAAACCCTTCCATAGGTTTCTTTATTGTAGCAGGATTTTATTTGCTGGTAGCAGCAATAATTCTTTTGAATAAAGATAAATGGATTGGCTTACCTATAATAAACTCCTTACTTAAAAAGATAAATCTCAATGAGGAAAATTGATAACCAGGCGCAGTTAAAAGCAGAATTAAAAAGATTACGCGCAAAAAAAGAACTGCTGGAAGTTGAAATTGAAAATGATTTCAATGAAATAAAAAACGACCTCTCTCCCTTGACATTAATAAACAAAGGAGCGAAAAAAGTATTGGTTAGTGATCAGCTCGGTTTGGTTAATACTTCTATTGGTGGAGTTGTAGATTTTCTTTTGAAGAAAATAGTTTTGCGCAATTCAGGTTTGATAACCCGTTTAGTAATTCCTTTCCTCGCAAAAAATCTCACTAAGAATTATGTACATGATAATAAAACAAAGATTCTTGGTTGGTTTGGATCGTTAATTACGAGATTGACCGAAAAAAAACATCATCATAACGGACATGATGTATATGAGAAAGCAACCGCTGATACAACTTTTGAAAGGTAGGAGAAGTTTTGTTGATTGCGCTTGCAATCTCACATCTCAAAATCCTTAGGTAGGTAAACAGTAAATTCTGATCCACTATTCAGTGTGCTCGTTGCAGTGATGTAACCATCATGATTAGCTACAATTTTTTTACACATTGCCAAACCAATTCCTGTTCCGCTGTATTCTGATTTATTTTGAAGACGCTGAAAGATCACAAAAATCTTTTCTGCATATTCTGATTCAAAACCAATTCCATTATCAATAAAAGTTATTTTATGAAATATCTTTTCAATATCGAGATATTTAACACCTGAAATGTCTTTTCCCTTTGCAACACCATATTTAATTATCACAACAGGACTTTTACCTTTCCTGATAAATTTAAATGCATTGGTTAAGAGGTTTTGAAACAACTGTTCCATCTGCATTGCGTTGGCAGTTACATAGGGCAAATGATCATTGCTTACCTGTGCCTTCGTTTCCTGAATATGCACACTTAACAAATCCAGCACATTTGCAAGCGAACGGTTGAGATCAACCCATTCATATTTTTTAAGAGCAGCATTGGCAATACGTGAGTAGCTTAAAAGATCATTGATTAAAAACTGCATTCGTTGTGCTGCATTTTGCATACGGTCAATTATAAATTGTCCGTCATTATTCAGGTTTTCACGATGCTTGAGCATGAGGCGGTGTCCAAAAGTCTGGATTTTTCTTAATGGTTCCTGCAAGTCGTGACTCGCTACATAAGCAAACTGCTCCAACTCCTCATTCGATCTTTTTAATGCATCAATATTATATTCAAGATCATTTTGTACTAACGTGCGCTTTTTTAATTCTCTCACTATAATAAGATAAGCAAGATAAATTATAGCAATAAAAACCAGTGAAAGCACAACCATAAAAAAAGGTGTTAATGTTTCGTAACGGTTTTTTATTTGTTGCCGCTGCTCCAGTTTTTTTTCAATGCCGTCCTGAATTTTTTTAACCAGGCGTCTTGTATCATCCATCAGCATTTTTCCATGTAACAGGTTGCCCATGGTAATGCCCGTGTAGGTTTTATTAATACGGTCTTCACTTACCACTTTATTCAGGTAATTGATTCTTGCAATAGCAGTATATTTAAATTCATTTATAGCAGGTAAATCTTCAGGATCAGATTTTGCCAGAATGGATAATTCATCCAGTGCATTGTAAATTTTTTTCTGTGATTCAATCAATGGTTCAAGAAAAATGGAATCCCTGGTGAGTAAATATCCGCGCTGACTTGTTTCCGCATCTTTAAGATAAGAAAGCGATTGCTCCAGTTTAAATTTGAGGTTGGTGCTGTCATCCACAAGGTTTCCATACTCTATAAGATTTTGCAAACGGATATAAGAGAGGTAAGTGAGAAAAAGTAAAAAAACTAAAGTGGCTATAAAAAGTATCCTGGAAATTCTGAATGCGTCATTAACCTTCATACAATTTTTTCCGTGTAGATTTATCTACCCAAAAATAGGCGATTAATTCCTCAAAATATTTTAAAATAAAAATGGGCGGGTTATTGCTCTTGCTATTTTAATTTTCAGAATAAGAAAATGAAGCAACAACAAAATCAAAAGCAAACCCAAAAATTAAAACAGGGATATTATCTATCGCATCAACACATGAAGCTGATGCATATAATGCATTTGTCAGGTTATGCTTTGCAGGAATATATTGCGAATGAGTTAGAGCAAAATCCTGCGTTGGAAGCAGAATCAGAAATAGAGCCACCGGAACAGCGCGAAGAAAACACAAACAAGGAAGAGCGTGAATTTGATCCGGATTTATGGGATAATGACGATGATCTATTTGAAAAGAATTATAAACTACCAACGCAACAGGAAGAATATTATGAAGCACCTGTAATCCAGTTTTATTCATTGCCTGAAAATTTAAAGGAACAAATTCACCTGATGAATTTGCCTGAGGATATAACTACACTGGCTTGCTACCTTGCTGATGAACTGGAAGAAGATGGTTATTTAAGAATAAGTATTGCTGATGCTGCGTATGACTATGGATTTTCGCTGGGTAAATTAATTGAAGAGGCGCAGATAGAAACAGCACTGGCAGCATTGCAGCAATGTGAGCCCGCAGGTGTGGGAGCCCGTAACCTGCAAGAATGTTTGCTGCTTCAACTCCATCGCAAAAAAAATCAGCAGGATGAAATTACACAGCTGTCAATAAAAATTCTGCGTGATCATTACCAGCATTTTGTCCAAAGGCATTTTAATAAAATAAAATCAGAACTAAGTATTGACAGCACCACTTTTGAAAGCTGCATTGCGCTTATCAGCAAACTGAATCCTAAGCCGGTGAGTGAATCAAACAAATACGAGCTGCTCAAAGAACAGATTATACCTGAGTTTGAAGTAAGCGTGGAGAATGATCAGCTTTTTGTAGCGCTCACCTCATCTGAATTTACGAAGTTGCGTGTGAACGAAGATTTTAATGCTACGCAGATGAAATCAAATAACGAAACGGAATTAAAAGAAGCATCCAATTATTTTCAGCACCTGGTAAATGAAGCTAACACTTTAGTGAATGCATTAAAAGAACGGGAAACCACCATGATGAACATTATCACCTGGATTGTAAAGATGCAGCCTGATTTTTTTAAGTCAGGTGATACCAAAGATCTGAAACCAATGATATTGCAGGATGTGGCCCATGCAACAGGTTATGACATCAGTACTGTTTCGCGAATTACCAGCAATAAACATGTGCAAACACCATTCGGAATTTTTGCGCTCAAAGGTTTATTTATGCGCGGGTTAAATGCAGGTGATCCGGCACAGGCACCCACTACCGCCATACGAGTACAGGAACTCATTACACAAATAATAAAAGAAGAGGATAAAACAAATCCATTATCCGATAATGATATTGTAGCTCTTTTAAATAAACAGGGATCGCATATTGCAAGAAGAACAGTAGTTAAATACCGTGAATCTCTTTCAATACCAAACAGCAGCCTGAGGAAGCAGGAGAGGTGAAAGTAATCTGTAATTTTTTGAAATCACCAAATTGTGATGTGGGTTTTTATTGGATGACATGTTAGTGTTGTGTTCTTTTATTTACAGGGGAATCTTATAGCTACGAAGCACAAATGAATGAAGTCCGCACAACAGTTATAAGTAGGTTGCCATTTCGTGATCGTCATGTCGCTGCTCTTACATTGCTCCAATTCTGCCCGTTCTTAATTCGTGATATTTGCATTGCCGTTACTTTAAATTGTTTTGCAATCGCTGCAAGAGTTTTTCCCTCGTTCAATCTTTTTTTAATCAGCATCACTTTCGTTGAAGTGAGTTTGTAATGTTTTGATTCCTCGTTGCGTTTGCCTTTGTTACTTCCTTTCGCTGCTTTTACATGTGGACTTTTTTGTTGGTGAATATTCAGTTCCCTTTGTGTTACCCATTTCAAATTGCTTGCACGATTGTTTTGTCTGTTGTGGTCAAGGTGAGTTACTTGTTTGTGTTCGTCAGAAGGTTTGTCACAAAAATATTCTGCAACAAGTCGGTGAACAAGCAAAGTGCGGTTTAATGTCCGCAACTTTAAATCAGCATTGAACTCTTTGCGATAAATTTTTTGAAGTCCGTTATAAAGTTCCTGGAGTTCCTTAACTTTTTTCTTGTATGTGAAATATTGCTTGTCGTGGTTCACTCTCGTTTTCACTTTCTGTTTTAGCGGAGAAAGATTCTCTGTGATTTTAGAAAGTTGTCCCCTAAGAAACGAAAGTCGTTTGTCCGCCTTCGCTGTTCTCGGCTTGTAAAGCTTCAAAACGATTACTCTGTAATTGTTGATTAACGAACCTTTCAAATGCCGTTCTTCCGCCATCATGTTCGTTGAGCGAACTCGTCCAAGATTAGAAACTTCAAGTTTGAAATCGTTGGTAAATTCAAAGTCAAACTTTACCGTCTTCCAATTTTCGTTGATTCCGTTTGTCATAGTTTATTTCTTGCAATCAGTTTGAAGTCGCACAAAAGTAAAGCTCATTAGAATTCCAAAAGTTCAAAGTTAGCACTGCAACCAAATAACGAGTGAGGGATGAATGCATTTATAAAATTGGATTTTCTTATAACACTGCCGTTAACCACAAATGAAAATAGAAACCACAACTGTTTGTTAACCGAACAAAACCCTTTTAAAAAAATTTCTTTTAATCTTATGTTACCTGCATGTGCTGCTGTTCGTTCAAGGCACATCAGCCCGAAGTCCGCAGCACTGTTTGTTAGAAGCGTTTTCATTTCGTCTTCGGTTTGCGTTGCCACCATTTTTTCTTTGCTGGCTTCTGGTATTCTAATGTGTCTGCTTGTATTGGTGGAGCTGCATAAAAAGAGGAAACAGATACACTCGGTTCGCCAAGAATAACCTTTCCAACAACAGTCACTTGCTGAAAAGTAATGTCAAGTGATTTGAGATTACTCTTGTTAAGTGTAATAGATTTTGTTTCGTAGTCAGGATGTGAAACGATAAGAGTAATTGAATTTGGAAGTTTACTAAATCTATTTGTTATGTCAATTACAAACCTACCAACAGAATCAGTTGTTGTCTTTAGATGCAAAGTGTCCTGCAATACAAAAACAGAAACACTCTGTAAAGGTCGTTTAGTGGAATCAGATTGAAGAACAACAACCGTCCCGCTTATAAATTTTTTTGTCGGCTTGTTAACTGTCGGTTTATTCTGTGAAGGTTGTTTGCTCGTTTGAGTTTGTTGTTGAGTAACTTTTCAGTAGTTTCAGAGTCTCCGCCCCTACCGCGGGACTCTGAAATTTTGGAATACTGCTTATCATCATGATTCATCTTTTACTATTTTCCAGTAGTTTCTGAGGTCTCCGCCCTACCGCGGTACTCTGAAAGTACTGAAGCTCGTCAGCCCGAATTTCGCAGTCAGGTTGTTAGAATGACGAACTGCTTTCATCGTTTTAGTTGTCAGTTGTAAAGTAAATAGTTAATTATTTTTCCACCTACCTAATCGCTTTATTCCTCTTGTAAATAACCAAGCGAAAAATTTGGAGTGTCCGCCTTCCATCATTTTTTGTTTACACAATTCTTGAAATTCTTTCACATTATTTCCTTTATAAATGAATTCACCTTTGTCGTAACAGTAAGAACAATACATCTGGCTTATGCTTCCATCAGCATTTGTACCTCCGCCTTTAGTGTCCCGTTTCAAAGGCATTCCGCAGGACTGGCAATTTTTAAAGGTTGTAGTCATAATATGTTTTGTTGTTTGATTAAAATTCTCAGTAGTTTCAGAGTCTCCGCCCCTACCGCGGGACTCTGAAATTTTGGAATACTGCTTATCATCATGATTGATCTTTTACTATTTTTGGAATTACTGATGCCAACTCATAAAGCACAAAAGAACACCGAGGTTGTTTTTTATATTACAATAACGTGTTATGACTGGATATCGCTTTTCGAGGTCACTGATTTTTACAAGGAGATTTATAAATGGTTTACTATTTTAAAGAGTAAAGGTAATCAGATATACGGTTATGTGATCATGCCGAACCATTTGCATGCGCTTGTGTATGTGAATAGACCAGCACTTCGATTAATAAGTTAGTTGGGAATGGAAAAAGATTTATGGCCTATGAGATTGTTACATGGTTGAATGCTTTGAATAATCAGGAATTGATACAGCGCCTGCAAACTGCTGTATCTGTCCAGGAAAGAGCGAAAGGAAAATTGCACGAGGTGTTTGAGTTGTCATTTGATTGCAAGCCTTGTTATGATAAGAAGTTTTTTCTTCAAAAGCTGGATTATATTCACCACAATCCTTGTTCGGGAAAATGGAATCTGGCAGATGAATATGTGAACTATCCTCATTCGAGCGCGAGATTTTATGAGAAGGGTGTGCAGGGTATGTATGAAGTGGATGATTATCGTTTGCTTGAGTATTTATAGATTGATGTGATGAAGGGGAAGATAGAGAATTATTGAAGATACGTTACTCCGAATTTCAGAGTCCCACGGCAGGGGTGGAGACTCTGAAAATACTGAAAAAACAATCTCTTAAAAAAATGGCTTTAGCGTTGGCGTGCAGCGTTTTTTTAAGAGTGTGTTTTTTGTGGGGTCGGCTCTTTATTTCGCCTTCATTTTATTTCCCTTCGCATCGTGTGTTACTTCTGCAAGTCCAATAAATTCCATGAGTGGTGGAATATACATTCCTACTCTACCTCTTAAACCTTTCTTTAAACCATACCATCCTTTCACTGGATTTTTTTCTGAACGCCCCCAAGATTCTACCGTTCCGTCTTTGGCTGGCTTTTGTTCGTCTGCACTGCCAAGCTCCATCCAGTCGCCATGCTTTTTTAGCATTGCATGTAAGTCGTCAAGTATTCTTGCATCATAATGCAAAACGGTTTTGCCTACCGTGCAAACCAAAATTTCTTTGCCGTCTTTTTCATCCAGGTGCATCGTGTATTCCGATGTCAATGGTGGAGTTTTTAAAACCGTTGGTTTTTCTTTTGTTCCGATTTTATATTTTCCCGAATTGCGGGATTTCATTTCATTCAACATGTTATTTGTTTTAAGTGTTAAAAATGTTTGTTGATGAATCTACTAATGTCAGAAGCTCTTGCTTCGGTGGAACTTCTAAGCCGCTTGCTTTAAGTTGTGTTTGAAAATTTTGAAAAGAAGGTAATTCATTCAACAATTTCTGGTCTTCGTCTGATTTGAAAAATGCGGTATGAATAAATGTTTTTCCATCAGCACACAAGCAAGCATTGTAATTGATGCCTGTGTGATTTTGTTTTTTCAAATCATTCATTACAATTAAAATGTTCGCTTGATTTTGTTCGGCATATTCTGCCTTGGTAGTGTATGTTACTTTTACGATTTTACTCATGATTATTTAATTTATGTTTTTGTATTCGTGATTCGCTTTGGCGAATTCATTTTGTGTGATTATTTAGTAGTCATTATTGTTTCTGATTCTCCAGTAGTTTCAGAGTCTCCGCCACTACCGCGGGACTCTGAAACTTTGGAATACTGCTTATCATCATGATTCATCTTTTACTATTTTTGGAATTACTGATGCCAACTCGTAAAGCACAAAAGGACACCGAGGTTGTTTTTTATATTACAATAACGTGTTATGACTGGATATCGCTTTTCGTGGTCACTGATTTTTACAAGGAGATTTATAAATGGTTTACTATTTTAAAGAGTAAAGGTAATCAGATAAACGGTTATGTGATTATACCGAACCATTTGCATGCGCTTGTGTATGTGAACAGGACCAGCACTTCGATTAATAAGTTAGTTGGGAATGGAAAAAGGTTTATGGCTTATGAGATTGTTACGCGGTTGAATGCTTTGAATAATCAGGAATTGATACAGCGCCTGCAAACTGCTGTACCGGTCCAGGAAAGATCGAAAGGAAAATTGCACGAGGTATTTGAGTTGTCATTTGATTGCAAGCCTTGTTATGATAAGAAGTTTTTTCTTCAAAAGCTGGATTATATTCACCACAATCCTTGTTCGGGAAAATGGAATCTGGCAGATGAATATGTGAACTATCCTCATTCGAGCGCGGGATTTTATGACAAGGGTGTGCAGGTATATATGAAGTGGATGATTATCGTTTGCTTGAGTATTTATAGATTGATGTGATGAAGGGGAAGATAGAGAATTATTGAAGATACGTTACTCCGAATTTCAGAGTCCCACGGTAGGGGTGGAGACTCTGAAAATACTGAGAAGCACTACTGTTTGATTACCGAACAAAGCCCTTCTTTTTAAAATTTCTTTTAAGTTATATGAAGTAAATACTACACACCATACGAGATGAAAATGGTGTTTGGCGTATTCCGTTATTTTAGTAGTCGTCATTCAAACACTAAAAGTATGAAAGAAGCAGACACCATGAGTATCCGGCAGCAATTGGAACGAGCCGGAGGGATAGACATCCACAAAAACAAAGTTACACTATGTACTTACATTGCCGCTGAAAAGGAGCAGGTAAAAGATTATGGCACATTCACCTGCGACCTTGAACAAATCCGTGATGACTTGTTGACCGGTGGTATTAAGGAAGTCATCATAGAGAGCACTGGCATTTATTGGATAGCCTTATGCAGTGTATTAACACTTGCGGGCATCCATGTAACGGTGGTGAATCCGAAGTTTATTAAAAACATGCCTAAGGAAAAAACGGATAAGAAAGATGCGAAGTGGTTGTGCAAACTGTTGGTAAACGGATTGGTGCGCAACAGTTTTGTAGCATCGGAAGAACAACGTGCATTTCGTGATTTGTGCCGCATGCGCACCAGATATCGCAATCACATTGGTCAGGCTACTAACCGTATTGTGAAAAACTTAGAGCGCAGAAACATTAAACTCAAAAGCGTGGTAAGCAATATGCACACCAAAAGCGCAATGGACATTGTGAGGGCATTAGCAGAAGGAGAAACAGATATAGAAAAACTGTTATTACTATGCCGCACCAAGCTCAAAAAGAAAAAGGAAGAAATGCGCAAAGCCCTTCACGGAGTTATTACCCCTCACGACCGCATGATGTTGCAACAACTGCTCAACGACATTGCCCACTACGAAAAACAAATAGAAGGCATTGATGAACAAATCCATCAACACACCGAAAAGGTGAACGAGCAGTTGATCACAAACTTGCAAGAGATACGTGGTATTGGTCCGCAAAGCACCGAGATTATATTAGCCGAAATAGGCAACAACGTGGATGCCTTCAGCACACGCGACAAGTTAGCCGCCTGGGCAGGTCTTGCACCGGGCAACAAAGAAAGTGCAGGCAAATCGTATTATGCGGGCAGGCGCGATGGCAATGTGTATCTGCGCACGGCATTGCTGCAAGTGGCTTGGAGTGCGGTGCGCTGCAAAAACAGTTATTGGCGAGCCTTGTATTATCATTTAACAAAACGAATGCACTGTGCCAAAGCCATCGTTGCCATTGCACGCAAACTGTTGCGGCTTATTTATAAAGTGATCAAGGGTACGGTAACATATACCGAGTATGGTGCCGATTATTTTATCACTCGTTTGCAAGAACGATTGATAAAAAGAAAAGAAACGCAAGGAGCGTAAAAAAAACAAAAACATGGCCGATAAGATTATAGCCGTCCTTCAAAAGACAAGCTGACTTTTAAGCTGCCTATCTCATCAGAGAACACATACTTGAGCGATGGAGTGGGAACACGAAATCAACTCGCAGAGGAACTGCGAAGCACTCATGAACTCCATTAAAAATAATTAACTGTGAATAATCTTCAATTTTTAATTGACAGCATCATCAGGCAGAAAGTTCAGCAGTAATAAAAAACTATAG
>JANLZB010000084.1:0-52619 GCA_031366005.1 Bacteroidota bacterium | reverse complement strand
TACTACTATAGATGCAAGTCCAACATCTGCTATCGGTATTGCCCAGTTAAACTGGAATGCTTTGCCACTGTTACTTTCATCAGGTAATTATAACACGCTTTCAAATTATAATTCTGCTTCATTGGTGTCATTTGGATCTACCTCAGCGCTTACTGCCAATCAGAATATAACAGATTGCAACATTACTCTTCAACATCAGATTACAGTGCCTGATAACAGCGGTTGTATTTCTCAATCAAATATTGATACAAACGTGTTTACCTATTTAGGTCACGTAGTTGATAATCCTGATCTGCGTTGTGTGAGCGTGCTTCCGAATGGAAATGTACAACTCATATGGCTGGCTCCAACTAATGGAAATGCCAATTTTAATGAATACGAAATCTGGAGAGATGGTTCATTGCTTGATTCAGTTTCTGTATTTGCCGATACTGTTTACACAGATGTAAGTGTGAATGCAAACAGTGCATCTCATTCTTATTATGTCATTTCTCAATCAGGTTGTTCAGGACAGATAAATAGTCCTGCTGCTCCTGTAACACTTAGTACCATTCATCTTACTACTATAGATGCAAGTCCAACATCTGCTATTGGTATTTCCCAGTTAAACTGGAATGCTTTGCCACTGTTACTTTCATCAGGTAATTATAATACGCTTTCAAATTATAATTCTGCTTCATTGATGTCGTTTGGTTCTACCTCAGCGCTTACTGCCAATCAGAATATAACAGATTGCAACATTACTCTTCAACATCAGATTACAGTGCCTGACAACAGCGGTTGTATTTCTCAATCCAATATTGATACAAACCTGTTTACTTATTTAGGTAACGTAGTTGACAATCCTGATCTTCGCTGTGCTTCAGTTCTTGATAATGGCAGTGTTCAATTAACATGGTTAACACCATCATCACCAAGTGGTGAGTTTAATGTATTTGAAATCTGGAGAGATGGTGTTTTGATTGATTCACTGAATTCTTTCAATGCAACTACTTATAACGATCCGATTAATGCAAATGCTGCGGGTGCAACCTCATACGCATATTACGTTGCTACCAAATCAGGTTGTACAGGTCAGGTGTACAGTACTTCACCTAATAATACACTCAATACAATTAATGTTGATGTAGTAAATAACAATGGTGTAGCTGACATAAGCTGGAATAAACTGCACAATCCTGATTTGATAACAGCAAGCGGAAGTTATGAGGTGTTTAAAGAATATCCTGCCGGCTCGGGTTCATGGACATCATTAGGTACAACCACTAATTTAAACTATCAGGAAACTATTACCATTTGCAGTGCTGATATCAATTACAAAGTGGTTACTTCCGATGCGAGTGGATGTACGTCACAATCATCAAGAGATGGAAAACATTTTGCCGATGTTACAAAACCCGTTGTTCCGGTAATGGCATCAGTGAGTGTTAATCCTGATAACAGTGGTGATATTACTATTACCTGGCTCCCAAGTATTTCATCTGATGCAATTGGTTATAATGTTTATCTGCACAATGGAAATTATAATGCGCTTCCTAATACTCCTACAGGTCTTACAATCCAGACAAATCAATCAAATGTTACCACTTCAATCAACTATTATTCAGTAACGGCTTATGATAGTTGTAACAATGAAAGTGTTTACAGTGTTGATCTCAACACTATTAATCTGAAAGCTAAACTTGATATCTGCCGTTCGGCTGTTGATTTGAAATGGAATCCATATCTGGTTAACGGTGGAGTGAGCTCTTATAAAGTTTATGCAAAAGAAAATGCAGGAGCTTATTCTTTGATTGCAACGGTTCCAGGCACTGGTGTTTCTTACAGTCACACCACACTCACAATGCACTCCACATATCATTATTATGTGGAAGCTGTTCCTGCTACAATGCCAGAGTCTGCTACTTCAAACAGTGATAGCATTTATGCAGATTTACTCACACTACCCAGATTCAGTTATTTAAAAACTGCAACTGTAAAAGATCAACGCAAAGTTTATGTTGAAGGTTTGGTGGATACACTTGCAGGAGTTGATGTCTCAAAATATAAGTTGCAGCGTTCTCAAACAATAGGTGGTCCGTTTAATACAGTGGGCGTAGTTAACTTCCAGAATCTTCCGGTCATTTCATTTATTGATTACACAGCGCGAACAGATGAAGGCAGTTATTTATATCGTATTGTTACAGTTGACTCATGTGGCAACAATGTTCTCATCAGTAATCTCGGTCGCACAATATTTATTAACGGACATGCTGACTTTAATCTTGTAAACAAACTGAGATGGAATGATTATGATGGATGGCTCGGTGATGTTAAAGATTACTCACTCTATCGTTCAATTGATGGTGTTTGGGATCCATCTCCTATCAACCGAATTACTTTTGGTATTAATGAGTATGCTGATAATGTTGGTGAAATTTATCAGACATCAGGAAAATTCTGTTATAAAATACAAGGTTATGAAGGACCAGGAAATACTTATGGCTTTGCTGATTCCAGTATGTCAAACGAGTTTTGTTTAATTCAGGAACCACATTTATTTGTGCCGAGTGCCTTTACTCCCGGTGGAAAGAATCCGGTATTTATGCCTTCGTTTATTTATGTTGATCCTAAAAATTATCAGTTCCTGATATTCACTCGCTGGGGCGAAAAGATTTTTGAAACCAACGATCCTACTGTTGGTTGGGATGGAAGTATCAGTGGTACCATTGCTGAACAGGCAACCTATATGTATTTGATACGAATGGTGGGTAGTAACGGGCAGATTTTAGAAAAGAACGGACGTGTAACGCTTTTGAAATAAAAAATTATAATCTAAATAGAAAATGCGCACCTGAACAGTGCGCATTTTTTGTGACCATTTTTTTCCCAATTCTATATTCTCTGGTTTCAAATGAACTTTAATCTTTAAACTCCAGACTTTAAACTATAATTTCGCCCAATGCAGGGACTGGTTTTAAAAACTACTGGCAGTTGGTATGATGTAGAAACAGAGGATGGAGAAATTATACCATGCCGTGTTCGCGGACAACTTCGTTTAAAAAATATTGACAGCACCACTCCCGCTTCCGTTGGTGATAATGTGGAATTTGAAATGACGGACAACAATACAGGAGTGATTTTAAATGTACTCCCACGAAAAAATTATATCATCCGCAAGTCAGTTAAGCTAAGTAAACAAAGTCATATTCTTGCTGCAAATGTTGATCGTGCATGGCTGATTGTTACGCCTGTTTTTCCTAAGACATCCACCGGTTTTATTGATCGTTTTATAGCAGCAGCAGAAAGCTTCAGGATCCCTGTTTCACTGGTTTTTAATAAATCAGATTTGTTTAAAGATGACATTGAAGAAGTGCAGCAGGATTATATTTCTATTTATGAGCCACTCGGTTATCATTGCATAAGAGTATCAGCAGTTAGCAATGAAGGCATTGATGAATTGCGCGATCAGCTCACGGAGAAAATAAATTTGTTTGCAGGTCATTCAGGTGTTGGCAAGTCAAGCCTGATAAATGCTATTGAACCCAAATTAAACTTAAAGGTTGGAGATATATCTCGGCAATTTCAAAAGGGAAAACATACTACAACTTTTGCTGAGATGCACCGCCTTAAAAATGGTGGACACATTATAGATACACCAGGCATCAAAGAATTTGTAAATATTGATTTTAATCCTGCAGAAATCGGTCATTATTTTGTTGAGATGCGTGAGCTTTTAAATCAATGTCATTTTCATAATTGTCTACATCAGAATGAAAAAGAATGTGCTGTAAAAAAAGCTGTTGAAGCCGGAGAAATACATCCAATGCGTTATTATAATTATTTAAGTATGCTGAGAAATGAAGATATTTTCCGTTAGTTTAATAATTAAAATTTACTCCCTATAAAATTATGCGTGCCGTTATTCAGCGTGTAAGTGAAGCAAGTGTTGTTATCAATACTGACTCAAAAAAAAGAATTGCCCATGGCTTAGTGATTTTGCTTGGTATAGAAACCACCGACATTGAAGAAGATGTAAACTGGCTTTGTGCGAAAATTCCAAGACTTCGTATTTTTAATGACGCTGATGGTGTGATGAATCTTTCGGTAACAGATGTAAATGGTGAGCTTATGATCATCAGCCAGTTTACTTTACATGCATTAACAAAAAAAGGAAACCGTCCTTCTTACATTAAAGCTGCCCGTCCGGAGCAGGCAATTCCGCTTTATAATCAGTTTATTCAATGTATATCAAAAGAAATACAAAAAGAAATTATGACTGGTGAGTTTGGTGCAGATATGAAGGTGACTTTAACGAATGATGGACCTGTAACGATTATTATTGATACTAAAGAAAGGATTTGACTTTGATGATTATAATTTGATAATTTGATAATTTGGAAATTGAAAAATGAAACTGGCACAAAAAACAGTTGATGACTGGATAAAAAAATATGGTGTGCGTTATTTTAATGAACTAACCAATATGGTTTTACTTACTGAAGAAGTAGGTGAGCTTGCACGCATCATAGCCCGCACTTATGGAGAACAATCATTTAAAAATATTGAAAAAGAAAATAATTTAGCTGATGAAATGGCTGATGTGTTATTTGTTCTTATTTGCCTTGCCAATCAGACAGGTGTTGATCTGGAGAAAGCACTCATTGAAAACATTAAGAAAAAAACATTGAGAGATGAAAACCGTCACAGCGAAAACAATAAACTATGAAAGCGCTTATCCATCATCACCAAACGCATTATATTTGTTCCGTTAATTAGGTTTAACATTAATGATAGGCGATATACTCTTTACCATTTTCCTGGTTTTTTTAAATGGATTTTTTGTTGCCACCGAGTTTGCAATAGTAAAGGTTCGTATTTCTCAAATTGATTTGCAGGCCAGCAAAGGCAAACGCTTTGCGCGATTTACCAAACACATCGTTGAGAATCTTGATAAATACCTCAGCGCTACTCAACTTGGAATTACTATTGCCAGTTTGGGACTGGGCTGGGTTGGAGAAAGTGTTGCTACTAATATAATTGTAAAGCTTTTTGATGCGTTAGGATATAAACCTGATATCAGTATTGTACATACCATTGCAGTACCTGCAGCTTTTATCCTTATCACGGTTATGCATATTATTTTCGGAGAGCTAGGCCCCAAGTATTATGCGATTACTAATCCACTCAAGACAGCAATTTTCGTGTCCTTGCCCTTGCGAATTTTTTATCTCATATTTAAACCTTTTATCTGGTTTTTAAATCGCTTTTCAAATTTTATTATGCGCATCATAGGAATTGATATGACCAAAGCGAAAGATGTGCATACCGAAGATGAGCTACGTTTAATATTAACTGAAAGTGAAGAAGGCGGAGCCATAAGAACATCAGAACATGATCTGATTCAAAATGTTTTTGAGTTTGATGAACGGGTGGTAAGGCAAATACTAATTCCACGCGTTAAAGTGGCTGCAATTGATGCTAATTCAACACGTGAAGAAATTTTCACTAAAGTAATTGAAGAAGGTTACTCCCGTATGCCTGTTTACCAGGAATCACTCGACAATATAATTGGAGTTATTTACAGTAAAGATTTGCTCCGCATAATGCATGAAAAAAATTTTAAAGGCATTAACGATTTTTTGCGACCTGCTTATTTTATTCCATTGAACAAACGAATTAATGATTTGCTGCGTGAATTTCAGACGCAGCATATTCAAATGGCAATTGTTACCAATGAATTTGGAGGCACTGCCGGCATCGTTACTATGGAAGATATTATTGAAGAACTGGTGGGTGAAATACAGGATGAATATGATGATGAAAAACCGCCTGTTGAAAAGAGAAGTGAAACGGAATTTATAGTGAATGCTACTGCTAATATTTCGGATGTAAACGATGTGCTGCCATCAGAATTGCCTGAGAGTCCTAACTACGATACTATTTCCGGATTATTAAATTATATCTATGGACGCATACCTGCTGTAAATGAAAAACGTGTTTTTGAAGGATATGAGTTTACTATTCTTAAACGTTTTAAACATAGTGTTGACTCAGTTAAAATGGTAGTTATTAATCCCGATTCTGTGTCTGAAGAAAAAGAATAATATACTCTTATTTTGTACAGGTTACATTATTGTAATCTACTCCATTCACTTTATAACCCATTTTTATTTTTTCCTGATTACTTGTATTGCTGTAAGTTCCAAAACCTGATGATACGGTATCTTCTACATTTGGTAAATCATTAAAATCCTGTGCTGAAATTACAAATGTGTTATCACCTGACATCTCACATTTTGCATTTCCATGATCACCATAATTACTAAAATTTTTTATGGTTAATTCATTGCTGCCTGTCTTGCTGATTACAATTGTAAATGGGGTTCCACTCCCTTCATTGCACAACCAGTTGCCAACAAATTTATCACGTGTATCAGCAGGTGTAACTTCTGTATTATCTTTTGTACAAGCCGCCAGCATCGAAACCAAAACCAGCGTTAATAAATATTTTCTTTTCATATTAAAATTATATTCAATAATCAAACCACCAATTGATAGCAGATAAAAGTAAAATAAACGCTATAGAACATTAATCCGACATTCATAATCTCTTTTAACTGCGAATTTAAATCTCTACGACTAATCTGCTTTTCATTTAATTTTTTTTTCATTTGAATAAATAACTATTCTCATGATTATCATTTAATGGTACGTAAAAATGTTTTGCATATTTCAATTACCGCTAAATATATTTTAGGATCTGATGCAAATTTAGTGTGGCTTGTAATTAAAAGTTGCATTTTTTTTAAATGATGATACAGGATAAATACAAATAAGCAAAAACTATAATCTTCACGGAAGAGGAGATAAAAACCAATAATACTTTGCGAAACAACTACCCTAATCTTGCCTCTGTAAATTAATTCAAACAAAAAAACCATTCAAACAAAAAAAATATGAAAAAGAAAATCATCGCAACTATTATTATGTCCATTGGACTTATGATTTCCGTAACGCCATTTATTGCCAAAGGTCAAAATCAAAAACCTGTAGTGGCAGTTCTTGGAATAGACAGCAAAGGAGTAATTCAGGATGCCGAAGCTGTTAGTTATATGGTGAGGCTTGAGCTTGAAAAAGCCAACGTTTATTCTATGATGGACAAATACGATATAGAAGAACTGATAAAGAAAAATAATATTGATATCAAAACCTGTTTTGGAAAAACCTGTGTAATTGCAGCAGGCAAATCACTTGGAGTGGATAAAATGATTTCAGGAAGTGTTCAGCGATTCGGTGAGAAGATTGTTATAGCACTAAAAGTTTTTGATATTAAAAGTGGTGAAATTGAAAAAGAAAACACTGCTGAATATTTGAATTTACAACCGGAACTGCAACGCATGATTGGAATTTCTGTACAAAAAATCCTGGGAATTACCCCTGATCAAAACACAATGGATTTATTAGTGTATAACGATGCACCTATTTCAAGTCCGCGCAATGATATTAATCTCAATGGACCAAGAATGGGTATTTCAACAGCAACAGGCGATGCAGGCAAAGTGTTGAGGGCACCAAAAAGTAATGGAGGATTTGATATGTATCCTACCACATTCGTGATAGGTTGGCAATTTGAAAAACAATATATAAGCGCAGGAAATTTCAGAGCGCTACTTGAATTAATTCCTGCAATCAGTGGTCTTGAATCAGGCAGGATAATTCCTTCTTTAACTTTTTTAAACGGCTTCAGGATGGGTAAAGGTGGTTGGGAAATTGCCTTTGGTCCCACCTTTAGGATTGTTACCAAAGCAGAAAGTTTTCAGGATGCCGGCATGGCATTAGGAAACGATCCACATAAATGGTATTTGAAAGATGAATGGAATACACTCCAGCAAGACTCAAATCCTGTTGCAAATCCAAATCCTATTAGTAATCATTTAGACAGCAGAGGTGACCCCACACTTTCGACAGCTCTTTTTTTAGGATTCGGGAGAACATTTAAATCAGGGTATCTTAATATTCCTGTAAACGTATATGCGATTCCTAAAAAAGAAGGAACGCTTTATGGATTCTCGGTTGGATTTAATATTTACAAAAAACCAAAAAACCGTTAAAATAAATCGCTCATGAATTCTATACATATTCTATTTATAATAACCGCTTTATTTTTTGCAGGGGTAAGTGATTTGCCTGACCTAAATAAAAAAGAGGATTTAAAATCGCTTGGAACAGGCAAAATTACAGAGGTAGATAAATCAACTATTTCAAAAATTCTTCTCTTCGAAGTGCATGAATACTGGATTGTTTATTTGAAAGATGAAAGCCTGCACGAAATGAACATGGATGAAATTAATCAAATTGATTTTAAAGAAAGCAAATGGGGAGTAGTAAAAATTACCTTCCCAAAAAACAAACCCGTAATCACGATATTATAAATTAATAAAATGCACTTATGAAAAAAATAATTATTCATGTATTCATTTTGCTTTTTGTGAATCTGCTTACACATGCACAGGATACCTCACTTTATCAGGGAAGAAGCGAGATTTATTTGTGGTCAGGAAAAATATTAAAGCAAACTACACTTTGGAAAATTGATTCCGTTCGTGTGCAGTATGTTAGTAACGGAAATTTTTCAGAAGTACTTACTGAAGATGTGCATGCAATTGCAACTAATGATTATGAAATAAATTTCGATGAGAAAAACCACGCTATAAAAAAGGTGTATGATCTCATCATAAAAACTTCGGGAGATACAATTAAAGGATTTATCAAAAGGTTGTTGATTGATAATAAAATAGAATACATGCCATCAGGAGGTAAAAGCAATAAGATTATAGCATATAAAAGTTATCTTTTAAATAATACTATTAACGATGAGCCATTACATCCAACAACTGCTAAAAGTGAAAAAACAATTCAATCTAAGCCAACTTTTTATCCGAGTGGAAAGGATAAAACCTTGAATAAAGATTTAATTATTACAAGAAATAATGACAGTATTTACTGTACGATACTCAATGCAGATTTAACAAAAATTGATTATGTGGTTAGAAGGGTTGGACGTGATACCAGGGCTATTATCTTAAAAAGTGATATAAAGAAGCAGCCTGATAATACTAACATGATCCAATTTGAACCTTACGATTCTCTCACCTCAGCTATTTATCAAAGTTCAAATGCCGATTTTCGTGCCTATAACTTTGATGAGATAATAACCCTAACAGGTGAGATAATATGGTGTACTATCATTAGTGAAAGCGATGCTGATATTTATTACCATATTGCAGTACCTGATCATGATATAAATGTCAGAATTTCCAAATACCTGGTGAAGGAATACTACAATAATGATAAAAAAGCGGAGTAGGAAGAAGTTCTTTATTTAAATGGCGCAGATTTACAGATGGGAACAGATTAATACCTGAAGCACGATTGACATTTCAGTGAAGGGTTTAAGAAAACAAGAATCTTACTAATTTCCATAAAAATCTGTTCCCATCTGGAAATCTGCGGCCTCTATCCATCAGCATATTATCGATATTTATTTATGCTATTCCATTACTGCGGATCAACATCCATCTGAATAATCAACTGACGATTTTCAGGCAATACTTTAAAAAAATCAAACGCTTTATTCAGCAAGTCCAAATTATTTCCTCATTCAAGCATTAAGCGATTGAATTAATTTAAAGAGCCGGCAAAGTTTTTACCGGCTCTAATATCAAAATTAAATAAACAACAACAGATTGTTCGCGCCTGCTCTTATTTTATCAACTCCATAGTCCTGGTTTGCATTTTTGCTCCGTCAATAATCAATGAATATATATAGCTGCCTGCTGTTAATTGATTTGGCAGAATGGTAACTTCGCCATAACCTGCCTGGTTTATAGGGTATGATTGTAATTGCTTTCCTGACAAATCAGTTATAATCAGTTGTGCTGAGCGGAAAGCAGATGGAACATAAAATTTTATTTTAGATGCTGTGTTAAATGGATTGGGTTGATTTTGCTCTAATCGTGCCTGATCCATTTCCCCTGGCTTGCTCGTTTTTGAACTGCTGGTAGTGCAGCACTGCGATAAAGCAGTTTCAAAATTGAGCATCGCTTTAGTTAAAGCATCAATTTGCTGTTGTTGTTTTTCAATTTGTTTCTGTTGTTGATCAATCATTACGTCTTTTGCCTCCATATTTTTTTGTTGCTCATTAATTGCTTCAACCACCACGGGGATCAATCCAGTGTAATTAACAGCTTTAAAAGAAACTGATTTAGACACCACATTCCGGTTCTTATCAGTAATTTGAGCCGAAGTAGCATCTTTAACTAACTCTGGAAAAACACTTTCTACGTTATCTGCAATAAATCCAATTTGTTTACCGGAGGGAAGTGAAAGCTCAGGATATTCTTTTGTTTTAAAATCATAAGTAGCAGTACGTAATTTTTTAAGATTTTCTAAAGCATGTGATATGGGTTGAATATTGGATTTAAGCCTGCCGTCAGAAAAAGTAAAAGCACGTGCATAAGCAATATCACCCACAAAATAACCAGCCCATTTTTTTGCTCCTGCGGTATCACTTATTCCGTTCAGTGTCTTACCATACACTCCGTACTGATTATTACCATTACTTGCAACACCGTAAACTCCAATTGAAGAGGCACCTAAATCTGCAGATCCGTAAACACCATACACTGTTCCGGTTGCAGATAACGTATCAGGTCCCTGTCCGGCTCCAAAAACACCTGCTATCTGTGCTTCACCGTCAAGTCCTATAAAACCGCCAAATGAACTCACGCCAATTCCATAGCCGCCAGAAGGAGCAGAAAAAGAAGTTATACCTGCTATATCTTTAGTGCCAACAAAATTTACAGATGCATTAATTGCAGATAGCGTATCAGCAGCAGCAGTGCCTTCCTGCACATCAAGCTTGGCTGTTGGCGTAGTAGTGCCTAAACCTGCATTGCCGGTTGCATAAAAGTTTCTCCATGTTTTTGTTGTTGAGCCAAGGTCTATTGAATTAGTAGTTCCGGGTGTCAGGCTCTGATTAATTGCAACTGCGGCAAGGTTGCTTAATGCTTTATTAGCTTGCCCAGCCACTGACGCAGTAATGGCACTCCAGGCTGTTCCGTTGTAAACATAAAATCCTTTTGTTACATCAGTTTGGTAAATCAATAAACCCTGAGGGGGAGTGAGGATGGCGTTCTTTTGAGCGTTTGTCATTCGAGGCAATAAAACCCCTTTAGTAGTGCTCACAATATCGAGCATAGATTTGGCATTAGGAGTTGTAGTACCTATGCCTGCACTTCCAGTGGTTGGAAAGGTATTGGTAGCTTGTCCGTTTACTTTGTAGGTGCTAAAACATACAGCTAAAATTATAGCCCCCAATAGATTTAATCTGTTCATTTTTTTCATGAGATTTTAGTTTTATGATTAATGTTATTTATAAATTATAAGTTCAGCAGCTAAGGTTTGAAATGATTGTGCAGAAGTACAAATAAATTATGACAGGAACAATTAATAGTGGTTAAATGAAAACTAATCCTAATCCCTCAGAAGGAACTGAATTTATATTTGCCGTATCGCCCTTGCAGGTATTACTTCCACTTGCAACACGGTAGAGACTTACACTTCAGATTGGATATCATTATTAATTATTCATTAATGATTCTTAATTCCACATCATTGCGGATCCACGTCCACCTGAATAATCAACTGCCTGTTCTCCGGCAATGCTTTAAAAAAATCAAGTGCTTTATTCAGTTTCTTTTTTACCATGTCAGCTGATAATTTCTTTTCCAGCTTCAGCATTACTACTCGTATGAATTGATTTTTTACTTTTCCAACAGGAGGATGTGTAGGACCGTAAACACGTTTGCCGAAAACTTCTTTTAATTCTCTGGTAAATGCATCTGCCATTTTCTCGAGGTCGTATTCATTGCGGTGTTTCAATCTTAATTCAATTAACCGGAAATAAGGTGGATAATTATATTGATGACGTTCAATTAATTCTTCGTTATAAAAATTTTTATAATGATGATCGAGCACATGCGCTAACACACGGTTAGAAGGGTTGTAAGTTTGTATGAGCACATGACCTGAATCATTTTTTCTTCCTGCCCTCCCACTCACCTGCACCATTAGTTGAAAGCTGCGTTCGTAAGCTCTGAAATCCGGATAATTTAATAAGCTATCAGCATTTAAAATTCCAACCAAACCTACATTATCAAAATCCAAACCTTTCGTCACCATTTGTGTTCCCACCAGAATATCAATTTCTCCCTGCTGAAAATCAGTGATGAGGTTTCTATATGCATGTTTGCTTTTAGTGCTGTCATGATCCATGCGTGCAATTTTTTTATCAGGATAAAATACCTGCAGCTCCTCCTCTACTTTCTCAGTACCAAAACCTTTCATTCGCAAATCTGTACTTCCACAGGCTGCGCATTGGCGAGGTGGCTGAATGGAATAACCACAGTAATGACATCGCAACACTTGTTCACGTTTATGATATGTTAAGCTCACATCACAGTTAACACAATGCGGAACCCACGAACAGTTTTTACATTCAAACACCGGTACAAACCCTCTGCGGTTTTGAAATAAAATAACCTGTTCCTTTTGTTCGAGTGTTTGTTTTATTGTGTTAAACAACACATCCGAAAAGTGTGAATGCATCAGCTTGCGTTTCATCGCTTCGCGGATGTCAATTAATTTTATTGGTGGCATTGGTAAATCTGCGTGACGCTTATTCAGGTTTATCAGTTTATATTTTTCTGCAATAGCATTGTAATAACTTTCCAGTGAAGGAGTGGCAGAAGCCAGGATAACATTTGCATTGTTTTGTGTTGCTAATAGAATGGCTGTATCACGTGCATGATATCGCGGAGCAGGATCAATCTGTTTGTATGATGTATCATGCTCTTCATCCACAATCACTAAACCTAAATTGCTGAACGGGAGAAACAACGCTGAACGCGCACCAACAATCAATTGAAAGGAATTTTTATTCAATTCACTTTGTTGTTGAAATTCCAAAACTTTATTCCATACTTCTACTCTTTCCTGTTCATTGAAACGCGAATGATACACCAGCAATTTATTTCCAAAATGTTTTTGTAAACGAATAATTATCTGGGTGGTGAGTGCAATTTCAGGAAGCAAATACAAAACTTGTTTGTTGATTTTTGCCTGCTGTTCTATCAGGTGAATAAAAATTTCCGTTTTGCCCGATGAAGTCACTCCATGCAACAAACAAACTTTATTTTCTGCGAAAGCAGTTTTAATTTCTGCGAAAGCAGTTTGCTGCAAAGCATTTAATACAGCAGGTTGTAACAAATGTGATTCATCAACAGCTTCAATCCTGTCAATGTTTTTATCAAACAATTCAAAAACATTTTTCTTTACCAATTGCTGCAACACCGAACTCGTCATGTTAGCTTTCTTCAAAAGATAACTTCTCGAAAAAGATGTTTGCTCATGCTCCTGTGAAAGCTGCAGAAAACGCATCAGTAAATCAAGTTGCTTCACTGCACGTTTTTCCAACTGCGACATTAATTGTTGTAACGATTCCTCATTATTTATTGCATCGCTTAACTTAACATAAGTAATAATCCGTGGCTTATATTTCTCAAGAAGTTCTTCTTCAATCTCAATGATGTTTTTCGCGAGCATGGTTTTCACCACAGGCATTACTTGCTTTAACGAAATAATTTTTGTGAGCTCATTGATACGCAATTTCTTTTTTGATTTTAACGCGAAAACAATCAGATACTCACGTTCGCTGAGTAATGATTCATCTTCTTCCTTAAAATCAGGATGCAATGTAATAGTCGTTTCACTTTGCAATTTAAATGCGGATGGTAATGCAGCAGCCATCACTTCGCCCAATGTGCATAAATAATAATCCGCCATCCATTGCCATAGCTTTAATTGTTGTGCATTAACAATAGGTGCTTCATCCACTACTGAGAGAACTGGTTTTATTTCATAACCCACCGGCTCATTGTGATGAACAGAATGAACCAACGCAGTGTAAACTCTTTGTTTTCCAAACTGAACCACAACACGCACTCCGGGAGTTATGCTATCAATTAAGCCATCATCAATACTGTAAGTATAAAACTCAGGCAATGCAAGCGGAAGAATAACGTTTACAAAAGTTTGCACTTGCAGAAAATTAATGCGTGAAAAAAATTGTTGATTAGAAAGATGCTTCGTACCTCAGCATGACAAAGATGCGAGAAGTTTGTAATGCTGAGGTACGAAGCATCCCGCATGATTTTTTTTTGACAGACAACATTCATCCTCTCTCCATCCACCCTCTTTTCTTAAAAATAATAAGAAGTATAACAACTATCAACGACATCACCAACCAAACTCCAACATAACCATAAGGCGAATAAAGCTCCGGCATATTAAGTGGTAATTTTTCTCCGGTATCAGGATCAGTATAGCTGAAATTCATCCCATACACTCCTACAATAAATGTAAGCGGAATAAATATGGTGGAGATAATTGCAAGCACTTTCATGATTTGATTTAAACGATTGCTTACACTGCTCAGATAAATATCCATTAAACTGGCTACAATTTCTTTGTAACTTTCCACAAGATCCATCACCTGGATGGTGTGGTCGTAAGTATCACGCAAATAAATTTTACTTGCATCACTGATGTATTCTGTGCTTGTTCTTAAAAGGTCATTTACTTTATCACGCTCCGCAAATATTGTTCTGCGAAAAACAATGAGTTCCCGTTTAATTAACTGAATGCGTTGTAATGATTCGCGATTGGGTTTTGAAAATAATTCATCCTCCAATTCATCAAGCTTATCACCAATTGATTCAAGCAATGGAAAATAATTATCCACGATTGCATCCAGTAATGCGTACGCCATGTAATCAGCACCCTTCTGCCGGATTGTGCCTTTTCCTTCACGCAACCGTTTACGTACAGGATCAAATAAATCTTCATAGTGTTCCTGCATTGTAAGCACAAAATTATTTCCGAGAAAAAGAGAAAGCTGCTCATTCAACATTCTTCCTTCTTGCGAATTACAGATCATGCGTGAAATAATAAACAAATGATTGTCATGCTCCTCCAGCTTTGGTCTTTGATAAGTGTTCACCACATCTTCCATTTCCAAACGGTGAATGGAAAATGCAGAGCTTATTTCTTCCAGCATCTTGCCATCACCAAAACCTTTTATCTCTATCCAATGATTGCGTTCAGGTTGATCAGACAACTGTTTTTTTATTTCGTTAACGTTTGCTAATTCTTTTTCCTCTAAAATATTTTTATCGTAAGAATAAATTTTAATCTTCGGTTTTAGCGCATCGGTTGTGGGAACAAACATTCCCGGACTTGAACCTGGTGATACATTTTTTTTTCTGCGCACACTTGCTTTCAACAAAGGAATTTTTGACTTAACTGCGGCTCGTATGCTTAATTTTTCTTCCAAAAGAGTGTGCTTTAGTATGATTCGTGTGAGATTCAGAGATGCTGAAATAAGTTCAACATGACAAATACCTGGAGATCGTCATGCTGAACTTGTTTCAGCATCTCTACATTCATATTTTAATTGTTAATTACTATTTTTTTATCACAAAATGTTTCTTTGTAAAAATAGAAAAAACAAACACTTTTGTTTCTTTATCAATTCAACAATAAAAACAATTCAACAATCCATAATTATTGCATGACGCTACAACCCATTGACTGGATTATCATCATAGCTTATTTATTATTAAGCCTTGTTATCGGACTTTATTACAAGGATAAAGCAAGCAAAAGCTTAACAGATTTTTTTCTTGGAGGAAGAAATCTACCATGGTTTGTTGCTGGTGTTTCGATGGTGGCAACCACGTTTGCTGCTGACACACCGCTTGCCGTAAATGAGCTGGTTGGTCAATACGGTATCTCAGGAAACTGGCTTTGGTGGAACATGTTGTTTGGCGGAATGTTAACAACATTTTTTTTCGCGCGCTTGTGGAGACGTGCAGAAATTTTAACAGAAGTAGAATTTATTGAGTTCCGCTACAGCGGAAAACCTGCAGCATTTCTTCGTGGATTTAAAGCAGTGTATCTCGGATTGATTATGAACACACTCATCATTGGCTGGGTGAATGTTGCGTTGATTACAATTCTGCAGGTATTTTTTGATATACCACAAAGCGAAGTGTTATGGTACGTTGCCGGTGCAATGGTTTTAACCGCTGCTTATTCTGCAATTTCCGGATTGTGGGGTGTTGCAGTTACTGACATGGTACAATTTATCATTGCAATGACAGGTTGCATTGTGCTTGCAATCATTGTTGTCAACTCAGATAAAATTGGTGGCATTGATGGACTCAAAGAAAAACTTCCGCCCTGGAGTTTGGATTTCTTTCCATCGCTTGGCGCTAAATCATCAGCAGGAACTATTGCTGCTACACTCACCATTACTGTTGGTTCCTTTCTTGCATACCTAAGCATCTGGTGGAGCAGTTGGTATCCTGGTGCTGAACCGGGAGGTGGTGGATATGTTGCACAACGTATCATGAGTGCGAAGAATGAAAAACATTCAGTGTATGCTACTTTATTTTTTCAGATGGCACATTATTGTCTGCGTCCGTGGCCATGGATTATTGTTGGATTATGCAGCATTGTATTATATCCTGATTTAGGTTTTGCAGATAAGCGGTTAGGTTATGTGATGGCAATGAAAGAATTTTTGCCAACAGGTTTTAAAGGTTTGTTACTGGTTGCATTTCTTGCTGCGTATATGAGTACCATCTCTACACAATTAAACTGGGGAACAAGTTATCTTGTTAATGATTTTTATAAAAGGTTTTTCAAACCAAGTTCTGCATTTACGAGTGAGAACGAAGCGCAACGGCATTATGTAAAAATGAGCAAGATTACTACCATGTTAATCATGTTTCTTGCTTTGTATGTCACCACATTGATTCATTCTATCTCTGGAGTCTGGAGTTTTATCATCGAGTGTGGCGCAGGATTAGGATTGGTATTGATACTGAGATGGTATTGGTGGCGCATCACGGCATGGAGTGAAATAACGGCAACCATAGTTCCGTTTATCGCTTATGCAGTTTCTAAATTTGTACTGCACCTCGAATTTCCAAATAGTTTTTTCTTAACTGTTGGAGTAACCACACTTGCGTGGATATTGGTAACATACAACACACCACGCGAAGACTTTGAACACCTCAAACGTTTTTATTTAAAAGTTCGTCCTGGAGGATGGTGGAAACCAATACAACAAATAACAGGATTTACTGATTCAGATAGAAATTTCAAATGGCTGTTTCTTTGTTGGTTCAGTGCGGTGCTGATGACATACTCAGTTTTGTTTTGCACCGGTAAATTTATTTTTAAAGAATGGAAGGAAGCAGCTATTTGGTTTTGTATGGCTGTTATTGGTTTGTTATTGTTAAGGAAAGGAATGAGTAAGACACGGATTCTTGATTGATTTATTAATGTAATTGACTTGATAAACTTAATTTTTTCCGATTTAAAACTCGAATATTAAATGCACTCATCGCAAGAAATACAGGCAAGAATAAAGGAGAGATTGATATGTATTTTGTGGAAAATGTAACATAGAACATTAGATGCAGCACTTGCTTGTTAATTCTCAGTCAGCCTCGAAAGAGTTTATTGCACAATTCCAATTCATTTACTTCTTTGAATAATGGATCATTTTAAATAGACGCTAAAAAATATTCAACAAGCTTTATTGTCTGAGGTAGAAGATGACTTGATATTTCTGCAACTATAAGTTGCTATAATACCATCTTTTTGTTTTTTAAATTTTTCTTTAGAAGCACTTTTAAATGCTCAATTGTCATTGCAGGTCTATTCAAATGAATTACAGAATGACAATTAGCACAAAGTGGGATAAGGTCAGTGATTGGGTTAATCTGAGTAACATATCTCTGAACTCAGAAATTTCATCTGGTTTTATTTTGTTTTTGAATGCAGGCCTTGAAATTACTTCATCATACTCAGACAGTAGTTCTATACAAATTGAGAAAATAAAACGTTGGTCAAGCAATAACAATTCAAATTTCTTTCTCGAACTTGCGCTGATACAAGCACTGATGAGCCAGTTTACATCTAATATTACTTTGATGAGTTTATTTTTTGCCATACCGCTGGTTGCGAACAGCTTTAAAACAAAACACCAGTTTATCATCAAATCTCATTAATCTTGTTCAGGCAATTAACACCTCAAACAATTTTCAAGCCCCACACAATGAAAAAAAACCTCCTCATTATTTTATTTATAACCTGCCAGGCTAATGCGCAGCAAAGCAAAACTGACTCACTCTTCTCTGTTTTAAAAAGTCAAAAAGAAGACACTGCCAAAATAAATACGTTAAATAATATATCGCGCCAATTCAGAAGTAATAACCCTGATACAGCAATTTATTTTGCAAATGAAGCAATGTCACTTGCCACAAAACTGAATGATAAAATGGGGATTGGTAATGCTTATTTATTGAAAGGAATTGCTTTAACATATCTTGGTAAATATGAAGATGCGTTACACCACATTAGGGATGTATTAAAGTTATGTGACCAGCTTCTTATGTCTGAAAATACAGGAGATAAATCCAAAATCCTGAATTTGAAAGCACGGGCATATGGTGGTATCGCAAATATTTATGATGAGCAGGGTAATTATACTGAAGCATTGAATAATAATTTGGAAGCCTTGAAAATTGGGCAACAAACCGGGGATAAAGCAGGGATGGCGTTACCTTACAACAATATCGGTAATATTTATGCAGCCCTGGGCAATTATCCGGAAGCATTGAAAAACCTTTTTGCATCCTTGAAAATAAAAGAAGAAACCGGAGATAAAAAAAGCATTGCCAATTCTTATAACAATATCGGCAGCACATTTTTCAACCAGGGCGAGTTTACACAAGCCCTGAAATACAATTTGGCTGCTTTAAAAATAAGAGAAGATATAGGAGATAAATGGGGGATTGCCAGCTCTTACAACAACATAGGAAGTATTTATGATGATCAGGCAAATTATCCCGAAGCATTGAAATACCATTTTGAAGCTTTGAAAATAGAGGAGGAGATTAAGGATCAAAAAGGAATAGCCTTGACGCATGAAAACATTGGATTTGTTTACTTGCATCAAGTTAAACTGAATGAGGCATTGAAATATTTTTTTGATTATTTAAAGATGAGTGACGAACTGGAAGATAAAAGCGGCATTGCTGATGCCAATATTAACATTGGAAATGTTTATGCAAAACAGGGGAAAAACACGGATGCGTCCCTTTATCTTGAAAAAGGTTTAATGCTTGCGAAAGAGATTGGAAGCCTTGACTTTATTAAAAACGGTTATGCCGGTTTGGCAAGTTTAGACAGCGCACAAAGCAATTTCAAACAGGCATTCGAGCATCACAAATTGTATATGGCATATCGTGATAGTATATTCAATCAAGAAAACACAAAAAAATTAGTACAATCGCAAATGCAATATGACTTTGATAAAAAAGAATCGCTTGCAAAAGCAGAGCAGGAAAAGAAGGACGCAATTGCATTGAAAGAAATACAAAAACAAAAATTAGTGCGTAATGGATTTATAGGGGGCTTTGCAGTCGTACTGATTTTTGCGTTTGTGTTTTTTATACAACGAAATAAAATAAGCAAGGCGAGAAAAATAAGTGAAATAGAAAAAGCACGAAGCGAAGAATTGTTGCTCAACATTCTGCCTGCTGAAGTTGCAGAAGAATTAAAACAAACGGGACACTGCGAGGCAAAAACATTTAGCATGGTTACAGTACTATTTGCCGATTTTAAAGACTTCACAAGAGTAAGCGAAAAGGTTAGTGCAGAGTTGCTGGTGGGAGAACTTAATTATTGTTTCAGCCGCTTTGATAACATTTTGCAGCAGCATAAAATAGAAAAAATAAAAACCGTGGGCGATGCTTATATGTGTGTAAGCGGATTGCCCACGCTCAATTACACACATGCCTTTGACGTGGTAACAGCAGCCATCGAAATGAAAAATTTTATTCTCGACCGCAAAAAAGAAAAAGAAGGCAAAGGAGAAATAGCATTTGAAATACGCATTGGCATACACACAGGTCCGGTAGTGGCAGGTATCGTAGGCATCAAAAAATACTCTTACGATATATGGGGCGACACGGTAAACCTCGCAGCCCGCATGGAAAGCAGTTGTGAACCCGGTAATGTAAACATCAGTGGAAGTACCTATGAATTAGTGAAAGAAAAATTCAAATGTATTCATCGCGGAAAAATACAAGCAAAGAATTAAGGAGAGATTGATATGTATTTTGTGGAGAGTATTTAGAACTTATTTTACACCTTTGCTACAAACATCTGAGTGCCACAAAGGGCGGACACGCTGATGCGACTTAATTACATACAGATGAAAAAAATCATAGTAACACTTCTTCTTTCTGCATTCATCAATACTGTGAATGCGCAAATAACCTTTCAAAAATCCTATGGTGGCTCAGGCACCGAAGGCAGAAGCATGGTAGTAAAAACAAGTGATGGCGGATATGCTATTACCAGTTATTCTGACAGTGCGGGTCTTGGTTACATCAATGCTTATCTCGTGCGCACTGACGGCAACGGAACTTTATTGTGGAATAAAACATATGGCGGATTTGCAACAGATGTAGGAAGAAGTATTGCTCAAACGTATGACAACGGATTTATTATTGCCGGTTCCACCATTAGTTTCAGCCCATCCAATTACGATGTTTATTTAATCCGTACGGATATGAATGGCGACACACTCTGGAGCAAAACTTATGGAAGCAGCACATTCCTAAACGAAGATGCTTGGAATATTCTGCAAACTGTTGACAGCGGATTTATTATTACAGCGCATTGGGCAAGCACCAGCTATACTTACTTAATAAAAACCAATAATATCGGAGACACACTTTGGACACGCATCTATGATGCAGGCGATGCCTTTTCAATTATCCAAAACCCTGACAAAGGATTTACAATTTGCGGAACCGCTTATTCTTTCATCTCTAACAGTGTTGATATGTACATTACCCGGATGGATTCTTTGGGAAACATTGCCTGGTATAAAACTTATGGTGGTAACATAACAGAATATGGCAATCAGATTATAAAGGCAAATGACGGAGGTTATATTGCCATCGGTTATACTTCCAGTTTCGGGGCAGGGAGTGACGATGTTTATATAGTAAAAACGGATAGCATGGGTGGGTTACTGTGGTCTAAAACTTATGGATCAGGTACTGTGGAAGAAGGATCTTCCATCGTGTCAACAGGCGATGGTTATGCGTTGGCAGGATGGTCTTCTGTGTTCGGCACCAATTATGAGGGGCTGCTGATGAAGATAGATAACCAGGGCAACCTAACTTGGGCAAAAAATTATTGGTACTCAGGTTCTCTCACCTCCATTCAGCAAACTGCCGACAAAGGATTTATATTATCCGGCACTACTACCGATTGTTTTTTAGTAAAGACCGACAGCCTCGGTAACAGCGGGTGCAGCGATTCTTCAAACACTTCACTCATTGTTTCCGTTGCTCCTGTACAAGTTGATACCATTGCACTGAATCGTTTATACGGACAAACAATAATAGGTAGTCCGGCAACGGCAATATCCAGCGGAGGCACCTCCTCTACTTTTTGTTTTACTACCGGAATAGAAGAGCAAACGGCTGCTCATTCATCAGCCATAACTGTTTTTCCAAATCCTGCAACTGACATAGTAACGATCATATCTGATAAAACTTTCGGGCAAATAAATCGGATTGAATTTTACAACTTATATGGACAGTGTGTTTTATCATCCGCACTGACTGATAAAATAAATATTGCTTCTCTATCAAGTGGAATTTATTTTATCAAAGTAACAAACAACAGTGGAATGATGAGGACTGCGCGGTTGGAGAAATTAGTCTGAATTAAATCATAAATAAAACACACGCTTTTAGAGAAGAAATTTATTTAACACTTTTGCTGTAAACATCAAAGTGCCGCAAAGGTCGGACACGGATATGGCTTTATGTTTTTCTATATATATGCTTGTTTATACTGACCAAGGCAATTACACGGAAGCGCTGAGAAATCAATTTACCTGTTTAAAAATAAGTGAATAAATCGGGGATAAATAAGATATTGCATTTTCTTATATCAGTATCGGAAACATTTATAATAAACAGAACAATAAACCGAAAGCTCTTAAAAATTAAATCAATACAACACTTCAATCTGTTTCTCTAGCCATCCTTTATCAGCCACCCTGATCTCAGATTTTAATGCTTTTTTAACCTCAGTCATTTTTTGTTTGTTTAATCCATGTCGTGCTATTCGCAAGGTGTAACGGATTAAATTACTGTACTGGATTCTGAGCGTTTCTGAAACTGCTGTATTTCTTCTAAGGTAAGCCCTGAAAGCGGAGAGGTGATAAAATAGAGAATCGTAATCATCCGTTTCATAATAAATTTTTAAAATCACTGCTCGCGAATCCAATTGATAAACCACATCGGTAAACTCCACCTTTTGTAAAAGCTTTAATGATAAATGATATTTTTTTTCTGACCAATACCAATAAGCCATATTGTAATTAAGGGCATTGGAGCGTTCACCAGGTTTCAGGTAGTTGATGTACTTTTTAATAAAATCAAAACACCATTTTTTTTCTTTTAAGCGAAGGCTGATGGTAACTAAGTTTTTAAATTCCCATTGCGAAAAATAATCATGGTACATCATCCTCCTGTTACCTAAAATAGTTTTATACAGGTCGAACAACTTTTGAGTATAAACAGGATTCCCTGCATTAATTTTTTTTATACAATAGTTTTTAATGTATTGATAAGCATCCTTAACTTCCTCTACTGTAAAAAACTGTTCGTGTTTATTAATAAAACCAAGTCCTTCCGTATAGTGATTTTCATTTTGCGGCTCTGTTAACATCAACAATAAAAAATAATAGAGCTTTACTGCAGGCTCATCTTTGAATGGACCAGATCGGGCAAGCGACACCATTTCTTTTTCAAGTAAAATAACATGGTATTCCTCATTAATGTTTTTTGCACTTAAAATTTCGCACTCCAATTGCAGCTTTTTGGCAACATAAAAAGCATCGAGGTTAAAAAGTAATTTGTTGTGATTAAGTGAAACAGTTCTCTTTTGCCTACTGGAGTAATACATGTACCGGCTTTCTTCTGCCGAAAATTTCTGAAGTAAAGTATCTGCATTTAAAACAGCTTTATAGTCCGACTGCAATTGATAAGTAAAACTAAATGACTTGTCACAATTTTTATCAGCCAACGCCTTTAGCAATATGGAATTATAAAGAAGCGGTTGATCATCTAACTTTTTAATTGCAAGGAAATTTTCGACCAGCTTATTCAAATCAGACATCAGGTATCGCAAATGAGAAAGCGTTGTTTTCTTTGAAAACAATTTCGATTTTAAAACATTCTGAAAATTAAATTCTTCCCCTTTTTGTTTCAGCAACCAATTGAAGAGAACATCAACCTGTGGATTGGTATTAAAATAAGGAGACTTTAAAAACGCAGTGAATGACTTTATTTCATGCTTATTTAAAGAATAAATGAGTTCAGTAGTTTTATTAGAAGCCATATTATACTTTTATCCGATGCTGTAAATATAAATATTATCCGATAAATTATATATTATTGCCAATATTGTTAGAATATATAAAGGCGAATAGTATAAAATAACGAAATATTATATTCGATAAATGTAAATATCTGTATTTTTTTTAAGCACCTACCCGTAATATGTTTGTACCGTGAATAAAAGTCATCAAATTAAATTAACTTTAATACAACTTATTATGAAACGGATCGGAATAAAATCTTATACACTGTTGTGTTGTTTTGCAACCTTCCTTTTACTTGCATTAACAACTACCAGGTCAGAAGCTGCCAATTATTTTTGGGTTAATGGCACAGGGAACTGGAGTGACAATTTTAATCATTGGGCAACTACGTCAGGTGGAACGGTTTTTCATACCACATCTCCCGGCTTGCATGACAATGTTTTTTTCGATGCTAATTCATTTTTGCAACCCGGAGATACTATTTATGATGATGCAATAGCTGTCTCCTGCAATACCATGAACTGGACCGGTGTCCAGAATAACCCGGTATTTTATTTTTCATACACCCCTCTTTTTCAGCAGGGCTTTAATCCTTTTGATTATAATCTGCGCATTTATGGTTCTTTAATTTTAGATCATAACATGACCTGGGGCTTTTCAGGAAGTGTTGGCTTTGTTTCAAATTTAGCAGGTAATACTATTTTATCTGATGGAGTGTTTTTGAATTGTAATTTAATATTTGACAATCCCAATGGTGGCTGGTTTTTAAGTGACTCACTGGAAACACAAAATATTAATTTGAATAATGGAAGCCTTAACACAAACAATCAATATGTAAAATGTATTTCGTTTACAACAGGCGATTTCCTCTCGCTTACCTACTTAAATCTTGGCACTTCAGAAATACGATGCAGTCATTACTGGAATTACGCGGGTGATGCAGATAAAATTAATGCTTCCAATTCACGCATCAGTTTTGAAGGAGGTATATGGCCCTTGACCAATAGTTTTAATTCCAAAGATTCTGTTAATTATAATGACGTTATTTTTTATGATGACGGAAGATTGATTTGCTACGATTCTGTTTACATCAAAAAGATAATTTTTAATAAAAATGCTTTTTTAGATCTGCACTACTCTTCTCTGATTGACACTTTAATTTTTAATAATCCCGGTTATTCCATAGATGCCACCCAGAATAATGCAGTTGTTGGTAACCATACAGAAGTTAATGGAACCTGTAATGGAATCATTTCAATAGTCGGTGGAAGCTTTCGTCAATTAGCGGGAACTGCAAATTTTAATTATTGCAAATTTGATTTTGGTATTTATGCAACTGGCGGAGCTGTATTTACCGCCACTAATTCCACTCAAAATCCTGTTGCACCTCCCACCGGAATTAATTTTATTACATCACCAATTACAGATTTGTACTGGGTGGGAAATAGTGGAAACTGGAATGATCCCGGGCATTGGTCCGCAACAAGCGGTGGCGCAGGTGGATCATGTTTTCCAACACAATTTACCAATGTCCATATAGATGCTAATTCTTTTTCATTTGCGGGTCAAACAATAACGATTGATTCAGCAGCCAGGACTTATTGCAATAATCTCGATTGGTCAAATCAACAGGCGAATTCAAAATTATTTTGTAACGATTCAACGGTCGCTTATTTTTTTATTTATGGAAGTTTTGCTTTGAATAGCGTAGTAAATTTTGATTACCGTGGAACGCTTATTTTTAAATCTACATCAGCAGGTAATTCAATTACGACTGGCAACAATTTTCTGAATTGCGAAAAAATTTTTATTGAAGGATTAAATGGAATTTATTTGCTGAATGATTCATTGAAAATAAAAGGACAACTGGAGGTATCAGCCGGTACATTCCAGGTCAATGGAAATTATCTGAAGTGTCGCAGTTTAATTTCAGACAATTTTGGTTCAGTCGATTTAATAAATTCAGTGATCGTAGTAAATGATGGCTTAAATGTTCTCAATGCTTCAGGAATTAATTCGACAATCTATATATTGGGAAATGGCATTGGTAGCGCCAGTTACTTCTCCAGTTCTCTGAATAATACTTTCAGCCTGGTAGAAAGCTTTGCTGATATTTCCATTTCAAATAATACGTTCGGCAAATTAATTTTACATGGTAATTCCACTATCATTGGGGACGTTTCCATTGATTCACTCATTTTTAATTCACCGGGAAAAACGCTGACATTAGTTAATGGTACAGCGTCCGCCTCTTCCATTTTAAACCTGATTGCCAATGGTACTTGCAATGGTTTAATTACAATTTCTGGTCAGTCAGGCTTCACATTTTATCCGATCAGTATCGGCAATGCGCAGGTCAGTTATGCTTACCTCTACAATTTAATGGTGACAGGAAATATAACAGCTACCAATAGTATTGATGGCGGAGGACTGCCTTTAAACGTGACGGTGATACCGATATCTCCTCAAAATTTTTATTGGATTGGAGGAAGTGGCAATTGGGATGATAATGTACATTGGTCGTATTCAAGCGGTGGCGCTTCTGCCGGATGCGTTCCTACTCAAGCGCATAATGTTTTCTTTGATGCGAACTCTTTTTCATCAACGGGGCAAACTGTTTACGTCCCTTCTCATCCAAACCAGGGTTGTGCTTCGATGGATTGGACAGGCACAACATTTAATCCCTCATTCGTTTTTGATTCGGTGAGTATTAATTACGAATTTTATATCAATGGCTCGCTCACCCTGGTTCCTCAAATGAACTGGAACGTCAAAATAAATTTGCATTTTGGAAAAAGCAATTCACTAAAGACCATTACTTCTGCCGGACACAGCCTTACCGCAAACGATTACGCTGTTTTTATGGATGGTGATTCATTACCGGGATATGTGTTGGGAGATTCACTGATCTGCAATGGCTATCTTTATTTTCAGAAAGGAAAATTTAACTCTGCCAGCAACCCAATAACAGCATCCTCTATTAATATTTTCAATTCCGCAACATTAAATCCTCCTCAAGTTTATTTGAACGTTAGTACAGTCCGTGCTGTTCAAATACTAATTTATAATTACGCACAGGTTCCCATACTTTTTGCTGCAAATGCAACCATTGAAGCAGGAAGTTTTGCAATGTATGATAGCTTAATTACTATAGGAACACTATCCGTTGACTATTACTATGGCGCAGATAACTATGGTCATCTTAAAAATCTAATTCTTAAAAAAGATGCCCGGCTGAGCAATAGCAATGGATTAACAATAGATACAATGCTGTTGCAAAATTCCGATTACACATTATTTATCCAGGATTCATTACGAATCAATAATTACCTTTCAATAAATGGTGATGCCGGTTGTGAAAAATACTGTAGGATTCAATCTTTAGATCAGCCATTGCAGTCATCGTTAATTGTTGCTTCAGGAATTGTCTCCGCTGATTATGTGGCGATAAATAATATTAACGCTACAGGCGGTGCATTTTTTGCTGCCACTCATTGCCTTGATTTGGGTAATAATACAGGCTGGGCTATTTCACCATCTTCCGTTACCAATAAAGATTATTATTGGATTGGAGGCGCAGGCAATTGGAATGATACGCAACATTGGTCATTAAGCAGTGGCGGAGGAACAGCAGGTTGTTTTCCCTCACGTTACGATAATGTTCATTTTGATGCAAACTCCTTTTCAATTAATGGAGATACAGTAGTACTCAACCAGGATAAAGTCTATTTCAATAATATGGATTGGACAGGAGTACAATTAAATCCTACAATTGTTAACCAGGAATATTTTGATTTGCTTTCTGTTGGCGGTTCACTGATTCTTACACCAGGAGTGAATTTTAAAGTTGATCGTGATATTGAATTTACTGCAAATGACTCCGACAATGTGATCCAATTATCAGGAAACTCTTTACAACCCATTAATTTTAATAAAATTACTTTTTCCGGTACAGGACTTTGGAATTTGAACGATTCACTTTCAACCGGACAATATGGTTTATATTTTGACAATGGTTCATTGCAAAGCAACAATAATTTAATCCGTACCAACATCCAGGTGGGTTTAAATGGAAACAACAAAGTTCATCTTAACCTCGGATCATCTGATTTTTATGGTGGATATAGGTGCGGAGATACTTCCAGAGTAGAATTGAATGCATTAAATACAAATTTTTACACGGGTGATTTCTTCGGGGGGAATTACCAGGAATACAATTATGTTGAATCAACAGGTTATTTTGGCGATTCGTGCCACATAAATAAAGTAGTTTGCAAAGGCTCACAAACCTACCTGCCTCAATACTGTAATGCGGACACATTAATTTTTGAAAATTCAGTCGCATTGTGTGATATAAATACAGACAGTGTTTTTGTAATGGGAAAGTGGATTATTCAAAATGATAATTCACACCCACTGCGATTAAGAACCTTAAATAATTCAGCAACCATTGTAAAGGTTAGTGACACACTTTGCTTTAATAATTTATTTCTGAAAGACATTCACATCACAGGTGGTGTAACCGCTTATGCCGGGTATAACAGTATTGATATTGGAAACAATACAGGCTGGATTTTCGGAAGCTGTGCCGTGCCGGTGGACAGTGTATGGCCCGGAGATGCCAATTATGATTTAGTGGCTAATAATATTGATGTATTAAATATTGGAGTAGCCTATGGTGAAACAGGACCTCAAAGAACTAACCCTTTAGTTACATGGACTCCACAATTTGCATCCGACTGGAGTAAAAATTTTAACAGCGGTTTTAATTACAAGCATGCTGATTGTAACGGAGACGGAGTTGTTGACAACAATGATACAACTGCCATCAGTTTGAATTACGGATCAACACATCCTTTCCGATTAGCGGGAGTTCCGCCACAAATTACTTCAGCGCCATTGCTATATCTTGTTGCCAATCTTGATACGGCAGTGCTTTCACAAGCGCTTAATATTGATATTTTTCTCGGCATATCCGCTTTGCCGGTGGATAGTATTTATGGAATTGCATTCTCCATCAACTTTAATCCTGCATTGATAGATACCAATTCCATCACATTTGATTACACAGGTTCCTGGTTAGGTACAGCGGGCACTGACCTGATGACTTATGAAAAAGTTTTTGCTCCCACCGGATATGCAGATGTGGCTTTGGTACGTACCGATCATTTTAATTCTTCAGGATTTGGTTATTTAGGGACAATGGGAGTTGTAGTGGTGGATAATGTAACAGGAAGAATTGTGCTTCCATTCGCTGTCAATAATATTACAGCAATCACCTACGGGCAAACGCTATTGGATTTTAATACGGCAAGTGATTCCATTGATATTGACAGTACCCAAACGGTTTCTATACATACATTAAATCCTGAAAATGAAATTCATATTTTCCCTGTTCCTGCAAGCGACCATCTTTATGTTTACAGCAACAGCAATCTGCCAATGGAAAAAATTGAACTGATGAGTTTGTATGGAGAAGTAGTTTATAATAATGATGCTATTTCAAATAAACAGGTAGTGAACACATCTGAAATTGCCAATGGAATTTATCTGCTTAAATGCTACACCAGACAAGGATTAGTTTGTAAAAAAGTAGAAATCGTTCACAAATAAAATTTTCTGTATATCGATGTTTTTTTCAACGAACATTGACATTGCACAGTGTTAGTGGACGGTCGGATGGAAGAATGGTACACGTAAAAACTGAAATTTTAACTTCCTCCTGGTTTACTACGTTTCCTCAGCTATCCACTAATTTTACTCATTACACTAATTTTTTTCGTGTTAAAAGGTATAATTCTTGGCGAAGATTAAAGAAGAGATTGATATGTATTTTGTGGAAAATGTAACATAGAACATTAGTTTTGCCAAACATCATTAAAACCCAATTATTAATTGAAAGATTTAGCAGACAAAACCTGGTACGAATCATGGTTTGATTCACCTTACTATCACATACTTTATAAAAACCGTGATGGTGAAGAAGCAAAGAAATTATTGAATAACCTGGTTAAGCATCTCTGCTTAAAACCGGAAATGAAAGTGATGGATTTGGGTTGTGGCAAAGGCAGGCATGCTAAATATTTAAACAGCATCGGATTTGATGTGACAGGCATTGATCTGTCGCCAAAAAATATTGAGTATTGCAAGCAGTTTGAAAATGAGACCTTGCATTTTTATCAGCACGACATGCGTAAAAAATTTCTTGAAGATTATTTCGATGCAGTGTTTAACCTCTTCACCAGCTTTGGCTATTTTCCGGATGATAAAGAAAATGAATTATGCATTCAGGCAGCATCACAAAGCCTGAAAGAAAAAAGTTATTTTGTGATTGACTTTTTAAATGTTGCACGGGTAGAAGCTGACCTTGCTCCTTATGAAGTGAAAATTGTGGGTGAGTTAGAATTTCACATTCGCAAAAAAGTAGAAAATGGTTTTATTTATAAACGTATTTCTGTTGTTGACGGAGCGAAAGAAAGCACCTTTACTGAACAGGTACGCACATTGAAACTGCAAGACTTTGAACGATATTTTAAAAATTCAGGATTGAAATTGTTACATGTGTATGGAGATTATAATTTGAATGAATATCAGCAAAGTTCAAACCGTTTGCTTTTAATTGCGCAGAAAAAATAATGACCACAGGAGCATACATACTTTTATTTTTCTCTGTAATGCTGAGCGGATCAATGTATTTTATCTTCAACAAGACCAATGTTTATTTTTTAAAATTATCACTTTCTTTTACGGGAGCATTTCTGTTTGCGATCAGCGTACTTCATCTGATGCCTGAGGTATATCAAAACACAGGTGCATCTGTTGGAGTATTTGTATTGATTGGTTTTTTTTTGCAAATCATACTTGAGTTTTTCTCTGAGGGGATTGAGCACGGACATACCCATGTTCACAAACATCATACAAATGCATTTCCTTTTACCATGATGTTTAGTTTGTGCCTTCATAGTTTTATTGAAGGCATGCCGCTCTCCCAAAAATTTACTGATGCAAATTCAAAATCATTGTTTCTCGGGATATTATTACATCATTTACCGGTTGCATTTGCATTAGTCAGTATGCTTATGGCATCAGGCATTACACGTGGTAAATCTCTTTTTTACCTTGCAATATTTGCATTGATGGTTCCGGCAGGTTCTTTATTCAGTAACCTAATAGGCAGCGGTATGGTTCCGGATGTAAGTAAATATTATGATCAGCTGATGGCTGTAGTGATTGGAATTTTTTTACATATCAGCACCACCATACTTTTTGAATCAAATAACGATCACCGTTTTAACCTCTATAAATTAGCAACTATTACCGCAGGAGCATTAGTGGCGGTGTTTATCAGCTAAATAAAATTGTTGTAATAACTCAAAAACAGATTATTATTTTTGATAAGCTCCTGCATCAGGTGAAACAATTGGTCTCGGTTTACCAAGTAAATCATTTACAATAGGACCCGTTACAAAACTACCGTTACCAATATTGTCAGATTCATTGATTATCTGGTAGTCATTGGCTTCAGTATCCTTAAACCCCGGATTAAAATTATAAATGGATGTAAAATGGGAAGTGTCACCGGTTGATGTATTGTTATCTGTTTTAAGAATACAATTTATGAAATGATAATTTAAAGGTACCTGAGGTTTTGTATCCAGTACTAGCTCATTATCATTATTTCCATAAATAATGCAGTTTTTGAAATCAGCTTTCAGGATACCGGTAGCGAGAGAATCAGTAAAAACATTACCATTAATAACAGTATAATTATCCAGATACATGAGTGGTGTATTCCGCTGGTTTAGTTTCCAGTAATCAGCGAAAGTGCAGTGGGTAAAATCATAGCTCCCTCCCATCGTAAATGCTGCGCAATACAATCCGCAATTAGCTACCACATTATTGTAGCCATCTATCACAAAATTGCGTGAGAAAATACCAAATCCTGCCATGTTTTTAATGATGGTATTAGAAAGCTTTAAATGCTCGGTCATTTGCGGTTCAAATAATGTTTCCGTTTGCAAGCCAATAAAACCGTTTTTAATAATGGCATAATCAATCTCATTATCACCACCATCATTTATCCATATTCTATCCCATTGACCGGGTTCATCAGCAAAACTGCTTTCTCTGCGTAAGCCCTGAAATATTACAGGTTTATCTAATGTTCCTTTAACTTTTATAGTGCCGCCTTTGTAAACCCATAAGCCAGCACCATTACCAAAATGAATGCTAACGCCTTCGTTGATCGTTAAAGTCTGAGACGAATCAACAACAGCAAATCCGCCATACACAACGTAAGGCAAATCATTATTCCAAATAATATTTGCATTTAATTGTTGAGCTATTAAAGCATAAGGTGGGAGTCCTTCCACAAAATGATCTGCGATAATAAAATGTGCATTCTGACCCCATGCTGCAAGGTCAACATCCTGCACATTTCCATTGGTTTCAAAAACGATGGAATCAGTAAGGATATAAGGCAATGTTGAAGCATTGGGATCCACAGTAACTTCCACAAAAATCCAGATACTATCGTTGGCTCTTATCTCCACATCATTAAAGTTTCTTCCTGGTAATCCATTCACATTCATCCTGAAATTGGTACCTGAACCTGCAAGTCTGATGTTCGTTCTAATTGGTTGATTGTGATTATTGTAAACTCTGAAATTTTTAGTAATACTTCCAATAGAAACAAACACCGTATCGAATAAGATTTTATCTTCGGAGAATTCTAATTTTGCTCCGCCTTCAGTAATAAATTCTTCCTTTTTACAGGAAGTCATCATTATAATGAAAGAGAAAAAAATGAATGTTAAGAGTCTTGAAATTTTAACCATAAGATGAGTGGCAAATATAGATAATGAGTTATGAGTTATGAATTTTGAGTTATGTGTTAACTGTCCCGGAATCAACTCATAACTCAAAATTCATAACTCAAACATTTTTTTATTCCACCTATTGTTCAAAACGATTAAATATTTATATTTGCCCTCTCAAAACGACTCAAATAAAATGAAGACAGATATACATCCAAAAAATTACAGGTTTGTAGTATTTAAAGACATTTCGTGCGATTACGCATTTCTTTCAAAATCAGCGGTTGAAACCAAAGAAACCATTAAGTGGGAAGACGGTAAAGAATATCCACTTGTAAAACTGGAGATTTCTCACATGAGTCATCCATTTTATACAGGTAAGATGAAGTTAGTTGATACCGCAGGACGCGTGGACAAATTCCGTACACGTTACGCCAGTAAAACTAAAAAGACAGCTACTGCTGATGAAGCAGACAAAGAATAAGTTTTCATGTTGGTAAATAGGGTTATCCCGATCAGATCCAAAACCTGGTCGGGATTTTTTTTTCTATAAAACTCCGGGTTAAAAAACCAGGAGGCTTGAAAAAGAAAAAGTTTTGAACCTAAACCATGTTTATAAATAAAAGCCTGTTATAAATTGATAATTAGTGAAATTTTATTGATTTTTGTAAGAGATAATCCATCAATAACAACGATAAAAATAAATGGCAAAAATGGCAGCAGCAACAGAAGCAAGCGAATCAAAAGAAAAATTAAAAGTATTGCAGTTAGCAATAGATAAGATTGAGAAAACTTATGGAAAAGGAACAATCATGCGTCTTGGCGACAATGCCATTGAAGCTATTGAATCGATATCAACCGGTTCCATTTCCTTAGATAATGCGTTAGGCATTGGAGGTTTTCCAAAAGGGCGCGTGATAGAAATTTATGGACCTGAATCATCCGGTAAAACCACACTGGCTATTCATGCAATAGCTGAGGTACAGAAAAATGGCGGCATTGCTGCTTTTATTGATGCAGAACATGCTTTCGATCGTTTGTATGCACAAAAGTTAGGTTGTGATATTGAGAACTTATTAATCTCTCAACCTGATAATGGCGAGCAAGCATTGGAAATTACTGATAACCTGATACGCTCAGGAGCAATTGATATTATAGTGATTGACTCAGTAGCTGCTTTAACTCCAAAGAGTGAAATTGAAGGCGAAATGGGTGACAGCAAAATGGGTTTACATGCACGCTTAATGTCACAGGCTTTGCGTAAACTCACGGCTAATATCAGCCGTTCAGGTTGCTGCTGTATTTTCATTAACCAGTTGCGTGAAAAAATTGGTGTTATGTTCGGTAATCCTGAAACAACAACCGGTGGAAATGCGCTTAAGTTTTATGCTTCGGTACGTTTAGACATTCGTAGAATTGGTCAGATTAAAGACGGTGAAAACATTGTTGGAAACCGCACAAAAGTTAAAGTGGTAAAGAATAAAGTGGCACCTCCTTTCCGCCTTGCTGAATTTGACATTATGTATGGAGAAGGAATTTCCAAAGTTGGAGAAATCGTTGATCTCGGTGTAGATAATAACATTATCAAGAAAAGTGGTTCATGGTTTAGTTATGGCGACACTAAGATTGGTCAGGGACGTGATGCCGTTAAGCAAATGATGCTTGACAATCCTGAACTTGCTGAAGAAATAGAAATACAAATTCGTGAAGCGTTAGCTGCTAAAGCTGCTGCTCAGTAAATGATAATAGTTGCCAACTGGAAATTGAGTATAAAGTTTATACTTTCAATTTCCAGTTTTTTTTTGATTAATGCCTAAAAGAAATTAACCAAAACCACAATTATTTTTTTGTGAAATATTCAACTACCTTTTCTGCCAGCTCAATGCCAATCCGTTCTTGTGCTTCTTTTGTAGAACCTCCGATATGAGGAGACAATGAAACTTTTGAATGTTGGCGTAAAGCTTCTTTAATAATCGGCTCTCCTTCAAAAACATCCAAGCCTGCAAAACCAAGTTTTCCGTTCAGTGCTTCAAGTAAATCTGTTTCTGAAACTACTCCACCTCTTGCCGTGTTTACAATTCCAACTCCGGGTTTCATCAAATCAAATTCTTTTTTGCTGATAACAGGAGCTAAACCTTTTGGAAACGGAACATGCAATGTGATGAAATCACTTTCAATCAGCAATTTTGTAAACGAAACACATTTGAATGTGATAGTAACTTTACGATGACCAATTGCCTGGTGAAAATCGAGGTCAACAATTACATCTTCGTTATTTAAACGATGAAACAAAACATTCATTCCCAAACCAAGAGCTATTGAGGCCACTGCTTTACCAATTTGCCCGGCACCAATGATACCGATGGTTTTTCCGCGCAATTCAATTCCTGCTGAATAATTTTTTTTCAGTTTCTCAAAACTTTCTTTTGAATCGCAAGCAGGCATATTCCGGTTTGAATCATGTAAGAAGCGAACCCCTGTAAACAAATGGGCAAACACCAGTTCAGCAACGGATTGAGAAGATGCAGCCGGTGTATTTACCACTGCTAATCCTTTATCGCGAGCGTACTTTACATCAATATTATCCATACCTACACCGGCACGGCCGATTAACCGCAGGTTAGAAGCAACATCAATATGTTCTTTACGAACCTGTGTTGCACTGCGAACAAGTACAGCATCAAAATTTTTTAATGCTTCCCCTATATTTTCCTGAGTAACTTTATCAGTAGAAACAGAAAAACCCGCAGCGTCAAAAATCTTTTTACCTGCAGCATCTATTCCATCGTTGGCTAATATTTTTATCATAGCAATTCAGTTTGAATTTCGAATGGCTAATTAAGTAAATATTTGGCAAGAATAAATTTAATTCACGAGCGATTTTTTTCTTTTAGAAATCTTTTTCAGTTAAATGAGTAAACATAGTAACTCTGGCATTTTCAAAAATAATCTTAGTGTTGTTGGTTTTTATTGCCTTCTCCATATCAGGCTTTGAATAAATAAATGCAGCGTTTGTAAAGTTTAAGTTATTGCCAATCGTAGCTTCATTCATTTTTACAATATTGTAAAATATACAAGCTTTAAACTCTGTGTTACCATTAAAAAGTGATTTGAGAAATTCAGCTCGTCCTTTAAAAACGGTGTTGTTAAAAATAGCCTGGTTACTGAACTCAGCATAATTAAAATAACAACCTGCTGAAAAAGCACAAACAGAAAAATCAGCGTAAGCTAAAAATTTTACTACGCTAAATTGTGCATCACCAGTAAAACCAGCACCTTGAAAACTGATTGTTTTTCCACATATCGCCTCCATAAAGTTAGATTTATTTTGAAAAACCACATTTTGAAAACGGGCTTCATCACTAAAGCTTGACTTTGAAAAAAATGCATCGGTAATAAAATTACTTCCTTCAAAAGAAGTTTTTTTCACGAAAGAAGTACCTGAAAAATTTGCTGATCCGTAAAAAGTGCATTCACGTAAAAACACTTCTTCTTTAAATTCACATTCAATACAGGTAATGTTTTTTGTAAATGAAACAAGATTTGTCTTTGAATCATTGGTACTATAACCAATTATTTTTTCAGTGAATATGCAATGGAGAAAAGTGAGAGAAGAGGTTATGCTGATACGATGAATGTTTTTGTTTTCATCACTTCCAGTTTTCAATTGTGTGAGATCAATAACTCCTTCAATGATTTTGTTTTCAATATAAATATCTTTTCCTTCATTGATGAGATTTATTAATTCACTTGCATTTACAGAATTGCTGTTTCCTTTAACAGCATTTTTTGAAGAGCAGGAATTAAATGTTGAAACTAAAATGGTGGTAAGTATTGCTATGGTTTTTATCATTGACCTTATTATTAATTTTATTTTAAAAAAAATCCGGATTTAAACAATCCGGATTTTTATTCTTATTACTGATTAGTATTTTTTCTATTTATTTATTCCGCCAACTACAGTTTGTTTACCTAATTTGAATGCCTGCAATTTACGATTCCATTCACCGGATTTTTTCTGATTTTTAATCATCTGACGGATTTCATCAATGCCATATGCGTTAGGATAAGTACTATTAACCACACTTCGGTAAGGATTATTTTTGAGCGTAGTTTTGTTAGCTGTTAATCTGTTTTTAAATGAATAATTGCCAATATAATTTACAGGTTTAGCAGAGCGTTGAACTACTCCATTTATAAAAGTAATTGGATATTGGCCACTGGTATAAAAATAATTATTCTGCTCGTCTTCTTCATCAAATGAGTTATAAGTATCTGCAATTAATATCAGGTAATAATAACCTGTTACACTGCCGGGAACTGAATAGTTCTGATACATTCCGAAATTAGAAGCAAAGAGTGCTTGTGCAAGCGTAGTTCCTGAAGGCACATCATAGTTAGCAACAAATCCGTTTGATGTAAAAGTAAGTGTGTTGAGAGGCACAGTGGTATTCATATCATCATAAAAAAGAAAGCCATAATCATTTGCATCATAAGCATTGTAATATAAATAAGAAACATTCCAACCCTGTGCGCTTGGCGCATTCTGAGCACCAATGTTATAAATATCAAAAGTTATTTGCCTGTCAGTTCCACCCATTGAAACATCAGATGTAGCCCATGCTGCAAGATCCGGATTGCTTGTTACGCTTGGATCAACCGGTGGTGGCGGTCCATTTCCATGATCGTTGGTAGCAGTAAATACATCATCATCAGGTACAAATTCATTTACAAAAAAGTTATAATCAACCCATATATAACCTGCATCACCCCAATTGGTACCCCATGAGTTGGTCACTCTGAAAGCACCGTTAGGTCCTTTATTATCATCATAGCCCGAAACAACCAATGCATGGCCCGCATGCTGGCCAACCTGATTATAAGTAGTGTTAGCTGAAATGACATTATCATTATTCCATGTCATAAAATTATCAGAGAGTTTGGCACCAAATATTACGGGGATATTATCAGCAATTGCAGTTTTAATATCAACAACGGTTTTTGGAATTTTACGATAGTTTTTTATTTTATGTGAACCGGCATTGGCTGTCCATGATGTCTGAACATTTGCTGTTGAGCAATCGGTCAGATTATTATATGGAGCTACAGCTAAGGTGGCAACTCCTCTGTTTAACACTACATCAAGAGCAGAAGTAAAATTTGTTCCGTTACAGTTCTGGCCTTTAAGGCTGTTATCAATTGATGTGAATAAATCCAGCGGACTTAATTGATTATTAACATCGCTTAATTGCGCAGCCCCCCATCCGTTATCCATTCCTTCTAAAGCTGTTTTGGTGTTATATGCAGTAGCCCATGCAACACAGGTTCCATATTGTCCCTGGTTACCAATAGGCGGAAATTTATCAATGATGGAATAAGACGATGGCAAAGTACCTGTGGCCGTACCAAAGTTTATTGCAGATGGAATAGTGGATGGATTATCAGTAGCACTATAACCTAATGCATGAGTTGTTGAAGAAGGTGTTGGAGTGGGTGCCGGAGTTGCTTCTTCTTCCTTTGATTTTTTACAGGAGCTTACCATTAGGGCAAAAGCTACCGGGATTAATAAATAATTGATTCTTTTCATTTTATAAATATTATTGATTTTTTTTATGGTCTTCACAAACGTAGGGCTTTCTATTCAGCCATGCAACATCTGAATAAAAAAAATGAAAAGAAAATTAACTAAGCTTTTACCTGTGCAAATTCCTTCATCACATTTGTTAACACTTTAACACTTTCCAATGGCAATGCATTGTACATAGAAGCACGGAATCCGCCAACAGAGCGATGTCCTTTGATACCAGATATTCCGGCATCCTTAGTAGCTTTCATGAATTCTTCTTCCAACTCTGTATTTTTTAAAAGGAAACAGGCATTCATTGGAGAACGATCTTCGACAGCGCATGTGCCGGTGAACATTGGATTACTATCTACCTCACCATAAAAGAGATCAAATTTTTGTTTGTTGATTTTTTCCATTGCGGAAACGCCACCAATTGATTGTAACCATTCGAGCACATACATGCAAACTAAAATTGCGATAACGGGTGGTGTGTTGTAAAGTGAATCGTTTTCGAGATGTGTTTTGTAATTCAACATGGTGGGAATTACGCGATCCGTTTTTCCGATTGAATCTTTTTTTATTATCACGAGTGTGACACCGGAAGGACCCATATTTTTTTGTGCACCTGCATAAATCATATCAAATTTGGAGACATCAACTGGGCGTGAAAATATATCGCTGCTCATATCGCAAATAACGGGGATGGGAGATGCGGGAAAAGTTTTTACCTGTGTGCCATGAATGGTTTCATTGGAACAGATATGAAGGTAATCGCTATCAGCGGGGATGGTGTATCCTTTGGGCTGGTAGGAATAATTTTTATCTTTAGAGGAAGCCAGCACGTTTACTTCGCCAAAAAGTTTTGCTTCTTTGATGGCTTTGTTGCTCCAGGCACCCTGGTCAATATAGGCAGCTTTGGTATTAAGATAATTCATAGGAACCATTGCAAACTGAGTGCTTGCCCCGCCTTGCAGAAATAATACTTCGTGTGTATCAGGAACGTTTAATAGTTCTTTTACCAGTGATTTTGCTTTTTGCAATACGGCTTCAAAATCTTTGCTGCGATGGCTTATTTCCATCACGCCCATTCCTATTCCGTTGAAATCAATCAGTGCATCCTGTGTTTTCTTAAGGGCTATTTCAGGGAGTATGCCGGGACCTGCTCCGAAGTTGTGCTTTCTCATGTTGTAGTGTTGTTTAAAATTTATTACTATAGAATTATTGTGTAAAAATAGTATATGGGCTTATAATTTCTCAATCCGTTTTGACAAAATAATTTCAATTTTAAAAGCTATCTAAACGTAAACCTTTGCTGTATTATATCCGCACCCCAATAGTACCAGGATACCAAGTATGTGAAAGCGTAGATGTCCACTTGTGCTGATTACGGGTTATTATCGTCTGCCTGATCTGCGTGCAGGTTTGCTTTTTGTGTTTCGGTTACTATTGTTTTTTCTGTGTGGTTTATCAAAACTGTAATTGGATGAACGTTCCGAAATAGATTTTTTTGATCCGTATGTTTTTGAAATTTCGGGTTTGACTTTTTTAGAAGTCTGTTTAGGATTTGGTTTTTTTTCATCTACACCGGATGATTCACCCAGTAAGCTGTAAATGACTTTCATTTCGCTTTCGGTTAGATCTCTCCAATCTCCAACGGGCAAACCTTTGAGACTTATGTTCATGATGCGAACGCGTTCCAGTTTAATTACATCATAACCGAAATGTTCACACATCCTGCGTATCTGGCGGTTTAGCCCTTGTATCAAAATAATCCTGAATGTATTTACTCCCAGCTGGACCACCTTACACTTTTTGGTGGTGATGCCAAGCATGGGAACGCCACTTGCCATGGAGGTGATGACACCGGGGGTTAAGGGCTTGTTGACTGTTACGACATATTCTTTTTCATGGTTGTTGCCTGCCCGCAATATCTTGTTCACCATATCGCCATTGTTGGTGAGAAATATGAGTCCCTGCGAATCTTTATCTAAACGACCGATAGGGAAAACACGTTTGCTGTGATTTACAAATTGCACGATGTTATTTCGCACATTTTCTTCGGTTGTTGATGTTACTCCAACAGGTTTATTCAATGCAATAAAAATAGTATCATCGGCTTGCCTTGGTTCGAGTTGGTTTCCATTAACACGTACCCTGTCGCCCACTTTAACCTGATCGCCCACATTGGCTTTGCGCTCGTTTATGAATACAACTCCACGAATAATAAAACGGTCGGCTTCGCGCCTGGAACACAGACCGCTTTCGCTTATGAACTTATTGAGGCGCATTGAAACTTTGCTGCATATTTAGCATTTTATTTTGATAGCCGGGGTTGTTGGTGAAATGACTACGAAATTTGATACTAAGTATTTCACCTCACCCCCACCTCTCCGAAGGAGAAGGGAGCCGTCTCCGGTTGAAAATTGCAATTTATTGTTTATTTTTTCTTTGATCTCCATTAGGGTGTGGCCACTTTAGCGAACAGATTAGCAATACCATGTTATCGAATAAAAAAAATGGATTAAGCAAATCTAATGTAATTGATGTTGGAGTGCAAACATTATTTTACTTTGCCACTGCAGATTAGAAGGGAGTTATGAGTTTTGAGTTTTGAGTTAGCGATAAATAATTGAAATAAAATTTTTATTAAAATCTTTGGTAAAGTTTTACACTTTTGCCAAAGATTTTTTTATGGCGGGTAACACATTCGGTACATTATTCAGAGTAACCACTTTTGGCGAAAGCCATGGTGCAGGAATTGGTGTGGTGATAGACGGATGCCCTTCTAATCTGTTACTTGATTTGCATTTTATTCAACAACAGTTAAACAAACGCAAACCGGGGCAAAGTGCTTTAACTACCTCACGAAAAGAAAGTGATGAGTTTGAGGTGCTGAGCGGATTGTTTGAAGGGAGAACAACGGGTGCGCCACTGAGTTTTTTTATAAGGAATGAAAATCAGGAATCAGGGGATTATGAACATTTAAAGGATGCATACCGGCCATCGCATGCTGACTATACTTATGAGCGGAAATACGGGGTGCGTGATCATCGAGGTGGAGGACGCTCATCAGCAAGAGAAACGGCAGCGAGGGTGATTGCAGGTGCAGTGGCGCAGCAGTTATTGATGCAGGAAGGAATGGCAGTGTATGCTTATGTTTCACAAGTTGGTGAGGTGAGATGTGATACAAATCCCTCTGAATTAAATTTTTCATTGATTGAAAATACTCCTGTACGATGTCATGATATGGAGACTGCGAAACGGATGATTGAACTGATTGAAGATGTGCGGAATGCTGGCGATACTATAGGAGGAACGGTGAGCTGTATAATTAAAAATTGTCCGGTAGGGTTAGGCGAACCTGTGTTTGATAAGCTGCATGCTGACCTGGCAAAAGCGATGCTGAGCATTAATGCCGCTCATGGCTTTGACTATGGGGCAGGGTTTGATGCAGTTATGAAAAGAGGTTCAGCATTAAATGATGTGTTTGTAAATAAAGAAAATGCTATCACCACTTCAACCAACAATAGTGGCGGTATTCAAGGTGGAATCAGTAATGGACAGGATATTTTTTTCAGGGTATTATTTAAACCGGTTGCAACTTTAATGCAATCTCAACAAACAGTAAACAAAAACAATGAATCAATTACTATAGAAGGAAAAGGAAGACATGATGCCTGTGTGCTTCCACGCGCTGTGCCTATTGTGGAGGCAATGGCTGCGATGGTGATGGCGGATCATTTGTTGAGGAATAAAGCCTATAGATAGGAAGCAGCAGCAGTTGCAGGAGGCAGTAAATAAAACCTACTTACTTCAACTTTCCATTGCTATTTCTTTTCACTGCCTCCTGCAACTGCTGCTGCCTACTTTTTCTATTTCTTCATTAACTCTGCTATATACTTCACAGGAGCGCTTCCGTAGCTTAAAAATTTTTCGTGTAAGGATTTGAGATCAAATTTATCACCCATTGATTTTTTTAGTTCTTCACGCAGATCATAAATCTCGGTGAAGCCTGTGAAATAACTGCACAATTGCACTTGTGTTAGTTTCACCCTTCTCCATTTACCATCGGCTTCCGCCTGTTGCTGAAATGCTCCATCAATTAAAAGTTTTTTTGCATCGGCTTCGCTCATGTTTGATACGTGGACACTGTAATCCAAGATAGTATTGCACACGGATCGCAAATGCCATTTGTAATACATTAACCAGAATTCAGGAGGTGATTCTTTAGAACCTGCTTCAGCACCATAGCCATTTTCCAACATCATTCTCTCTGTGTAAACAGCCCAGCCTTCAACCATGGCGCCATTACCGAGCAAACTCTTGATGATGCTGGGAGAATTATTGCTGTAAACAAGCTGTGTGTAATGACCGGGAATGGCTTCGTGCATGTTTAAAATCTGGAGTATGTAATGATTGTACTCACGCAAATAACTTTCGGCCTGCTGTGGTGTGTATCCACTGAGAGGAGAAACATTGTAATAAGTATTAGCATTTTTATCATAAGGTCCGGGTGCAGAGATAGAAGCACCTGCGCCACTGCCTTCCATGTAGCCGGGAGTTTTGCGAACTACGAGGGGTTTGGAAGGATCGATGTAAATGAGTTTTTTCTCATTGATAAAACTAATGAGCTGCGGCATCTGCTGCTGGATACTGATAATGAATGAATCAGGTTTTACGTGTTGAACAGAAAGAGTGTCAATCATTTTTCTGATTAAGACCAATGAATCAGCAGGCATTGGTATGGTGCCAAAATATTTACTCCACAAAGTTCGGCTGAGGTTTGCCATTTCGTGATGCAGTTCATTTCTCCGTGATTTGGCTTTTTCAAAAATCTGTTCTGCTGAATAGCGTGAAACAATTTCATATTCAAATTTTTTATCATACAGTGTTTTTCCGATCCTGAAGCTGCGGCTGTTTTCAGGAGTCATGGTTTTGCGTTTATTCTTTAACCAATCAACATAAGTTTTCATTGCAGCACGTGCATCATCATTCCGCGAAAGCAAATTATTTTTTTCTTCCTCGCTTAACGAAGAAATTTTTACTGAATCTTTTAATGCGTTGCCAAACACTTCTTCAATGGAACTTTCATTTTGCAGAATGGCCAGGTCAGTATGTTCGATGGTTGGGTTTTTAATATTTTGTACGGCAGCTTTATAATAATCAGGGACATGGAGCAGACGTTGCGAAAAAGATTTTAGCCTTGCATCAAGCTTATCATAACTGCCATTTAATATCATGGCAAAATCATTGGAGATGTTAAATGTTGCGGGATTCCATTCACGGTCTTTAAATTCGTTGTTGCGCCACAGATTTGCATTTATTTCATCACGCATCATCCACAAATCAATTTTATTGAGATCGGAAAGGTTGTTCTCATCAAAAGTTTTGATACTATCCATTAACGCATTCCACGCGTTGTTTTCTTCTTTGATACGATCATCAGTGAGGACGATGAGGAGTGTATCATATGAATGATTACCGGCATTGAGCGCCCTTGAAGGACTGATACGAAACATTTCAGCTACAAAATGATCGCGAAAACTTTCAAAACGCGAATCATTGGAATTGGTTTGTTTTTTTTCATTCTGTTTGCACCCGCTAACCATTAACAAGAATGTGAGCAGGAGCATTAAATTGTGGCGAACTATCATAAGCATGTAATAATTATTAAGTGAATAGAGGTAATTGCTTCAGGTTACGAAAATAGATTTTATTTTGCAGCACGAAAGGGAGTTGAGAGTTGAGAGTTGAGAGTTGAGAGTTTGCAGTTTGCAGTTTACAGTTTACAGTTTACAGTTTACAGTTTACAGTTTGCAATTGAATTTATTGAAAAAAAAATAATTATGAAAAAAATAATTGGTGTTTTATTAATAAATTTTTTGATGTTGAATTTTGGTGCTTATGCGCAACTGCACCTCTCCTACCCTATTAGTCATAAATCGAAAATAGAGGATGTTTATTTTGGAGTGAATGTGCCAGATCCGTACCGATTGCTGGAGGATGATCACGCGCCTGAAACAGCAGAATGGGTGAAACAACAGAATGACTTTACTGAAAAATATCTGCAACAAATTCCTTTTCGTGATACGCTGAAAAAACGAATGACTGCATTGTGGAATTATCCAAAATACACTCCACCCTTTAAAGCTGGCACAAGATATTTTTATTACAAGAATGACGGACTGCAAAATCAGCCGGTGCTTTTTTTGATGAAAAGTTTGCAGTATGTACCGATGGCTTATTTTGATCCGAATAAAATTTCGACCGATGGTACTACTGCAATTACCCAAACCGTTCCTTCAAAAGATGGAAAACACATGGCATTTGTATTAAGCAACGCAGGAAGTGACTGGAATGAAGTGCGCATTAAAGAAGTATCAACTATGAAATCATTACCTGAGAAGCTGGGATGGGTGAAGTTTTCATCAATTGCATGGAAAGACTCAGGATTTTTTTACAGCCGTTATGATGCTGCACGTGGAGATGCAAGTTTGTACACTGACAAAAATGAAAATCATAAAATCTTTTATCACCGGCTAAACACGCCTCAAGAAAAAGATTCGATGGTGTATGGTGATAATTCCCATCCATTAAGAACATTTAACGCTGTAACAACAGAAGATGAAAGATTTCTGGTGATTTCAGGGGCTGAATCAACCAGTGGAAATAATTTACTGATCAGCGATTTGCGAAATAATAACGGAGTACTACGAGAGGTGGTAAAAACTTTTGATTCAGACTTTAACCTGGTGGGAAATGTAGGTGATAATTTAATTTTTATGACCAATTACAATGCACCACGGAAGAAATTAGTGTTGATCAACAGCATTAATTATCAAATACAGCAATGGAAAGACCTGGTGCCTGAACAATCTGATATTTTAAAGGATGCAAAAATTGCAGGAGGCAAATTAATTTTACATTATATGAAAGATGCTTCAAGCCGCTTATTTGTTTATAACATGCAGGGTAAGATGGAATCGGAAATCCCACTCGGAAATTTAGGCACAGTGGAACAGATTAACTCAAGTATGTTTGACAGCACGGTGTTTTTTTCCTTTACCACTTTTACTTCTCCTGCTGTGATTTACCGTTTTAATGTATATAATAACCGGTTAAGTGAACATGTGAAACCGAAGCTGCCTTTTAATCCTGCTGATTATGAAACTAAGCAGGTGTTTTATGAAAGCAAGGATGGCACACGGATTCCAATGTTTATCGTACACAAAAAAGGATTGAAACCCGATGCGAATACTCCTGCACTGTTGTTTGGTTACGGAGGATTTGACATTAGTAAAACACCCGAATTTAAACCTGAGCGAATGGTTTTTCTTGAACAAGGTGGAATTTTTGCAATGGCGAATTTACGTGGTGGAGGTGAGTATGGAGAAGAATGGCACAAAGCAGGAACGAAACTGAAAAAGCAAAATGTGTTTGATGATTTTATTGCTGCAGCAGAATACCTGATTAAAAATAAATATACATCATCGGCTAAGTTGGCCATCAGCGGGCGCTCAAATGGCGGACTACTGGTTGGCGCAGTTATGACTCAGCGACCTGACCTGTTTAAAGTAGCTTTGCCGGCTGTAGGTGTGATGGATATGATACGTTATCATAAATTCACCATCGGCTGGAGCTGGGTGACTGATTACGGATCAAGTGATGACAGCACAGAATTTAATGCTTTATATAAATACTCTCCTTTGCATAATATAAAAGACAATGTAAAATATCCTGCAACACTGGTCACCACTGCAGATCATGATGACCGGGTGGTACCTGCACATTCATTTAAATTTATTGCAACACTGCAGGAAAAACAAAAGGGTGATAATCCTGTATTGATTCGTGTTGATACCAATGCCGGACATGGTGCAGGCAAACCAACAGGAAAATTAATTGATGAACAGGCGGATATTTTTGCTTTTATGTTCTATCAGTTAGGAATGAAATTTTAATATTCTCAAAATGTAATTATCTGTTTAATGAAGCTAATCAAAAAAATTTATTTTTTAATCATCATCATTGCGTTATTTAACTCTTGTAAAAAAGAGGAAGAAAAGAATACAATGGATTTTAAAATAACGGGGGTGACTAATACCAGTATCATACTTGGAAAAACACAGGACATTGGTTTAAAAGTTTTTTTCCTGGGAGGGAATAAAGAAGAAGTGAAAATTACGGCAACAGGTATGCCGGCTGGCGTAACAGTTAATTTCAGCCCTGATAAAGGAGAACCTGATTTCACTTTGACTGAAACTATTCATGCAAACCTGAATGCTGACACAGGGAATTTTGTTATTACCATAACCGGCACTTCCGTGGATAATAACAAAACATTCAGTAAATCATTTAACCTTAGCGTGCTTCCTGTGCCTAACAGTTTACCTGTGATAAGTTTATTTGGTGGCAGTAATATTGTTTCAACTTTAAATGCTGCATATATTGATTCAGGATTTGTTGCTTATGATGCGGAGGATGGAAATATTACTTCTAATGTGATAGTGTATGGTTCAGTAAATAAAGATTCTGCAGCCACTTACAGGATTTCCTACGTGGTGTATGATTCCGATGGTGATAAGGATTCGGTGGTGAGGACAGTGAGGATAAAAAATGCTGCTGAGTTTATGAATGGATCATATACATGTAATGTTACTGCACCTTCGGGGTTTCCTGATTGTATTACAGATATTTTTATTTCTGGTTCTGTCAATAACAGGGTTACACTGGCAAATGGAGTCAATTGTTATACACCGAATTTAGACCTTGATATTATTCAAACCGGACACCAGATATCCATACCAGTGCAGTCTTGGTTTTACCAGGGAACTACCCACACTTATTCAGGAATTGGAACTTATTCAGTTTCGGGAACTTCTGTTTTTATTAATTTAAGTTATACTAATTCGTATGTTGATACTAGTGGTACTAACATTATACAGAACCGCTCAGAAACATATCATAAGTTTTAAAATTAAAGAATTTGCTGCTCTCAATGTAAAATGTTTCTCATTGCAAAACAAAAGCAAAATGGTGGCTGGTAATATTAAATCCATAACGCAGATAAAAACGATGCGCATCATAACGGTGCGGTCCGCAGGCTGAATCAAGATCAATATGATTGCAATTTTTTCTTGCTTCGCTCGTGATAAAATCCATTAGTTTTTTAGCATAACCTTTTTTACGGTATTGCTGCATGGTGCTCAGGTCGTCAACATAAATTAATTTTCCACAATACAAATGATGTAAATAACGATAACCCGTAACAGCTACTACCTTGTCTTCTTCTTTGATATAGGCAAGAATATATCCCTCCTTTTTCATTTGGTTAATCAGGGATACAAACTTTTCTTTTTCAAGATGAGGGCGTAAAGCATGCATTGCATCAAAGCAATTTAAAACTTGATCATTTGTTTCAGCAAATTCTACCAGGTGGTTCATTGTTAATTTGTTTGCTGCGAAATTAATCAACCATTGTGAGCATCTTTCAGTGAATTTTGCATTAAGCATTTTGCAGATGGAACATCGTTTGTAATTTGGCGGAAGTAATTTTACCTCTATGAAAAAAATAATTATTTTTCTTTTGTTGATTCAACCTTTCAATGCAAATGCACAAAGACCTTTTGTTAAAGAAGAAAAAGTTCACCAGCAAACTGTTATCAGATATTCGCTGAGTGCAAATAATACAAACGGAATAATTACTTCGCTTGCAGAAGGGAATGGCAAACCTCAGCGAAACGCACAATTCACCATTACAACTGATCAAACAATGGTTTCAAGTACACGTGAACCATTGCAACAGACAAGTATTGTATCAGAAGAGATTACAGTAAGTGGTGATGTGTATTACAAAGGGTTTGATGTGAGCAATCTGCTTATACCATCACAAGTTCAATTCATTATTAAGACATGGAATGGTAATAACCTTCTCTCTTCTGTTTCTTTAAATAATGTGGATGTGCGTAACAGAAAACCAGATAAAAAAGAAGCTATATATAATGATTCATTGGGGAGGGTTACTCATCATTCAACCGAAAATTTTTTTCCAGTTTACAGTTCGAATGATATTATTCAATTTAATGAACGAGTTAATTTAATAAAACAATATTACACTGATGCTGCGGCATTAACAGACAATATCAATTTGTTACAGTCCATCAATCCGCATGATATTGATCATTTCAATCTTCAGCAGCAAAAGTTATCAGATGCCAATCATATTGCAACTGCAATTGAAAATAAAAATTACAATAACCAGCTTTCGCTGCAAGCATTTGATCCGGCAAAAATGCTGAACAACCTCAGTTACTTTCATTCACAAGCTGCAATTGTTCAGCATGATCTTGATATGGTATTCAGCACCCTGTATCTTGCTTACTATGACCGTGCAATGGACTTGCTGACTCACGGAAACACGAATGGTGCAATGAATTATTTTCAACAATCGCTGGCAGCACATCCCGGGTTTGCACCTGCACTACTGCAACTTGCTTTGATTGATTACAGAAACAATAATTATAATTCAGCAATTGCTAAGGCAGATGATATTTTATTTCGTTTTGATCCTGATCCTGACACCAGAAGATTAACCTATCAATTGCTGGGCGATTTATATGAATCAATTTTAGATAAAGGTGTACAACAAATAAATGAAAAGGAATATCATAAAGCACTGGAGTTTTATGATAATGCAAAAAATATTTGTGATAAATATTCTAACGTTAGATGCAATGACGAGTTATTTAAAGGAATAAGAACAGCTAAAAACGGAATTTATAATGATTATCTGAAAGATGCACAGAATTTTTTAGATAAAAAACAATTTGATAAAGCAGAACAATCAATTGCAGATGCAATTAAATATCAGCGAAACAATAACAATGATATTAACGATGACTCCGCAGCACGTAAAATATTAAAAGAGATTACACGTGAACGTTACTTCACAAAAATTGAAGAAGGAAAACAAGCATTGGCCAATAAACAATACGAAAGCGCTCTAAATTCTTTTGATACAGCATCACAAATGGAAACGGATTATGGTTTCTCTCCAAATGCAGAATTACCCTCATTGAAAACAAATGCTGCACGTCCATTGATTTTTATAAAACTTGATAAGGGAGATAGCCTGGTAAACAGCAATAAATTAACCGAAGCAAGAAATAGTATCAGAAACATTGCAGATATGCAGGCAAAATATTCGCTTGCAACAGAAAAAATATTTAACAAACGGCTGGAAGAATTACGAAAAAAAATATTCAGTCAGCAATGTGAAAATGCACAGCGTGAGTTTGATGAATTATATCTTCATGGAAAAGATGCGCTGTTAATTCCTGATTATATAAAAGCGGATGATTTTTTTATCAGTGCTGAAAAGGTAAATGATGAAAACAAAGATTGTGGTGTAAACATCCGCGAGATTGTGAAAGAGCACTCCGCAATTATCCCTGCAGCTACTTATTTAAAAAAGCTAGCACAGGTAAATGTGAAGCAAAAAGAAGGTGACTATCGCAATGCAGAAATAACTTATAACGAAGTGACAAAATATTATTCTGACAATAATGTAAGCCGCTTTAATATTTCACACGAATCATTTTATGATTATTTATTGTACAAAGCAAATAATGGATTTCTATTTTACGCAGGCGAACAATACACTTCACGTGATGAATTGGATAAAGCTTTAAATATTTTTCGATTATTGATAAGCCGCAATTATGATTACAGGCAATTGAAAGGATCGCTTTATCAATTAGGAATTAAAATTGGAAAAAAAGATAAATTGGAGCATCCGGGTGAGAAGTACTCAAATGATTATGTTCGTGAATATTCTAACAGAGACCGGAAAATGAAATCATTTGAGAAGGGATATAAAAAAGGATGGAAAATGAAATGAAGGGAAAATTTTGCTGTGATAAATTGGTTTTTTTTGGATTCACAACTTAACAATCTTATCTGCAAGTGGTTAACTTTTTAGGATGAAAAATCTTCTAATTTATATTTTTTTACATTTGCGCTCCTTTTGAAAAAGGTTGAATTGGCGAGGTAGCTCAGATGGTTAGAGCGCAGGATTCATAACCCTGAGGTCGGGGGTTCGACTCCCCCTTTCGCTACTTATTACTCCAACTATTTTTTTCGCAGCTTGTAATAGAGCCCTACGGCAATTACTGCAATTCCCAGATAAACCCACCACATTGCTGTCATTTTGATTTGAATTTTAATGATAAAAAATAATTTTTAAGAAACAATTTCATTGCTGGTGCGATGTTCAAAACCATCATCATGCACTTTTTTTCCACGCCTCTTTACTATGGGCTTTTGCTGCAGGTTTTTATTGTTATTGGGATCAAGCTTATCTATTCTTTTACTCACCTCTTCCTTGTTCGTTATTGTATTATCTTCTTGCTTTTTCATGCAGTGTTTTTTTAGAACAGATTAAATTGTTGTGCCAGCAGATATCCATGTAATAATAGCAATGATTTATTGTCTTCAAAATTTCCATTTATGATGTAGTATGTAAATTTGTATTTAATCATTTCAAATAAAAATAATGAACTATAATAAATTAACACCGGAGGAAGAAAGAGTAATTATTCACAAGGGAACAGAAATGCCTTTTACAGGAGAATATAACAATATGAAAGACAAAGGCACTTATGTTTGCAGGCGATGCAATACTCCATTATATAAATCAGAAAATAAATTTGATTCTCATTGCGGATGGCCCAGCTTTGATGATGAAATACCAGGTGCTGTCAGACGTGTTCCAGATGCAGATGGAAGACGCGTAGAAATAATTTGCAATAATTGTGAAGCACATCTCGGTCATGTTTTTATTGGAGAACAACTCACCGAAAAGAATACAAGACATTGTGTTAATTCTGTTTCACTGAAATTTATTCCGGAAGGTGAATAGTTTTTTTTAATGAAGTATGTCTTCAATATATCAAAAGGGTTTGTAATGAACGATAGGTGTGCTAAATGCTAAATACTGTCATACAATTTTTGAATTTCCATATCTTTAAACCCTTCGAAAAAAAAGGTAAATTTTGAAATAAAGATTTATGCAACCAGCAATCAATAAAAAAGACATTAAGCTAACAAAGACTCCAACGGGTATAGAGGGATTGGATGAAATAACAGGTGGAGGATTTCCTGAAGGCCGGCCGGTTTTAATCTGCGGAAGCGCAGGCTGTGGAAAAACATTAATGGGAATACAATTTCTGGTGAAAGGAATTACTGACTACAAAGAACCCGGTGTATTTATGAGTTTTGAAGAATCAGCACAGGATCTTGCAAAGAATGTAAATTCAATGGGTTTTGATCTTGAAAAATTATCAGCTGAAAAAAAACTCAAGATTGATCATGTGCGTTTTGAACGATCAGAGATTGAAGAAACAGGTGAATACGATCTTGAAGCATTATTTGTTCGCTTAAATTATGCTATTGACATTATTGGCGCAAAGCGTGTAGTGCTGGATACTATAGAATCTTTATTCTCGGGCATGGATAATCAGGCGGTTCTCCGTTCAGAAATCCGCAGGTTGTTTCAGTGGTTAAAGCAAAAAGGTGTTACCACCATTATTACAGGCGAAAGAGGTGAAAATACTTTAACGAGACAGGGATTAGAGGAATATGTTTCTGATTGTGTTATACTGCTCGATTTTCGGGTAATAGACCAGATTGCTACACGCAGACTGAGGATTGTAAAATACCGTGGTTCCACACATGGTACTAATGAATATCCATTCTTAATTGATGAACAAGGTATATCTGTTCTGCCCATTACTTCTTTAAAATTAGACCATAAAGTATCTAAGGAAATAATCTCAACCGGTTTGCCCGAATTTGATAAGTTATTTAAAGGAGGTGGCGTGTATAAGGGGAACAGTATTCTCATAACGGGATCAGCCGGAACAGCCAAAACAATTCTTGCTGCTTATTTTACTTTAAGCAGTTGCATGAGAAATGAGCGTGTTTTATTTTTTTCTTTTGAAGAATCACCTGATCAGCTGCTGCGCAACATGCAGTCAATTGGAATAAATTTTAAACCTTATTTAAAATCTGGATTGCTCATTATTCATGCATCCAGGCCTTCATTGCATGGATTAGAAATGCATCTGCTTTCGCTTCATAAATACATCAAAGAATTTAAGCCTCAAACAGTTATTATAGATCCCATCAGCAGTTTAATTTCAGTTGGCAGCACCATAGAAGTAAAAGCTATGATGGTGAGACTGTTGGATGTGCTTAAAACAAAAAGTATCAATGCATTGTTCACTTCTCTTACACGCAAAAAGATGACTGAAAAGGATCCAACAGAAGAAGCAGTTTCATCATTGGCAGATACCTGGATAAAGCTGGAAAATGAAGCGTTTGATCACATGGTAGTAAGAAGGTTGTTAATAGTTAAGTCGAGAGGAATGGGATATTGGGGTGCATTAAAAGATTTTATTATTACTGATAAAGGAATTAAACTTGTAAGTCAACCGGAGGAAAATGATTCATTGAATGAAATTAAAGAAAAGAAAAGTAACAAGATCAATAAAAGTGTTCTTCGAAAAAAATCTGGCAAATAAAATATTTAATTAAAAAATTACGATGGAAAATGCAGAAAAATGGGAGCTGAGACTTTATATAG